>CAVYQO010000005.1:0-17563 GCA_963770655.1 uncultured Chloroflexia bacterium | reverse complement strand
GGCCTTTCGTTTGCTTGACAGCTTCAGTCTTCTGTGCTATTTTACATTCTATCATTATGCGGGTTACGCAATTAAATTTCTCTAGTATGAGGTAATTAAATCGTGAGCGAATCAGTGCGCGCCGTGGATAGGGCTTTGGAAATCCTGATGTGTTTTAATCGACAAACCCCTGAATTGTCGATGACCCAAATTGCTGAGCAGATCGGGATCCACAAAAGCACGATCCATCGCCTGCTCGCTACCTTAGAGAGCAAGCGTTTTGTTCAGCGAAACCCTGAGACGGGGACGTACCGACTTGGCATACGTCTGCTCCAAATGGCTTACCTTACCCTGGAACAAAACGATCTGCGCCAGTTTGCTGCCCCGTTCATGCAGCGCTTAGAAGCACAATCTCAAGAAAATATTCATTTGGCAATTCTGGATGATACCGACGTCGTTTTTGTGGCGACCATCGAAAGCCAGCAGCGGGTTAAACTGGCGGCTTCGATCGGTCAGCGACTTCCGGCATTTGCCACTGCCTCGGGGAAAGCGATCCTGGCGTTTCTTCCCGATAAAATGGTACAGCGGATAATTGATCGAGGCATGCCAAAATTTACACCCTTTACACATGCCACGCCCGATGCATTTTTTACGGACCTTCAACAAATCAGGGAACAAGGCTTTGCGATCTCTGAGCAGGAGCTAGAAGGGGAGATTAACGCGGTAGCCGCCCCGATCTTTGATATGGATCAGCAGCCGATTGCCTCGCTTGCCGTCGTTGGCCCTGCCTATCGCCTGACGCATGAGCTGTTGATGGAAATCGGTCCAGGTGTAGTCACTGCTGCCAGGGAGATAAGCCAGGAAATTAACATGGCAGGTAAGTATTAATATTCCAAATTTCTGATGGAGAACCAGAATGGCGTATAAAAATGTTATCGTCCCCGCAAATGGGTCAAAAATTACAATTAAAAATGGGAAATTAAATGTTCCCGATAATCCAATCATTCCATTTGTCGAAGGTGATGGTACCGGACGAGACATCTGGCGGGCTTCCGTGAGAGTGTTCGATGCCGCTGTTGAGAAAGCATATGGCGGTAAACGTCAAATACACTGGATGGAAGTATATGCCGGTGAGAAAGCCTATAATATGTTCCAGAGCTGGCTGCCTGATGAGACCAGCGCAGTGTTCAAGGAATTTTTGGTAGGCATTAAAGGCCCTCTCACCACTCCGATTGGCGGCGGAATTCGTTCATTAAATGTCGCCTTACGCCAATTGCTGGACTTATATGTTTGTCTGCGCCCGGTGCGCTATTACAAAGGTGTTCCCTCCCCAATGCTTCGTCCGCAGGATGTCGATGTGGTCATCTTTCGTGAAAATACTGAAGATATCTACACCGGCATCGAATTTCAGTACGGCTCGGAAGATCACAAGCGGTTCATGGAACTCTTCAAGCAAGGCTTCCAGGCTGAATATGAGACTATGCGCTTTCCGGAAACTTCTGGGCTGAGCATTAAGCCAATTTCTCTCGAAGGCACGGATCGTCTGGTTCGCGCCGCGATCCAATGGTCGCTGGACAATAAGCACAAGAGCCTGACTTTCGTCCACAAGGGCAACGTGATGCCGCACACCGAAGGCGCATTTTTGGTTTGGGGTTATGCCCTGGCCAAGAATGAGTTTCGCAGCCAGGTTGTTACCGAGCGCGAAACCTGGATTCTGGGAAACGTAGAAGCTGATCCGCAATTATCGGTAGAAGACAACGCCAAAATGTTGAATGATCGCTTTGCCTTGATGTCGGAAGAGCAGCAGAATGAGGCCAAGGACGAAGTCGAGGAAGCGCTTAAATTGTGGGATACGCATGGAAATGGCCAATGGAAGCATAAGCTGCTGATCAAAGATACTCTCGCTGATGAGGCCATAAATTCTGTGATCCGCCGCCCGGCTGATTTCGATGTCGTCGCCACCATGAATCTGAACGGTGATTATATCTCGGATGAGATTGCCGCTCTGGTTGGCGGGATCGGGATTGCCCCAGGCGCCAATATAAACTACGTCACCGGACACGCGATCTTCGAGGCGACCCATGGTACAGCGCCAAAATACACGGATCTGGATAAAGTCAACCCCGGATCGGTCATCCTTTCCGGGGAGATGATGTTCCGATACATGGGCTGGATTGAGGTAGCCGACTTAATTGTTAAGGGAATGGAAGGCGCAATTGGGGCGAAGACAGTTACCTATGACTTCGAGCGCCTGATGGAAGGCGCTACCCTGCTGAAATGCTCAGAGTTTGGCGATGCGATTATCAAGCATATGGATTAAAGGCAGGTATTAGCCGTTTGCTTATAGCAGTCAGCTATCAGTCTTCGACGGCGAATTTTTTGCCGGAAATTTATTATCCGGGGATATTATGGAAAGTCAGAGATGCGCCTTGGCGCATCTCTTTGATGTCCACCGACAAAGAAATGAAGCCGTTATCAATTCGGTCTTTGAAAGTCTCTTTCAGCACCGTCATTACCCGTTGAGCGGCTTGATTTTGTGTTTCAAGCGGCCGGCCCTCCCGAATCAGCAGGCTAACATGTACGAATGCGTATTCAGCATTACCATCGGCAATGCGGTATTCGGTATGGCGGACAGCCCGGCTTTTAATTCCCTTTAAGTTGATCGCTCCGGTATCTACCAGCTCAGCGTGCAGGCGTGCCAGGAGGGGTTGAACTTCAAAGCTAAGATTGTCCGAATATTCCAGGGTCAGATGGGGCATTGGGGACTCCAATCCGTGGCGACGAAAACATAAGCAGGTCACTTATAAAAATGGATGGCAACGGGCGCAAGCCATGCACCTCAACACAAGACGACTTCCGCTATTATTTCAGATAACGCTCATTCGGTAGGCGGGGTGCCGTGAGTATGAAAAGACGGTATTGTCGGCAAGCCCCAGGCCTGTCCCTTTTTGCGTTCTTCCTCACTCCAGGTGATCGGTTTCCAATCCGGAGCGAGGATTAAACGGGCACCAGGACAGGCAATTTCAAAACGATTCCCGCCAGGCTCATAAACATACAGGAAAAAAGTTTGTTGAATGGCATGCTTATGCGGTCCGGTCTCCATAAACACGCCATACTCTAAACAGATATCCGCGGCGCGTAACACTTCTTCGCGACTGTCCACAGCATAAGTGATATGGTGTAAGCGTCCATTTGCCCCAGACCAGTCCTCAGAGATCGCCAGCTCGTAAGTTTTATTGTTTGGCGTTAGCCAGATGGCTTTCTCCGATCCGTCAGCGAAGATGATCTGTTCGGTCAGGCGCAAGCCTAAATATTCCTGAAAAAATAACCGGTTGAGGCGCACATCCTTTGCAAGTAAATTGACATGGTCGATACGGCGCAGATTGATGCCGCGGCCGGGGAACCTGGAAGCCTGGTTCTTTAGCGCTGGGCGAAGTTCCTCCGGTGGGTTATACCAGGTAGTCTCATAATAAATTTCGGTCTTATGCCCATCAGGATCGCAAAAGCGGTACGCGGGTCCATGCCCGATATCGCCGTCGATCCAACCCTCACCCAATTCCGATTTCTCCAGCGCAGACACGCGCCGTTGAAGCGCCTGTGGGCTGCTAGCACGCCAGGCAAAGTGACCCAGCCCAGGTTTTTCTGCAGCGCTTAGCTTCAACGTATGATGTTCGTAATCATCCCAGCCGCGCAGATACACCGAGTCGGCGCTTTGGTCACTTGCGGTCATCCCCATGACTTCGACGAAAAATTGTGCACTTTCGTCTAGCTTAGGGGTGAGAAGTTCAATGTGGGCGAGATGGGCGATGTCGAAAATGGGTTCATCTGGTTGCATACTGCCTACTCTCGTTGCTATTCCAGGATTTTTCGTAAACCATGCAAATCAATCGTGAGTTCGCCTGCGAGGAGCTTATTGCGCAGGCTCGTTTCACGCGCAAACCTGGCTTCTGCAGCCTGCAACACGGCCTCGGCTCTTTCGCACTGAATGCATACCGCCCCATCGCTATCCAACACGACAATATCGCCGGGGGAAATCCGAGCGCCGCCCACCGTGACAGGGACATTAAGCATGCCGGTCTTTGCTTTTCCCGCTGCTTTAACGCGAATGTAGCGCGCCCAGATTGGCAATCCAAGGTTTACCAATTCGTCCACATCTCGCACAGCGGCATCAACCAGGATCGCCGCGGCACGGCGGACTTTTACCTGGGTGGCGAGAAGCTCGCCGATCAAGGCGATCGGCCTTGGATCAGGCATGCTGAGCACCAAGACTTCGCCTGGCTGGATTTGTTCGATCACCGCGTGTACCATAAGGTTGTTATCCTGGCCGCACTGCACGATACGGGCTGGACCTGCGGCGCGGCTTTTTGCAATGAGCTGGATGAGTGGTATATCGATCAAGCCTTCTTGGCCGGAGGCTTCATACAGCGTCGCCACGCCTAACTCGCTGAGGCGCATTAATTCTTCAGGTTTCATAGACTTTTCACCACCCAGGGGAGGGTGCGCTGCAAAGCTTCTGCATACTTAATCTCGCTCAGCCCAGATATCCGCCGGGCGTGATTGGCTCGGCGTGAGGCCAATTCTGTATAATAGCTTTGCAGATAGCTTTGGGCTTGCATAGCCTCCATTGCCTTTACTTTTTTATCCCAAACTGGGGTAATATCGATGAATGTATTGGGCACAAATTCACATAATTCCGGTTGGTGCGGCTCAAACAGGTATAAATCGGGTGGATTCAATTCGCTGAAATGCGCTTGCAACGCCAGCTCCGGAGGCGAGCAAACGCCCGCGTTGAACCGCCTGGTATGCAGCAGGGTGGTCAGGATTAAAAGGATCAACCGGGGTATGGGTCAGGATAATGTCCGGCCCTATTTCACGGATCTGCTCTACCAATTGATCCATTGCTTCATTGGTTAGATTTAAGGGATAATCGCCAAGGTCGAGGCATTTGAAGCTTGCCCCCACAGCCGCCGCGGCAGCTTCCGCCTCATCGTGGCGGATGCGTTTGACTTTTTCAACCGTCTGTCCGGATTCTTTCCACAGCTCGCCGGATTCGCCTCGCTCGCCATAAGTCAAGGCCAGGATGAATGCGCTGCCGCCTTGGGATGTAGTCACGGCAATAGTTCCTGCCGCCCGCCAAACGAAATCGGCTGAATGTGCTCCAATCACCAACAATTTCTTGTTTTCCACTGGGTTACACTGCTGCTATCGCAACAGTCTCCCTTGCTTTGCGGTTTCTCTGAAAGTCTTGTCTGCCAACATGAAAAATTCCACCATCCTTGCAGCCATTCGTTCATTCACCTGTTCGAGGTAGAGAGGAGGGCGAAACCCACCGGGTTGAGCCCTCCTCTCTACTCAATACATCTTAATGCTTTGCTTACCTCTGGTCAAACGGTGGTGCAGGATATTGAAGGTCGGCAGTCTTCTGATCAACCGGCCACACCAACTCCATCTTCCCGTTCTGCCACTGGACAAGCGGGTTCAGAACGTTGCCAGTGCCATCTGCATTATACGACACCGGACCGATAACGGTGTCCATATTCGTCGCAGCCATTGCATCGCGGATGGCATCGCGATCCAGTGTGCCAGCCCTTTCGATGGAGTCAGCGAACGTTTGAACACAGGCATAAGCTGGTCCAACAAGGATGTCTGCTGGCCGTCCGAATTCAGCCTCGTGTTTGGCATTGATTTCAGCAATCCCAGGGAAATTCTCACCTGAATGCCAACCAGCAAACATGGCGATATAATCCCCTGCGGCGCCCAGGGATTCTCCCCATGTGGCTGCATCCGGAGCTCTGACCAGCATGGTGAACTTTGGAGTCCAGCCCAGTTCACTCATCTGCTTGACGATCGCCATACCATCTGGGGTGCTGGGCATACCAAGGAGCATGTCTGCTTCTGCAGCCTTTGCATCCAGGATTAGGGTCGAGAAATCGGTTGTCGCCGGAGCATACTCACCATAATACACCACCTCGTACCCGGCGGGCTTGGCATCCGCTTTGAAAAGCCCACCAAGTTCATTGCCCCAGTCGGTTTTTTCCTGGAAAATGGCAATTTTGGTCGGCTTTTGATCAGCGGGCACCAATTCATTCAAGGCCATGAAAACGTCCCTGGCCTGGTCGGGCGATTTGGGGAAGGGCGAGAACAAGTACTTGTAGCCGCGTTGGTGGATATTCCACCAGGCAAACGATACGCCGCAGTACGGGACCTTGTTCTTCTCCGCAATTGCCGTGGTGGCAGCATGCATGCCACTGGCTGCCCCGCCGAGATAAGCCACTACATCCTTTTCTGAAAAGACATTTTCCAAATTGCTAACAGCTTTTGTGGGATCCGATTCATCGTCGTAGGAAGTTAGCCGCAGCGGGATTTTCTTGCCGTACTCTTCGACATAAACACCGCCATTGGCGTTGATCGCATCGATGGCATAGTCATAGCCAACTTTTACCTGGCTGCCTAAGGAGCCAAATTTCCCAGTCAAGGGAATTGATGCCCCTAGCTCGATAAATTCCGGCGCCGGCGGATATTCCTTGGTGGGTGTGGCTTCCGGCGCCGCTTCAACTGCTTTCGTTGGTTCAACCGCTGCGACAGGCTCGGTAGGAACGCTCACCTTGGGTGGTGCAGTGGGCTCGGGCGCCTGAGTGGGGGCTGGCGTTGCTGCTGGAGCGCAGCTAGCCAGGACCAAAGCGATCAAGAGCACTAGTGCTACGAGAGACATTTTTGTTTTCACAGTTCATCCTCCTTCGTATTATCTTTTCTTCTGATTACTGAAAGAACGTATCGAGGGACGAAATTTACTTGGGCTGTTCAGTCAATAGATGCCTCCTTCCTATGGCAAGGATCATAAAATCCGGATATTCGCTCTCAGGCATTGAACGTTGCCCTATTTTTTTTCGGGCCAGAACCTGAGCGTAAAAATTGTTTCGATTTCTTCCACGCTTCGACCAGACCGCCAGGTAGGAATAGCACAATGAGGATGAATAGGGTTCCGAAAATGATCAGATGATATTCCCCTACATTCCATACCAGGAACTGCTTGAGACCCACAAAGAATACCGACCCAATAATCGGACCGATAATCGTGCCAGTTCCTCCCAGGTATGCCATCATCAATGGATCAAAAGTCCATTCAGGACTGAATGGCATATTGAGGTAATAGCTGACATGATAGTAGGCGAAGGCGCCTCCAACCAAACCTGCAAAAAATGCGCTAGCCGACAGGGCAAGCAGTTTGTGTTTCAAAGCGCTAATCCCGAGCGATTCGGCGGCATCCTCTCCTTCTCGAACTGCCATCATCCCTAAACCCCATTTGGAATTTACCAGGAAATAGGCCGTTCCAATTGTCAGGATCGCAAGAACCAGAAATAAATAATATCGAGGCAGCAACTGATAGTTAGCCAGATCTGGGTTGTAAGACATCTCCGGGAATACATTGCTTACCGTCAGGTTGAGGATCTGCGCCAAGGCCAGGGTGCCAATGGCAAAATAGACACCCCTTAGTTTAAAGGCGGGAATACCGATCAGGAGAGCCAGGGCGACTGCCCCAAAACCTCCGATTAATAAGGCTGGGATAATAGGGAGACCGTTTATCCACAATAAGCGGGTAAGTAAAGACCCGATTCCAAAGAAAGCAGCATGTCCAAGATTGGTTTGTCCAGTATAACCACCCAGGATATTCCAGCTTGAGGCAAGGGTCATGTACAGCAGCAGTAAAATCACCAAATTGATGACGCTGTCTTTCTTGACCATTAATGGGAGCAGTGCCGCAGCGATAATGGCAATGATCACGAGAAACATAGATATCATTCGATTCTTATTCATCGGCTCCGCTTCTTTCGCTCCAGCAATCCTTGGTATCTTCGTTAAAATGCGTAGGCTGCCATCGAATATTATTCATCGGCTATGTTTCTTTCGTCCCCAGCAAACCTTGAGGCCTAAATATCAAAACCAGGAGAAAAAGAACAAGACCCGCGATCTCCCGATAATTACTGCTGATGAAAAAGGAAGTAGCTGATTCGGTTACACCTAACACTATTCCACCAAGGAAAGTCCCCGGTATGCTCCCCAATCCCCCCAAAACCATTACCATCAGGGCCTTAAGCGTCCAATTCAGCCCCATATTCGGCTGGATTGAAAAGTTTAGCGTGACCAAAGTTCCTGCGACCCCAGCCAGCGCCGCGCCGATCGCAAAAGCTAACAGGTAAACTTTGTGTATATCAATCCCCATTAAATAGGCCGCTTCCCAATTTTGTACTGTCGCCCTGATGGCCTTCCCCATATAGGTCCTTCGTAAATATAATTGAAGAGCAACCAGGAAGAAGACAGCGATCACTAAATTGGCCAGGCGGACAATCGGAAAGCGAACCCCGAGGACCGTGAAGGAGGAGCGAAGCAAGGCTGTTGAAATTCCACGCTCGTCCGCGGTCCAAAAGCGGAGAGCAAGGTTCTGCAGGATGATCGACAATCCAAATGCAACCAGGAGCGTATTTTTTATCTTTGTTTCATCGGGCAATTTCACCGTGCGTGCGAAGATAAGTTTGTAGAGGAACGCCCCGAGCAAGAAAAGTGTAACCATGCTGATTGGGATGGTCAAGAAGGGATTCACCCCGAACAAGGAAAATACCCAGAAGCTTACAAATCCGCCGATCATCAGCAGCTCGCCATGGGCGACATTGAGCAGCTTTGTTACCCCAAAAACCAACGAGAGCCCTAATGCAACCAATCCATACAAGGCGCCTACCAGTATTCCAAAGACCAGGGTTTGAGCAAGGGCAGTATCCATTGATATCTTGTGTTCCTTTCCTGCTATCCTAGATAGGAGCTGCGCACCGACTCGAAGGACAAGAGATCATTGACGTTGCCTTGTCCGACGATCCGTCCGTTTTCGAGCAAATAGGCTCTGTGAGCCAAGTCGAGAGCCGCCTGGATATTTTGTTCCACCAACAAGATCGATAATCCCATCTGGTTGATCTTCTTAATCATATCGAACATAAGCTCCACGAGGATTGGGGCAAGTCCAAACGACGGTTCATCCAGCATAAGAAGTTTTGGCCGAGACATCAACGCTCTGCCAATCGCCAGCATTTGCCGCTCGCCTCCGCTCAACGTGCCTGCAAGCTGGTTTTGGCGCTCTGCCAGGCGAGGAAAGATTTCGTAAACCTGTGTTATGCTTTGTTCTTTTACCTTCCTTGCCTTGGGAACGAATGCGCCGAGCTCTAAATTTTCTAGGACGCTCATCCCCGTGAAAACTTTTCCACCCTCAGGCACCTGGGATATCCCCAATTCGACAATTTTATTAGGCGGCTCTTTGCGCAAGGATGTGCCGAGAAAGCGAATTTCTCCCGAAGCTGGTTTTAACAACCCACTGATTGTATTAAGTGTGGTTGTTTTGCCCGCGCCATTCGGTCCGACGAGAGCAACGATTTCCCCTTCATTAACCTCCAATGATAGCCCCCATATTGCTTGAAGTTCTTTATAGTAAACTTCGATTTTATCGATGCTAAGCATGGGATTTTCCCAGGTACACTTCGATTACTTTAGGATTGTGAACGATCTCTTCGGGAGGGCCTTCTACAATCATTTCGCCCATATTCAAGACGATAATGCGGTTCGAAATAGAGGTTACCGCTTTTACGATGTGCTCAACCATGATGATTGTTATCTTGGAATCCCGGATCTGGGTTATTAAATGGCAGACGTCATCTGCTTCCGCAAGATTTAAGCCGGCCATAAGCTCATCCAATAAGAGCAGGGCTGGTTTTGTGGCCAGGGCTCTGCCCAACTCCAACCTTTTTCTTTCCATAACTGTCAGATCTTTGACCATTATTTCGTGCTTTATTGAGCAGGCCAACCTTTTCAAGTATTTCTTTTGATTCCTGCTCAGCAGCTTTTATGCTTGGGCACGGATCTTTTCCATATACTCTCCCCACTAAAACATTCTGTAACGCTGTAAAATCCAGAAATGGTTTACAGAGCTGAAAGGTCCTGGCGATACCCTTTTGGTTAATCGTGTAGCGGGCGAGGCCGGTGATATCCTCGCCAAGAAAGCTGATCTTGCCAGAGTCCGGTTTCAGAAATCCTGTGATGAGATTTAATGCCGTAGTCTTCCCTGAGCCGTTCGGCCCGATAATGCCGACGATCTCTCCTTCATCGACATAAAAATTCAAATTGTTGATTGCCCTCAATCCCCCAAATGCTTTGTTAAGCCGTTCAACGGTTAATACACGCATGTTTCTCCTCGGTCAAACATCAGCGTATGGGTTTCCAGCTCAAGCAAATCTCATAAAACGACCTATCCACCAGAAAGATACGGGAAGAAACACAGGCGACAATCTGGGGGTAGGGTGTTTACTGCTTCACTCTGGATGCCATTAATCGTAATCAGCCCGATTTCTTCAATATTCAGACCCAGCAACAGTGCAGATTCCTGGACCGTGGCGTTGGGAGACAAGTCCAAGATTTGCTGCCTGGGCAGTAGCGGCGAAAGCTGACCGAATAGTTCGACGGTGATTTTCAAGTCTCGCCTATAGGGTGTCAAAGACTGCATCGAGCTCAGCATCCGGTACATCAAATGTAACGTTATGCGGCGCTAGAGGCTCCTCGCGCATATACTCGGGAATGCGATGATCTGCGGCAGTGATCCCCGCACGGCGATTGAACTCAAGCTCAGTACGCAGCACATCTCGATTGAAACGGTCCAAATCACCTTTGCTCCATCCCCAGCCATAAATGCCATTGATCATATCCACCATAAGCTGTGGATCGGCAATCACCGGCGGGCGGGCAAACAAGCACAAACCGGTACTGTCGAGCATGGCGGCGATGATCTGCAATTTCAGGGATAACTCGCGTTGGCCCTCGATGCCGAGCGGATTGACTTCTTTTCGAGCACCGAAGGCATTGCCGGCAGTGTGATCTGCTCCTTGCGGCGAGGTGGCATAAGTGACGCCATTCCCTTTCAGGCTGCGTGGATCGTAACCGGGCATTGCCTGTCCTAGAACCGTGGGAACTCTCCTGATACCGAAGACCCGCCCGGTGGTCACTGCCCCATTCCCGATGACCTTACCTAAAACGGTTCCATCGCCCACTTGTTGTAGCATTGCCAGGATTGCTTCTGTATCGCCGTATTCTGCCATACCGGCTTCAATCGCAATCGCCAACGCCGCGCCCGTCTCAATCGTGTCGAGGCCATAATCATTGCACATGTAATTCAGACGGGCTACATCGTCCAAGTTGTCGAGGCCAAGATTGGACCCCATCAAGGCGATTGTCTCGTACTGCAGAGTACCGACAATCGGTTTCCCTGCCTCGTCAACATACGAATTCCGGCAGGCAATCACACAGCCTGGCATACAGCGTGTACCGACTTTGCCTTCGCGTTCCAGGATGAGCTGGCGTAAACGCTCGCCGCGCAGCTCGCCTGCATTCTCAAAATTTCCGCTGCTGAAATTTCGGGTGGGCAAAGAGCCAATCTCGTTCACTGCGCCGACAATGGAAGCCGTCCCATACAAATGTTGTGAGCCCTGCGTGCCTAACTTCGGATCGTTGATCAGCTTTTGGGCAAAAGCACGCGAGGCTGTCCTGAAGAGCTCGGCATCTGCGAGTGGGATGGATCTGCCCAGCGGTTTGTCAATGACGATCGCCTTCAGGCCTTTACTGCCCATTACTGCGCCGAGTCCGCCACGGGCGGCGTGATTGCTGCGCTGATCGCGCTCGCCGGTAACAGCGATACCCGCGCCATGCAGCAGGTGCTCGCCTGCCTGACCAATGGAAATAACCGTGCAGTCAGCTCCAAAACGCTCCTGCAGCTTGTCGGAAGTCGTGTAGGTGCCAAGCCCTTTTAGATCGTTGGCGGGGATAAGGTCGACGGAGCCTGCTGTGATGTGCAGCAGAAACAGCTCGCCTGGATGCGCCTGGCCTTCGATGATGATGGTTTTAATCCCAAATTTGGGCAGAGTATCGCCGGCTGTACCGCCAGCATTGGTTTCTTTGATGCCTTGAGTGAGCGGACTCTTACTTCCAACCGATAAGCGTCCGGCGGTAGAGACGCCCCCGCCGCCAAGCAAACCTGGAGAAAATACCAATTTGTTATGCGGGCCTAAAGCATCGCAGGTTGGTGGTATCTCCTCGAGGAGCAGTCTGGCAATCAGAGCACGACCCCCCAGTTGGTCGTATGCTGGGGGAATCGGCTCCCACATAACCTGTCCTTCACTCATATTCACACGGAGCAGCTTCATATGGTCCTTCTCCATCAATCTTTCAAGTTTTTAAGCCATCAAGTTGGTCAAGATGACCACCCCAGCGACCAGTCAATCCAAGTCCAAGTCGCTGACCAATCCCATCGAAAAATGCGCATGATGACCTTTGCGAACTGGCAAGTTTAGGGTGGATAAGCCACCGTGTAGAGGTGCTTGCCGCCATCCAAGGGTCCCTTAAGCAGGGCTTCGATCTCATCCGCGTCACGCATAGTTACCTTGTCCACCGGCGGAAGCTGTCCGGCAGGGAAGCGGGTCATGATATCGTTGATCAAACGGCACATATAGTCCATCAACGCTTCCAAACCTGGCTTCGCTTTTTCAGCGTTGGCCAGGGTCGGTCTGCCGATCACCCCTTCGGGGTAAACCAAGACCTCGATCCCGCCGAGACCCACATGTTCGTGCCCTTTTATTGGTGCGTGATACACTTCGCCGCCTTTATCCACATGCCCTGGGGGAAGGAATCCCTCCGACTTGGTGTCCACTGCAAGTTCCATCTGCATAAATTCAGGGAACAGTGCCAGGGAGTAGGATGCCTCGACCTCACAAGCATGTTGGAATGGGGTCTCGAATGGGCCGCCGTGTGCCTTATCCTTAAGATAATCGTGGATCACAGTCGGCCAGTGTAGGGAAACAAGAACGCACGGCACCTGATATTTTTTGGCGAATTGGTGCAGCGCCAGTGGGATCACTTCTTCTTGCCCGTGACCATTGAGCAAGATCTGCTTGCGAAAGCCGGTGTTCCAGAAACCGGCGATCACCCCCCGCAGATTGGCCAGAAACGCGTCTTCAGGGATCACAACTGTGCCAGGCATCCCCAGGTGGGCATAGGGATGTGAGCCATACCATACCGGCTCGGCGACTGTGCAGCCCATCTTGAGCGCAACTTGCTCGGCCATCCGGGTGACCAGGAAAGTGTCCTCTCCAAGCGGTTGGGCAGCTCCGTGACATTCCGTGCTGCCAACCGGAATAATGATCAAGTCGTTCTGCTTGAGCCGCGCATTGATTTCGGTCATATTCATGGTTTGGTAATAAACGCCTGTCGGACGTTCCATATGACCGCCATCTGCTGGAAGTTGCCATTCACTCATTTTGACCTCCTATTTCACCGATAAGCGTTAGCTGCTCTTGAAACAATTTAAGCTACCGGGAGATATAAATCACTCGATCGAAGCGGCGATTGATGCACTTCGGGATAATATTTGCTGACCATTTCGACGACAATCGCGGCCTGGTCGGCCATTTTCTTTCCATCACTGGCTGAGGTAAGCTCGCCATGACCGCTGACGACTGAGTTCCCGGTCTTGCAGTGCACTGGCGCAGCCACGCGGACGATCTCCGGCGCTTCGTAGACCCGAATGAAACCGCCAGATCCCGGGGGATTGTCAGTATGCACATCGATCGGGACAGTTACCGCCGCCCGCAGCGCAGCGATCATCGGAATTTGCAAATCGCGCACCGGGTTGATGCTGTCCGCGCCCAGGCTCTCGAGTAGTTTAAAGGAGCAAGGGTTGCAGTGCCCGAGGTGGGCGGAGGTCTTGAAGATGATATCCTTGGGCAGCGCGCCGTCTCGTCGCATCTGGCCAACCAACCACAGCATGCCTTCATCGTAGATGAGGAAGCCGCGGCAGCCAAGATCATAACCGCGCTTGATATCCTCAACCCCACGCAGCACTTGCTCCATGCCGCGCAGGCGGTAGCTGATCCGCACGCCCTGAGGCGAAAGCACCGTAGCTCCCGTATCGTAGGTGGCGCGTGGGCCAACCGAAAGCAATAACTCCGCTCCGTATTGATTGCACAAGCGGCAGTATTCCTTGATTTCGGCGGCTGTATGCCGGAACATGCCATAGGTCTCCGTCACCCGGTTGATGACGATGCCATTTTTCGTCGCTGTGTCGAGGAGGGCTGCCACCGCTTCGGCTGAGTTCACCGTGGGCACCTCGATTCGATAAGCGCCGCCATCAGGGAAACGCCCAGCCGAGGTAGGCATATCGAATAAATCCCCTGTTGGCATCCCGATTTTTTTCAAGTATTCACGAGTTGATTTCAAACATAATATTTTTCTCCGAGTTTTAGATTTGGATTATTTTCTATTTACGATGTGCTGGTAAGGGCGGGCTGTATACCCAAACAATTCTGAGCGGCTCATCGCCAATGTTTTCTACACGATGTTTAATCCCCCGCGGCGAATAAAACGCAGTCTCAGGGCCGATTTCCCATTCCCCCACACCTTCGATCACAATTTTGGCGTGACCAGAAATAAGGAAAAGTACCTCTTCTGATTCATCGTGGGCGTGATCGGGGATCATGCTGCCAACTTCGGTAATGTTCATCCCCATCGATACATTTTCGACCCCGCCGAATTTAGGCGCCAGCAAAAGCTTTGAAACGCGGGGTGGAATTCGGTAATCTCCTTCTACATCTGCTGCGATAACAAAGGGTAAATTTTCCATAGATAGCTAACCTCTTAGCCTTGGATTACTTCACTCCTCAAGGCAGCTGCCTTGGGAAGGATGATTGGGAGTGTCGCCTGGCCCACCTCACGGGCGATGGTTGAAGCAGTCTCCACAAGTGTCTGTCCGAGAGCCAGCATTCGTACAATGGACAGGCGAAATGACGGTCCGACAATTGCAATCACAGCCATTGGGCGACCATCAGCATCCAAAATCGGGGCGGCGACAGCGTTGATATCATTCTCGAATTCTTGGACCGAAATTGCAAACCCCCGCCTGCGGATCTCATCCAGTTCCTGATCAAAATCAGCAGCCGAGATCAGTGTGTTTTCTGTATATCGATGCATTCCGTTAGCGAGAATCTCGTTTACCTGATCTTTTGGCAAATAGGCCAGGAATGCTTTTCCTGTCGCGGTGCAGTGCGCAGGGAGTTGTTCCCCAACTGCCGCAGCGATTTTTACCCGCTGTGGGCTTTCAACCACCTGAAGGTAGACGACATGCTCGCCATCCAACATCGCCAGATCGACAGTCTCGCCGCTTAGCGCCGCGAGGTGTTGGAGATAGGGTTGGGCCCAGTGATTGATATCCAAATCGTTAAGCATGATGGATGCTAATTCGATAAAGCGAAAGCCGAGTTGATACATTCCCGTAGTCGTATTCCGAGTGACAAATCGCTTTGCCTCCAGCGTGGACAAGAGGCGGTGGATCGTGCTTTTATGCATACTGAGGTGTTCTGAGATTTGGGTAAGGGAAAGAGTAGGCTTCTCCTGGCTGAAGCTCATAAGTATTTCGAGTGCTCTTTCCACCGAACGTACCGAGTCGGACATTCGAGACTCCGTTTGGATATGAAGGCCAAGCATGTTTCACGAGACAGAACGCAGTTTCATTTTAGAGTATAGCATCTGTTTCGCCTGATGTCAATCATTTTCGGTTAATGAAACTTAAAATATTTCATATTTGGAACCGAAATCTACACCCAGGTTGATTGCAACTTGACGCCTGAGATGAGTAGTGTTATCCTCAATAATGAAACTATATTTCGACAGATGAAACTATGATTTGTTTGATTTGCTGAGTATAATAAGTCAGCTTATAAAAACATTGCAGCAGCAACCCATGACTGGACACATACATCACATTCCTTACAGCAAATCCTACTTGGAATTCAGTCTCTTGCCAGGGATGCATTTCAGCCTTGCAAATCCAGGCAGGTGAATCCGGTTGCTGATCCAGGGCGCGCGATTCAGGAAGCACTTTCAAATCCAATCGGCTCGCCACCGCTGAGTGAGCTTGCCACCCCTGGCGATACGGTGTGCATCGTCTTCACAGACAGCACCCGTTCCTGCCCGGATCACCTCTTGGTTCCTGCCTTGCTGGCTGAGCTTGAAAAAGCTGGGGTTAAAGACGACAAAATTACTTTGCTGTGTGGCGTTGGTATGCACCGGCCTTCTACCCGAGCAGAAAAAATTGCCAAGCTAGGCGCTGAGGTCGTAGAGCGTTATCACGTGATTGACAACGAACCTCAAAACCCGGCGGTTTTGCGAGACCTTGGGGTCACCTCAGGCGGTGTACCGGTCCAGGCGCATCACTCCGCAGTCGAAGCAGATCTGCTCATCGCCACGGGTATCGTGGAGCCGCACCAATACGCCGGCTATTCGGGGGGGAGCAAGACATTGGCTGTCGGCGCGGCAGGCGAGAAGCTGATCGCGTACACGCATGGGCCAGCCTTTGTAGATCATCCGGGCACTCGGCTGGGGAAGGTGGATGGCAATCCTTTTCACGAAGCGGTGGTCGAGGCAGGGCGCCGCAGCGGCCTGCGCTTTATCTTGAACGTGGTTTTAGATGGCGACAAGCGCATCCTCCGTGTTCGAGCAGGCGACCCAGAGCTAGCCTATCGTGACCTCGTTGTTTACGCCAGGTCGGTCTTTGAAGCTCCAATTTCTAATCAAGTGGATATCGCCATTGGCGGCGTCGGCTTTCCGAAGGATTTCAACCTTGTACCAGGCCAGCCGGGCCCCATCCTACTTATTCTTTGCCCCGGTGCCGGTCGTTCGGCCAGGCGGTTTCCTGATTATCCCAGCCCGCTGTGAAGAAGGCGCGGGGTATGGGGTTGGAGAACAGCGTTTTCTGAGCGCCATGCGCAATTCTCCCGACATTCAGTTCATTTTGGATGATGCCAGGCGCAATGGTTATCCACCTGGCCAGCAGCGTGCATTTGTCATGGCAAAGGTATTAGAAAGCGCTAGAGTAGTCATTGTGGGCAGTGAATGCCCAGACTTGGTGGCAGCTTGTAAAATGATTCCAGCTCCGACCATGGAGCATGCCCTGGAGCTCGCCGCAAGCGAATGGGAAAGAATTGTGAAGTATTGATTGTGCCTCATGCGCTGCTCACCCTCCCGGTGATCCAGTGAGCATCTTTATAAAAACTGCAGTGGACAAAACCAGAGGATTAACGTCGTTACGACACAATGCACAGAAATATTGCCGATGAAAACACTGCATTTGGTAAACCCAAGGAAATTCGAGTTGGTGGAGGCGCCGGTCCCTAACCCTTAAATCCGATACCTCAGATCGGATCCTGGTGCGAACGGCGCTGGGTCTCTCTGTGCGGCAGTGACATCCCATTCTTTTCTGGTAAAAAGCAATTCAGCTCATACCCAATGGCGATTGGCGCTCCAGTCCACGAATGCGTCGGCCAGGTTGTAGAGAACACCTCAAGCACATCGCCCAGGCGAATGGGTAATTGCGATCCCGGATGGCAACCAGGCGCTGGCCGAGTTTTTTGCTCTCCAGGGTCCCGAAGGCGGCCACACTTTCTGCCCGATCTTGGAAACTCGCCAGCAAGCTGTTTGATCCAACCGACTTCGACGGTGTTTGCCCATG
>CAVYQO010000004.1:0-32686 GCA_963770655.1 uncultured Chloroflexia bacterium | reverse complement strand
TCGCCCGGCCAACCGCCTGCTGAGCTGGTTTAACGAGCTGGTCAAGCGCCTGCTCGATCTGTTCTGCGCCGGGCTGGGCCTGTTCTTCCTCTCCCCGCTCTTCCTGCTGATCGGCCTGGCGATTCGCGGCGATTCGCCTGGACCGGTTTTCTACCGCGGCGAGCGCCTGGGACGGCGCGGGCGGGTCTTCAAAATCCTCAAGTTCCGCACCATGTACGAAACGGCGGCCAGCTACCAGGGGCCGCGCGTCACCGCCCAGGATGACCCGCGTGTCACCCGCATCGGCCATTGGCTGCGCCAAACCAAGCTCAACGAGCTGCCCCAGCTCTGGAACGTGCTCAAAGGCGAGATGAGCCTGGTGGGGCCTCGCCCCGAAGATCCACAGCTTGCTCAAACCTGGCCGGAAGAGGCTCGCGCCGAGGTGCTGTCGCTGCGCCCGGGGATTACCAGCCCGGCTTCGGTGCTGTATCGCGATGAGGAGCACCAGCTCAACGGCCAGCCGCTCATGGATACCTATTTTAAGGCGATCCTGCCCAGCAAGCTGCGCCTGGACCAGCTTTATGTGCGCAACCACACCATCTGGCTGGACCTGGATATCCTGATGTGGACGGCGCTGGTGGTGCTGCTGCCGCGCCTGAGCGCTTATTCGCCGCCGGAAGACGCCCTGTTTGCCGGGCCGTTTTCGCGGCTGCTGCGCCGGGTGTTGGGCTGGTACATGATCGATGTCCTGATCACCCTGCTCGCCCTGGGGATCACCGGGCTGATCTGGCGCACATTTGGGCCGCTGAACGTCGGTTGGGGGATATCGATTGGCCTGGCCCTGGGTTTTGCCCTGCTGTTCAGCCTGTGCGGGGCGCTGTTCGGGACGCACCGGGTGAGCTGGTCAAAAGCGCCGGTCTACGAGCTGCTCAACCTGTTCGCCGCGGCCGCCCTGGCCACCTTCCTGGCCCTGCTGGCCAACCGCCTGCTGGCCTTCCTCGGCCCGTACGATCCCCCCCAACCGCTTTACCCGCCGGGGATGCTCCTCACCGCAGCCGGGCTGAGCTTCATCGGCTTCAGCCTGGCCCGCTTCCGCGGCCAATTATTATCGGAAACCAGCCGCGGCTGGCTGAACCGGCGGGGCAGCGTGCGCGCCGCCCAGGAGCGGGTCCTGATCGTGGGCAGCGGGGAGGCCGGCCAGTTTGCCGCCTGGCTGCTGACGAATGGCCGCCGGGCGGCGCTGTTCAACCTGGCCGGGTATGTGGACGATGATTTATTCAAGCAGGGGATGCGCATCGCCGGCCTGAAGGTGTTGGGACGCCGGGAGGATATTCCCCGCCTGGTCCAGGATCACGATATCGGCATCCTGGTGTTTGCGATCCACAATATTTCGGCAGCCGAACGCCAGTGCGTGCTGGAGATTTGCGCGGCGACGCCGGCCCGCTTGGTGATGATGCCGGATATTTTAGCGATGCTCGAAGGAGAAGGGGAGGCTCTCAGCCCCAGCCCTCTCACCAGGAGAGGAAGATCGCTGGCTGGCGACCCTGGATGAGCTGGCGGCGTTGGCCGAGGCGGGTGATTTGGAGACGCTGCGCCAGCGCATTGCTGATCTGCGCGGCAAGCCCGTCGTAGACCCTTCACCTGGGGGGCGGGTGGATAATTCTGCCGGCTAAAGCCTCGAATCCGGGTGCTGGGAATGCTAGCCCGCAATATATTCGCGGGTGTGGAGCAACATGCTTAAGCATGTTTCACTAGATCAGCCCGCAATTTATTCGCGGGCGTAATATAATGTTTTAGTTCCTTATAATAATACTAGCCCGCATGAAGTTAGGGGCGTTACGAAGAGAGGTTCTTATTGGAAAATCCATCTTTTGCTGATGATATGCAGCGCTATTTTGGGCTGCTGCGCCGCTGGGCCTGGCTGCTGATCCTGGCTACTCTCCTGGCCGGCGCCGCGGCTTACCTGGTCAGTAAACGCATCACCCCGGTTTACCAGGCGGTCACCACCGTCCTGATCAACGAAGCCCCGGCCACGAAGAGCGCCGATTATTCGGCGATTATGACCAGCGAGCGCCTGGCCCAGACCTATTCGCAGTTGATGACCAAGCAGCCGGTCCTGGAAGGCGTAATGGCTCGCCTTGGCCTGGATTTGGATATCGAGGACTTGAAAACCGCCATCCAGGTCCAGCCGGTGCGCGATACCACCCTGATCGAGGTGCGCGTCGATGACACCGACCCGGCGCGCGCCGCTGATATTGCCAATACCCTGGTGGTCGAGTTTGCCGATCGCAACCAGGCGCTGCAGACCTCGCGCTATGCGGCCTCCAAGGATAGCTTGTCTGCCCAGCTCGATGAGATGAATGCTCAAATCGAGACCACCACGAACCAGGTTGCGGAGCTGGCCGCTGGCGCTGAAACACAAACCGAGCGCGACCGCCTGGAGGCCAACCTGGCCCAATACCGCCAGACATATGCCTACTTGCTGCAGAGCTATGAGCAGGTGCGCCTGGCGGAGGCTCAGTCGACTTCGAACGTGATCCAGGCCGAACCGGCCACCGCCCCCGAGCGCCCGATCCGGCCGCGGGCTTTCACCAACACCCTGCTGGCCATGGTGGTCGGTTTGATGTTTGCTGCCGGTCTGGTCTTTTTGATCGAGGCGATGGATGACACCCTGAAAGGTCCAGACCAGGTGACGGGCCAGCTTGGTTTACCGGTGCTTGGCCTGGTGGTGCGCCATAATATCACTGAAGGCAAACCGGTTACCATGACCGAGCCGCGCTCGCAGGTGGCCGAGGCGTTCCGCCGCGCTGCGCACGAATATCCAATTTGCCAGCGTCGATAAACCGCTGCGCACCCTGCTGGTCACCAGCCCAACCCCGGCCGAGGGCAAATCGACAATCGCCGTCAACCTGGCCGTGGTCATTTCCCAAGGCGGCCGCAAGGTGGCGGTGATCGATGCCGACCTGCGCCGGCCGCGCTTGCATAAGCTGCTGGGTCTCTCCAACCGCACCGGGATGAGCGACCTGTTCGTCCAGGAGCCGCTCACCCTGAACGGCGCTCTGCAGCCCACCGAGGCCGCGGATCTGTTTGCGCTGACTTCCGGCGAGCTGCCCCCCAACCCCGCCGAACTGCTCGGCTCGGAGAAAATGGCCGAGATCATCCGCCAGGTGGGCGATCTCGTTGACCTGCTGATTATCGATTCGCCGCCGGTGATCGCTGTGACCGACTCGTCGGTGCTGGCGCCGCGCGTCGACGGCGTCTTGCTGGTGCTCAAGCCGGGGGTAACCCACCTGGGCGCTGCCCGCCAGACCGTTGACCAGCTCCAGCGCCTCGGCGCCAATGTCCTTGGGGTGGTTTTGAATGAGGTCGATCTCAAGCGCTCGCGGTATTATTCCTCTCATTACAAGGGCTATTATTACAACTCAAAGGATTATTACCGCAAGTCCAAAAAAGAGACGAAAGAGGGTTAATAATCATGCCAGGTGGAACCCGGCATGATTTTTAGGCTCCTCCTGGCGGGCGAGTTTCCCCTGGTGGCCGGGTTGGCCCTGGCGGGGACGCTGGATGATCGTTTTTATACCGCGGCTGTGGTGCTTGAGCTGGGCTTCTGCCTGTACAGCCGGGTGAAGCTCGGCCGCTGGGGCCGGCGCACGCCCATCGATTGGGCGCTGGTCTTCCTGCTGCTGACCCTGCCGGTGACTCTTCGGGCCAGCGCGATGCCCGAAATAACCCTGCCCCAGGTCTGGCGATTGCTGGCCGGGGCGGCTTTGTTTTATGCCCTGGTGAACTGGGCAGTGGACCTCCGTCGACTGCGCCTGGCCGTGGACGCCGCCCTGGCGCTTGGAATCCTCCTGGCCGTTGCCGCGCCTTTCATTGTGCGCTGGAATGCGCTCAAGCTCCTGCTGATCCCGGCGGAACTGTACAGTCGTTTCCGTCTGCTGGTCGTCGATTCGGTCAATCCGAATGTCATCGCCGGCGCCCTGGTCTTGCTGGCCCTGCTGGCTGCCGGGCTGCTTCTTTTTGCCGGTCGGGAGCAGACCGGCTGGAGTACCTGGGAACGCCTGCTGGCCCTGGTCTGCCTGGCGTTGAGCATTGTGGTGCTCTTTTTAACCCAATCGCGCGGCGGCTGGCTGGCCCTCCTTGGCGGGCTTGGGATCCTGCTCGCCCTGCGCTGGCGCAGGGGTTGGATGGTGCTGCTGGCGATCGCTGCGGCCGCGGCTCTGGCGACTGATTCGGATAGGTCCCGGAGAGCTGGCCGGACTGGTGGTGAGCAGCCCTGAGCCTGGGGGGTTGGGAAGGCCGCCTGGAGGTGTGGAGCCGGGCGATCTATATGCTCCAGGATTTTCCCTTCACCGGGATCGGCATGGGTACCTTCACTCAGGTCGCCGACCGGCTTTACCCCTTTTTCCTGTATGCCCCCGGGACGGTCGAGCATGCCCATAATCTTTTTCTGCAGGTCGGCGTCGACCTGGGGCTGCCTGGGTTGATTGCCTGGCTGGCAATTTTCATGATCGGTTTGTTCAGCGGATTTCCGCGCCTGGCGCCTGGGACGGGTAGGGCAAAATACCTGGTTAGCCGGGTTAGGGGCCGGATTATTGGCGGCCCAAGCAGCCTTGGGGGTTCATGGCCTGCTGGACGCGGTGGCCTGGGGGATGGTGCGCACTGCGCCGTTGGTGTGGTTGGTCTGGGGGCTGAGCGCGGCTGGGTTGATGCTCGCCGAAGATGTAAAAAGGTCAATGAGTGATCCTGACCCGCACCCTTAATAATCGTTGGCTGCGCCTGGCGGCCGGTCTGCTGGTCAGCCTGCTGCTGCTCTACCTGGCCTTCCGCACGACCACCTTTGCCGCAGTCTGGGCTGTCCTGCGCCAGGCGGATCTTTTTTGGGTGGGCGCAGCTTTGCTCAGCGTGGCGGCGAACAACCTGTTCAAGGTGCTGCGCTGGCAGGTGATGTTAGGACCGCCTGGACGCCCGGTGCCGTTCCTGGATTTATTGATGTCCAACCTGTCCGGGCAGATGCTGAACAACCTCTTTCCGGTGCGGGTGGGCGACCTGAGCCGGGCATATGTCATCGGTGGGGAAGGGCCGGGGAGGGCTTTTGTGCTCGGCACGGTTGTGCTCGAAAAAATATTTGACCTGCTGTGGTTCGCCCTATTATTTCTGCTTGTGCTCTTCCTTTTCCCACTCCCGGATTGGGTGAAAAATTCAGCCTGGCTGCTGGCGGGAGCAGGGCTGCTGATGGGTGGGATCACATTTGCCCTGGTTTCGCGCCGGCAGACTTTTATGCGCCTGGTCGAGAAGCTGAGTCTCCGGCTGCCGCCCCGCTGGCAAGCCTACCTGGTCAGCCGCCTGCACAACGGCCTGGACAGCCTGGATGTGCTCCAGCAGCGCTCGGATTTGGTGAAGATCGCCGGTTGGTCAACGATTATCTGGGTCACCGCTGTGCTGACCAACCAGCTCGTCTTTCTGGCATTGGGCATTCACCTCGATTGGCAGGCTTCGCTGCTCCTGCTGGTGGCCTTAATGGTTGGGATCAGCGTCGCGGTCGTGCCTGGGCGGATCGGGGTGTTTGAGTGGATCTGCGTCCTGGTGTTGGGGCTGTATGGGGTGGGACAGACTGAGGCGTTGAGCTACGGGCTGCTCCTGCATGCAATCGTCTATGTCCCCACCACTTTATTAGGAATAGCGTCCTTTTTTATCCTTGCCCGCCGGGCGCCGTCTGCGAATGGAAACCGTTAACATTCTGGGGGTTGAAATTGCCTGCCTGGATCAGAGCGGATTAATCGAGCTGGCCCTGGCCTGGAGCCGCGAGGAAGCGCGGCGGGTGATCGCCTACGCCAATGCCTACACCCTCAACCTGGCCTCTTCCGACCCAGCCTATCACAGCCTGCTGCGCGGTTCGGACCTGGTGTACGCCGATGGGATCAGCCTGGTGTGGAGCGCCCGTCTCCTCGGCGGCGGACGGCTGCATAAACTGACTGGGGCGGACTGGATCGAACCTTTATGCGCCCAGGCTGCCGAGCAGGGCGTGTCTCTGTATCTGCTGGGTGGGCGGCCGGGGGTTGCCCAAAAGGCGGCTGAGAACTTGCTCAGCAGGCATGCCTCGCTTACAATTGTGGGCACCGCGGACGGCTTCTTCCAGGAGAAGAGCGCTGCCCAGGTGGTGGCCGAGATTGCCGCTGGCCGCCCGGGGATCCTTTTTGTGGGCATGGGGGCGCCGCGGCAGGAGCAGTGGATCGCCACGCAGCGGCGAGGTTTTGCCCGGCGGTGTGTGCTGGGGGGTGGGGGCGCTGCTCGATTACCTGGCTGGCGCTGAGCGGCGCGTTCCAGGATGGCTGGGGGGGCTTGGTTTGGAGTGGGCCTGGCGGCTGGCGCAGGATCCTGCCGGTAAGTGGCAGCGCTATCTGCTGGGCAATCCGCTGTATGCCTGGCGGGTTTTTAAGCAGTATCTCACAGTCCGGTCGAAGCCGAAGAACGGCCAAGGATGACAGGATAAGGAGTAAGGATGCATTCTGTTTTGTTCATTTGCACTGCCAACCAATGCCGCTCGCCGCTGGCCGAAGGGCTGCTGCGCATGCGCGTGGGCGTCGATAATCCTGCCTGGCGCATCCGCTCGGCGGGAACCTGGGCGGAGGATGGGGCGCCGATCACGTATAACTCAGAGCTGGTTCTCCGCAAGCGCGGCCTGGATTTGAGCGCACACCAGGCCTGCTCGGTCAACCAGGAGCTGGTCGATACCCACCAGTTGGTGCTGACCATGACCCGCAGTCACAAGGAAGCCCTGCGTCTCGAGTTCAACAAGGCAGCCGGGCGGATTTTCCTGCTGAGTGAGATGATTGGCAAGGTGTTCGATATCGCCGACCCGGTGGGCCGGCCATACAGTGATTACGAAGAGACAGCCCAAGAGATTGACATGATCCTTGAAAAGGGCTATGAAAAGATCGTTCGCTTGTCTGATGAAAGTGCAAGCCCGTTGTGATGAGCACGCCTGAAGATCGTCATTCGGAAATCGGGGTCGGAAGTCCGCCTCGCCGGCGCTTAAGCGACCGGGCGATATTGGGGATCCTGCTTCTGGTAGCCCTGGTCAATGGCCTGGTATATGTCTTCCTAATGCCGCCCTGGCAGCATTATGATGAACCGGGTCATTTCGAGGTGGTCTGGCTGGCTGCCCACCAAAATCGCCTGCCTGCGCCGGGTGATTACAACCCGGAGATGAGCCGGGCGGTGGTTGTCTCGATGGTACAAAATCGCTTTTACGGCGATACGACCAGCGGGATGCCAGCGGAAGGGGAGCAGGTGCAGGTGCCGGGCTACCGCCAGCTCGATGAGCCCCCTGGGTATTATCTTTTTGCCTCGCTGCCGGTGCGCCTGGCCCGCCTGGCGGGGAGCGAAGACGTCGCCATCCAACTGCGCGCGGCTCGCCTGGCCTCCCTGGTGCTCTTTCTCCTCGTCATATTTTGCGCCTGGGGGATCACCCGTGAGCTGACCCGGCCTGGGCATGTCTTGCGCTGGATGGTTCCGCTCAGCCTGGCGCTGCTGCCGGGGTTTACGGATCTGATGACTGCGGTTAACAACGATGTCGGCGCTGTGGCTGCGTTTTCCCTGTTCTTATGGGGAGCGCTCCGCCTCGTTCAGCGGCGCTTCTCCTGGCTCAATCTGGCCTGGAGCCTGGCAGCTTTGGCGCTGTGCTATTTCACCAAGGTCACAGTGCTCTATGCGGCCGCGCTGCTTCCGGTCGCCTTGCTATTGGGAGTGAGCC
Organism: uncultured Chloroflexia bacterium; assembly: GCA_963770655.1. Taxonomy (GTDB): domain Bacteria; phylum Chloroflexota; class Anaerolineae; order Anaerolineales; family UBA4823; genus CAZAGA01. Next base: position 24,951 of record CAVYQO010000004.1, on the reverse strand, counting down.
GCGGTCGCTGGCGCTGGTTGGCCTGGGGAGTGCTCGGCTTGGCGGTGCTGATCGTCCTTGGAGCCAGTTTGAGCTGGGGCGATGCAGCCTGGTGGGCGCGCAATACCTTTCAGGCTGGAAATACTCGGGTGGAGACGCCGCTGGCGCCCTTGGGAACCCACGCCTTTCAAGTGACTCTACCGGCTGGGACGAGCGCGACGTATGAGTATCAGCTCCACCAGTTGATCGACCTGCCGCGGGGAGAAAACCTGCAAGGTAAAGAGGTCACGGTCGGGGCGTGGATGTGGGCAGACCGGCCGGTACAGGTCAGCTCGCCGGTGTTCAATACCTACAACGGTTTGAAAAACGCTCAGGTAACCGTGGATGTCACCCAGGCGCCGCAGTTCGTGGCTTTTACGACGCCGGTGGAGGGCGACGCCCAGCGCAGCTTTATCAGCCTGGCGCCGCTGCTGGGGGCAGTCGAAGCGCCAACCACGGTCTACTTTGATGGCGTGGTCGTTTTGTCCGGGCGCTGGCCGCTTGACCAGCCGCCGGTGTTTGCCGATGCCAGCGGGGAGAGCGGTGTTTGGGCTGGTCAGCCTTTCGATAACTTGCTGCGCAACGCTTCCGCCGAGACCGCCTGGGTTCGCCTGCGTCCGTGGGTGGACAGCCTGGGTGTGCGCCTGCTGCCCGACAAGGGAGCAAACCAGCCCTCGGTGACTCTCTACTATTTTCTGGATCAGGCTGGCGCGGCCTCATTCCAGCGCACCTCCCTACAGGTGCTGTTCCGCACATTTTGGGCGCGCTTCGGTTGGGGACATGTCCCGCTGCTGCACGGCTGGGCCTATTGGCTGATCCTGGCCGCGATGGCAGCCGGGGTATTGGCAGCGGTCGCGGCGATGATCCGGCTGCGCAAGGTGTTTCCCTGGCGAGCGGCGCTCCTGCTCGGACTGGCTTTGCTCGGCGTTTGGGTCCAGACCCTGATGCGCGGTTCGAACTACGCCACGCAGTTGCGGGCGATTTATTACCCCACGGCGCGCTATGCCTACCCGGCGATTATTCCGGCCATGCTGCTGCTTAACCTGGGCTGGTACGAAGCCGGGCGTTGGCTCAAACAGGGTCTGCGCCTGCCGGGGAGAGCCCTGGCGGTCGTTTATATGGCTGGTTGGGTGGTTTTTGACCTGTATGCAATCTTAAGTATCGCCAGGTTTTATGCGTGAAACCGATAGACTCTGGTGAAGGAACCCAAATAATGAATTCCACGCTGTGGAAAACGATTTATATCCTGGCCTTGTTGATCCTGGCCGGCAGTCTGCTCTTTGCCGGAGCAGCCCAAAAAAGCTTTTGGGAGGATGAGGCCTTTAGCGCGGTTTTTGCCCAAAAGGACACCTCCGAGCTGCTCCAGGGACTGGCCTGGGATGTGCACCCGCCCCTATTTTTGATCATGATCAACCAATGGGGCAAAGTTTTTGGTTTCGACGAGCTTGGGCTGCGCTCGTTATCCATTTTGTGGGCGCTGGCAGCTTTGCTGCTGACTTATAAGCTGACCCTGGATCTGCTTGGGGAGCGCGCGGCCTTAATCGCAATCACCCTGATGGCTTTCAATCCTTTGATCTTGATGTTTGCCTCGAACGCTCGATACTATTCGATGGCCATGTTCCTGGCCCTGCTGGCAAGCTGGGGCGCCTTGCGCTTCAAACAGCCAAAACAAGCAGGCTGGCTGCTGGTCTACGTGCTCAGCAGCGCTGCCTTTTTGTACCTCCTGTTTGCCGCCGCAGCGGTGTTGGTCGCGGCAAACGTGTGGTGGCTCAGCCGCTGGTTATTACAGAAGAAGACTCGCTCCGCAGCGAGCCTGGCGCTGTGGGGAATTGCCCAATTGGCCGTGGTTGGATTGTATCTGCCTGGGCTGCGCATTTTGCAATCGGTTGGGGGACGCTTTGCACAGCTCGCCGAAATTAACAACTGGCTTGTCGAAATCGTCAAGCGCACGGGTTATTATGCCTATGTTTCGGCAGTTGGAGAAACGCTCTCACCGCTGAACCCGTTGGCCTGGGTTGGGGTGATCCTTGTCCTGGCTTTGGTGATTTATGGGTTGTGGAAGAACTGGCGCAGCCTGGAATTTTGGCTGCCTGTCGTTTTTGTGCTTTTGCCCGCTGGCGCAAACCTGCTGCTGACATTCAATGCTGCAGTTTCTCAGACCTGGCAAAATCTGCCTTACCGGGCGCTGTATGTCTATCCCTTCCTGATGATCTGGCTGGCAGCCGGGCTGGTGCGGATGAAACTGCCTTGGGCTGCGGGAGTGGGTGCGGTTCTACTCGCCGTTTATGCACTGGGAATTTTTAACTACTTCACCAATCGCCAATTCCTTCGCCCGGTCTACACCGTTCCGTGGAGATCTATTTTTGAACAGATCCAGGCGGAGAGCGCACCCGGCGAGTTGGTGGTGTGCGGTTTTGGCGACAGCAGTTGCTATTATTATTCCGAGCGATATGGCTTCGGCCAGAATGACTTAAATAATTGGGGCAACCTGGCCAGGCAGACGTATCCACAAATTTGGTATATCCAGACCAACCTGGGGCGCGGCGAAGCTTATGGCAACCAGCCCGCGCTGCAGCAGACCTTCCTGGAGGACATGACTAGCAAGTATAATCTTGAACGGCAAATCGATTTTGCCCCCCAGGATTCAGGGATCCGGCGCCTGAAGGCCCGTTTCCTCAACCAGGAGGATTATGCTTATCGGGTGAACCTCCTGCGTTTTATGCAGCGGTAAATAGACCAGGAATGTTCCGTTTACTGCTGTGTTAGGAGAACTATGAAATTTATCAAAAAACTGACCATTGTTTTCGTGATCAGCCTGGCGGCGCTAGGACAGGCAATGAGCCCTGGAGCTGCCCAAAATCCTCAACCGGGGACACCGAACCCGCTGGGGAGCCAGGCTGGTTCAACGATCCTGCTGCCGTTCATTCGCAGAGGCGCCCAAACCTTTCCTGTCATGGGGGTTGAATTGGGAACTGAGCTTGCCGTAGCGGATCCAGGCCAACCGGCAGATATCATGGCTTCTGCTGGCGCTGCCTGGGTACACTACAATGGGCTGCTGTGGTCGAACATCGAGCCAACGCCTGGGGCGCGCGTGTGGGATGCACAGGTGGATAACAGTATGCTGACCGCGGTGAAATATAAATATCGCCCCATCCTGGTCATCCGCAGCACACCGGACTGGGCGCAGAAAGATCCAGGGTGGCTGTGCGGTCCGATAAAACAAGAAAACCTCGATGAGTTTGCAAACTTTGTACATGACGTAGTCGCCCGCTACAGCGTCCCACCCTATAACGTGCTGTACTACGAATTGTGGAATGAACCGGATGTAGATCGAAAAGACCCGGCGATATCGATTGCTCCAAATTTTCCCTGGGGCTGTTGGGGCGATGTTTCTGATACGCAGTACTATGGGGGTGGGTACTATGCTGAGATGCTGAAGCAAGTCTACCCCGCGGTCAAGCGCGCCAATAGCAATGCCCAGGTATTGGTGGGAGGCCTGCTGCTTTATTGTGATCCGACAAACCCCCCGGCCTGGGAGGATAAGAACAATCCGTGTGTGCGCTCGAAATTCTTTAACGGCATCCTGGCAAACGGCGGTGGTCCTTACTTCGATGGGGTCGCTTTCCATGCCTATGATTTATCTGAGAATCTCCCCTATACATCCGACCCAAACGTTGGTTTGGGCGTCTACAATAATAAATATTGGCTGACAGCCTGGAATACCACTGGCCCAACAATCATCCGCAAGACAGAATATCTGCGCGATGTGCTCAATCAATACGGGTTTGGAAATAAGTTTTTAATGAGCACCGAGACCGGGCTGATGTGTATCACGGATTCGAGCGGGGTAAAATGTGATGCGAGCTACCCGGCGACATCGGCGAGCTTTCAAAATACAAAGGCCTACTTTGCCGTGCAGACCTCGGCGGCCGCGGCTGCGCTGGGTCTAAGAACTTCTGCCTATTACGCCTATTATGGCTGGTGGTTTTGCGGTATCTGGGGTCAATACTCGAATAAGCTGGACCCGATTTATGAGGCTTACCGCTTCACAGCGCTTGAGCTGGCTAGTACGTATTCAGCGCAAAAATTATCTCTAGGCGCTGGTTTGATGGGTTATGAGTTTTTACGATCGGGAAAGAAGCTTTGGGTGGTGTGGTATGTGGGCGGAGCCCCGCTGGATGGTACCCAAAAGACCAGCATCAATTTACCAACGCTGCCAACTGCGGTTTATCGCTGGATTAACGTTGGCAGTGGAATTGCGAATGAAGGCACCTACCAGTCTGCTGCGATAAGCCAAACCTTATCGATCGGCAGGGGACCGGTATTTATCGAGTTTGCCCCGTAAGTTGAACGCCAATTTTCGTTGATAGAACCAATAGAGCCGCTGAATTCAGGCGGCTCTTTTGATAGCAATCATCTGTGTTTCAGTCCAAACCGGAAAATTACGAATAGAAATATTAATTGTGAGAAGTGAAAAAACAAAAATTTTAATTATATTGCCATAAAGTTTAACATGAAAATCCCGTAAAAATGGCCTAAATTTAATGCTATAATGCCAAATGCGAACACGGATTATCCCCATAATTGTAAGTTTAGCTCGACTCAGTTTTAAAGATATCATCTTGAACATAAGATGACTGGAGGAACTATGAAAATTGCCAAAAAATTGATCTTCATCCTGATCATATGTATGCTCGTGGCCGGACCGACACAGCTCGTTGGACATGCCCAAGATCCACAGCCAGGCGTCCCTGTCCCCCTGGGGGGTGAAGCCACTTTTAAAATCCAACTGCCATTGATCCAAAAGAGGACACCGGTTTCTCCTACATACCCAACGAACCCGGTTTTTGGCGTCGAAATGATGTCGGAGCTAGCCAATCCGAATAAGACCGGCCCGGTTGATTTGGTTGCCAGTGCTGGGGCGGCCTGGGTTCGCTATAATGGCCTGATATGGTCAAAAGTAGAACCTACAGTAGGAGCGCGTAACTGGACCTGGGATTACGATTCTGCCCATCCCCAAGATAATACAGATTATCGGCTGCAGAATGCCACCAAATACAAACTCACCCCGATCCTGGTAATTCGCAGCACACCGACCTGGGCTCAAAAAATGTCTGGATATACCTGCGGTCCGATGACCCAGTCAACGATCGATGAATTTGCCAAGTTCGTCAAAGATGCTGTAGCCCGCTACAGTGCACCACCGTATAACGTGATGTATTATGAAATCTGGAATGAGCCGGATGTCGATCCAGTATCCACAAAGAAGGACTATCCTTATGGCTGCTGGGGGGATCCGAACGACCTCAATTATTATGGCGGTGGTTATTACGCTGAGGTGCTCAAGCAGGTCTATCCAGCGCTGAAACAGGCGAATTCGAATGCACAGTTGCTGGTTGGTGGATTGTTAGTCTATTGCGATCCGGCGAACCCCCCTCGGGTTCTGTCGATCCGAGAAATGGCTGTCTACCTTCCAAATATCTGAACGGTATCCTGGCGAATGGCGGTGGGAATTACTTCGATGGGGTTTCCTACCACTCATACGATCTATTCAATAAACCCGCGAATATAAATGATCCGAGCAATTATCGCGGTGCGTACAATAATAAGTATTGGCTGACTGCCTGGAATACAACCGGTCCAACGATTATCCGCAAAACCAATTATCTGCGCGAAGTCCTGAACCAGTATGGCTTTGGCAGTAAATACTTAATTGTCTCTGAGATTGCCGTGGCTTGCGTCCCCGATTCCAACGGCGCTGAGAATCACTGCAATTCGAAATACCCGACCACCTCCCTGTCGTTTCAAAATACAAAAGCGTATTTTGTGGCGCAGGGCTACGCGGCCTCGCTCTTCCTCCGGTTAAGAGCGATTATCTGGTACAGCTACTTTGGGTGGTGGAATTCGGGATTATATGGCCTGGAGTCGAATAAGCTTGAGCCGGCCTATTATTCCTATAAATTTACCTCAGGCGAATTGAGCGGCGCCACCAGTTCCAGCGAAGTATTCGCTTCGACCGATGTTAAAGGCTACGAATTTATTAAGCCGAACAAGAAAGTCTGGATACTGTGGTATGTCGGCGGAGATCAGGCGAATGGAAATCTGACGAAAACCGTAAGCCTACCCTCCACGCCTACCGCGGTGTATCGCTGGATCAACGCCGGAAGTGGGCAGGCGAATGAGAGCAGCTTCCAACTTTCTACGAACTCACAATCCCTCTCGATTGGCCGGTCGCCAGTATTCATTGAGTTTGCGCCTTAACCCAATCACCCAATCTTGAACTGCGTTTTCCTGCGAGCCGCCTGTTTTGGCGGCTCGCAGGTTTTAAGGAAACGCTTATCTCGCAGACCGCTCGAGGCAGTGCGTGAAAACACCGCTCAGTTGGAATTATGGTATGATCGGTCCAGCGGACCAGTGAATTCTTTGTAAAAGTTTGCTGGCCTTTTTATTATCTGGATCACGAATAGAGGGCATTGCCGAGCGTATGAAATTGTTCAGGTTATTATCTTTAGTGGTTATCGCCGGAATTTTATTTGGCGGATTTGGTTGGAACGAGGGGCTGGCTCAGGAGGAGCAGCCGGCTGATCCTACACAGGGAGTTGTAAATCCTGGGGTCCCACTAGAATTCAAATTGCAATTGCCATTAATTCACCGCAGCTATCCAGCGGATTCGATCTTTGGGGTTGAGATGAACGATGAGATGGCAAATCCAAATGTTGGCGCGCCAGCCTATTTGTTATCCAAAGCCGGAGCAACCTGGACTCGCTACCAATCGCTTTATTGGGGCGATGTCGAGCCGACACCTGGGGCGAGATTATGGGATCCACTCGTTGATAATGCCATGTTATCGGCGCGAAAAAATAATTTGAACCCGATCTTGATCATTTGGAAAACGCCATCCTGGGCGCAGAAAATACCCGGCTTTGCATGTGGACCGATCAAGTTGGACAAGATGGATGAGTTTGCCAACTTCATGCGCGATGTGGTTTCGCGCTACAGCGGCCCTCCGTATTACGTGAAATATTTCGAGCTTTGGAATGAACCGGATGTCGAGACCTATGATCCCAATTGGCCTTATCAATTCGGCTGCTGGGGGAACTCGGCGGATCAATATTTCGGCGGCGGTTATTATGCGGAAATGCTCAAACAGGTATATCCAGCGATCAAAGCGGCAAATCCCTGGGTGCAGGTCCTGGTTGGTGGTTTGTTGATGGGTTGTGATCCAGTTAATCCCCCCTATATCCCTGGGACCCAAAATAGGAAGGATTGCAAGTCTTCTCGATTTTTGGAGGGGATCCTGGCAAACGGAGGCGGTAATTATTTTGATGGCGTTTCTTTCCACGCCTACGACCTTTTCCCAGGAGCTTCGGAAATTGTCAAGACAGATCCAAACAGCGGATTGGGCAATTATAGCAACTTTAATTGGTGGTCCGCCTGGAATACAACAGGTCCACTGGTGATTGCCAAAGCCAATTATTTGAGGAGCGTGCTTAATCAATACGGGTTTGGAAATAAATACTTAATCAATACCGAAATCGCTGTAATTTGCGGCGACGATGTATCGATCGATGATCATTGCGATTCATATTACCCGACGACTTCATTGAGTTTCCAGAATACCAAAGCTTATTTTGCAGTCCAGGCCTACGTCGCGGCGCGCTGGCTTAATCTGCGGGCGAATATCTGGTACAGCTACTTCGGCTGGCGCGATTCTGGATTTTTCAACACACATGCCAATAAACAGGAGGCGGTGTATAACGCCTTCAGTTTTACCCGCCAGAAAATCAACTGGGCGTCTGCCGTTAATGTCATTACCGCCTATCCGAATGTCAAGGGTTATGAATTTATCCGCCCTGGGGGTAAAGTTTGGGTGTTGTGGTATGTTGGTGGGGATCCTAAAAACGGCGCTTTGACCACCCCAGTAAGCTTACCGTCCATACCCAAGGCAGTGTATTACTGGGTCAAAGTTGGCAGCGGCACCATCAATGATGGCACCTACCAACTGGGTGCTGCCAGCAAATCATTGACGATTGGCCGAGGTCCGGTATTTGTTGAATTTCCCTAGGAGTGAGATATGCTGAGCAGGCGTCGGTTTCATTTCTTTGTTCTACTGCTGCTTTCAACAATCGGTTCACTGATCTTGACGAGCTGTGCAAGCAGCCCCTCGCCAACCTCACCTACCACGCAGCCCAAAACGCAATCCACAATCGAACCAACCAAGCCAGAAGCTAATCAACCTGCCCAAGAAAGCCTGCCGCCAACAGCATCACCAGCCCCTACCCGTACTTTTCCTACCCAGGCGCCGTATCTGTCATCCGTACCTGTTTGGGGGATCGAGTCGTACTATCTTGGCGCTGACGATCCCGGTTTGGATCTGATTAAGCAATCGGGGGCTTACTGGGTGCGCAGGAACGCTTTGCTTTGGGCGGATGTCGAACCCACTGAAGGCGCACGCAATTGGGAATCACTGGCCAGCCTGGAAAACGAGATTAAGGCGGTAGCAGCACAGGGGCTGCACCTAATTTTGGTGGTGCGCAGCACGCCTGAATGGGCTCAATCCCTTCCCGGATACTACTGCAGCCCGCCAAAACCCGAATCACTGGAAGCCTTTGGTAAATTTATCCACGATGCAGTGCAGCGCTACAGCGTGCCACCTTATAATGTCCAATATTGGGAAATCGGGAATGAACCCGATGTTGCCGCGGGTCTGATTGCCTCTGATGCGCCTTTCGGTTGTTGGGGGCAAGCGGATGATCCTTATTACGGCGGGGGGTACTATACAGAGATATTAAAAGCGGCCTATCCTCAAATTAAGTCAGCGAATCCGCAAGCCCAGGTGCTGGTGGGCGGCCTATTGTTGGATTGCGACCCGAACAATCCGCCGGAGACCCAGCCGGGTTCGGGTCAGCTTAAAGATTGCACCCCAGGGCGCTATTTTGAAGGCGCTTTGGCCAGTGGTGCGGGTGCATACTTTGATGGCGTCAGTTTTCATGCCTACGACTATTATGCTCAAAATTTTGGAGAATATAATAACGCGAATTGGAACAGCGCCTGGAATACCAGCGGACCGACCTTAATTGCAAAAACTAATTTTTTGCTGAACCTGCTCGACCAATATGGCGTTACCGGCAAGTACTTGATGAATACCGAAGCGGCTTTACTGTGTGGCCGGGATGGAAGCGAGCCAGAATGCCAGACTGAGGATTACCAAATAACCAAATCTTATTTCCTGGCGGAATCGTATATCGCGGCAATATCCGAACATTTGACGGCAAATGTCTGGTACAGCCTGACAGGTTGGCGGGCAACGGGATTGGTGGATCCTGGGATGACCCCAAATCAGGCTTACCAGGCCTTTATCACCTCAGCCAACCAGTTGGATGGGGCAGGCTTCAGCGGCGCAATAACCGATTTCACAGGTGTCCGCGGTTACGCATTTGACAGGCATGGTAAGCCTTTGTGGGTGCTTTGGGCAGTGGATGAGAAGGAGCATCAAATTCAACTCAACCAACTCCCAGTGTCTGTAAGCGATGTTTTCGGCGTTGCAATGGCGCCAGGCCTCAGTTTAACGGTTAGCAGAGCGCCGCTTTACATTGAATTCGGAAACAAATAAAGTTCCTGCGTTATTGAATTTTCGCTAGCAGAGCATCGATAGCAGCCTGGAGAACGCTGTCAACAGTGCCTAGCGCGCTCTGTTCTGTAACCGGAACGAGGATGTCGGGGATAACGCCGGTCCCTTCAATGGGTACCTGTCCGTCCATCGTTTCTGGGCGTCCGGTGGGAAGCTGCAAACTGAGTCCGTCTGGCAATCGATACTGGCCCCGACCTACTTCGCCAAAAGCGCCAGCGCTTGGAGCGCTTCCCACAATTGTGGCTCGCCCATCCTGCTGCAGGGTATATGCAAAACCCTCACAAGCTGAAACACAATCGGGGCTCACCAGGACTGCCAATGGTCGATCAAAGAAAATTGGCGCTGGTTTGATTTGTTCTGGTTGGTCTGCGAATTCGAATTGACCGGTGGTTTCGTTGAAGTAAGCCCGCTGGTAAAGATCGAACTGCTCATCGAAAAAGAAACCGGCAAAGTTGTTGGCAAGGTTTGAATTGCCGCCCGAATTTGAGCGGAGATCGAGAATGATACCAGGCACTTCGTTGTCTTTGAAGTCTTGGATATATCGTTCCCAAAGCTGAGCCATTAGATGATAGTCGTCGTCAAAAGTATTTATTCTGATATAGCCCAAGCCTGAATCGAGGATCTTTGCTTCGAGGGGCAAGATGGGGTGAGCATTGTACTGCAGAGCGCTAAAAAGCGAGTCATATTCCATCGCTGCGGTCATCCGCACCTGTTTTTCCGTGTTATCGATGGGGTTCTTGTAAGAAAAATTCAGGGTGGTGTTGGGTGGAACCCGGGTTAAGAAAATGATCTGGGCCATCTGCCGTGCCTGGTCGCTCGAATAAGGTCCAAGCGCAGGGATCACCTGGGCGATGGCTTCCTGGACTGGTTTTCCATCCCAGGTGACGATTTCTGCACCAGGGAGAATCCCAGCTTGATCTGCTGGCGATCCGGGGATTACCTCGGTTACGATAACTCGGCCGTCACTTAACTCTGCTAGAACCAGGCCAAAACCGCCGCCATTCTCCTCAAAAAATACCTGTGAATCCAACTGGACGCCGACATGCCCGTCTGGAATGGCAAAGGCAAAAGCCCTTAGGGCGCGATAAAAATCCTGGGGATTGCTAGCGCTATCAATGAGCGGTTTGATGTTGGTGTATATTTGCTTCCAATCCAAACCTTTTTCTGCAGTGAAAGGATATTCACGGGAGGCTTTCTGAAATAATGCTTCGAAAGCATCGCTATAGCTTAATTCTGAGAAATCATTAACTGCGACCACACCTTCCTTCAGCTCGATTACAGGGCGTGCTTCTTTGCTGAGGCGAAATGGCGTCTCATCGAGATTGACCAGGTTATACCCTGCGGGGATCAACGCTGTCGGATCGTCTGCGGTGAAAAGTTTCCCATCCACTCCAAACCCGGTAGGAAAGCTTTGCTGGTTATCAGGCGACCAAACCACCAGGGTGCCACCTACGATTTCATCATCTTTATTCGGATCGACAACTGCTGAGGTATAGGCGGTCGACCAGCCTGTACCGTCCCGCTCTTCCAGGAATGGGCCTCCCCAGGTGTTATCCCAATAAGCAACGGCAAACACCTGGACGCCGGTGTCTTTCTGATCATTATTATCGACATCGACGTACGTGCCTTGAGGAATGGAGGGAAGGGCCAGATCATAGGTCAGGGTATCATCCTCCTGGATTGTAACCGGCCCCATTGCCTGACCTGCCAGGGGAAAAGCGAAGTCACGATCACGGCGCACAAACCCGGCCTCATCTTCCAGGAGTACAAATGGCTCGCTGGTTGAATTCAAGAAAAATGGCGAGGTATACGGGATTTTTCCAGTTATTGTCGTGGGTTCGGTCGGATTGGTCGAGCCCGGGATCACCGGAGCCGCGGGGAGCGGGGTTGCTTTCTCCTCTGACATATCTACCGGATTATTATCAATTCCGTCCGGTAAATTCGCCTCCACCCGGCAGGCAAGGCTTGCCAGGGTTAATCCAATCAAAATCAGGAAAAGTTTGTTAGTGTGAAAATTTGATCTCATTTTGATAATTCATCCAATTTTGTTGAAAGCTGTTCGAGTTGGTCGTATAACTGCTGCAAATCCTGCCGGGTGGGAATTTGATGTTGAATTAATACCCGTTCGATATCTTCGTCGCTCACCTGCTGGCTGCGCCCGGCGGTTATTGTCTGGTCGAGAATCTGGTCAATGAGGTTTTGGCCTTCTCCCTCACTTAATTCACCGCGATGTACCAGTACTTGAATTCGCCTGCGGATTTCCTCGTCGAACTGAATGAGCGAATTCAATGGCGAGGCGAGGGTTCGTTGTAAAGCGGACAAGCGCTCCCCACCGGCCTGAATTAATCCCGCCAATACGGAACGGGGTACCATTCCAATTTGTTTCTTTTCCAATTCCACAATGATTTGGGTTAATGTCAAGGTTGTCAGGTCTTCACCAGTGGCATGATCGATGACAGAGACTTCTTCCCCGCGGCGGATTAAAACAGCAATACCTTCGAGGGTAATATACTGTTTTGCTTCGGTGTCATATAGTTTTCGATTTGGGTAGCGCTTGATTAGCGGCATCTGCTTACTCCTGCTGGTAGACTGGGTAGACAGTCAAACGTCTAATTATACGCCCTTCTCTATGTATTTCGATAAAAATACGGAGAATTACAGAAATTATTTATCTGTAATTCTCCGTATTGTACTGAATGAAAAAAGTTATGCGGTTTTAAGTTCGTCAACCTTCTGAGCAAGCGCGGCCACTTTTTCACCGAGGGCGTCGATATCGGTCTTGGTAGGTACATTCATCCGCCCAAGAATTTCTTCCACGCGCCGGGTGAGGGAGTCTTCTGCTTTTTCGGCTTCTTTTTTGCGTCGAACCATCACTTCGTGGACTAATTTCCGCCCATCTTTTTCAGCAAGCTCGCCGCGTTCGACCAGTTTTTGGACGAAATCTTCGATTTCTTCCTGGGCGAGGGCAAATGCTCCGATGCTCGCTAAAAGCACTTTGTGCACAGTTTCCACAAAAGGATTTGTTTCCTCTTTGCCGTTGGTTGGGATTTCTTCAACGACTTCCATTTTCTTTGATTTTGTTGCCATTAAATACTCCTTATTGAACAACACTTATTCGATATTTTATGCGCTATTACGCTACAAAAGGCAATAGCCTGATGCCATAATTTATGACGCGATGCGTTGTATTGTTTATAACACAGCGCGTCATGACTGTCAAGGTTTGGAGTGGCTACAAAGTCAGCTTGACTAGCGTCAAACTCTACACTATACTTTCTTAAGAATTATTTCCTGGATCCGATTTCACGTATTGATTAACAATCAAGGAGGTTATCCGCCATGGCTGTATTTAAGGATACTCAACAGGTCTACGATACCGTGGGTGAATTAATGAATCGGGCGAAGGTGGACCCAGAAATAGGCCGAAAGATTGCTAAGGCTGGCGTCATTATCCAGTTTCGATATACCGATCCTGATGCAGTGACCACAGTCAATGCAAAAGATAAGCCCACCCAGGCTGGTGCATTGGTGGACGTCTATAATGGTCCTACGGATCTAAAACCTGATATTGTTATGACCATGAAAGCCGATACAGCCCATGCTTTCTGGCACGGAAAAGTGAATCTATTAAATGCATTGACCAAGAAAGAGATTGTGCTCCAGGGATCTCAGCTAAAGGTTTTGCAGCTTCTTCCCGCAGTGACTCCGTTATTTAAGGTTTACCCGGTTTTGCTAAAAGAAAAAGGATATGAGAATCTGGTAATGAAATAGATTTGGAACCCGATTGTGGATGAAAGGATTGGCAGCGCAAGCTCATTAGCGCTGGAGAATATTTCGGTTTTTCCAAATCCAGCGCGTTTTAGCTTAGGAGGTAGTCAATGTCAGAAAAAAAGGTAGTTCTAATTACGGGCGTTGCTGGATATTGGGGATCCCGGATGGCCGCAAAGCTAATTGAGCTTAACGAACAATCAAGCCCTCAGGCAGAGGTGGACGAACCTGGTGATTGGTCGGGTTTCCATATCCTTGGCCTTGATTTCGAGCCGCCACACGAGCCGATTAAAGGTCTTGATTTTATCCAGGCTGATATCCGTAACCCGTTGTTCGTGGAATTATTGCAGAACGAGCATGTACATACCATTATCCACCTGGCATTTTTATCCAATAACCGGCCGAGTGAAAAAGCTTTTGACTTGAACGTGATTGGGACCATGAAGGTGCTTGGCGCGGCTGCAGAAGCTGGTGTAAAAAGGGTAATTTTACAAAGCAGTACAATGGTTTATGGCGCTACACCACTAAACCCAGCGTTTATAACAGAGAGCCATCCCTTACATGGCAGCAAATCCAACGGCTCTATTCGCAATCTGGTGGATATTGAAGCCTTCGTAAACGGTTTTCGGCGACAGTCGCCAGGAATGCTGATAACAATTTTGCGTTTCGCAAATATCGTTGGACCTACTGTTGATTCTCCATTGACTCAATTGCTGCAATTAAAACCCCCATTTGTTCTGTTTGGATTTGATCCTCTGATGCAGATTATCCACGAGAATGATGTCCTTGAAGCATTATCCTATGCGACCCTGCAGGATGTGCCTGGTGTCTATAATATTGCTGCGGAAGGGATTCTACCTTTGGGAAAGATTTTAGGTTTGACCGGCAAATTACCTTTACCGCTAGTCCATCCGGTGGCCTATTGGGGTACACGTGTTACCAGAGCGACCGGACTGAAACAAGGACAATATTTCCCAATTGAACCAGATTATATTCGTTATCCTTGGGTAGCAGATCTTGCTCGAATGCGAGAGGAGATGGGCTATCTTCCCAGCTACACCGCTGAAGAAACGCTGCGCGAGTTTGCCGGACAACTTCGCTTGAAAAAATACAAATCTGACGAGTTGGATATGGAATTCGACACGGAGCGCTTGCGCGATACACTCGATAGACGAAGAAGAAGACGAGAGTCTCAAAGTAAAACTTCCGTGGATGAACAGCCAGGTGGTGATTCATGAGTGATGATATCTCTTCACTAGATGCGACCCTGGATGCAGCTTTTGCAAATGGTTTATTGCCAGCAGATGCTGACCCGACACCGGATGAGTTAGTCACTATTCCGCCAATGGGACAATCGGAAGGTATCGAAACCGCACAAGCAGCAGATGAGATGTCTGATTCCGAGGTCCAAAAGCAATTAGCAGAAGAATTGGATCAACTCATCAGCCGAATCCAGCAAGTGACCCCAGACTACTCGCCACCGCCGTTTTCTCCTCAATCTTTGATTAACTTAATCAGTGAAAATTTGTCAAGGCTATCACCAGGGGCTGGACTTCGGATCCTGGAGCAATTACGCTCCGGTGCAGCCAAGGATATTTTCGATCTAGATACCTGGAAGGGCATCTGGTACGTCATCAACTATTCATTGGCGTCAAAAAAGGATTTAATTCAACGCCGTATCTCCGGAGAGTTTGAAACCGATTCGTGGGGTTATGACCCTGAAGTTGTAGAAGCGGTCAAACCGTTCTTTCAATTTCTGTATCAGCGCTATTGGCGGGTACAGGTATCCGGGATAGAAAATATCCCCGAAGAGGGTAGAGCCTTACTCGTTGCCAATCATTCTGGGCAGCTTCCTTTTGATGGATCGATGATCGGGATGGCAGTCCAAAATGAACACGCTGCACAGCGTATTGTGCGCACTCTGTATGCCAGTTGGTTTCCAACGCTTCCGGTTATCTCTTCGCTCTTCGTTAAACTTGGCCAGACACTGGCCACCGAAGAGAACGGCATCCGCTTGCTAGAGGATGAGCAGCTAGTGGCGGTTTACCCGGAAGGCATCAAAGGAGTCAGTAAATTATATAAGGAGCGCTACCATCTGGCGCGCTTTGGAAGAGGTGGTTTCATCCGTATGGCGCTTAAGACAGGCGCGCCGATGATCCCGGTTTCGGTTGTTGGGGCAGAAGAAACCTATATTTCTTTGGGGAAATCAGAATTGATAGCTCGGCTTATTGGTTTTCCGTTTTTTCCGATTACCACCACATTTCCATGGTTAGGCCTTCTAGGCTTTGTACCCAATCCAACCAAATGGTATATCGATTTTGGACAACCGATCTTAACCGAGGCGTACGGTCCCAGGTCTGCTAATAATATTGCTCTGATTTCCCAATTGACTGATCAAATGCGTAACCTTGTTCAAAAGATGGTTCATGCCCGTTTAGCTGTACGAAAATCGGTGATCTTTGGTTAAGTAAGCCTATTTAACGTATGCCGGTATATTCAAGTTCTGATCAATTGTATAGTGCATTAAAAATGCTATTTACGCGTGTCGGTCAGACGGATCTGAATGCGGCGAGAACGTTGGCCAAATCACGACTCAATTTACGGATGCGGACATTGGCCCCGGTTACGGAAGTTTGTCTGAATGGACGACAAACCTCTCTGCAAATTGTCTATGGTCCATCTTCGTTACGGGCAGATATAGAGCTCGAACTTCCAGCAGATTTGCTCCATCGAATCTTACTTAATGAGATATCGATGCGCAAGGCGTATTCCGGTGGAAAAATAAAGCTGCGTGGGCCAATTTGGAAAGCTTTTGTTTTTGACGAGATTTTTCATGCCAGCCAAAAAATATACCCTGAGGTTTTGCAGGCGTATAATCTTGATGATGGTGGGGGATAGAGCTGCGGCGATTAAGCGCTGCTCAAGCGTTCGGTGAGAATACTGTCTAGATCATTTAACACTTTGGAAAGCTGACAGGTAGGCGTGTGCGGGTGACGCTGCCGGCAGCCCACCTGGTTGGCTTCGAGCACTTTACGGATCACATCGGGGTTTTGTTCTGATTGTGCGATCTCATTCAATTCCTCGATTACCAACCGTCTCGAAATGCGAATCCCGTGGCGCGCCAGGATTTCTTTGAAGATTGGATAATCCTTCGCCAGGTCATAGGTAACTGTTTCAAATCCATGATGGGCGATGATCAGGCGCGCAGAATAGCGCATAATATTATTATGAAACATTTTATGATCATTTTGCTTGGGTTCGATCAGGATGATATCCACTTGCGGATGAGCCCGGCGAAGCTGCTTGACATGATAATGCAAACCAGCATAGCTAAAAATTTTTAATGTCTGTTCGGTTACGGTTTGGATTCCCATTTGGCTCAGATGCCGGCTATTGGTTTTGGGATGAAGCGACGAATCTTTCAACGAGTTATCAAATGGAACCAGGGGATTAATACAGACAATTAGCTTTGCCCCACGTTCGATCGCCAGATCGATGCTAGCGGTTCCACGAAAACCGCCATCGACGTACTCGTGTCCATCGATTGAGACAGGTTTGTAAACCAAAGGTACGGCTGATGAAGCTGCAACGGCCATTGAGACCGGCGCATCCAGGTATCCCTGTCCAAATACCGCTCGGTCGCCGCTGTCTAGATCAGTGGCTATAATGTAGAGCTCGCGGGATAATTCCTTGAATTCATTCGTATGGCCCATCTTAATCAAGGTTTCACGAACATAATTTTCTAGACCAAAACCGTCGTAAAAACCTGCTGGCAGCACTTCACCAAAGGACCACATTAGATCGAAAAGGGACATGTCCTGAATATGGCGAAAATATTCTGACCAGGCATGGATCAATTTCTTGGGCAGCCTTGCGCTCCACTCTAAGTAATCAGAGGAATTCATTCGAAAGACATGTTTACGTTTTATGGCTTCAATTTCTTTATTCGAGCCATCGATAACCCCGAACATCTCTTCAGGACTGACCCCATTTGCCAGAAATGCGTTAACCAGGGCGCCGGCGCTGGTGCCTACATAGATGTCAAAATCATTAACGGAACGATCGATTAATAAATCGTCGATGGCTCGCAGTGCGCCAATTTCATACACTGCACCAGTTAATCCACCACCTGCCAGGACAAGAGCCGTCTTACTCTTTTGACCCATACGACCTCATCATACCGCGCTGATATTCTATCTTGAATATAGCATTTAGACCAACTTGTGTCAATGCGTTGATTCGTTCGGGTTACAATATAAATAATTCGGATGAAACCAAGTGAAAAGTATTGAACCCGGACCCCCGAAAGTCTTACTTATGAGCGATGTAATTGTATCGTTCATTTACAGTCCGCAAGTGAGGCAGCGATTTTCGGATGTAAGCTTGCTGATTGGTTGTGGTGACCTGGCTTACTATTATATTGAATATGTCTTAAATGCATTGGATGTACCTTGTTTTTTTGTGCGAGGCAATCATGATAAAGTTGTCGAATACAGCCTTGAGGCGCAAAGAACCTACCCTAGTGGTTCAATCGATCTACATGGGAAAGTGATTTACCATCAGGGTATCTTATTTGCTGGGGTAGAAGGCAGCCTGCGTTATCGGGTTGGGGCATTTCAATATACCCAAGGGCAAATGTGGAACCACGTTTTTCGCCTGGTTCCCCAACTTTTGGTCAACCGGCTGCGTTATGGACGCTATCTGGATGTTTTTGTGACCCATGCGCCGCCAGCGGGTATTCATGATATGCCCGATTTACCCCACAAAGGGATCCATGCCTTCCGCTGGATATTAAAAGTATTCAAACCAGCCTATCACTTTCATGGACATATCCACATCTACCGGCCAGATACCCCTGTCGAGACGGTATTCGGTCGTACTCGGGTTATAAACGGATTCAGTTACCGTGAAATTACCCTTAACCTGGGATCAAAGGAGCAGATCAGCGATTAGGATCTGCAAAGGGAGGCAACTTTCCAGTGTTGGATCAAATGTCGAATCAAGATTTCAATCGGGCGTTGAACCGGGCAACTTGGCGAAAAATCCTGAGCTGGTTAACCGGCGCTGATAATCAACTGCTGCCGTATGACGAGTTCCGATCACGATTGCCGATCCGTGGGCAGCATTATATTGGCCTGCACCCGGTATCGATCGATAAAATTGTTGGAAGTATGGGACGCTATAATGACTTTGATCGCGCCTTTTTACCCATCCAGGACCGAACAAAAGATCGATGGATCAGCATTAAGAAGGCGCATTACCGCGATATTCACCTGCCACCGGTGGAGTTAATCAAACTTGGTGATATTTATTTCGTTAAAGATGGGAATCACCGTGTTTCAGTTGCTCGTGATCGAGGCCAGTTGGATATTGATGCTTATGTAACCGAAATCGACCTCCCGATTACCTTGACGAAAGATGTGAAGATCGATGATTTAACTAGTAAAGAAAAACAGGCGGAATTTCTCTTAGATACCGGTCTATATCAGGTTCGACCCGAGGCGGTAATAGAGCTGACGAACTCCACCTGGTACGATGTCTTGCTTGCCCACATTTCAACTCACCGGTGGTATTTAGGGGTTCAGCGCAAGGAGGAAGCACCTTACGAAGACGCAGTTAGATCCTGGTATGACCATGTTTATCTTCCATTGGTCGTCGAAATCCGGGAGCAAAAATTATTAAAATCTTTCCCGGGCCACACCGAAGCAGATTTATACGTTTGGATTGTTGAATATGAAAAATATTTACGCCTCGCGTACTCAATGGAAGATGAAAACGAATATTTGGCCAAGGCTGTCGCAGCAGAACAGCTAGTAAAAGACTACCCTCTTTCTGAAATCACTAATTTAATCCGACTAATTGAACGGACAACCTGGTTAGAACAGTTGATTTTGAACCAGGAACGGGCCTTTTTTTTTGAAAACACCCGCATTCTAGAGTTATGCCCTGAAGCAAAAATTGAGGTAACACTTCCCGGCAAATATGAAAGATTGCTTGATCACATTGCAACCCATCGCTGGTATCTTGGAGAACATCGGAATGCAGAGGTCAAACCTGAAGAAGCAGTGGTTTCTTGGTATACAAATGTCTATATGCCGATTGTTGAAGTAATCCGCGACCAAAATCTCTTGTCAGATTTCCCATTAAGAACCGAAACGGATCTTTACCTGTGGATTGTCAAGCGCCAATGGGTCCTGCGTGAGAACTTCGGCGAAGAGGTACCTATCGTAAAAGCCGCTGAAGATGTTGTGGTTGAACTCGCAAAATCAGAGCCAAAATCGCTGGTTATGAAAGTTGTCAAAGTGATAAGAAAAATTACTGGTCAGAAGTAAAAGTGTCAAAAATGTACTAAAATTATGTAGACCGGACTTTGTTTTGAAAAAATTGCTATTAGCATTTTGGCAGGAGGATGGACCATGAAGCGAAGCGCTATTTTTTGGGGAGGAATGATTATCCTGGTTGGAATACTGCTGCTCTTGGATACCCTAGGGATTATATCTGTAAATGTATGGGCGCTTGTCTTCTCGATTTTTATTATTGCCCTTGGCATCTGGATTTTGTGGGGCACCTTTGGCAGGGGGTCATTAGAGGTAGAAAATGTTAATGTTTCTTTGGAGACAGCCTCCCGAGTAAGAGCTCAAATCCGACATGGCGCAGGCCGTCTGCGGATAAGATCTGGGGCAGATGCTGGAAGTCTAATTTCTGGATCCTGTGTGGGCGGGGCGACGATACATTCGCGAATCAATCAGGGGGTTCACGAGGTTTCCCTAAATGCGCCAAATCTAACAACGCCCTGGTTCAACTGGGGACCAGGATATAGCCTGGATTGGAATTTAAATCTTGCTCAGGGGATTCCGCTTGAGATCAATGTTGACAGTGGCGCTTCAGATACAAGGATCGATTTAAGCGAATTATTGGTTACTAAGATTGTCTTGAACTCAGGCGCAAGCTCAAACTGGATTACCATGCCTGCCAGAGCCGGGCTGACTAAAGGGGCTTTTAAAACAGGTGCAGCTTCTTTAGAATTGATCATCCCTGTGGGCGTCGCTGCTCGGATTCGCACATCTGGAGGTTTGGCCAGCATCAAAGTTGATCTCTCTCGATTTCCGCGCAGTGGAGGCTTCTACCAATCACTGGACTATGACACTGCGCTAAATAAAATCGACATGCAGGTTGAAACCGGGGTAGGTTCTGTCGATATCCGCTAGGAAATTCACCGATGTTGAACAGCCGCCACCCTGTTACTCACGGGATGCTATTTACGGATATGTATCAATTGACCATGTCCCAGCTTTATTTTCGCCTGGGTTTGGTTGAGCGGACAGTCCAATTTGATCACTTCTTCCGAGAATATCCTGACTATGGTTCACATAAAGCCGGATTTTGCATCAATGCCGGTTTGGAATGGCTTATTGAGTGGATGCAGTTCGTTCGTTTTCTTCCTGACGATATTTCCTATCTACGTAGTTTAAAAACGCGAACCGGCACACAATTATTCCAAGAAGACTTTTTAGCCTGGTTGAATGACAACGGAAATTTCAACGGAATTAGTCTGTGGGCAATTCCTGAAGGGCGGGTAGTCCACCCGAACGTTCCTCTAACGGTGGTGCAAGGCCCGCTTGCCATGGCGCAGATCTTAGAAACGGCTCTCCTAAATAAACTCAATTATCCTATATTGGTAGCCACGAAAGCTGCCTTGATCCGAGATGTAGGCCATGGCCAGATGATGATGGAGTTCGGACTGCGCCGGGCTCAGGACGAGGGAGGCAACGCTGGCACTCGGGCTGCTCTTATAGGCGGGGCGGATTTTTCATCAAATGTGGGTATTTCGGCTCTCATGGGGTTAAACCCCAAGGGCACGCACGCTCACAGCATGGTGCAGTTGTTCATTTCGTTGGGTATGGATGAGCTGGATGCATTTCGAGCATATGCGGACGTTTATCCGGATGACTGTCTTCTTTTGGTAGATACGATTGACACTTTGAACAGTGGAGTGCCGAATGCAATCACTGTATTCAACGAACTATCTCAAAAAGGGCGCCAACCGATTGGAATACGCCTGGATTCAGGCGACCTGGCCTATTTGAGTATTCAAAGCGCTCGGCTTTTAAATGCCGCTGGTTTTAGCAAGGCCTCCATTGTGTTATCGAATAACCTGGATGAAATTGTAATCTGGCAAATTGTCACCCAGATTCGTGACGAAGCGCCTCGCTATGGGGTCGATGCAGACGAACTGATCAATCGGCTGGTCTACGGTGTGGGGACCCGACTGATCACTTCCAGCGGCGATCCTGCCCTCGGAGGAGTGTACAAGCTGTCGGCCGTTCAAGAAAAAGGCGTTTGGGTCCCTGCAATCAAAATATCCGAATCTCCAGCTAAGACGCCTAACCCTGGAAATAAATGCGCCTGGCGGCTGTATGACCAGCGAGGTAAAGCTACCGCGGATTTGATCACGCTTGAAGATGAAAAACCAGCAGAGCTCGAGAAGCTTGTCCTGCACCATCCAAGCGATCATACAAAATCGCGATGCCTCGAACGAGACGAGCTAACCAATATCGAAAAACTATTGATACCTGTTTTATCTCAAGGCCAGTTAGTCTATGAACTGCCCGATTTGAACACAATTCGATCTCAACGTCAGGCGGATGTCGATCGTCTAGATCCTGGTGTGCGCAGATTGATGTTTCCACATATTTATCACGTTTCGTTATCACAATCCTTATGGCAACTAAAACAACGCGTGATACATGAGACAGCGAAAGGATCCCAGGCTGCTCAGGAGGAAGACAATGATGAAATGGCTTGAATCACGAATATTATGGGGGAGCCTCCTAATAATTGGAGGTGTGTTATTCTTATTACAAAATTTAGGGTGGATTAATTTTGGCGGTTTGTTCTGGGCATTCCTTTTTGGTTTGGGGGCACTATTTTTCTTTTCGATCTTTTTCTCGAATAAGATCAATTGGTGGGCAATCATCCCTGGAATGGTGCTTTTGAGTATTGGGGTGGTGATCACCCTGGGATATACAACGCCAGAGTTTTCTGCGGATTGGAGTGGCTCGGTAATGTTGGCTGGGATCGGATTGGGGTTCGTGCTAATTTTCCTGGTTGATCAGCAGCAATGGTGGGCAATTATCCCCGCGGGTGTCTTGCTTTCCTTAGCGGCCGCATTGGGCCTGGAGAATATTTTCCCAGATGCTGCTGAGGTTGGCGGTGTGTTTTTAATGGGCTTAGGTTTCACTTTCGCTTTGGTCGCATTAGTCCCGACCAGAACGGGACGGATGCGCTGGCCATGGATACCTGCAGGAATTCTTTTCCTTATCGGCTTGCTATTGACGGCAATCACGGGTACACTATTACCATACGTGTTGCCGCTTGCTTTAATCTTTGGCGGTGGGTTATTAATTTACTTTACCATGCGTCGAAATCATTCATAGGTCGATATGCCTGCAATATTATCTCGAAATAGAGAATATGCCTTACTTGGTGGGGTATGCGGCGGTCTGGCAGTTTTCCTCGGGGTCAACCCACTCGTTGTCCGTTTGTTTTTCATCCTGCTGGTCTTTGGGCAGGGAATTGGCATAATTCTTTACTTAATACTTTGGATCATACTCCCCTTAGATGGTCAGGTGTATCGATTAAGACCGATCAAAAATGGGGAAACCTCCAATCAGTCTAGAACGGAAAAGGCTTCTCTCGACATCCATTTCCTTGGGATCTTTCAAGAAACTCAAGGACAATTTGGGATCCTGGTTGGGTTTGCTTTAATCTTTGTCGGTATTTTTTATTTGCTCTCGACTTTTCAATTCAGCCTACCCGGTTGGCTCAATTTTGACTTGATTTGGCCCTGTTTGTTGTTATTTGGTGGCCTGGCATTATTATTCCGCCGGCCACGAGGAGTTGATTTCCATGACTGATTTCGAGACTTCTCAGACGAATGAACCATTGCCACCCTCTGAACCAGTAAATGGTCCAATAGAGCCGAGCAACATACCGGTGGAATCGCCACCTGTTGCGGAAGAGGCCTCAGTTGATGCCACAGTAAAACCGGTGGCTGAGACATTCCAAACCCCTCCACCTGCCTCTCCACCGCCGCCAACCCCACCCTATCCAGAGAACCCTCCCCAAAAACACCTGAAGAAGCGCGGCAGCCTTTTCTTCCCGATTTTGTTGATCGTTGTCGGGTTAGTATTGTTGTTGAACAACCTGAATCTGATCCCCGGGTCGGCCTGGGATACATTGATTAATTTATGGCCAGCCTTGTTTATCGTATGGGGTTTAGATTCAATCTGGCGAGAAGAAGGTTTAACCGGCGCTGTCTTTCTATTAGGCTTGGGGGTAGTTTTCCTCCTCGCAAACTTTGGCTATATCCAGCTAAATCCGTGGCAGGTATTGTTAGTGATTTGGCCGGTGCTATTGATAGCCATCGGCATGGATATTTTGCTCAGCCGGCGGCGCACCTGGTGGGCAAATATCCTCGGGTTAATCGTAATTATCGCCCTAATGGCAGGAGCTTTATGGTTAGCCGGGGTGGGACAAACGGGCAGCGTAGCTGTGTCGGGTCAAGAGGTGAATTATCCCCTGCAAGGGGCAACCAGGGCAGATGTTCAGATCTTGCCAGCAGTAGGCACGATTGAATTAGGTGGGTCTGTCGCTCCAGAGACGCTCCTGGCTGGGACCATCCCTGCTTCTACCCCGGGTCAACAGATTGTTCAGGAATTTTCGCGGCAAGGAGATAAAGCAGTTCTCACCTTGCGTTCTACCGGCGTCCAATACTTTTATCCAGCTACACGTGGCAACCAGGCAATCTGGAAACTAGGACTGAACTCCCAAGTCCCGATCGATTTGGAGGTCAGTTTTGGAGCCGCAGATGGCACCCTTGATTTGACTGGATTGCAGATTTCCAGCTTGGATTTCAATATGGGAGTCGGCGCAGTAACAATAATTCTGCCAGCAGAAGGAAAATTTACAGCCAACGTCAATGGCGCAATCGGCAAGGTCACCCTGATTATCCCCGAGGGAATGACCGTTCAACTCGAGTCCAATTCGCTTTTAGTTGCTAAAAATCTTCCGGCTGATTTTGAAAAGTCCGGCAGCGTCTATTCATCTGCAGGTTTCAGCCAGTCAGACAACCAGGTAACGTTGGATCTGGGAATGGTTTTCGGTCAGGTGATTATCGAGGAAAAATAAACCTGGTCATCACAGGTTTAGCCATTTCTCGGCTGCGTGTGGCAGGTCGGTCAGGGACCCGGATTTTAGCGTGCATGAGGGCACGGAATCAATAAAAAGCCGGCCATATTTTTTGGATAGAATCCGCCGATCAAGAACAGCCACTACACCGCGATCGTACTGGGTGCGAATAAGTCGTCCAAAACCCTGGCGAAATCGCAGAATTGCTTCTGGGAGCGAGTACTGGTAGAAGGCGTCATCAAAGGTTTCCGAGCGTGCCGCGATAATTGGATCAGAAGGTACATCAAAAGGAAGCTTGGCGATCACCAAAACCGAAAGGGCATCGCCGCGGACATCCACGCCTT
>CAVYQO010000003.1:0-313288 GCA_963770655.1 uncultured Chloroflexia bacterium | reverse complement strand
CTTCGCTGCCAAAGGTTATGAAGCGTATCTCCGTGTCATCAGGAATGGCGTCAGGGTTGTTCTTCAAAAACCGGCACATGCTCACCGCCAGGGCGCAGGCCGAGAGATTATCCGCCGCACCCGGCACGATCCCACCGTCTTTCCTGCCTCGGGCAAAGAACAGCACATAGATCACCACCGGTGCGATTAGCAGGCCCCCCACTGCCCAGCCGATCGTCCCCAGACGAACAAGCTCGGGATTGCTGGCGGCTAACCCTGCCAGTTGGATGAGACCCATCACCAGCACGCTGAGCAATCCAAGCAGAAAGATGGCATCGAGGATAAAGAACCCGTAGCCCGTATAACGAAGCCAGGTAAATTCCAGGGCGCTGTCATGGTGGCCGCTGAGGATGAGCAGCCGCTTCACGTTTTGCGCAGCGGGTTTGCGCAGCGCGCCGACCACATTGACCGATTTTTTCTTCTTGAAAAAAGGGTCGACCAGCTCAACTCCGATGACAAACTCCAGGATAAACACCAATATCGAGCAGATCGAGAAGATGAGCGCAGCAATGGCGGTCAGCCAGGGTGAGATCCCTGTAAAGCGTTCAACGGAATTATTCAACCCCACGGCGACCAGCATACACAGGACGGTGATATACTGCGAGCCCAGAAAGGCGTCCGGCGCAAGGCTAAATTCCTCAACGCTGACATTTTCAGCGCCCAGGTGGGCCTGTAATTCCTGTCGAATGATACTCAGCTCGTCGATATTCTTGGGGGCTGGCGGGTAGACCTGGACCGATCTGGGTGCAGATATGATTGACGATATCCCAGGCATACTGCGCATCCTGGGTGGTGATCTCCTCGCGGCATTTCAGGTTCCTTTTCTCAGCCGGCGATCGTCACTCACCGATCATAATCTCGTCCAGTCCATATCCGCTCTCGATCAGCTCCACCAACCGGCGCACGAAACGGGTTGCCGGGGCGCCGTCGACGACATCATGGTCGAACATCACCGTCAGGTTAAGGATTTCGCGGGGCTCGATCTGACCTTCCACAATGGCTGGCTTCCAGGCAATGCTCCCCACTACCAGGCTCAGCACTTCGGGGCCGGGAAAGAGCCCCCAGCCGCTGTGACCCTCGCCAAACATTCCGACCGCGCTGATGCTGACCGTTCCTCCCATTGCGGTAAAGAACGTCGGGTCACGGCGCCCAGCCCAACGGATAAGCGCCTTGGACCATGCCGACAGCGGCCAGGGAAGCAGCATCGATTTGCGAAACCAGGCAGGCAAACCCCTGTTCGGCGGAAGCGGCGCTGATTGAGCAGAGCGGATTTCAGCATGGATCTGGAGATAGGTTTTGCGATTGGCGGCGCGGATGACGTGACCCATCAGGGCTCTCTTTTCGCCAACCTTGTGCTCGATCATCATCCCCACGTCCACGTCATCAAACAGGATGAGCTGTTTGCTGCCTTTCAGGTAGGCTTGCACTTCCTTGTTCTCATCAACGGCGCGGGCCAGGCAGTAAGTCAGGTATCCGGTAAAGGAAAGCGCCTCACCGCTGCGCTCCTTGTACTCTGCAATACGCCGCCGGGCCAGGGTCACGTCCACCTCCAGCAAGCCGTACATGCTGTGTTTCGATCCGGCCAGGTCGAGCATGTTGAGCATGACGCGGCGCCCGATAGGGAGATCAACGACTTGATAAGTTGACGGCTCAGGATTCATAAGAGATTAGTCTCCATCGGGCAATTTCAGGCGCGGTGTTTTCGCAGGGCTAACAGGGTCAAAACGGTGCGCAGTAAAGCCCATACCCCGGCGAAACCGCCGCTGATCCGGGCAATCCAGGCAAGGTCAGGCATAAAGACATTCAAGAAACGGATCAGGCCGCTGGAGCGCAGGTAAACCAGGATCGCCATCAAGGATAGGTTTGGGATCAGTGGGAGCAGGAGGTGTTCTCCCCAAATGCGGCTATTGCTCGGGCGAAGCGCCGGTTTGTGACGCCAGCGGCGCAGCATCCCCAATGTGGCCAGGGCGCCAGCGAGCTGGACAAGCGGGAGCAGCGGCAGAAGGCGATAGAACCACGGGACAAAACCGAGATGGAGCGGAGGGGGCGGCTGACCGGCGAGCAAAGCGGTCAGGCCCATCCCGATCTCCCCCAGGACGGGAGGCAATCCGCCAGGGTTGGCGTTAAGGAGCAGGACCACGCCGGTCTTCTGCTCTGGGATGAGCGCCATGAAGGCGGAAAAGTCCGGAACGTTGCCGCCGTGGGAAAGGGTTTTCGTTTGGCCGAGGTCGATGGTGAACCAGCCCATTCCGTATACGCCCCCCGAAATGCCCCATTTGACATATTCCGCGGCCCCACGCTGCAGCTCGGCGATCCCAGCGCTGGAAAGAATTTGCGCCTCGAGATAGCGGCCCCCGTTGAGATGGGCGATCAGGTAGTGGGCCATATCCTCTGCGCTGGATATCAACTGGCCCGATGGAAGCGAGCCCTGTGGGACCGGCAGGTTTGGCGTAGGAAAAGGTCGGCTAAACCAATAGCGGTAGCCCACCGCCAGGCCATCGTGCTGCGCCGCCGCCTTCGAAGTATAGCTGTGGCTCATTCCCAGCGGGTTGAAGATATGGCTTTGAATAGTTTCTGAGTACATTTCGCCGCTGACAGCCTCGACAATCAGCCCCAACAGGTTGTAATTCAGATTGCAGTACTCGCACTTCGTCCCGACCGGGTGGTTGAGTTTGAGGGTTGCGAGGGCTCGCGCCTGGCGCTCGCCAGCCTGCGCAGAATTCGTCGAAATCGGCCAGGACTAGCTCCCCGGGCAGCTCGGGCAATCCGCTGGTCTGGTTGAGCAGATGGCGGACGGTCATCTGGGCAGATGCCTGGGGGTCAGCGACCCGGAACCAGGGCAGGTAGCGCTGCACCGGTGCGTCCAGCTCGATCTTACCGGCCTCGACCAACTGCATGACCGCCAGGGCAGTGAACGACTTGGTGAGCGAGCCGATGAAGAAGGGCGTCTGCGCCGTAGGCGCCACGCCGCCGGGGCGAGCTTGTCCAAAGCCGCGCAGGTGCACGATCTGCTCGCCGGCGATAATGGCGAGCGATGCGCCGGGGATATTGAGGCGGCGCATTTGCTCTTGTATATAAGCATCGATCGCCTCATACGCGGCGCGATTTGAAGGCCGGTTTTACCGAAGCAGACCAGGCACTTCGCCGAAAAGTCAGAGCCAGGATGGCGTTCAACATAAGCGGAAGCGAATTATCACCACGTTCTGCGCAGCTTTCTCCACTTCTTCAGCTCTGGGTGCATTGTGCTCGTCGAAGGTAACGCCGTAATACTTGGCGTCACTCTGCACCTTTTGCAGGTGCAAAGTCAAACCAGCCGCAACAGCCTGGCTATCATCTGCGACCAGTTCTGGCAGGCCCTGGAACTCCTGCCCGCGAATGCGCAAAGTAACTGGCGCACCGCTGCGCAGGTTTTTCCACCACGCTGCATGGGTGAATATGGTCACCTGATCCGCGGATTGAGAGTAGCTAACCGGGGTGGTGTAGGTCTTGCCGCTCTTACGCCCGGTAAAGGTGATCAGCAATACAGTTTTGCTGACCACCCCGTGCACGGGCGAGCGCAGCACAAATTTCATGGTGTTGTTGACGAAGGGCGGGATCGTTGGTGTTTCGGACATTTCAGCCTCTTTTTTTGTTTTTTTTCGATTGTTTAACTTCCATTTATGGATTGCTTGGATGGATATCCGCCAGGAAATCTCTGATCACGCCCTGGGTTTTGGCTGGCTGCTCATCCTGTGGATTATGCCCGGCGCGGTCGATGAACACCAGGCGATTGTCTGGGATCCGTGCGGCCAATTCTTCCTGGTGTGCGGGCGGATAGATAAAGTCTTCGCGGCCTGCGATTAGCAGCGTTGGCGTCTTGATCTCGCCGAGCCTGTCCATAACTGACCAGCCTTTGAGAAAATGAGTTTCCCCATAGATAAGCGCCTCGGGCTGCAGCTTCGTTTGTAATCCATAAAACATCATTCGAACCATATTCCCTGGACTCATGTGCGGGGAGTAAGCTTTTCCCATTTTCATCAGAGCTGGAAACATTTCTTTGGGTTCGATCTGCCCATTGAAGAACCGGCGGGACAGGTCCACGGTTTCTGGGGGAAACCCACGCTGCGCCAGGACCTCCGGCGCACCCTCCTGCGCCAAACGATTATCGCCGCCCGAATTCACCAGCACCAGGCGCGACAGGTTCTGGGGATAACGCAGCGCATACTCCAGGGCGACATTGCCGCCGAAGGAGTGCCCAAGCACCGCCCACTTTTCGAAACCCAGCGCCTGGCGCAGCGCGTCGGCATCGGCAGTCAGGTTCTCCATGGTCAGGGTTGTGATATCCGCTCCGGTGGAACGTCCATTGCAGCGATGGTCATAGAACACAAGGGTGAATTGATTTGCCAATGGTTTCAGCGTCATCAGCGTATAGAGATCTGCACCCGGACCGCCATGCATGAGCGCCAGCGGATAGCCGCGCCCGATGACTTTGACGTGGAGGTTCACATCTCGAATATGCATTGTTGTCATAGGCTCTCTCCATCAGCCACGCACAGTTCGCCGTCGGAAATTGAGTATATTTATTTTAGATCAAGTACATGCTTAAATCAATCATGATAAAAAATTTTATCACCCCCGCAACTTGAAATTAATTTATTACAGAACGCTTAGAAGATCCGCTGATGAAGCGCAAAAACCGCGGTTCTCAGCCGCTTGGGTCGCTTATCAGCGCTTTGGCTGGACGGATGCGGCCAGGCAAGTATTGAACTCCGGCGGCGATCGCTGCTGGACCCCATAGGATAACCAGCGCCAATCCATATCCCAGGATGGGCGGGGTTGTTTTTAGCGGCCCCGCATAGAGGAAATCCATGGCGAAGTTTGCGCATAAAGCGCCGAAGCTCAACCACGGCATCACCGCGCGGGTGAACCGGCTGTTGGGCAGCAGTGCAGCTGGCGCCAGCCCCCACAGGACATACCAGTGTTGAAACCAGAATGAGCCAATCAGCAGGTAGAACACACTGATCGCGGTCAGAACGCCCCACAGCGCCCGTTCCGATTCTATGCGGGGGACCAGCGCGCCCGCAGGTGCACGCCAGCGCTTAGGGCGGAAATTGAACCTCCACAAAGGGATCAGCAGCGCACCCGCCGCAAACAGCCAGTTCGCCAACCCGACGCTGAAGCTCCGGGCGCGAATCGACTGCCATCCCCACCGGTCGATCAGGAGCGTATTCAGGATACGCCACGGCGAGTTTGCAAAATACAGGGATCGTTCGTGCAGCATGCGCGGCAGGGTTTGCCAGCCGCCAAAGGGGGCGTAGACCAACCAGGATAACCCCAGCCCGGCAACTGCACTTGCCAGGACTGGTTAGCAGCCCACGCCGCCACCCCCAGCGCCAGATGATCCACAGCGCGCAGGCTGGCAGCCAGATCAGCGCGGTCAGCTTGACATGCGCAGCAAGAATGATCACGAGCAGCCCAAGAAACGGTCGCTGGCGCTGCAAAAACCACCAGCCCAATAAGGCCAACGCCAGCATCACCGCATCGTTGTGCCCGCCTACGGCAGTGGCAATCAGGGTCAGCGGGTTGAGCAGCCAGGCCGCCAGTGCCAGCGGGACAAGCGCAGCATGATTGCGCCTGACCATGCTGGCAATCAAAATACCCGAAAGCCCGGTCAAACCGACTGCCAGGAGCCGGTAGCCGCTGAGATAAACAATCAGCAGGCGGCAAGATTCTGGCGATTTTGGGCACGAAGGCAGCTCTTCGCTCCACCAGCCAAGCCAGCGGGCTGCCAGGTGTACGCTTCCAGAAACTGCTGCACTGGACGCCTCCCAGACTGGGCCGTAAGTATCCACGTTCTTGCGCCACGCCAAATAGCGGGTGTAGGGCGCATCCAGGCCGAGAGTTTCGGGGACTTCCGCCAGGGGATTGGCCTGATATTCCACCATCATCCGCCCGCGAAACAGGTAATCGAAAATATCGTGGGATTCGCCAGCCGGCGCAGCAGCCATAAGTACGCCCGAGCAGGCCAACCAGGCGGCGCAGATCAACCCGATCTGCCAGCGCGGTTGGTCAGTCGTCTCCCCCGAAGGCGTTAAACAG
This sequence comes from uncultured Chloroflexia bacterium, assembly GCA_963770655.1. Lineage (GTDB taxonomy): Bacteria > Chloroflexota > Anaerolineae > Anaerolineales > UBA4823 > CAZAGA01. Next base: position 307,171 of record CAVYQO010000003.1, on the reverse strand, counting down.
CGCAGCGCGGCAAGAAAGAGCAGAGTGAGACCCAGGTAAATCGCCAGGTGCAGGCCAGCATTTGTCCCGCCGGCTCCTGCGATGCTAACCCATGAAGCTCGTGGGTTTGCCAGGCTTTGGCCCAGCGGATAGCGAATTGCCAATAGGAGATACAACCCCAGCGAAGCCAGGGCGGCAGCGCTCAGCCAGATCAACCTTTTTGAATCGATCCGGCTGGTATTCACACGACCTGGCCAGGGCTGCATATCGCTACAGGCTCCACTTGACCCCACAATTCTGGCAGGGCCACGGAGCAGGCGCTTCACTTAACACCGCCGTGCGCAGTTCCTGGTAGTGAACGCCGTTCCAAACTGCTGCAGCAGAGCCTTCAAGCACATTCCCCAGCATAATCTGGGGGTAATCGTGGGTCGCGAAGGGAGCAATGCAGCACGGCAAGGCAGCGCCGTTTACAGTGATATACATCAAATTCCACGGGCGCAGACAACCCTGCCAGGGATATGGGCCTTTTGCCGAAACGCTCTCGAATGGCGTGGATAACCCGGAGGCGCGAAAAGCCACCCCCAATTCCGCTGCCAGGCCTTCGCACTCCCTGATCCGCTCGGCCTGCTGCACTTCTAATGCCGCATAGAGCGACTGAGCCGCTTTCATCGTGGCGCTCTCGGCGATGATCGCGCCATTACCGAAATAAACCAGGCGCTGCAAATAGACTTCAGTAATGCCAATCTCAGCGGCAAGGCGCACCAAATCGGGGAGCTGCGCTAAGTTGGCTTGCATTGCCACCCACCACAAAGAGACTTTGGGATGGTCGTGCCCATCGTGGCGCTCAATGAACGCTTTAAGATTTCGAATTATCTGCGGAAGCCGGTCAACGCCGCGCAATTGCGCGTATAGCTCCGGCGTGACTGCATCCAAAGAAACCCGCAGCTCATCCAGACCGGCTTCGGCAAGTGCATCGCCGCGCTTCTGATCGAGCGCGATGGCGTTGGTGTTGAAAAGCACCTCGGCGCCGCGTTCCTTCAGGCGCTTTACAAAGCGCGGCAATTCTTTGTTGAGCAGCGGCTCACCAATCCCGTGCAGGACAACTCGATCCAGGCGCGGAAACTGATCCGTGATGCGGATGAAATCCTCCCAGGCCAGGTGGTGCTTGGGTTCGTACGGCAAGAAGTGGTTATAGGTCAGCGGGCATGAGGTACACAGCGAGTTGCAGTAGTTGGTTACCTCGATATACACCTGAGTTGGCAAATCCTGGACGATACGGGAACGTGTGGGCAATGCAGGGTTGATCATCATTTATCCAATCGAATAACGCAGCATAACACTCATATACCGATAAGCAGTGTGGATTGAACCGCGCAGCGTCCCGGAAACTTTAGACTTTCCGGCATACCGTGGACGATAAGTGACAGGCAGCTCGACGATCGGCTTGCGGTGCGACGCTGTTTTGACGATCATCTCCAGCGGCCAGCCATAAGTGCGCTCGTGCATGTCGAGCTCCATGAGCAGCTCGCGGTGGATGGCGCGGTAAGGACCGAGGTCTGTCAGCGCCAGGTGAAAACGTTTGCGCAGCACCCAGGTAAATAGTTCGTTGCCAAGGCGTTGGTGCGGCGGTATGGCAGCCTTCTGGAGACTGTTAAGCACGCGCGAACCCAACACAAGATCAGCTCTTCCTTCTGCCAGGGGCTCGAGCAGCGCAGGCAGCTCAGTGGGCATAAAACTGCCATCGCCATCCATGAAGGCCAACACGTCCCCACCGGCAGCCGCTGCTCCCGCGGCGCAGGCGTAACCGTAACCGCGCCGGGGTTCGGCGATCACCTGGGCGCCGCCCAGCCGGGCAACTTCAGCGGTGTTATCGCTGGAACCATTATCGACGACAATCACCTGGTAGATCAAATCGATGGGCAGCTCGGCCAGTAATGGACCAAGACATTCGGCTTCATTCAAGGCCGGGATGATGAACGAGACGCGCATAGGGCTTCCCTACTGGGTGCGCCAGCCTGTCTGGGCCAACCAGCGGCATGTGGCTGCTGCACGGCCATTGGCGCTCATCCGGGCGATTTCCAGGTCAAGCTTGTGGAGATCGGCAATCGTATCGACATCGTACCAGGTTGGAAGCAAAGAGACGGTCAATCCGCTCTTTTTTGCCAGGGCCAGTGTATCTGCCAGGACATGCGCCGTGCTCATCTGGACTTGAAGCAGTAGCTGCGGCTGAGGCCGCTTGATCCCAATGAGGTAATAGCCGCCGTCCAGGGTAGGGCCGAGGACAATATCCGCCGCGGCGAGACGCTCAAAGGCCTGGATGAGATAGCTCAACGGCAGCGTCGGGCTGTCGCTGTCCATTACCACCGCCCGCTGCGCGCCGTCCGCCAGCGCACCAGTCAACAGATTATCAAGCCGCTCTCCGAGAGATGCCCCGCGCTGACAGACCAGCTCCATATCCGGAGCAAGCTGGCTGAAATAATCGTGAGAGCCCTCAGGTAAGAAACCGATCACGCGCGCCACGTCTGGAACTTTGCGCATCGTATCCAATGTGTCCCGTAAAAAGCAATCGTACAATTCAGCGGCCTGGATGGGGGTCAGGGGCGGGCAAAGACGCGTTTTGGTCTGCCCAGGGGCGGGTTCCTTTGCCACAACGAGCAGCGCATCGGGATAGCGCATCGCTCAACTCAGCAGGAGACCGATTTTAGCCAGGATTTTTCCCCGCTCAGCCGGGCCGGCGAACTTGCGCCGCAGCCAGGCGTCGATCCCAAAGCTGCGTCCTGCAGCCGCACCCAGCATCGCAATCGAAAGCAAAACGATGGCGCCGTAACTCCACTCCCACTCGAAGGGACGTGGGATATTCGCCAGCCCGATAAAAAGCTGGAGAGATACTCCGATCGATACCAGCGCCCCCAGCCGTGTGAACAACCCCAGCAGCATCGATAGAAATATCCAAAACTCAGCCAGCCAGATTAACCAGCCAAAGAGTTGGATCTGCGGAATAAAAAGTTGATCGAGCAGCACGCCATTCAGCCTGGCCAGGGGTGCGATGCTGACCCCGATCGTTGGCAAACCCGCTGAGCGCATATCCGCAATAAGGACCTGCCGCGGCTGCGAGGCAAATATGGACTCTAATCCCATCCAATAGCACAACCCGCTGCTCTTGTTGGCATCCCAGTAATTCTGCTCTGCCTTTACCGGAAAAGCAAAATTTGCTCCGCAGCCAAATTTAGGCGGAAGCTTCCACCATAACTGCGTGAAGAATAAATAGGCCAGGCCCAGGCGGGCAATCACCATGCATACCCGGTACAGCCTGGAATCCAGGCGGGTTGGTTGCGAACCAAACGGGTCGGTCATGTTTTTATCCCTCGCTTAGCAATCGTTTCTATTCACCTTGGAAGCCAATTAAAAACTGAGCGACTGCGAGCCGGAGACCAACGCTTCCACAACCGTAGCCGCGCCGACCACCTGGGCTCCTTCAACAAGCTGCTCAGGGCTGATGTTGCGTGGTTTCATACATGCCCCGCACACCCAAACCTTCCCACCGTTCTTGATGAAGTTTGCGATGAGCTCGCCAATCGGTGTAAATCCGTCGGCTTGCAAACCGTCTGCGCCGCCGCGCGTTGCCAGCCAGACGCCATCAATCGTCAATAAAAAGATTGCTTCCTGGCCAGAACTCAGCGCGGCGTTCCCTACGACGAACGCCAGGCTGGCGCGTTCAACATCATCTTTGCCGTGCGTGGTATGAATCATAATCTTGTTCATTACAATCTCCTTTTTTCACTTATGTTGAATCAGATAATGGCCGCCTTGCTGATCCACCAATGTATTTCCGGTCATGCGGCACCAGGCCCCCAAATCGACAGCTACTGCGGGGTCTGTGGCGTGAATCTCGAGCGTTTGACCAGCTTGCATTTGCTGCATCACAGCGGCGATCTCATCCATCGGCCCAAAGGCGCAGCCTTTGTCACCAGCGTCATAAAAATGATCATGGGTGAAGATCGGTGTTGCTTCCGATGTTTTGGCTTTGACGGTTTCCTTGCCAGACGCGCCTGACCAAACGATCAGGCTGGTTTCAGTGTGTCGAACGCCCACGGCGTTCCCAATGCCATTTGCCACTCAATCACCAAGACTGGTGACGTCCGGGCTTTCGATCCTGGCGATCAGATCCCAGCGACCGGTCACAGCATAAACTTCCTTGATCACCGAGGCAGCCAGGCGCATCCCGGCCAATTCCTGGACCAGCTCTTGCGTTCGGGCTGGTTCGGCTTCGATAAAGACAAATGCTTGAATCATCTCATTTTCCTCCAGTTTGAATTTTTTTGGTTGTTTGTATTCGAACTTAATTGGCTGGCAGCGATAACTCATGCTCGTTTTTGTGTGGGATCGTTGCTTATAGATGGGCTTGGACCCGGCTCTACACGAGAGCCCCTCATTCTACCCTCAGGTGAAGGTCGTCAGCACCGCACTCCCGGTGCGGGCGATCATCTCTAGCTGTTCTTGCACCCGGGAGACTGCGTCGGCTAACGGGAATAATGAACGGCTGACTTGCATATCCGGGTCGGTGGACAGGGGATGCCAGAAGATACCATCACTGTTGGCGGTGATCTCCGGGACCAGGTTGTTCATGCTCAAATCCAATCCCTCTTTAGAGTAACCCCGTCGCGCTAAAGGTCTGACGAAATGATCCTCGTCGGGAATGCCCAGGCTGCGATGAAATTCGCACACCATTTCCAGGCGGTGGGTGTTAACCGGCGTCTCGGTGGTGCTCAGACGTACCCTGAAGCCGCACTCCTGTAAGCGCTTGATCCCTTCGACCGTCTTGTTCCACGAGCCGCGCCCGCGATAATAGTCATGATCTTCCGCATTGCCCCCATCCAGGCTGACTTGCACGATCAGGTTGTCGTGGTTGATTTCACACAGTCGATCCAGGCGCGAGTCGTTCAAGATCATCGCATTGGTCAAGACTGTGGTCTTTACTTGCGCCGCTGAGTGGCTTAACATCGCGTAGATATCGTTGAGGATAAAAGGCTCTCCCCCGGTAAAAAAGACCTCCGTAAAACCCAGCCCGACAGCCTCGCTCACCAGGCGATTAACGTTTGCCTGGCCCAGCATGCGCCGAGGAGCGTTCGGGCTGGATTTTGCCACGCAGTAACTGCAGCGCAGGTTGCAGTCGTAATTCGTATACAGCCAAAGTTTCCAGGGGAAACAAGGACGGGCTTTAGGATTGAACTGTAAATCACTCATTGCATCGTTTTATTGAAACCAAGAAACACCAAATACATTGCTGAAAATTATATCATCCCGTTTTAATCTCTTCGCTCTCTGCGAAAATGTAATAAACTTGTAAGATATTCACCCCTGGGACAAACAAAATAAGAAAATTCACCTTGACATAAATCCGCCCAGAGGATAATATCAAAAATGAATGGACGTTTATTTATGCAGTATTTGAAAGACGATGTCCGTGAACGGATAATCACCTCCGCCCAGGCGGAGTTCAAAGCCAGGGGCTACCAGGGTGCGTCGATCAAGACCATCGCCGCCGGTTCAGGGGTCACGCCTGGCAATATCTATCATTACTTCAGCGATAAGGAAGATTTATTTAATAGCGCGGTATCCCCGGCGAACAAGCTGCTGCTTGACCTGCTCAATACCGACGCATACCGGAACGATGCAGCCGGCCGCAGATACCTGGATATAGAGACGGTGATCGACCGGATCATGTCCATTTACGAGGCCCATTCGGCGGAGCTGATGATTCTTTTCTTCGGCGGCGAAGGCTCGAAAAACCAAAATGTCAAGGCGGATTTTATCCGCATGATCGAGCGCCGTCTCGAGGAAACGATTTTAGTCGGGCGGGCGGACCTGGCTTTCATTATCGCTTCCAGCTTTGCCGAGGGATTTCTGGTCGCCCTCAAGCAGCACGAAGAGGACCTCCCAAAGCTGCGGGAGCTGTTCAGCACGATGATTTCCCTGTTTTTCAAGGACGCCGGCGCCGTATGAGCTGTCTTCACACCGAGAACCCGCTTGCTGTCAAGTTAATCTAACACCGGAGAAAATCAATGAAAAATATTCAAGTTACAACCTCGCCTGGTGTTCCGCCCAGGAGCATGGAAGAAGAATTCCTCCCCCACAAAAAAGGCTCGGAATGGTGGTACAGCACCGGTTATTTGGAGGATGAAACCGGGCGGATGTTCGGTTTCCAGTTTACGCTAGCCCATATTTCATTTTATGGCGTCAAAATCCACGTACTCTTGACGTCTTTGACCGACTTTAAAAACGGTAAGCATTATTTTGAACAGGGGATCGACTTTTTAGGCAGGGACATCATCCTGACCCCCACCCGGACCGCATTCGGCGATCGCGCGGAAATTGTCTACGGTCAGAACCAGGTGGCCAGCAAAGGGCATATGCAGCTCAGTATGACCGGGAAAAATTATGCGCTGAGGGTTGAAATGAACGCAGTCAAACCGCCGGTGTGGCATTGCGATCACGGCGTGCTCAAAATGGGGCTTGTCGACGATCCTAAAGAAACGACTTATTATTATTCTTATACGAACCTTGTCTCAACCGGAAAGCTCATCTTCGATCAGCAAGAATTCCAGCTAACCGGTAAATCCTGGTTCGACAAGCAGGGCGGGACGTATACGATCACCAACCGCTGGGTGCACTGGGAATGGTTCTCCCTGCGGTTCTTTGACAACGAGGAGATCATGCTGTTTGCCTTCCCCCAGGACAACTACTATGACGGCACCTTTATCAAGGAATCGGGAGCATATGCGCGGCTGAACGACTACACCATCACGCCGCTTGGCTTCACCACCGCGGGTGGATACCAGTTTTCCAACGGTTGGAAGCTGGCGATGAAAGGGGTGAAGGACGAGGAATATACAATCATCCCGAAAATCGATGGGCAATACAACCGGTACTTTTTTGAGCTGCTTGCGGAAATAAAGGATAAAAGTGATACGCTCGTCGGATATTGTGTTGTCGAATTGCTGCCCGGTGTATACAACGAAAAAATAAATAACTTCAAACTATTCAAGCGCGAAGCATAAAATCCAAACACCCACCCACAGACCGCTAGGATTCACGAAACGCCCTTTGTCTGATATACTTGCGCCGATTAATGACTATGCTCAATAAAATTAAAAAGACGATTAATTTCACCAACGACCTGCAGTCGCCAGAGGCAATCCAGGCCCGAGCGCTTACCCTGGATAGCAAACAGCACCTGGATGTGCTGCGCGCCTGGCAGTCTCGCCGCCTGGCAGCCACCTATGCCGACCTGCTGGCAAACCCGAGATATACGCGAGCTTGCCGTTTCTTCTTGGATGATGTTTATGCCGCCCAAGATTTCCGCCAGCGCGATGAGGAAATCCGGCATCTGTATGAAATGATTCACCACATTTTGCCGGATATCATCCTCAAACTGGTTAAGACCGTCATCCAATTGAACGATCTGACCGAGTCGCTGGATGAACGACTGTGGTCTGTCATGCGGAATGAACTGGGGGTGACCGACACGATCACCAGGGATTTGTACGTGGCCGGTTACCGGCTGTGCGATAATTACGCTGAGCGGGCACACCAGATCGAGCTGATCGACCAGGTCGGACACATGGTCGATGTCACTGCCAAAATACCGATGATTGCGACGACATTAAAAATTGTGCGTGGTCCTGTCACGAGCGCAGGTTGGGGCGATTTGCATGACTGGATCGAGCGTGGTTTCCTGGCTTTCCAACACATGCACGGCGCAAAAGAGTTCCTGGCGAACATTCACAATCGTGAAATAGCCTTTTTAAACTCGGCGCTTCCGAACCAAAAACCCACTGACCGCAAATAAACCTGCACTGTAGGGCGTTTTTTATAGCGTAAATGCATGGTTCACGCTAAGAATATTCAGCCAATCTACTCCGAAAATCAAAAAACATGGCAATCTCTCCGCCATAGTCCACCTGCCCCAGTAAATCAGCGAACCGCTATCAAAGGGGTAAACCTTTTCCGTAGAGCCCATTTAGCCAGGGCTTAAGGTATCGCTTACACTTGCCCACGGATTGTCACGGCCTAGCGTACGAATTCAATATCGCTCATGAAGAGCGTTCCGCTGGTTGTCTGATCAAACGAGAGTACGATTTCACGTATTTCGGAAAAATTGACCCCAGCAAAACCACTTAATGGCATCCGGATCGAAGTCAACGGGACGCGGCCTGTGAACCAACCTCCATCAAAAGTGTCGTTTTCCTCTTTGTTGCCAACCGGGAAGCGCAGCGCCGGCTCAGTGGCGCGGGTGCTCACAGAGGCGGTGTTGCCTTGCTCATCGACAAACTTAACCGTGAAAGCCTGGCTTGCGCCGGCTTTGTTCAGAGTGGCAAGTGGATCGACGGCGGCGCGCAGGCTGATCGCCGAAAACTGGCTCAGATCCATTGGGTCAGGCAGCGAGAAACGCACCTCCCCACCCGGTTGGAACCATGAGACAACAAGCATAGCTGGATTGCCCGGGATAACCAGGTTCACCCGCTTGCACGGCTCGCTGCCAGGCTTCATCGATGGAACGAAATACCCTGCCTCGCAATAGGTGGTCGTGACACCCTCAGCCGAAACGCTTCCGCCAGCCAGGTTCGTTTCCAGCTCGGACGCATTGGCTGGAATCAGCAATGGAAGCCGGTCATAGAAAGGCGCCAGGGCGGCAACCCGCGCCGGCTGCCCATATAGCTCATCCGGCGCATGCGACTTGAAATCTATTCCAAGGCGGGTGGTTGCGCCGAGGTCCTGATTAAAGATCTTCGCCAAAAAGTCGATGGCGTACTCACTCAGAAAGTCGCGCTGTGCCTCGGGTTGAAGCAGTGGTTCGCAGTCCGGCCGGCCCGGACGGGTTAAGGCCTCATCTCTCAGCGTTGAATTAAAATAATTATGGTTGGCGCCTTCCATCCAGACGGATGAAGCCCAGGCGGGCGCTTGCGGGTTGAGCCGGGTAACCTCATAAAAGAGCTGTCCATCCTGCAGGAAAACGTCGTTGTCGCAGGCTGGCAAGATCACCGCCAATGGTACAGACGCCGCTTTTGCCCCGCCAAAATTTGCCGATGGCGCAATCATTAATAATCCGTATACGGGTCCATATCCAAGCCTTGTATCAGAATCCGGTGCATCCAAAGCATTCTTTTGGGTCAACCAGTAGGCACCCTCGCCGCCTTGCGAATGGCCGATGAACGCCAATCGGTTCATATCGGCGTGGCCTTTCAGCTCCACCCCAAACTTATTTGGACCGCCGCCGTTCGCCGCCGATAAGGCTTTCAGGTGTAGATCCACCAGTTGCTGCAGGCGCTCGGTTGGGTCCGGCTCACCAAACCCAAACGTATTTTCGGCATTCACATTGATCGATAGCGCTACATAGCCCTGAGCAGCCAGCCGGCGTACGAGGTATTCATATCCCTGGTAGTTAGGCCGTTCCATTTCCGGATCACACGGCCAGCGGTCAACCATGTCACCTTCCGGAATAGGGCAGCCGGGGTGGTTGCCATGCATGATGACGACCACCGGCGAAGGCCCATCTTTTCCCTCCGGCACGGCGATGACGCCATTCAAGCGCACCGGCATGTTGCGGAAGCGGCTATCTTCCGGAAACCTCGCCTGGGTAATCGTCGTCTCGCCCAAATTGTATTCCACTGCAAACGGCAGGCTGTTAGCTTGTTCGGTCATTTCTGAGGATTGGGTATCTATGGGCTCAGATGTCACTGTAATCGTTGGCTCAATAGCTGGCCTGGTTGTCGGAGCAGCGCCAGGGATGGGCGTAGGGTTACATCCGACCAGCATGAAAATCAGGACAAGGACGATCAGCGATTTTTGATAGCTTTGTTTCATCCGTTGCTAGAACTCCCAAATCGAATATTTGCTCCCGTGGCCGCAGGAATTCTATGACGACCACGGGAGATTGAAATCCTGGATATTCCTTATTTCTTTCTGAGAATCGCCGCCAGGGCGTCATCTTTCGTGCGCAGCTCCAACACATTGCCTTCGATCTGGTAAGTTGCCGCGCTTTGTAAGGCAGCCAGGTACTGGGCTTCTTGTTCCATCACGCCTGCCGGCTGGTCGCACGCCATCATGGTGGACACCAGAGGACCGATTGTGATCTGGTTACCGTTCGTCTTGTAACCCCCGCTGTAAGTGTTACAGCCAGCCTTTCCACTCAGGGTACCATCCTTACCAAAATCGGCTAACAGGGTTGTATCTGTAATCACGCCGACCACCGCCTGCTTGCCATTGTTAAAGTTAACCGCCTCCCAGGACGTGCCTGCAAGGTCCTGGGTTTGGGCTTTATAGACGGCCAAGCTAGCATTGTTTGCACCAGCCAGGGTGAGTTGGTCGTCTTTTACTGCATAGGTCTTGGCTTCTCCCAGAGCTTTCAGGTAGGCAGTCTCCTGTTCCATTACAGCCGCATCACACATCATCATCGTCGTGGCCATCGGGGAAGAAAATGTGATGGAATTGGCGGAGATCGTGTAAGTGCCGCTATACCGATTACAGCCTGCCGATCCACGCACCTTGCCATCGGCGCTAAATTCAGCGGAGATACCCGTGCCAGCCACGGGCGGTTTACCCGTGAGTTCGGTGATCGCCCATACCTTGCCGGTCAGGTCGCCGCCCTCCGCCTGGGAGGCGGGTGAAGTGCACGCCGTCAAGACTATCATCGCGGCGCAGATACTGAGAAAAACAACTATTTTATTCATTCGGTTACTCCTTTCATTATCCTTCGAAATAGACTTCGATCCTTTTTAACCTTCCAGACGGAAGGCAATTAATACCAGGATTACTGGGATCGACATGATCAGCAGGCCTGGTTTCCACGGGTTTGCTCCACTTTACTTTCCCCAGCGAAATCCAGAAACGAACCGTACGATAAAGGACACAAACATTGAGACAGGAATTCTTTTCGGGACCTGGTAGGATGCCTGACACGGATGGTAGCTCTTATCATCGTTGCCTCTCGATGGTGAAAATGATCCGGGCAGGTTAAGCGAGCAGACATGCCTCGCGGCCTGCCCGGCGAAAACCTAGCGGATGCGGATCACCTGGCCGGGGTGGATCAGGTGGGGGTTGGTAATTTGCGGGTTGAGCCGCAATAGCGCGGCTACGGTGGTATCGAAGCGCAAAGCAATATCGCCCAGGGTGTCACCAGGCCGGACAGTGTATGTATTTGAAGGAACTGGAACAATGATGCGCTGTCCTACACGAATCAGGTCGGGGTTGGTGATTTCTGGGTTAAGTTGACGGAGCACTGCCTTCGTCGTTCCGAATTGAATGGCGATGCCTTTGAGCGTATCCCCAGGCTGGACGATATAGACCTGTGTACCAGCAGGTGGCGTGATTCCTCCGCCGCCTGTACCGCCTCCACCTGAAGTGCGATGTGGAACTACCAGGCGTTGGCCAGCACGAATGAGGTTTGGATTAGTGATTTGTGGATTGAGTCTGAGCAGCTCATCGACGGTGGTATTGAACTTGATGGCAATGCCTTTTAAAGTGTCTCCACGCTGTATATAATAATAATCAGTTGTGGGGTTATTAGGTAGTGTTGCACCTGGAATGATGATGACCTGCCCCGGCCTGATCAAGCTGGGATTGGTTATGTTCGGATTTGCGCGCAGTATTGCGTTTACAGTTGTACCACAGCGCAGAGCGATGTGTGAGAGGGTATCGCCTGCCCGGACGGTTACAGTATCGCCGCAAGTGGATGCCAGCGCAGGGGTTGTGCTGGCGAACAGGACAATCAGGGCGATTAATACAATAATTGATTTATACAGGGATTTGTGAAGCATAGGATCTCCTTTTAGATCACAGCAGGTAATAAGTGATGATTTTATGATCATCAATGGGTTCTTCACTTCGTAAAGGTCAACTTCTGTTGCTATTCAATCAAGGCTTTCTGCGGGATTTGAAGCAAGCCCAAATTAGATCGATCCATATCGATGATCACTAAAAAAACGACTGATACAATCAGCACCACCAGAATTAGAGCGATGAGATTGTACTTATTACGATAACTATCGTACACTCCGATCAGGATCATTGTCATCACAGCGACAACACAGAGACTCAGGACGATTATCGGCGGGACACGGAAGCCCAGTTCAGCGTTGATATGTTCTGTATGCAGATCAATGACTTCATTTAGGGATGAGAGATAGAGGGCGATCGTTGGGTCAGGATTCACTTTAGCAATTTCTTTCGCAAGCAGCCACAGTTCATCATGGATCCGTTCCGACCGGGTAATCGCAGATTCTCTAGCTGCCCGGTCGAGTGCACGAATGCGTAAATCGGCGTATTCACGCAGAAGCTCACGTGGTTCATCCCTGTATGAGTCGGCCAGGCTGACGATTTGACCGAATAAAATTCCGGCGATGGCAGCCGCACGTGGGGTAATCAACCGGCGGATATCTTTCTCTAGGGTTGCTTTGATCACGATCCAGTCTCTACTCACTTCAATGGATTGTCGGATAGGCGCAGCGGCACAATGCTAATCCATCGCCAGTTTGATGTTGATCTTTTCTTCTGTGCTCAGCTCGGTGCCATCACCGAAATCGAAGTGCACCTTCTCGATGCTACCAGTGAACCAGAAGGGGCGCTTGTGCTCGTAGGCTTTACTGACCGGGGTCAGGGTATCGACGCCCACGTCCAGGGTTTCGACACTGAAGCGGCCGCGCACCTGCTTCTCGATCTTGCCCGTACCGACCTGCTCGCCGTTGATGAAGAGCGTCACACTAGCCGGGCCGCCCAGTATCTTGGTTTCATTGACGAAGCGGCATTGGAGTTCCACCTTGCCCGCAGGCACATCTATATTAGAGACCACTTCGTAACGCTCCATATCGAACCAGTTGTAATGATAGACCAGCTTGCCATCCATGATGTAGAAGGACCAGCCGGCAGTATCACCACCCAAGCAGACCAGCACACCCTCGGCTCCATCTTGGGGAATTTCAGCGTAAGCCGTAATAGTGTGGGTGACATTGTGAGTCTTGGGCGCACTGCCTTCGGGGAGTCGAATCATACCCGGATAGAAGGTGATCGAATCACGCCCGTAGAAATAGCTGGGCCGCAAGGTAACATCGCCTCGCTCGGCGAAGCGGTCATCCAGCGGGAGCACGTTGTGTTTCGCGGCTTCGGCGAAGAACAGATCCTGCAATTCGCGCAGTTTCTCAGGGTATTGATCGGCCAGATCGACGGCCTGGCTGAAATCTGCAGCGATATGGTAGAGCTCCCATCTGTCGTCGGCAAAATCCCATGAGCCGAAGTTGATCCAGGGCAGACGCCCGTGGCGGCAGGAAGCCATCCATCCATCGTGATAGAGGGCGCGGTTGCCGAACATCTCGAAGTACTGGGTGTAACGCTTGCCAGGCGCCTGGGAATCCTCAAAGGAATAAGCCATGCTGACGCCTTCGATCGGTTTCTGGGGCACACCGTGTACCATACTGGGCTCGGCAATGCCGATCACTTCCAACAGGGTAGGTGCGATGTCGATGACGTGGTGGAACTGGGAACGCACCTGCCCTTTCTCTTTGATCTGCTTCGGCCAGGAGACCAGCATGCCGTTGCGGGTGCCACCAAAATGCGAGGCGATCTGTTTAGTCCACTGAAAAGGTGTATCACCAGCCCAGGCCCAGCCTACGGGATAGTGGACGGAAGTGCCGGGCAACCCGATCTCATCGATACGTGGCAGGAGCTGGTCGACGGTGGGGAGGAAGCCGTTCATTGCCATGAACTCATTGAGTGTACCGACGAGTGTGCCCTCGGCGCTGGAGCCATTGTCGCCGATGATATAGATCACCAAGGTGTTCTCGAGTTCGCCCATCCCTTCGATCGCGTCCACCAGACGCCCAACCTGGTAATCGGTGTGCTGAAGGAAATCAGCAAAATTCTCGGCAAAGCGAGCAAAGAGTCTCTTCTCATCCTCACTGTGAGAGTCCCAGGCGGGGATCACATCCGGGCGTTCGGTCAGTCTTGTACCCGCGGGGATCACGCCCATCTCGAGCTGTTTCTGATGGACTACTTTGCGGTATTCATCCCAGCCCATATCGAATTTGCCGGCATTACGGCCGCGCCAGTCCTGGGGTGGCTGGTGGGGGGCATGGGCGGAACCCGTCGAGAAGTAAGCGAAGAAGGGGCGATCGGGGGCGATGGCTTTCTGGCGGCGCATCCAGTCGATGCAGTCGTTCGCCAGATCGATGTCCAGATGGTAGCCTTCTTCGATGGAATAGGGTACAGGCACAGGGCGCGTGCCGCGGTACAAAGCCGGCAAAAACTGGTCGGTTTCGCCGCCGATGAAGCCATAGAAATAGTCAAAGCCCTGGTTGGTTGGCCAGTTTTCGAAGGGGCCTGCCTCGCTGGTCTGGTTGTCGGGTATGTTGTGGTTCTTGCCCCACCAGCCGGTGGCGTAACCGTTCTGGCTGAGCAGTTCGGCGATGGTGGCGCAACTCTTGGGGATGATGCCGTCATACCCGGGGAAGCCCGTGGCCAGTTCACCGATATTTCCACTGTGTGCAGTGTGGTGGTTGCGTCCGGTCAGCAGCGCAGCCCGAGTCGGCGAGCACAGCGCACAAGTGTGGAACTGGTTGTAGCGCAGTCCATTGTTCCCCAAACGGTCAGCTGTCGGCATTTCGATCATTCCACCAAAGGCACTCGGCCAGCCAAAGCCAACGTCATCCAGGATCACCAGCAGAATATTAGGGGCGCCATCCGGCGCTCGCCGGGGTTTGGGAAAATCGGCGATGGAGTCTTTGTGTGTCAGGCCAATCTTGGCATCCGGGTAGCGATACTCGGGGCGGGGGTAAACGTTGTTCCCCACTTTTTCTGGAAATTTGTTAGTCATGGTGTAATTCTCCTTAAGTAGATCTTTATTGGCGCGCCATAAGCATACGCATCTCGGCTTCGCTATCCTCGATCACATCGCCGCTGACGTCGAACGTCACGTTGTGGATCGTGCCGGTGAATTCAAAGGGCGGCTCGTAGAAAGGCGCGACCGGTGCACCAGGATCAGCGCCGACGGATATCGCCGAGGTTACCCCGAACATGAAGGGCGTGGTGTGGGGGAAATCCGCCTGGCCGACAAGCTTGCCATCGATGTAGAGCTGGGCGCGGCCGGGGGTGCCCTTGCCATTGGCAAAGTCCGGCGGACCGGTCACCTCGAATTCGAAGCGCAGTTCGTGGCGTCCGGCCGGCACCGGAACCGTGCTGGCCACATGCAGGTAGTCGCGCGCCACGTAATTATGCACATACTGGAGCTTGTTATCCTGCACATAGAATGCATAACCGGCATCGACGCCTCCACAAGAAACCAGAGCGCCTTGGGCACCCTCGGCGGGGATATCTACGTCGGCCGCGATGCTGTGCGTGCGGTTGAGCAAACGCGGGCCGGCGCTATCGGGCACAGCCTGCGTGTGCGGGAAGAAGGTGTAATGCGTGCGGTCCTTGGTGAGCTGCGGGCGTTCATCCGCTACGCGCTGCACACCGCGGCCATCCACCGGCAGCACGTGGTATTTGCCTGCCTCGACATACCAGGCAGCGATCATCTCGATCAGCTTGGAACGGTTTCCTTCGGCGATGTTATGGTTCTCGGCAAAATCCTCGGCGATGTGGTAGAGCTCCCAGCCTTTAGCATCCAGCTCGGTCAATGTTGCCGCCGGGATGGGATTACCAAAGCCGGTGCCCGCTTCCGTGAAGGAAGGACCGGGCCAGGGGCAGACCGCTCGCCACCCATCGTGGTAAATGGAGCGATGCCCCAGCATTTCGAAGTACTGAGTGTGATGCTTGCTCGCGACACTGGCATCATCGAGAGCATGCGCGAAGCTGACACCTTCGATCGGGGCTTGAGCGACGCCCTTGATGCTGGCCGGGGGTTCTATCCCGATCAGATCCAGCACCGTCGGCATCATATCGATCACGTGCGCATACTGGGTGCGCACTTCGCCCCTGGTTTTGAAACCATTGGGGAAGTGTACGAGGAAGGGATCACAAATCCCGCCCCGATAGGTCTCCCGCTTCCAACGGCGGAAAGGCGTGTCGCCCGCCCACGTCCAGCCCCAGGGATAGTGATTGAACGTGGTCGGGTCGCCCAGTTCGTCGATGTGCGCCAGATTGATCGCCAAATCTTCTTTGATGTTATTGAAGAACAGGGTCTCGTTGACCGAGCCGGTCGGGCCGCCTTCGGAGCTGGCGCCGTTGTCGGAGACGAGCATGATCAGCGTGTTGTCAAACTCGCCCAGCGATTTTAGGAAGTCAAACAGCCGGCCCAGATGGAAGTCGGTATGTTCCATGAAGCCGGCGAAGACTGCCATCATGTGGGCGTATAAGCGTTTTTCATCCGCCGAAAGCGAATCCCATTCCTGCACATCGGGATCATGGCGGGAAAGTTCAGCATCCGCCGGGACGAGGCCCAACTCTTTTTGCCGGGCGAATGTTTTTTGGCGGTAGACATCCCAGCCCTCATCAAACTGACCTTTATACTTATCCGACCATTCCTTGCGCACATGATGGGGTGCGTGCATCGCACCCGGGCAGAAGTACATGAAGAAGGGTTTATCGGGCGCCACCTGCTTGGCGTCGGCGATGAAGCTGATTGCTTTATCCACGAGGTCTTCGGTCAGATGATAGCCTTCCTCAGGCGTCTTGGTGGGTTCCACTTGATGGTTGTCATGGACCAGCTCGGGGTAATACTGATGAGTTTCTCCCCCCATGAAGCCATAGAAGCGCTCGAACCCGCGCCCGAGCGGCCAGCGATCGTACGGGCCGGCCGCAGAAATTTGATCGGCGGGCGTCAGGTGCCATTTGCCAATCGCATAGGTGTTGTATCCGTTCTGCAGCAGGATCTCAGAGAGGAAACCGTTCTCGAATGGGATGTTGGCGTTGTAGCCGGGGAACCCCGTTGAGCCTTCGGTGATGCAGGCCATGGCGTTGGAGTGATGGTTGCGCCCGGTCATGACGCAGGCGCGGGTGGGTGAGCACAGCGCCGTGGTGTGCATGTTGTTAAAGCGCAGGCCGTTCTCGGCCAGAGCGTCCATCTGGGGGGTATGGAGCGGGCTGCCGTAGCAGCCCAACTGCCCAAAGCCGACATCATCCAGGACGATGAACAGTACGTTTGGAGCGCCTGCTTTGGCGCGCTTCGGTTCAGGCCAGGCTTGCTCAGATGTGTCGAACGTACGCCCAACAACGCCGTTAAAGGCAGTTCCGGGTTTGTATTCTTTTAGGGACATAGCAATAGCCTCCTCATAAATAACGTTTCGTGAGGTGCACCAGCTTGCACGCTCGCTGAGATTCGTTCAATTGCTCTTCTGGTAGCTGGCCCAGGGTCGGCGGCGCTGCTAATTGAAGATTAAATCGCGCCTTATATGGGTAGCCACCAGCCGCCGTGTCTTCAATCGTTGCTTGTTAGTTAAATCGGCCTTGCTGGTTGGGCTGGCTTCCTCCTTTCTCAGGCGGGCGGAGATATTTTTTATTGCTGTCTATAAAAATAGTTTCAACTGTTTTTACGGAACCGGCGGCGGTTGGACGACGGGCACATTGCCCACATTCTGGGTACTTACAAAGCGCGCTTGTACCCAGCCCTGGCCGACGGGGTTGATATTCTTAGGCACATTTACAACAAAGAATTCTCTGTCCGGGCTGACGCCGACGACAGCCAGGACTGTGCCGCGTGACACACGCCCCAGGCTTGGATAAGGATTCCCCGGCCCGGTGCGCACGTTCAGGGTATCGAGGGTGATCAGCGAAGGCGCCCCGGAGGCCGGCGCGGCCGGGGTGATGCTGTTCGGCAGGTTTGGGATTGGCAGCACTGGCACGTTGCCGACATTGGAAGCGGTGGTGAATACCTTCGGAACCCAACCAATCCCAGTGCTGGCGAGGTTAGTCGGCAGGCGGATCGCCCACCAATCGCGACCTTGATTTTCTCCGACTACTTCAGCCCGGGAGCCGGTGCTGGCCACGCCAAAGATCGGGAATTCCAACGTTGGCCCGCTGCGCAGCGTGGCCGGCTCGCGCATGACCACCTGCGGGGCGGACGGTGCGGGCGTCTGGAAATTCACCGTGGTCGGCAGCAGCGGCGGCGTGACTAGCGGCAGTGGTTGCCCGGTTGGGTTGGAAAGGTTGACGAAATCAGCCGATACCCAGGCGACCCCATTCCCGACCTGAGAGTTGGGGACCCGTACGGCATACCAGGTCCCGGGCGGGTTGATGCCCAGGATCTCACCGGTCTGGCCCTGCTGTGCAGTACCGAGAATTGGGAACTGCGTGCTCGGGCCGGTGCGCACATTGACATTGACGCGCGCCTGCCCGGTGGCAGCATTCGCCGGCGGGGGCGGCAAAGTCACCGGAGGCAAAGGATTGGGAAAATTCGGCGGGTATAACTCATCTTCCAGCGCCCAGATGCGGATTTGGTCGTAACTCACCGTGAAAGGCTGTTCGGTGGCGGCGCGCACGAAGTAGCCGATCAGGCCGGGGTTAAGGTAGGTCGTATCGGTGATGGTGGTCAGATAGACGCCGTTCGCATATAGAGAGATATCTTCGTCGAACGTTAATATACCCAGGCGGTTCACGGCTCCCGGGCTATTGAGAATGGCTGTGCTGCGCGTGGGCGGGACAAGGTTGGTGGTCTGCTGTCCATCCCACAGCGACAGGCTGTATTGCCCGGCGCAGTTTAAACCATATAAATAGCCCCGATTGGTATCGGGGGCGCGGAAGATGACGCCAAAGCGGTCCTGTGGGTCGCAAGTTCGCGGCATGCGCTGGGTTGTTTCCAGGTAGAAGTTGCCCAGCCTCGGCCAGGAGAACTCCCAGCACGAGAATTGCGGCACGCCATTAGCGGTCATCACAAACTGGCCGCCTGTGATCCGCGAAGTGAAACAGCGACTGTTGAATTCTGACCAGTTATTGGCGTTGTCGAAATTTTCGACGCCGCTCGGCCGGCCAAGGATCACGGCCGGATCGCCGGTGATCGCTTGAGTGGTTGGTGCGGTTGTGTACATTCGTGCTGGGGCGGCCGCGTTGGACGCCAATCCGGCTTTTATCGGCACGAGCATCGCCATCGGCAAGCCCTTGGATGGCAGGCCTGAACATGCGGCAAGCAGCAGGCTTATTCCGATGTATATGCTGAAGATGGTGTAGATATTCTTACGGTTTTGTCTTATCATAGGTTCCTCCAGTAATCGGTTAGTCGTTTAGGTTGGTCCGGGCGTGTTCTGCCCGCCGGGCAATCCTTGCTCACCCTGTTCAGCCGCTTCCAACCATTTTTCAGCGGCCTTATAAGCCTGGTTAGCTGCCAGGCCAAATTCATCTCGAACTAACCTGTTCGATTTGCACTCGGATCAAGTTGACTATACTGATGCGGGAGGTGATTTGGAATGACATGTTTATGGTTCACCCGCAACTCAACCAAACTCTAGCGCGATGGCTCGCGTACCAATAGCAATATCAATACAGCTCCGAGCGCCATCAACAACGCGGCGGTGCCGAACACACTCATCGCCGCGAAGCGGTCGAACAGCCACCCGCCCAACAGCGGCCCGATCACTCCTCCCAGACCGGCAGCAGCCGTGTAGAAACCCAACACCACTCCCAGCCGTTCACTGTCCGAGATGTCGACGACCAGTGCCTCCTCGGCAGGTGTCGCGGCTGCGAAGGCTGCTGCCTCGAATGCCCACAGCAGCGCCAAAGGCCAGAGCGACTGTGCGAATGGAATAGCTAACGTCGCCAGGCATCCCATGAGCAGCGCCCCGATCAATGGCGGTCGCCGCCCGATACGGTCGCTCAACCCGCCCAGGCGCGAAGGCAATATCGCCCCCACGAGCGCCATCGGTAGAAAGGCCAACGCAATGGCAAACAGGTTCGTCGAAACATTATCGTTCAGGTATTTGATCAGAATTGGGCTGATAATCCCGCCAGCGCTCGCCGTCAAGATCACGGTTCCAAGTACAATATAAAGTTGGCTGGAGGGACGCCACTTTTTGTCCAACCTAACCGGTTGAGCCGTGGGAACGGCAGGCGCCTTTCGAAGGTGATCAATGCTACGCTGCAGAGACTCGGGAATCCCGCGCCAGACAATGGCAGCCGCGAGCAATGCCGCAGCGGTGAACCCGAGGAAGAGAATGCGCCAACTGGTCATGAGCGGTAACTCGCTGAGGGCGTCACGGCTCAGCAGCTGAAACGCAACGAAACCGACCAGCGTTCCGAGCAGGATACCGCGGAAGGACATTTCTTCTATCCCCCCATATTCCTTACCACGAGAGTCGATAGAGGCCAGATCGGACACGATGGCCAGAGCCGCCAGCCACATCAGTCCTGATCCTACGCCCTGGGCGAACTGGGCAAGAAATAGGCCTGCTATTCCGGATGATAAACCGAAGATCGCGTTTGAGCAGGCATATCCAAGCAAGCCCACGATTAGAAAAGACCGGCGCCCAAAGCGGTCCAATCCAAGTCCGACAATGGGCTGGACCGCAACGAGGATCAACGCAGAGACCGAAAAAAGCCCCCCAATTACCAGGGCGCTTGCCCCCATCTCGCGGGCAACGAGCGGCAAGCCGAGTTGTAACATACCGAAGGGCAGCGAGGCGAGCAGCACGCTAAGGCGCAGCCGGCGTAAACTTTTGATAGGTTGCTTCGCATCATCCATCGCAGGTAGTTCGCTAGAAAGGGTCGTCATTAGCCTTGCTGGTTGGCTTTGGTCTTTCGTTCCTCCAGCCAGGCTTGAGCCGCTTCATAAGCCTCGTAGGTGGCGATGCCCCACTGCTGCTGAACGAGAAACACATTTTCTCGCCCGATCCTATCCAGCAATCCGGTGCGCTCCAACTGCATCATCACACCCGGACTGATACCGGTTAGCATCAACTTGCCGCCGTTGGTCTGCAAAACCTGGTTGTAGCGATCCAGTACCGTGATCATGGTACTACCGAACTTATCATAACCACGGAATACAAATATCACAACGGCTTCTTTAGCCTCATCAGCCGCAGGTAAATTTTCCTCAAACGTTTTTGCGGCAGCGTAAAACAGGCTTCCGTAGGGGTACAGGACTGTCACCGTGTGGTCGGAAAGCTGCCGCGGTGCGGGCTGCTCAATCGGCAGCGCACTCTTGTCCGACGGGACCAGCTCTACTAGCTTCAGGCGGTTAGCCTGGTGGAAGACAAAGAGCAGTACCGAAAGACCCACCCCCATCAGCACGGCATACTGCAGCGGCATGACCAGGGTGGCGAATAAGGTCAGCAGCATCACCACGCCCGGGATAGCGCCAGTCTGCCAGACGGTACGGATGGAGGCAAAGTCCAGCGTGCGAAAACCGATCACGATCAGCAGCCCAGCCAAGGCGGGCATTGCGATCAGCTCAACCAGGTTTGCGAACAGCAGCACGGTGGCAGCGATCAGTACTCCAACCAGGAAGTTAGCCCAGCGCGATCTTGCCCCCGCATTTACCACCATGGCCGTACCCGAGAGTGAGCCGCCGCACGGCATGCCGCGAAAGAAGCTGGCGGCCAGGTTGGCCGCGCCCTGGCCCACAAAGTCTCCGGAGGGATCGGGAAACTTGCCATCTGGGTTTGGGTAACCCTGGCTGATGCCGGCGCCCTGCACCAGCCCGATCACGCTCAGGGCAAAAGCCGGCAAGATGAGCTGGTAGATCATCGAAAAATTAGGCAGGGAGAAAGAAGGTAGCGCGTTGGGCACTTTGGTGATATCACCCACCAAGGGGACGTATTGGAACCATGGCAAGATTTGCAGCGCCGAGGCAATGACCATTGCCAAAATCCAGGCAAACTGCCTGGTGAACTTGATCCTGCCCAGGACAACAATCAATAGCACGGTCGTCAGGCCAACCACCAGGGTTGGCAGGACGATCTGCCCGATGTTTATGGCTGTATCCACCGCCTGGACCACCCGGTTGGAATAATCACTGATATACCCGGTAAAATCACCGAGCTGGCCCAGGATGATCAGCACCGCCACACCGTTCAGAAAGCCGGTCATCACCGAATGCGGCACAAACCGCACCAGAAAGCCCATCTTGAGTAAACCGAGGCTAATCTGAATCACCCCAACCATCAGGGCCAGCATGTAAACCGCCTGTAATTTGGCGGCGGGGGGCATCCCTCCCAGCGAGCTGGCCACTGCCAGCGATAAGGCGCTGGTGGTAGAGATATGCATCATCTCCGAGCTGGTGAACAGCGCACCAATTGGAGTGGCGATGATCATCGTATAGAGCCCGGTCAGGGGATTGACGCCAGCCAGCAGCGCCGAAGCCATGCTGTCGGGGATGCTGGCGACACCCGTTGTAAACGCGGCGATAAAATCGGCCAGGATATTCTTCCGGTCAATTCTCCAACGCTTCCGGGCTTCTTCAACCATATTTGCAGTCATTTAGAATCTCCTCCAGGCTGTGCACCGCTACGTTTTTGCTGCCACGGCCAGCGCCCTTCAATCTCAACCACCAGTGCCCAGCTTAAAAAGGTCCGCACTACCACCAGCAGGCCGAGCGAGGCGATATTTTCAAGGGTGGGTTCCAGCGCCACGGTGCGGATCACATCTGCGGCTACCAAAATTTCCAGCCCCAGCAGCAGCCCCTTCCCCAGGGAGTGTTTGTATTCACGATAGTTCGCCTCCGGCGTGTTTTTCTTTGCAATTAGAAAGAAGAAGAACCGGATGGTGCTAAAAACAGCCATCCCGGCGATGATTGCTACTGCCAGGTATTCGATAATCAGGTAAGAGACTTTAATCCATTCCATAAGCCCTCCGCTGTACTTTGCCAGGTTCTACTGAGCGAAGTACCTTCCATCCGGCTGCTTGCGCCCCATCCACAGGATGAACAGGCTGATCAACAACACCCAGGTGGGAAAGACGAGGGTGATCCACGGGTTGTAGTTGGTCACCAACAGCAGGGACAATGCCAGTAGGAGGGTCACCACAGTCAGCCAGCGCGGCATCAATCCGGTACGCATCCAAATCGTCGCCAGCGAGATCATCGTCACGCCTGCCATGCGCAAGGCGTATACGTTGTTGATGTGAAACATCAGCGCCCGGCCAAAGTAGATCACCGTGTAATCCGGCGTCTCTCCGGTGATTATCGGGTAGGTGGTTAAAATACTTCCGGCAATGGCCATCGAAACAAAGACCATCGCTAGAAAAAGCAAGCTTGCCCCAAAAAAAACGGTTGAGAAAAATTTATCCTCAAATTCGCCCAGCCTATCACGCACCACGCCGATGAACCACAGGTAGGCAATTCCTGCAAACGGCATAAGCACCAGGGCAATATTGATTTTCAAGGCGCCGGTCTGCGTCCAACTCGAATCGGCGGTGATCACGGCAGGAATGGCGCTACGCATCAGAACCAGACTGGCGCCAAATAGCAGGCCAAACAATATCCCGGCAATAGCTGACGCCCGCGGGGTAGATAATCGGCGGTATTCTTTTTCAGTTACTGAAATCTTCTTCATCCCATTCGTCCTCACAACTTTATCTGCGATTTCAACTTTCAATCATTGTCCGTACACTGGGGTAGCCGCCTGCAGCTTGGAGGACATCCAGGTTATGGATCATTTATCTACCCTTTGTTTGTCTGAAAGTATTCATAACTGCTTGATACACTGTCATTCGCATCAAGGATGCGCCAGGATGACGATGTCGTACTGGCTGGGTTCGATCTGCACGCAACAGCTCTCCACTAGAGCTATCTCATTCCATTTACGATCTTGTATACCGCGTGTTGTGCAGGGCGCTCTTGTAGCGCCCTGCACACGCTCGCTGATTATTGGCGCGCCATGACCATGCGCATCTCCGCTTCACTATCCTGGATCACATCTCCACTGACGTCAAACGTGACGCTGTGGATCGTACCGGTGAACTCGAAAGGCGGCTCGAAGAACGGTGCGACCGGTGCGCCAGGATCGGCGCCGACGGTAATCCCTCCTGTCAAACCCAGGCTGAAGGGCGTTGTGTGAGGGAAGTCAGCCTGACCGACGAGTTTGCCGTCGATGTAAAGCTGGGCACGACCCGGAGTGCCCTTGCCATTGGCAAAGTCCGGCGGACCGGTCACCTCGAATTCGAAACGCAGTTGGTGATGCCCGGCCGGAACCGAAACCGTGCTGGCTACGTGCAGGTAGTCACGCGCTACATAATTTTGAACATACTGCAGCTTGTTCTCCATCACATACAATTCATATCCCCCATCTACACCTCCGAAGGATACCAGAGCGCCTTCCGCACCACTGGCGGGGATCTCTACATCTGCAGTGATGCTGTGTGTGCGGTTGAGCAAGCGTGGGCCGGCATTATAAGGCACCGCCTGCGTGTGCGGATAGAAGGTGTAATGCGTGCGGTCCTTGGTAATCTGCGGGCGTTCGTCAAGCATGCGTGGCATGCCCCGCCCATCCACCGGCATCACATGGTATTTCCCCGCCTCGACATACCAGGCAGCGATCATCTCGATCAGCTTGGCGCGGTTCCCTTCGGCGATATTATGATTTTCGGCGAAATCCTCATCCACATGATACAGTTCCCAGCCCTTGGCATCCAGCTCGGTCAGTTTTTCAGCCGAAATCGGATTTCCAAAGCCTGCGCCTGCTTCCGTAAAGGAAGGACCAGGCCAGGGGCAAACCGCCCGCCAACCATTATAGTAGATGGAACGGTGTCCGAGCATTTCGAAGTACTGGGTGTGATGGTTGCTCTCGGCCTGGGCATCATCGACACTGTGCGCAAAGCTGACCCCTTCTATCGGGGCTTGTGCGACGCCTTTTATGCTGGCTGGAGGCTCTATCCCCAACAGATCCAGCACCGTAGGCATCATATCGATGGCATGCGCATACTGGGTACGCACTTCACCCCTGGTTGTGAATCCATTGGGGAAGTGCACGATGAAGGGATCGCTGATCCCGCCACGATAGGTTTCACGCTTCCAGCGGCGGAAAGGCGTATCGCCCGCCCAGGTCCAGCCCCAGGCATAATGGTTGAAGGTGGATGGATCGCCAAGCTCGTCGAGGTGCGCCAGGTTGGTCGCCAGGTCTTCTTTGACGTTATTGAAGAACAGGTTTTCATTGACCGAACCGGTTGGTCCTCCCTCAGAGCTGGCGCCGTTGTCGGAAATCAACATAATCAGGGTGTTGTCAAACTCACCGATCGATTTTAGGAAATCTAACAAACGGCCTATGTGAAAATCGGTGTGTTCCATGAAGCCGGCGAAGACCTCCATCATATGCGCATACAGCCGTTTCTCATCCGCCGCAAGCGAGTCCCAGGGGGCGACATCCGGATCATGCCGGGAAAGCTCGGCGTCTGCAGGGATGAGGCCCATCGCCTTCTGGCGGGCAAAGGTTTTTTCGCGGTAGGCATCCCAGCCATCATCGAAAACCCCTTTATATTTATCGGACCATTCCTTGCGTACATGATGGGGGGCGTGCATGGCGCCCGGACAAAAGTACATGAAGAAGGGTTTGTTTGGCGCCACCTGCTTGGTGTCGGCGACAAAGCTGATCGCCTTATCCACCAGGTCTTCAGTCAGATGGTATCCCTCTTCGGGTGTCTTGGGAGGCTCCACCTGGTGATTGTCATAAACCAGCTCGGGGTAATATTGGTGGGTTTCGCCGCCCATGAAGCCGTAGAAACGCTCAAAACCGCGCCCTAGCGGCCAGCGGTCATAGGGACCCGCTGCCGAAATCTGGTCGGCCGGGGTCAGATGCCATTTACCGACGGCATAGGTGTTGTAACCCTTCGCCAGCAGGATTTCCGAGAGCAAGCCGTTCTCAAAGGGGATATTGGCGTTATAACCGGGGAAACCGGTAGAGCCTTCGGTGATGCAGGCCATGGCGTTTGAGTGGTGATTGCGCCCGGTCAGGATGCAGGCGCGGGTGGGTGAGCACAGCGCGGTGGTGTGCATGTTGCTATAGCGCAGGCCGTTTTCCGCCAGGGCGTCCATCGTGGGGGTCTTGATCGGGCTGCCGTAGCAGCCAAGCTGCCCAAAGCCGACATCATCCAGGACAATGAACAGTACGTTTGGAGCGCCGGGTTTTGCGCGCTTTGGCTCTGGCCAGGCTTGCTCGGAAGTATCGTATGTGCGCCCGATGACACCGTTGAAAGCGGTCCCGGGCTTGTATTCTTTTAGGGACATAGGTATAGACTCCTTGTATTATCGCTAGTTGCTGTGCATCGCCTACTCTAGTTTGTCTAAAGCCTGGTTGATGCTGAAGCTGGCTGGCTTCATGCGCGCCGGGAACTCATTAAAGATGTCAAGGAACTGTTTGACAAGGAATTGGGCAGCATACATGATGTAGGCACGATCGATCATCCAATCAAAATACGTGTTCGAGGTGATGTCGGCGCGGGCGTCCATCTGGCGCAGGATGAAATCCATCTGGATGTACATCGGCCTTCCGCGCCATAAGTTGCCGTCGTTGTCGAAGGTGGCGATACGCTCAGCCGGCGGCACGTAGCTGGGACCAGACTCGGCGGTGACCGCAGCGACAAAGCCGAGGATCGCCTGTTTAGTTGGAGTGTCGCGCCAGCTGGGTAGAACTTCATTCAATTTTAGCATTGTTCTATACTCGCATCGCCCATAGGGTCGCTCTGGCGCACCCTGTCGAAAACGACCTGATCGTACAACCACAGCCGTTGAAACAGGCTGCGGGCTTGCTCGTCCGTTGGGTGGACAGCTGGTTTGCAGGTCGCAACGTGCTCGATGATGCCGGCGATGGTTCGCCGGCCATCGATGGCCTCTACCAGGCGCAATTCAGCAGAGTCGACGAACAGGACCAGGTCCGGGTCGCTATGGCTGTGGTTGAGGAGCGCCGCGGCTGCGCCGGCGGGCAGGCGTTGGCGTACGCTGGCGGTTTCGGGCAGGCGCAGGGGCGTGTAACCCAGCCAGTCGTCGCCGTCAAAGCGCGGCAGGTTACGGTTGCCGGGCTGGTCCTGGCGGTAGAGGATGACACTGTGGCGCAACATGTCCCCGCGAAACAGCTCCATCGCCGTGTATTGCTCTCGCGGTGACAGCTTTGCCAGGCGGGAAGCGTGGGGTGTAGATGCCAGGCTGCTGCATTGGGGCAAGTAAGGCGCCTGGCGAACCCAGCGACCAAACGCCATGCCGCAGCTTTCGATCAGTTCAAACAGCTCCGGTACCGTGTAAGCCCGGTCTCGCGGATTTAACAGGGCGTCTGCCAGGGCGTCTTTGCGCTGGAAATCGGGCGACTTTCCCAAAAGGTGGGCCAACGGGTGGTGATGAGGCAGGGCGGTCAGGGTCTGCGCCAGGTCGCGGATTTCCCGGTCGCTGTGACCGATCCCTAGCCGGCGGCAGTATTCCTGCAGCATATACACCCCGAACCGTCCATAGGAGGCATACACCATCAGGTTCAGGGCGCCGTTGCGATCCAAAACCTCCTGCAAGGCGCGCAGTCCTACCTGAGGGTCGGGCAGGTGGTGCAGCACACCCGTGCAAACGATCAGATCGAAGACCTCGCCTAACTCTCCCACCCGCTCAATCGGCAGTCTGTGAACGTCCAGATTAGACAGGTTATATTTTTGTTTTAGCGCCAGTGTATGGCGGATGCCGGCCTCACTGAGATCGATAGCGGTCACATGAGCGGATGGACGGCGGAGGGCATGCTTGGCCGCCTGCGAAGTGCCGCAGCCCGCCACCAGCACCCGCAGGTCCTCGCGGTAAGGCCGGCAAGGCCAATGCAGGTGGAAGTCAGCGCGGCGGCGATTCTCGTCCTGCCAGCGCCGGCGGATATCGTCGATGTCATCCACCGGTGGTGGGTAAGGATGCAGATCATAAAACGCCCGCACAGCCTCGCGGACTTCTTCGCCTGCCTTCAGATCGGTTTCTCGCTCTTCCATGCCACACTATCCAGACCACATTTGGCGCGCCGAAAGCGCAGCCAGCCACGGCAGGCTGCGCCTGGCGCTCACCTTGACGATTAGTAATCGAAGCTCTGTTCCATCTTCTCCATTACCTGGTCGATGCCGAAACTGGCCGGCTTCATCCGCGGTGGGAATGCCTGGAAAGTTTCCAGGAACTGCCGGACCAGGAACTGGGCGGCATAGGTCAGGTAAATCCGGTCAATCATCCAATCATAATAGGTATTGGAGGTGATGTCCGCCCGCTCGAAGGGATCGGTGCGCAGGTTGAAGATCTTGGGCACGCGCAGGAAGACGAACGGCTCCGCCCAGATCATGACCGTGCCCTGGACGCGCTGCTCGGCAAAGACAAACTTCCAGTTATCATAGCGCAGCCCAACCAGGTCGCCATCATCGGAGAAGTAGATGATGCCCTGCCGCGGGCCTTTTTCCGCCTCGCCCGTAAAGTGGGGTAGGAAGTTGTAGCCGTCGATATGCACCTTGAAGTGCTTGTCGCCAGCCTGGTGGCCTTGCTTCAGCTTCTCGCTGATCTCCGGCTCGCCGGCTGCCGCCAGCAAGGTGGGCAGCCAGTCGGTATGGCTGATGATCTCGTTGGAGACGACGCCAGCCGGTATCTTGCCCGGCCAGCGCACCAACTCCGGGACGCGAAAAGCGCCTTCCCAGTTGGAGTTCTTCTCGTTGCGGAAGGGGGTCATGGCGCCGTCCGGCCAGGTGTTCATGTGCGGGCCGTTGTCGGTCGAGTACATGACGATGGTGTCTTCGGCGATGCCCAGCTCGTCGAGTAAGTTGAGCATCTGGCCCACATGCTTGTCGTGCTCCACCATCACGTCGTGGTAGAAAGACTGCCAGCGCCCGGCCTGACCCAGGACGTGCTCCGGCGGGTGGACGCGGAAGTGCATCCAGGTGGTATTAAACCAGACGAAGAAGGGCTGGTCATCAGCGTGGGCGCGCTTGATGAAATCTTGCGCCGCGGCGATGAATTCAGTATCACAAGTCTCCATCCGTTTCTTGGTCAGCAGACCGGTGTCCTCGATCTTCTGCTTGCCGACGCGCCCCCAGCGCGGCTGCTCGGTGGGATCGTCTTCTTCGGTAGCCCAGGAATGGATCACGCCGCGCGGACCGAAGACCTTCTTGAAATTGGGGAAATCTGCTTCAGGGGGGTAGTCGACGTTCTCCGGCTCTTCCTCTGCGTTGAGATGATACAGGTTACCGAAGAACTCGTCGAAGCCGTGCGCGGTGGGCAGGTACTTGTTCAGATCGCCGAAGTGGTTCTTGCCGAACTGACCGGTGGTGTAGCCCAACGGCTTAAGAAGCTCGGCGATGGTGGCATCCTCTGCCTGCAGGCCGATATCGGCGCCCGGCATGCCGACCTTGGTAAGACCGGTGCGGTAGGGATTCTGACCGGTGATGAAGGCCGCCCGTCCAGCCGTGCAGCTCTGCTGACCGTACGAGTCAGTGAAGCGCATCCCTTCATTGGCGATACGGTCGATGTTGGGGGTGCGATAGCCCATCAACCCATCGCTGTAGCAGCTCAGGTTGGTGATACCAATATCATCGCCCCAAATGACAAGTATATTGGGTTTTCCGTTTGGCATAATCCTTATCCTTTTTTTAGCGGTTTGGTTTCTGGTTTTGCTGTTGCTCGTCCATGGCATTGCCTGAACGTACGTCCACTGCCGCAAGGGCAGG
Organism: uncultured Chloroflexia bacterium; assembly: GCA_963770655.1. Classification (GTDB taxonomy): domain Bacteria; phylum Chloroflexota; class Anaerolineae; order Anaerolineales; family UBA4823; genus CAZAGA01. Next base: position 277,630 of record CAVYQO010000003.1, on the reverse strand, counting down.
GGTCTAAGCGGTGAACACCTGCAAAGGTACGATTTAAAATCTCCATCACCTCCTTCGCTTCACGACCGCGGCGGATCAGACCAGCCATTATCTTCATTGAAAAACTGGCATGGTGAAAAAAATCTTTAAACCCTGTACACAAATAGTTGAGACCTGGCTCGCCATCTGGGGTCAAAATAAAGCGGTTCTTGGGGCACTCGCCATGGCAGGCAAAGCGCACATCGCATTCCAGACAATAACGCGGCAAGGTATCCCGCTTATCCTGCCCGAATTTGAGCTGTTGAGGCAGGGCTACCAGCTCGATCATGTGCTCTTTTTCGATATTGCCCAGGTAGTAGTTGGGCTCCACGAAGTGGTCGCAGGAATAGAGATCCCCGTTGTGCTCGATCGCCAAACCCGTCCCGCAGGTTTCATTGAAAACGCACATACCAGACGAAGGCATGCCCAGCCAATTGCTTAAGGTCGCCTCGAAAGTTTGCACGAATACACTGCCGACATCATGCTGCACCCACTCATCGAAGATAGCGCACAGGAACCGACCGAACTGCTCTGGCAGCACCGAGCGCTCCGACACAGTTGTTCCCTCCTGGTAAAGAGTCCGTCCATCGGAGTTGATCCGTTCTACAACTGGGATAAACTGCATCCAGTCTGTGCCGACCTCGTCGCGCAGGAAGCGGTAGACCTCCAGCGGATAATCGCCATTGACGCGGTTCACCGTAGTGAGCACGTTGTATTCAACGTTGTGTTTCTGAAGAAATCGCAGTCCACGCATCACGTGGTCAAAGGTGGGCTTGCCGCCTTTGTCCAACCGGTACACATCATGCAGCTCGCGCGGCCCGTCCAGGCTGATGCCAATCAGGAAATCATGCGCTTTGAAGAAAGCCGCCCACTCATCGTCCAGCAGCGTGCCATTGGTTTGCATGGTATGGAGAAACGTCATGCCCGGACGGCGGTATTTTTCGGCCAGCTCCAGCGCCCGCTTGTAAAAGTCCAGCCCCATCAGGGTGGGCTCGCCGCCCTGCCAGGCGATGTTCACCCTGTCCGTCTGGTGTGATTCGATGAGCTGGCGAATGTATTGCTCCAGCATCGTTTCGCTCATGCGAAAATTACTGCCGGGATAAAGCAGCTCCTTATCCAGAAAGAAACAGTAAGCGCAATCCAGGTTACAGGCGGCGCCAGTTGGTTTCGCCAACATATGGAAAGCAGGCGGAGCGCCGGAGGGTCTTTGAGGAACGGCGGGAGAAACGATCATGTAGCAAGTTGGCTTTCAGCAGTGTGGTTGCTTGATCTCATCTTCCAATTCATGGCGTTACACAGTCAGGATCACTTTGCCCAAGTCGGTGAGCAGGTCCAGCAGCCCAGAAATCATCGTTTGATCGGCAAACCACCCACTGAACTGGGTCATCCGATGATCATTGCCCGAAGGTTCTTCCGGCGCCGGCTCATTCTTGCCTGCGCCTAAGGATACCTGGATACGATTATCTGGTCAAGCAGGAATATGTACTATTTTTGGTCTGTTCGACCAGGGGAATTTGAAGGGTTTGCTCAGGCGTCTGGGAGTGAGGATGCCGGGCTCTACGGTTCTGGCGACGGCCTGGCGCTTGTTGGCGACGCTCAATTTGCAATATTATTTTCGGAATGGGTGCATTGAGTATCTCAACTTTGGGTAAATATTCTCCCATTTGTATGCATGTCTTTGATTATCTTTACAATTCAATACAATTATTGTATAATTATTATCAAGGTAATGTTCAATTGCTGAAGTCCGATCGGCGCAGGATTGGACAGGTTTCTCGATAACAATTACGATTTAGATCAGCTACGAGGCATCAACCATGACTGTTATTCAACGCCCACCCGGACCGGAGGGTGGATTATACGGTGTCAACAACTTAATCAATTTCCAAAGAGATACCCTGGGCTTTCTTACCGGGATCGGGCAGACTTACGGCGATATTGCCTATTTCCGCATGGCGGCTTTCCATTTTTATTTGATCAATCACCCGGATTATGTCTACGAGGCGCTGATCCGCCAGGGAGAGAAAATCGAGAAATGGGGCCGTCAAACCAATACCTGGGTAGAAGCAGTAGGCGCGTCGACCTTGACAATGGAAGGCGAGGTATGGAAACGCCACCGTCGTCTGCTCAATCCTTCCTTCCATACCCAAACGATCAAACGTTACCTGGACATCATCATTGATCACACAAACCGGCTAATCGAAAGCTGGCAAACGGGTCAGACTTATGAGATGATGTTTGAAATGATGCGCACCACGATGGGTATCATCGCCGACATCATTTTCAGTGTGAAAGATATCCAACGCGATGCAGCGGAACTGAACCGAGCACTCACCACTGTATTTGAAGTGCTCACCGCCCGTACGACCGCTTTTCAACAGGTGCCTTTGTGGGTGCCGACCCGCGATAATGTACGGGTTAAACAGGCTTCGCGGACAATCGAAGGCTTTATCATGAACCTGATCCGCCAACGACGGGCGGAGGGGAAGGATTATGGAGATGTACTCTCGGATCTGATCGCTGCGAAAGATCCTGAAACCGGTGAAACGCTTAGCGACCAGGAAATTTGCAACGAGTTGAAGACTTTATTCGGCGCCGGGCATGAAACAACCGCACTGATGCTGATGTGGACGCTTTACCTGCTGGCGCAAAATCCGACCGCCGCCGAACATCTACACCAAGAAGCGCTAGAGGTGATAGGCGAGCATGGTCCGGCATTGGCAGACATCCAGTCGATGCCATACACAGAAATGGTTCTGAACGAATTGATGCGGCTTTACCCTCCAGCCTGGTCGTTGATGGTGCGAAAAGCCAAAGCTGACCTGCAATTTGGCAAGACAATTGTCCCAGCAGGCAGCGTGATGCTGATCCCAATGTGGGTTGTGCAGCGCAATGACCAGATCTTTCCTGATCCGCTGAGTTTCAATCCAGAACGCTTTGCCGGGGATTGGAAGACGCGTAACTCCAAGTATGCTTTCTTTCCGTTTGGCGGCGGTCCGCATGTTTGCTTGGGCGCCAGCCTGGCAATGTTTGAAGGCCAGGTTATTCTGCCTATGCTGATCCGTCGCTTCGGTTTCGAGCTGGCGCCTCAGCCCAATATCCAACTACGGGCGTTGCTCACACTGCGTCCGGCGCACGGACTTTATCTAAAAGTGGTCGACGCTTAAACGGATTATCCGAATAAGGCAACAGCGTTCTGCTCATCTGTATAAATTTCGAAGAAGTGGTCCATTCCAGACATCTCCAATGGAATGGAGATGTTGGCTTGCGGAAGCGAAAAGACCACCCTCCGACTGCGACCCTTTTGGACTGATCAGCCACAAACGTAACATCGAACACCGCCTGAGAGATAACCCCAGCCTGTGACAGGACTGTTTCAGTGGTCAGATAGGTATACCGGTGAATTACCCCAAAGAACAGCCAAGTCATTGGTATGAAATAGCTTACGATCAGAGCGAATTAGTTCACTTATCCTATACATATTTGTATAGGATACATAATCGTATGGCCAGGGTCAAGAGGTGATCCGCCCAAGTCAAAACAAGCCAAAGTGGGGGAGAGGTGGGTTTCATGTGAGCGTGGAAGGACTCGAACTTTCGATCAATGGCTTAAAAAGGCGAGTGCCGATTCGCCTGACGCCGAGAGATATCCGGATTTTAGAAGCGCTGCAGGTAATCGAGAGTGTTCAGAGGCGGCCTCGGTATCGCAATATCATTATTGCGGATGGATACGTTAAAATACAGTAGAAAGATTTACTCATGAAAACCATACCAGGATTGATATTCCCTTCCAACAGATTGCTGATTTTTGCCAGCGGTGGATGATCATCGAATTTGGTTTTTTCGGTTCTGTTTTACGGGATGATTTCCAACCGGCAAGTGATGTTGATGTATTGGTCAGCTTCGCTCCTGAAGCTCGCTGGAGTCTATTCGACCTGGTTGAAATGGAAAACGAGCTCAGCCAGCTACTTAAGCGGGAAGTTGATTTGGTTGAGAGGGAAGCAGTTGAGCGAAGCCCAAACTACATCCGGCGTAAAAATATCTTACAAAGCGCCCAGGTTATTTATGCAGCGTGACGATACCGCTTACTTACTCGAATTGTCCTGATCGCGGCCAAAAAAGCCATCAGCTATCTGGACAGGCTCTCCTGGGAGGAGTTTGAAACGAGTGAATTGCATCAGGATGCATCCATGCGTGCGCTGGAAATTATTGGCGAAGCAGCCAACCGGATTTCAGAGGCCTCCAGAAAAACGCAGCCGATCCCGAAGTTCCCTGGTTGCAAGCAATCGGAATGCGCTACCGGCTGGTCCGGTTTCACGAGTATTTTCGCATCATCCTGGTTGCCGTATGGGATACCGTCAAGCGGGTCGAGCGTGAATTGGTAAAGGAAATTGAACCGCTAGTGCCAAAAGAAGATGATATTTTAATCACTGATGTGTGCGGTACCTTAGTATTTTCCCAAGGTTATACACACATGGGTACGTAATCATCCAAGATTACTTCACCATGTTCTAACTATATAAGATTATATAAGATTGTGGTCATTTCTGCACGTAGGTTTTCCCTAGATTCGCAATCCTGGTCGGCTGGTTTTAAGGACAGCATTCATAAACGTATCGGACAGGTCAGCATCCTTACTGCTCCAACTATTTTGAGAATGTGGTTCATCCTGAAGCTTCTGTAATAAGGTGGTAATCTGATCCAGGGTTATCGAAATATTTTCTTGCAAGGTTTTGTCTTTACCAACTGTTAACAGCGCCTCGTACAACCGCCAAAGCTTAAACCGCCGCGTTAACTGCAGAAAAGATCAGGCCTTAGCCCTCTTTATTGTCCCGGTCAGGGCGGCGCGGATCTGGTCAACATACATCAGGCAGACATCCGACCCAACCGACATCTTACCTGATAACTGGACCTGATCGCTCAGACCGAGGACTGTTCCATCCTGAGTCGTGAACTGAAAATCTGCCTCCTGAAAATCATCTGGCAGCTCACGCATTTGGTTCCGACCCGAGCCGACCTTGACATCCGGCGACAGCGGGCTTTCCCCGCCAGGCGTCTCGGCAAAATCGAGCAGGCAGCTCTCAGTGCAGAAGACCATGAAGTCAGTCTGGAAGTAGCCATTCACGGTGGCTTTTTTACCATCCTTTTCAGGCGCACAGGCTTCAGCGATCGAGACTGGCGGTGATCCAGCAGACCCACAGGCAGACATGGTCAGCAGCGCTGCCACACCGGCAATCATCAAGTACCAATATAAGCGTCTCATTTGATCTTCTCCATTCTGGAACCATCGTCTCTACAGGTAAGTTGGCTCTTTTGGGGCAGTTATGGGCGGCGCTGCCTGTGCCAAAGATTTAGAGAATGACCCTGACATGAAAGCCTGGATACAACGCTGATCAGCTTTCACGAGATGGACCGGCTGACTGACCCAGTGGAAACCACAATGCACAGGATTATACAATACTATTTTCAGTAAATTTATCCACTATTTGAATGACAAGATAAGGCAAAAGTGGGGGTTTGTGAGCATGGAAGGACTTCGAACCTTCATCTGTATTCTAAGTTATCAATCGCAAGACACATAGATACCCTCTGCAAATGCCCAAACCTGGCTAGTAAGCGTCTGGCGCCTCAATTTTATGACTCTTCTAGTGCCCGGATTATCTCATCCGCCCGGTACAGACGGTTGCGTGCCTGCCCGGTCATATCCCTCAGAATACCAATTTCCACTAGTCTTTCAATATATCGCTGTGCCGTCCGGTAAGGTACATCCAGGACAGCCTCAAGCTGACGGATATTTTAATATCGGGCGCTCGAAGAGCACATCCAGGGTTTGCAGCAAACGCCCCGCCGCCCGCTCTGTGCGCAGGCGCTCCCGGTAAGCGGCACGCAATCGACCCAGACGCTCGATGCGGGTGATGGCATCCGACGACTGGCTGCTGATCCCCTTCAAGAAAAAGAGCAGCCAGTTTTCCCACTCCCCATGTCGGCTGACGGCCAGCAAGCGGTCGTAATAATCCAGCCGGTGAGCTTCGAAGAAGGCGCTCAGGTAGAGCAGCGGTTGAGAAATCAGTCCCCATTCGATCAACAACAAGTTCACCAACAAGCGTCCCATACGGCCGTTCCCATCCAGAAAAGGATGAATAGCCTCGAACTGGTAATGGATCAAGCCGGCGCGCACCAGTTGCGGGATATCCGAGGGAGCATAAATGAATTTCTCAAAGGCATCCAACTCTTGGTGCATCTCGTCGACTGGCGGCGGAACAATGGTGGCGCTCTCGATGGTGCTGCCGGGAGGTCCGATCCAATTCTGGCTGCGGCGAAATTCGCCTGGAGTTAAGTGCTCCCCGCGCACGCCTTCCATCAATACCCCATGCATCTCCCGGATCAGGCGCAGGCTGACTGGCAGGGTCTTCGAACGCTCCAAGCCGTAATCCAGGGTACGCACGTAGTTGTGCACCTCACGCACGTCGGAAGTGTCCTCAAAAAAGGATAAATGGGCGGATTCATAATGATATAGATCAACCAACGAAGAGCGTGTCCCTTCGATCCGTGAGGAGAGCACTGCCTCCCGTCGGATGAACGGACGCACCAGGATGTGCAGTGAAGGCAGCGTGTCCGCCAGACTGGCCAGCCTGCCCAGGTTGCGCTCCGCCTCACCCAGGGCGGAGATCAGTGAAGTTGACCATTCGATGGTTGGGGGCAGTGGGTTCGGAATGAATGCCCAATATCCTTTCGGGGTGCGTAAAACTCGGCCGGGGGAGGAGTTGGAAAAATCGGTGGGATCCATCGGGGTAAAATCTGCAAATAAGGGTGTCTTCTGTTGTCATTTTATACCTAAAGTGCAAATAAAGCAACCGGTTATTTGCACTTTTATGACTTTGGATCAAATCAAGGACAGGAATGTGATACTCAAAAACAGGCCAAAGTGGGGGATTAAACGCAAAAACCCGCCATTTGGCGGGTCTGGATGAGAGAAAATCCCTTGTTTTTACCCCTAAAAATGGGGGTTTGTGAGCGTGGAAGGACTCGAACCTTCAACCAATGGCTTAAAAGGCCACTGCTCTGCCATTGAGCTACACGCCCATAAATCAAAGCGATGAGCATTCTATCACGGGCTGGGCCTCTCGTCAACGCTTTCCGCGGGGCGCGTCACTCCCGATGGGATGGAATGCGAGCCTGACCCAATCGATGAAAACGCGGGAACAGGCGCAAATAATCCCAGGCAACCGCAGCGAAATCCAGACCGCGCTGTCTCAGATTGCAGTAGAATCATTGCGCAGAGCAAAGGAGAAAAAAACATGGCCAGGTTGGTGGTGTTCAATCAAGTTTCGCTGGATGGTTACTTTGTGGATATGAACGGGGATATGAGCTGGGCGCACAATGCTAAGCAGGATCCAGAGTGGGAGGCATTTGTCGCCGCGAATGCACGCCGCGGCGGGCTGCTGCTGTTTGGCAGGCTCACTTATGAGCTGATGGCCAGCTATTGGCCGACGCCGGCTGCGCTCCAAAACGACCCGGTCGTGGCCGAACGGATGAACAACCTGCCCAAGGTGGTGTTTTCCAGGACGCTGGACCAGGCGGCGTGGAACAATACCCGGCTGGTGAAGACAGGCCTGGCCGCTGAAATTCGCAAGCTGAAGGATGGACCCGGAGCCGATATGGCGATTATGGGCAGCGGCAGGGTTGTGGCGCAGTTGACCCAGGAGCGCTTGATCGATGAATATCAGCTCGTGGTGGTTCCGGTTGTTCTGGGTATGGGCAGATCGATGTTCGCCGGCATCCAGGAAAAGCTGCGCCTGGAGCTGACGAAGACGCGGGCGTTTGCCAATGGCAATGTCCTGCTGTGTTATAAGCTGATGGAATGAAGGTGAACGCGGAGGCAGCGCAGCTCAGCGAGCTTCACTTCCTGAGCCTGTAGCGAAGGTAGACCATGCCGTTCCCAAAACGGCGCTCGTCGAGGAGCTCAAGGCGGATGCGCACATCGCCGGGCAAGCACGGTTTGCCGCCGCCAACGACAATCGGGGCGATAAAGAGCTGGTATTCATCGACAAGACCGGCCGCGAAGGCATGGGCGGCAAGACCCGGCCCGCTCACCGCAAAGTCCCGTTCGCTCGAGGCGATCATCCGGCGCACAGTGTCCGGCTCGAAGCGGCGCTCGATCCGAGTTCTGGACGTCGAGGCTTTCTCGAGAGTTGTGGAGTAGACGATCTTCTCAGCGGACTGCCAGACCCGCGCAAAGTCGCCAGTGACCGGGGAGTGATCGGCGAGTTCAGGGACGGTCTCCCATGCGGCCATCGTTTCGTACATCCGCCGTCCATACAGGTACGTACCGAGCGGCCGCTGCAAGTCGTTAATGAAAGCATGGACATCCTCGTCCGGGGCAGCCCAATCGAAGCTTCCAGTCCGATCCTCGATATAACCGTCGAGCGAGGCGATAGTGCTGTAGATGAGTGCAGCCAAGGTTAACCTCCCGCGGCTTTCCAGCCTGCTCCGAAGCCTGCGCCAGCGCAGTATTCTCCGGATAAACTACCTTTTGTGGAGTAATTTTACCCCAATTCTTTAATATATTGATTTTTTACATCTTCGTGTCATTCGTCCTGATTCGTGAAATTCGTGTCTGCATTAAATAGCGGACAGCTCTCAGCCGTCAGCAAATCCGTCATTCGAACCTTCAACCTGTTAACCTTCCAACCTTTCAACCATGATCACATCCGCTCAATCCGTTCCTAAAGTCCGCTGACAGCCATCCGTTGTCAGCAGCCCGTTTTCAGCGACGCCGAGGGGGGCCAGGACGGCGCTGGCGGCGCGCAGCAGTAGTTTAATGTAACGTTTGAAATCCAGGCAGGCAGGGTCGGGCGGCTTGGGCAGGTCCCAGGCGTAGACGCCGGGCTTGCCGAGGGTGTACAGGAAGCGCACCCGCTGTCCTGGGCGGAGCGATTTGCCAACCGCTTGGAGTTGGGCGGCGGCGCGGGCGGCGGGGGAGGGGGTGCGATATTCGCTCAGCTCGCGGCTGAGGTTCTGGGCGGCGAGGAGCTGCTCGAGGGGGATCCGCCCGGCACGCAGGCGGGCGATCTCCTGGCGCAGCAGCAGAGCAGCGGCGGGCAGGCAGCCGGGCAGGGCGCTGATATCGCTCGCCCGCGCCAGGATCTTGAGGATCTCCACCTGGACGCTGGCAATCCAGGGCGGGGTGTCGCGGCGGCGGGCTTCGATGCCGCGCATTTTGAGCGTGCCATCCTGGAAGACGCCGAAATAGCGGTTGGGCACCGGAATGCGCGCATCTTGCCTGGAGGGCAGAAAAGCAACCCAGCGGTAGACCCCATCCAGGGCAATCGGCAGGTGGGTCTGAGCGGCGATGGCTTGGAGCAGCGGCTGAAAATCGGCGGCGGCGCGCTGGCCCGGCTTGCGCACCCACAGCCCGTCCACGTACATATGCAGCACGGTGTAGCCCATGTCTTCGGCGACTTCCTTGGCCTCGAGCAAAAGCTCCCGCGAGTAGGCGGTGACCGCCTCGTGGGCCTCGATCCGCCCGAACCGGGCGTTTTTGTAGCCCAGGTAGCCAAAACAGACCACCAGCAGCCATTTGAGCGCCGCGGCGCGGGTCTTATCGGGCTGGTAGCGGCAGTCGCGGTGATCGAGCAGCGCCAGGCGTTCTTTGAGCGCCAGCCGCCGGGCGAGCAGCGGGCGCAGCGTCTCGGGCACCAGGCCGGGACGCTCCTGGTCCACGGCAATCCCCAACTCGGGGACGGGGGCGGTGTTCGGCCCCGGCGGGCCGGTGGTCTCGGGTGAGATGTTGAAGCGGGCCATGATGCTCGGATACATCGAGATGAAGTCGATCTCGGCCACGTCGTCGTGCAGCCCGATCAGCGGCTGGTAGATCATCCCGCCGAAATCGGCCTCGATCAGTTCCAGGGCAGTTTTGAAGCGCTCGGCCTGCTGTTTCTGCACGGGGATCAGCACTTTGCGCTGCAGGGCGGTCTGCATTTGCATGGCGGTGATCCCCGAACCGGGCGATTTGCGGGCGATCTCCTGCACCGGCAGGCCGGTGACGCGGGCCTGCTCGAGGACGCCTTCCAGGCCGTAATCGCCGTACATCATGGCGTTGAGCTCGTCGATGTGCCAGCGCCCGAAGAGGTGCACCTGCTGGCCGCGGTAGAGCACCTGGCCATAGGTGAAATAACTCCTTTCTTTCTGCTGGCGGACCTGGCGCTCGGGGTCGCGATTGGGGTTGAAGGGCAGCCCACAGCGCTCCGCCAGCTCGAACAGGTATGGAAAAAGCCAGGTATCGCCGCGGTGGGTGAGGATCAGGTCGGGGTCCATCGTTTTAAGGATCGCGTTGAGGCCGGTCAGCAGCGCCCGCGGGTTGTCCAGGGAGAGGCGGTAGCTTGCCCGGCCGCAGCGCAGCTCGAGGCGGGCCGGCGGGGCATGCCCCGGGTCGACATCGGGGGCGATGGTCAGGATGCGCAGGGGCGGGTGGACGGGGTCGAGATCCCAGCGGGAGTCCAGCGGGACGATCGCCTGCAGCCAGCCGGCGCAATCCACGCTGGCCCGGCAGCGCGCCAGCGGGAAAAGATCGTAAACGGCGGCATAGCGCAGCGCCAGGGGGATATCCGCATCGTAGTAATCCAGGTCGGGGAATTGACTGGCTAGCTCGAAGAACAAGCGCGGCTGGGCGGCGGCGTTGAGCGCCTGCACCGCCAGGACGGTGATCAGCCCGTTGAACAGGTCTTCGCGCTCGCAGCGCTCCAGGCGAACCGGGACAGGCTGCTCCCGCAGGCAGCGCCACAACTGGCGCAGGCGCGGCGCAGGGCCGCCAGCGAAAAAGGTGACCGTCAGAGAATGGCGCAGGCAATGGCGGACGCCATCCTCGCCCAGCAGCCAGAGCACCGTCCCTTCCTGGGCATGGGCATAGATATCCAGCAGCCAGCCAGTGATTTCATTCATCGCTGCTCGGAAGCAAGGGGGTCAGCAGGGTGCGCAGGCGCAGCACTTCTTTATGCTCTTCGAGCAGCATAGCCAGCAGGATCGCCTCGAATGGCAGGATATCGGCGGCGTAGGCCACGGCTGCCAGGTGCTGGCGGGCGGCTGCAAACAGGTCGTCGAGGGCCGCCTGGTCTGAGCGGCGCAGGGCGCGCCGGAAACGGGCAAAGGACTGCTGTTCTTGAAGAAAAGTCTGCGTGGCGGTGGGAAGGGTGCGGCCCATGGTATCACTCCTCAAAACAAACGGGCAGGCGGGACAGGGGGGGCAGGTTCAAGACGCCAGACCTGGTCGGCGGCGTCTTCCAGGATTTCGAGCAAGACGGGGGTATCGGGCTGTTTCTGGCGCAGGTAAACAATCACGCCGACAGAGGCCTGGCGGCTCAGGCGCTGCAGCTCCCGGGCGCAGATCGTCAGCAGCCGGCAGCGCTCGGCCAGGCGCACGTTTTCGTCGTAAAACGTGGCGAGTAAATCGAGGGCCAGCACTGGAAAAGCGCCGCTGGGGGTCTCTGCGAGCAAGGCCAGCGCCTGGTAGCAGGTGAAGGCGCGCGCCACCTGGATGCGCTTGAGGATGGGGATCGGGTTGGCGGCGGAGCGGCGGATCTCGCGGGCGATTGCGTGAGCCGCAAAACAATTCCCGGCGTCCACCACCCGCAGGGCGCCGCCCAGGGCCAGTTGGGCGATCAAAGCCGGCATAAGCTCGCTGGCTTGCTTGTCTGGAACCAGCAGCGCCAGGCGATTGGGAATTAATGCGGGCAGAGCAGTCATACGACCAGCTTAACCCAGGACGAGCAATTGATCAATCGTCTATGCAGTGGATTAAGAGATGATTTAAGAGACTAGTCTGGGAGGTGAGCCAGATATAGCCAGCAAGCGGACCGGCAGCATAGATATGGGGGTCAGCGAGTGTTGTCCCAGATGCTGAAATCCCAGCCAGCCAGCGCCTCGCGCAGCTCCATCTTGCTGTGCAGGTCGAACTCGTGCAGCACGCTGCGGATATGCGTAGCGACGGTGTGGGTGGAGATGCTCAGCCGGTAGGCAATTTGCCGGTTGGAGTAGCCCAGGCAGGCGAGGGCCGTGACTTGCTGCTCGCGGTACGAAAGCAAGTTCCAATGCACCTGCATGCGCTCGTTTACTTCCTTCCTGGCCAACAGCAGCGAAAGCAGGTCGGCTGTCACATCTTCTTCAGGGCGCTCCTCCTGGAAAGCCAACTCGCGCACAGCATCGATAAGCTCGTCTTCATAGTGATAAATCTTAGAAGAGGAGTCTGAACTGTTCCTGTTTGCGAACAGGTTTCGCCAAAAAGACAGCAAAAAAGCTTTCATATGTGTTGCCTAAAATTATAACAGAACATCAGTTCTGTTTTAGTTTCTTTTGTCCCGGCGCACAATTTGTTGCTATACTTAAGCCAGGAGCAGCCATGAAACCACTCAAGATTGTCATCTGCCTGGCCTTTCTGCTCAGCGCGGCGTGCAGCGCGCCTGGGCAGCCCACCGCCGTCCTGCCGGCCTCCGCAATCCCCACCCAGCCGCCGAGCGCCATGCTCCCCAGCGTCACGCCGCCTTCGGGCGTTACGACCGCAGACCTGGCCGGTGCTTACCCGGACCGGCCTGAGTGCATCCCCGCCGGCGCAGTTTTCGAAACCGCCCAGGCCATCCGCGTGATTGACGGCGACACCATCGAGGTCTTTCTCAATGGCCAGGCATACCCCCTGCGCTATATTGGCATCGATACCCCGGAGATTAAGCATCCCCAAAAAGGTCTCGAGGTCTTTGGGCCCGAGGCTGCCGCCCAGAACGAGGCCCTGGTGCTGGGCAAACAGGTTGTGCTGGTCAAGGATGTATCCGAGACCAACTCGTTTGGCCGCCTGCTGCGCTACGTGTTTGTCGATTCGCTGGATGGGCTGTTTATCAACGCCGAGCTGACGCGGACGGGTTTCGCCCGGGCCAGCCGCTACCCGCCGGATGTGGCCTGCACCGAATTCCTGCAGGCGGCTGAGGGGCAAGCCCGGTCTGCCCAGGCGGGGCTGTGGTCGCCGGCTGTGATTGCCGCGGCATTGGCGCAGGCGGATTCAGCGACTGCCAGCGCAGCAACCGCCGAGGTCACGCCGATTGTGGGCGTCACGCCGTCTGTGGGCGTCACGCCGCTCCCTGGCGTCACGCCGGGCAGCCGTTCTGGAGCGGGCGCCCCCGGCGGGATCGAGATCAGCGCCATTTTTTACAACGGTTCTGCCGGCAATAATGAGCCGGATGAATACGTCGAAATCCGCAACCGCGGCAGCGAGCCGCTTCAATTGAAGGATTGGTCGCTCGAAGATAAAGCCCACCACCGCTTCGTGTTCCCTGAATTCGAAATCGCCCCGGAACAGGTGTGCCGGATCTATACAAACCAGGACCACACCGAGTGGTGTGGGTTCAGTTTTCGTTTCGATGAGTCGGCCATCTGGAACAATGGCGGGGACTGCGCCTACCTGGCGGACAGCCAGGGGCAGGCGGCGGCAGAATACTGCTACACACCGGATAAGTAATGAGGAGCCAGCCGGCGGCAAGCACGATTGACACCCCCGGCGCCACGAAGCTCTTTTTACACCCCGTATCACGAAGCTCTATTTACACCCCGGTGACCATCAAGCGCCAGATAATGAAGGCCAAAAACACCAGGGTGACGCCATACACCAGCATCACCTGGTAGCGATCATTGGCGCGGGTGTACAAGAATAAAGCGGGGATTGCCAGAAGGCTGACCGCGCCGTAGAGTAGGTGCATCGGCGGGCGCTCCAGGCGGGCATAGCCGCCGGTGAGGGCGATCACCAACCCCAGGACGGCCTGGGCCAGGATAATAAATTCGGCGATGGCCAGCGCCCCCGAATAATTCGAGTCCACCTTCTGCTTGCGAAAGAAACGCCAAAAACTCCACAGAGCCATCAGAATTATGTACAGAATTGCCGTATTTGCCAGGCGATCATGAACCAAAACCAGCGTCATTTTGCCCTCCGCGTGGAGCGTGATGTTCAAGAAATATAAAATGATTATAACCGAGAGGGTTAAGCGGATGCACAAAAAGGTGATGGGCAAATCACCCTTAAAGGGTGAGCCAGGGCTGTTATTTCAGCTTGTTTTGAATTTTTCAGTATGCTATAATTTTGCTTGGATAATTATGAGCAAGTAACTCGTCTTTGTATTTAAGGAGGAAAGTATGGCCAAGCAGACGCCGCCCCCTGCCGAAGAAGCTGGGAAGAAAAAGAAGATGAACCGGCGTGAATTTTTAAACTTTGCCTGGCTGGCTTCGCTGGGTTTCCTGACAATTGAGTTCGCCGGGATCACTTATTTATTTGCGATGCCGCGTTTCAAGGCTGGCGAGTTCGGCGGCATCTATCCCTATGGGACCATTGCCGATCTCCCCAATCCGACCAGCGCGCCGCAGAATATCCCCACGGTTAAACTGTGGATGTCGAACACCCCGGAGGGGGCAATCGCTATTTATAAGGTGTGCACCCACCTGGGCTGCCTGTATAACTGGAGCGATCAATCGAACCGCTTTGTTTGCCCGTGTCATGGCTCGCAGTTCGAGAAAGACGGCCAATATATTGCCGGACCGGCTCCGCGCAGCCTGGACCGTTTCCATATGTCGATCGTTAAAGATGGACAGGTGATTGCCGAGACCAATGAACGCGGCGATCCCTTGCCCCTTCCCGCGGATCCGCAGGCGGAAATCTTGGTCGATACCGGCAAGCGGATTAAGGGCATGGTCCACGGTTAATGCTAACAACAGCTCAATGATCGGGGAGGTAACCGATGATTAAATCTCTCAATCTTCAAGAATCCCGCAAGAAAATAGGCGCAGCGATCGATTACCGGGTGCGGGCGATTACCGCCGGGCTGGGGATCACCGAGCTGGGCGCCATCCTGCGCGGCGATCCGCCGACGGAAAAGCCCAACCCGCGCTATAAAGTCCATACCACCAGCTTCCTGTTTCACATCCGCCCGCGCTATTACGAGCTGGGCAGCACGATCTTTTCACACACCTTCCGCCTGGGCTTTTTAACCACTTTATTTTTCTTCATTGAACTCTTTACCGGTTTGATCCTGATGGTGTATTACACGCCGTCCCCCGAGAAGGCGTACACTTCAATTGTTAACTTGATGACCAACGTGCCTTACGGCCAATTTTTCCGGGATATGCACCGCCTGGGGGCTGAAGGGATGGTCATTTTCACCCTGCTGCATATGCTGCGCACCTACCTGACCGGATCGTATAAGAAGGAACGCTCCTTCACCTGGCTGACCGGGCTGCTGCTGCTCGCTCTGACCCTGTTGCTGAGCTTCAGCGGCTACCTGCTGCCCTGGGACCAGTTGGCCTATTGGGCGGTGACCATCGGCACGAGCATGGCCGATGCGGCCCCGCTGGTCGGCAACCAGTTGAACTTGATCCTGCGCGGCTCGCCGGATATTGCCGCAAACGGTCTGCTGCGGTTTTACCTGCTGCACGTGGTATTGGTACCGCTGGGCGTCATCCTGATGCTCAGCATTCATTATTACAAAGTCTCGCGTGAACACGGCATCTCCCAACCGGCTAAGTTTACCGATGAAGGCAATGCCAGCCCCGAAAAGAAGAAATGGGCCAAGTCGCGCATCGACTTCCTGCCCGACCTGTTCACCAGCGAAATATTCTGGGCAAGCCTGGGTCTATTCCTGACCGTGCTGGCGATCACCGTGCTGGGCTATGCGGCCCCGCTTGAACATGTCGCCAACCCGCAAGTCACCCCGCTGGACACCAAGGCGCCGTGGTATTTCTGGTGGCTGCAGGGGATGCTCAAGCTGGGTGATAAAACATTAATGGGGATTATCATCCCGACGATCCTGGTCATCGTCCTGGTCGGTATACCCTATATCGACCGCAATCCTTATCGCAGCCTGTACCGCCGCCCGCTGGCGGTGGGGTTGGGGGTCCTGGCAGTCGGCATTCTGATCGTGCTGAGCTATATGGGCCTGCCGCAGTATGGCATCGAGCAAGACCCGGCCACCCGCACCGTGCAGGACCTGGCCCCGATGGAGGGTTCCGGCCCGATCCACAATGTCCCCTTCGACCAGCTCCAAACCGGGGCGTATATCGTCAATGAAAGCGCGGCGAAGAATATGTGCCCGAACCTGGATTTCGGCTGCCCAGCGCTTGAAGATGTCTTTGGATCTTTCACCAACAAGATTAATCATTACATCGAAGACGGGAAGCTGCCCGCGGACACACAAGCGACGATGGTTATCGAGGATTGGCAGAGAAACTTGAAGAAAGTAACCTTCCGGATCACCTGGGTGGACGAGGAACAGAAACCCAGGGAATACAGCCGAGAGGTGTTCCTGCACGCCGCCCGTGGGTCAGAGTAGGGCTTTGTAGAGAATAAAACAGTCACCTCTCGAAGGAGGGTCAGCGCACAATGAAGCGTATTCAATTCGAAATTATTCTAGGTATTCTCATTGTTCTGGCAACGAGCGCCCTGGTCATTTATTATGGTTTCACTGAGCCAGCGCGAATGAAAGAAAATGAAGAAGCGGCCAATGCACGCGAGATCGAAGTCGGCGCCGCGCTTTTCGAAGCACAGTGCAGCCGCTGTCACGGCACCCAGGGACTGGGGATACCCGGGTTGTGCCCGCCATTGAACGACCGCTATTTTTTTGATCAGCGCCTGAAGGATGTCGGCTGGAGCGGAACCCAAACCGACTACATCGTCGCCACGGCATCCAGCGGCCGCCTGGCTTCCACCCGCCCGCAGCTTTACCCAGGGCAAGGGACGCCGGCAATGCCATCTTTTTCCGACCAGTACGGCGGCCCAATGCGCCCCGATCAAATTAGCAGCATCGCCGCCTTTATTATGAATTGGGAAGAAACTGCCACGCTTGTCGCCGTACCCAGCGCTCCCACCGGCCCAACCGTCGGTACGGATATCACCAAGACGCTTCCAGAGGGCGACGCCAAGAATGGCGAAGCGCTGGCGACCAGCCTGGCCTGCACCGCCTGCCACGTCATTGCCCCCACCGGACCGGCCTGGCCTGCAAAAGATGGACAGCCCGGCATCGGAACCCGCGCCGCCGAGCGCATCCAGGATCCAAATTACACCGGCAAAGCGACCACCCCCGAGCAGTATTTATTCGAATCGGTTGTGAACCCCAATGCCTATCTAGTCTCCGGCTTCGCGGCCAATATCATGCCGGGCGCTTACAGCGGCCAGTTATCCGATCAGGATATGGCGGATATCATCGCCTATCTGCAGACCTTGAAATAGCGAGGACAGCATGCCAGCAACCAGAGCTATGCGCCCAATCGGGGTACTTTTATTAGTCGCCCTGTCTCTGCTGACCGTGGGAATCTGGGCGGTAAACGCTCAATCAAGCGCTGAAGGTCAGCTTGAGCTGGGAGCGCGCCTGTTTGCCGAAAACTGCGTTGTCTGCCACGGCGCTAATGGGCAGGGACGGGTGGGGGCCGACCTGGCCAAGGACTGGCCTTCGGTGCGACCCGACCTGACCGTTAAGGCCATTGTCGCCAGCGGTGTGCCAGGCTCGCGCATGCCCGCCTGGAGCGAAGCCAACGGCGGGCCTTTGAGCAGTGAACAAATCGAGGCTGTCACCGCCTATGTCCTGAGCTGGCAGACGGGTGGGGCTGATAATATTATCATCGTCCCCACCCCAACCCCCCTCCCGCCGGTTAAGCCGCTGCCCAACGTCGCCGGCGACACAACCCGCGGCGCGGTGCTGTTTCAGCAGAACTGCATTATGTGCCACGGCGAAGGCGGCCAGGGGAAGATCGGCAAAACACTGGCAAAGAACTGGTCGGGGGTGCGGCCGGATCTGCTCATCCAGAATACGATTAACACCGGCATCCCCAATACAGCGATGCCAGCCTGGAGCCAGGCCAACGGCGGGCCGTTAAGCGCTCAGGATGTCGATGACCTGACGGCCTACATCCTGGCTATGCCGCCGATCAGCCAGGTGCAAACCGCCGAAGAACCACCTGCACCGCAAAAGCTATCCTGGCTGAGCGGGTGGGGCGGGATCGTCGTCTTCATCCTGCTCCTGGCGGCAGTGCTGGTATTTGCTTATTTCATCCAGCGCAAGAAGTAAAAGCGTAATAAAATCGAAAACTCCCCGGCCGGGGAGTTTTTTTATATTGACAAGGGGGGTGGCATGCGGTATCCTACAGGGCGTGTCCGGGTGGGTCCGGCGCGGCAGAAACCACCGAACCCCGTCAGGTCCGAGAGGAAGCAGCGGTAAGGAGGCCCTTCTGGGCGCCGCCGGGTTGCCTGCCCGGACATTTTTATTCAGCACAAGCAGCCGCCGGGCAAATTGAATGCCAGTTTCCGATCCCCCCAAACAATTTACAGTAAAACTAAAAAGTGGACTGCAGCGCTTACCGCGCCCGCTCCAGCGCGCCTTGATCTTATTTTCGGGCGCAGGTGCGCGCCA
Organism: uncultured Chloroflexia bacterium; assembly: GCA_963770655.1. Classification (GTDB taxonomy): domain Bacteria; phylum Chloroflexota; class Anaerolineae; order Anaerolineales; family UBA4823; genus CAZAGA01. The sequence goes on along the minus strand of CAVYQO010000003.1, from coordinate 259,185 downwards.
GGGCTACCTGGCTGCCGTCGACCAGGGGCTGATCAGCCTGGCTAATTTTGTGGCCACCGTGATCCTGGCCCGCCAGGTCAGCCCGACTGAATTGGGGGTATATGGGGTCGGCTTCACCACCCTGCGCCTGGTGCGCGCCGTGCAGGAAGGCTTGACCATCCAGCCGATGAACACCTTCGGTCCGGCAATGGACGAGCCTGCCTTCAAACGCTATGCCACAGCGACGAGCGTCATCCAGATCGGGCTGGCCCTGATCACTGCGGCTGCGGTGGCGCTGACCGGTTGGTGGGTGACCAAGACCGGCAACGATGTCGCCGGCCCGGCGCTGTTTTCCTTGTGGTCGGCTTTTTTGTGGTGGCAGCTCCAGGAATACCTGCGGCGGATGATGTACACCCGCGGGGCTGTGGCCGACGCGGTGGCGAATACCGCCCTGGCCAATGGTGTGCGCTTGCTGGTGATGCTGTGGTGGGCGCGGCAGGGCACGCTTACCGGCACCGGCGGGCTGACGGCTATCGGGCTGGGCTCGCTGGCTGCCCTGCTCCCGGCGATCTGGCAGACGCGGGCCTATTGGGGCCGGGAGATCACGGATTTGGCCGGAACCTGGAAACGCAACTGGAATTTTGGACGCTATATGTTGGGGGCGAGCCTGTCCACCTGGGTATCGGTCGAGTTTTATCCGATCCTGACCGCCGGGTTGATCAGCTTTGCCGCCGCTGGCGCTTATCGGGCGATCCAAAACCTGGTCCAACCGGTTCAGCTCCTCCTGCGCGCCATGGATACTTTCTTGACCCCGCGCGCCGCCAAGACCTACCACCAGCAGGGTTTCACCTCCCTGGAGAAGCTGCTCCATAAAACCTATAAAATTTTTGCCGGACCGATCCTGGGTTTGCTGGGGCTGGCGGTCGTATTTCGTGTGCCGCTGCTGACCTGGCTGTATGGCGACACCTACCTGCCCTACGCCAATGGCGTGATCCTGATGGCTATCTTTTATGCGCTGTGGTTCGCCTACTGGCCGCTGCAAACGGTGATGAAAGCCATGCACGCCAGCCGGCCAATTTTCATCGCCAACCTGGCAGCGATCGTGGTGATGTTCAGCGCCGGGATTTGGCTGATCCACCAGTGGGGGGTGTATGGCACGATGGCCGGTCAGGCCCTGAACGCCCTGGTGGTGGCAGCGATCCATATGCTCGCCTGGCGTTCCCTGCGCCGGGGCGCCCTCTCGCTCCAGCCTTCGTTGACGCCCTTCCCTGAAGACCCAGATATCGACTAACTTGCGCTGCCAAACTGCCTGACCTCCCCCTCAGCCTCCGTGCAGCAAGCGCCTCGGCAGCCTCCCATTCCAGCGCTTTTGCCAGCGATACCAGAAGGTGATCAGAAAGGCCAGGGTTAACAGCTTAAGATCGAAACCGAGGCCGATGTGCTCGATATAGACGCGGTCGAAGCGCAGCTTTTGACGCGGGGTCAGGTAATAATCGCCAGCCACCTGGGCCAAACCAGCCAACCCGGGGCGGACGCGGTGCCGCCAGGCGTATTCCGGCATGGTTTGCAGGTAGGTATGCACCAGGATCGTGCGCTGGGGCGCGGACCGACAAAGCTCATCTCGCCGCGCAGGATGTTCAACAACTGGGGCAGCTCGTCCAGGGCGGTCTTGCGCAGGAAGCGCCCGATCCACAAAATGCGTTCATCGCCCTCCGCAGCCAACACCGGCCCGGTGCTGCGCTCGGCTTCGAGCACCATCGAGCGGATTTTGAACTGGTGAAAGTTCAGCCCATCCCTGCCCACCGAGTTTTTGACAAACAAGACCGGGCCGGGATCTTCAAACCAGACAATAAACAGGCTGAAAATCCATACCGGCGCAGAGATCAGCAGACCCAGGCTGGATAGGAGCAGGTCAAATATGCGCTTGCTGGCCGGATCGAGCGCTGGGGTTTCATCCGCCGCGGCTGAGAACACCCGGCTGTGGATTTCCATCACCTCCACGCGCACCTGGCGCGGCGGCGGGGCGTTATCTTCCCACAGACCTTCGTTGATGGCGGTGGCGCCCAGCCCGCCCAGAAAGGCGCCCAGGGCGGCGGCGCTCAATCCGCCCAAGAACGATCCCAGGCGTGCAAGCCAGGGCGAAGGCGATAGCGAACCGCCTGCCCAGGGGACAGATCGGGCGATATAAAAACCAAGCAGCCCCAGTCCAAGCCCGGCCAAAAAGGCCAGGCGGTAACGCCAGCCTGGCGACAGCGGTGAAAAATGCAAACCGCGCTCGATGATGAGCGCGAAAATACTTGCAGCCAGTAGCAGGACGATCCAGTTCACCGCACTGGATTATACCTTACGAAGGTTTTACCATCCTACCTGAGTGATATAATTACGGTTTGCCCGGGAAACCCAGGGAAATAAGGAGTTTCATCAGATCATGCCCAAACGCTCGAAAATCTGGATCGTGGTTGGCGGCGCCTTCGCCTTACTGCTCCTGACCGGATTGATCCTCTATCCCAAATTCAAACAAACCGTCGCCGCGCCGCTTGGCCCGGCCCTCAACCTGCCGACCTACACGCCCACTTCCTTAAACGCTCAACCCTCTGCTAACCCGGGGAGCCGGGCGACACAGCTTCCCGCTACCCAGGCGGCATCCGGCCCAACCCCGCCAGCCACCGCGGCCGTGGTCGCGGCCAGCAAGCCGACAGCCACGCCGAAGCCGCTGTGCGGTGGGCCGCCGGTAATGACCATCCTCGGCGTCGGAGCCGACCACGGCCAGAGCAGCAACTACCTGTATGGGCTGGGAGACGCCATTCGCGTGGTGCGGGTCGATTTTGTCACCCCCAAGGTGACCGCCCTGACCATCCCCCGCGACCTGTGGGTGGATATCCCCGAGATCAGCGCCCATGGCATCACCCAGGGCAAGCTCAACCAATCCTATTTTTACGGCAACGCCGGGATGGGGTACTACGAAGGCTCGGGCGGCGGCCCAGGCCTGATGGCGCAAACCCTCGACCAGAATTTCGGCCTGCGCGTCGATCATTACGGCGCAGTCAATATGGAGATCTTCAAGCGCATCGTCGACGCCATCGGCGGGATCGATATTTACCTGCCGACCGATGTGGACGGCACCCCCATCGACAACAAAACCGCCAATATGGGCTATTTCACCGCCGGTCAGCACCATTTCAACGGCGACCAGGCCCTGCGCTTTTCGCGGATCCGCAAGCGCTACAACGATTTCACCCGCGGCGATAATCAGAACATGGTCATCTGCGCCTTAGAGAAAAAGCTCACCTCAGCGGAGGTGCTGCCAAAGATCCCTAAAATTATCTCTGCTTTTCAAGGCCAGGTGCTGACCGACTTGAGCCTGGTGCAGCTCGGGCAGCTTGCCTGCCTGCTGCCCCGCCTGGATCGCGAAGATATCATCTTCACCAGCATGCCGCAGGAAATTTTCTCGCCCGGCCGCCAGTTCAGCCCACAGCAGAAGGATGAAACCTTTATCCTGGAAGCCGATCCGCTGGTGATCCGTGATTACGTCAGCCAATTCATGGCCGGGACCTGGCCGACCCAACCGGACGAACCGACCTGCAAATGAGCAGCGCCGAGCTGGATGTCCCCGAGCTGCTGCGGCGCTACGGCCTGCGCCCCGATAAGAGCCTGGGGCAGAACTTCCTGATCGACGACGCCGCCTTACAGCGGATTGTCGATATTGCTCACATCCAGCCCGGCCAGGATGTGCTCGAAATCGGCCCCGGGCTGGGCAGCTTGACCCGCCTGCTGGCGCTCCAGGCGCGGCGGGTGGTGGCTGTGGAGCTGGACGCCGGGCTGATCCCCCCGCTCCAGGAAGTGCTTCAGTCCTATCCAAATGTACAAATTATTCAAGGCGACATCCTGGCCCTCAATCTGAGCCAGATGATGGATCTCGAAGAAGCCTCCGCCGCCTACCAGGTGGCGGCTAATATCCCCTATTACCTCACCTCGGCGCTGATCCGGCTCTTGCTGGAGACCCCGCGCAAGCCCGAACGCCTGACCCTGACCGTACAGCAGGAGGTGGCCGAGCGGATTTGCGCCCTCCCTGGAGAGATGAGCCTGCTGGCGCTCAGCGTACAGGTATACGGCGCACCGCAGATCGCGGCCCGCATCCCGGCCGCGGCTTTCTACCCACCCCCACAGGTCGATTCGGCAGTGGTACGCATCGATATTTATCCAGCGCCAGCCATCCCGGCGGCGTTGCTGCCGGTCTTTTTTCGCCTGGCCAAAGCTGGCTTCAGCCAGAAGCGCAAGAACTTGCGCAACGCGATTTCGGGGGGGATGGCGTGGAGCACTCAGCAGGCCGAGGAGCTCCTTAACGCGGCTGAAATCGACCCGCGGCGGCGTGCCGAAACCCTCAGCTTAGCCGAATGGCAGCGCCTGGCGGAGAAAATCGAGCCAGTCTAAGCTATCCCCACAGCCAGAAAATCCCACCGGCCAGGAAGCGCAGGACGGCAATCACCACCAGCGCCGGTTGGAGGCCAACCCACTCACCGAGCAGCGGGGCGGCCAGCGCGCCGAGCAGGATTCCCAGGTTCAACACCACATTATGCACAGCCATCCCGGCCGGACGCTGGTCATCGGGGACTTTTTCCATCAAGCGGTTCGTCAAGCCGACATTGGTGATCGCCCAGGCGCCGCCGCCGACGAGTGACGCCGCCCAGAACATGGCTGGACCATTGGCCAGGCCGAGCATGAGCGGGTAAATGCCAAAAATCGCCGCCCCAATCGCCAGGGTGCGCTTGTGACCCAGGCGGGTATTGATCTCGACGATCCGCAGCGATACCAGCAGCATCACCCCATAGAACAGGCTGCTCCCCAGGCTGATCATCCCATCGGAAAGGTTCAGCGAGCGCACCTGGACCAGTGGATACAGCGGGATAGCCATGTATTGGAAAATATAAAACATTAAGTAGGCCAGCATGAACGTCCCGAAGCTCGTGCGCAGCAGATCCAGGTGCGCTACCTGGCGCAGATCAAAATAGCTCGACCAGCGCCGGGCAGGGGCGGGTTCGGGGGCTGTCTCGCCGCCCGACAAATTTGGGAACAGGCGCAGCCGCCCGACGTAATAGGTGCTGAGCATCGCCCCCAGGGCGCCGATGGCGAAAACCAGGCCATAATTATAGGGATAGGGCAGCCAATCCAACAACTGGCCGCAGACCAGGGTGGTGACGGTCAGGCTGATAGCCACGATGGCATTGCGCTTGCCGACTACCTCCGCCCGCCAGCCGGGGGGCACGGCTTCCGGAAAAACAGCGTTGAAGCTGATCGCCAGGATCGTGCCGGGGATCGACATCACCAGGGTGACCAACACGATCAGCCAGATCTGCACCTGATCGCCAAACAACCACGGCAGCGGAACCAGGATCAGGTAGCCCAGGCGGTGCCAGAATGCCGCCCAGAAGGTGGTGGGCACCAGGGCGCGCCCGACCAACCAGCTCCCTGCCGGGAGTGAAAATAACAGGTTGAACACAGCCGGTCCAGCCGAAAGCAGGCTGATCTGGAAAGCGCTGGCCCCCAGGCGGGTGGCATAGATGCTGATAAAGGCCATCACGCTGCCAGCCAGCACCCCAAACCACAAAATATCCAGGTATAAATTGCGGAAATTTGCCCGCATTTGGGGCGTGTAGGCGCTGACGGTCAAGACTGGGCTCCCGGTTTAGCGGGGCGGATATCGCGGTACTCCCGGCGCATTTGCCACACCCGCAGCGCCGCCTCGCGCTGCACCCGCAGCGACATCTTCGACTCGCCAAAACGCCGGTCGGGGAAATAAAAAGGCGTTTCCGAGAAGCGGTATCCCAGGCGGTGAGCCAGGTAGAGCATTTCCACCTGGAAGGCATAGCCGTTGGAACGGATGCGCTCGAGCGGCATGTTCAAAAGCGTCTCGCTGCGCCAAACCCGGTAGCCCCCGGTGGCATCGCGCACCGGAAGACTTAGAATCGTGCGCGCATAGAAATTCCCGAAAGCCGAAAGCCCCTTGCGCCAGGCCGGCCACTGGCGGTCGACGCTGCCGCCGGGGACGTAGCGCGAGCCCAAGGCCAGGTCGCAGGTTTGTAAAGCCTCCAGCAGGACCGGCAGCAGCTCGGGCGGATGCGACAGATCGGCGTCCATCTGCCCGACTGCCTGGGCGCCATCCTGCAGGGCCTTGTGGAAACCGGCCAGGTAAGCCTGGCTGAAACCGCGCTGGCCCAGGCGATGCAAGACCTGGATGCGCCCGGGGTTCTGCGCAACCAGGCCATCCGCAATCGCCCCGGTGCCATCCGGGCTGTCGTCGTCGACCACCAGCAGGCGCAGACCGGGCATAGGCAAAGCGAAAAGCGCCTGGGCCAAACGCGGCAGGTTTTCCGCTTCATTATAAGTAGGGACAACAACGGTTAATTGCACAGGTTTACTCAAAGAAAAGCGGCGAACAGGATTCGTCCGCCGCCAAATTCCAGCAGGGGTGGTCACCGGTCAACGCCGTGGCAACTGTAGCACACGCCCGAAATTGTGTCAAGCAACGCTCCTAGCCAGGAAGTCGGAAAGCTGCCTGGTATACCACGCCGGCTCTTCCAGGTGGACAGCATGCCCGGCCTGGGGAGCGATCCTCACCCTGGCCTGCGGGATCAGCCCGGCCATCCGGGCGACCATGGCGGTATATTTCTCGTCCTGCGCGCCGGTCAGGAGCAGCACGGGCGCCTGGATCGCAGCCAGCTTTTTCCACAAGGATGGTTGGCGGCCCGGGCTTAGCTCGGCTACCAGGCGCGCCATCATTTCGGGATTGCTGCGCTTGCGCTGCGCTTTGAGGGCGGCCAGCTTTTCGGGATTTTTCTGCAAGGATTGAAACAGCGGCTGTTGGTACCAGCGCTCGATAAAAGGATCCAATCCAGCAGAGCGTATCTCGGCGGCGCGCTGATCGTCCTGAGCGCGGCGCTCCTGGCGTTCGCGGCGCCCGGCCAGGCCCGGGCTGGCAGATTCGAGGACGAGCGAAGCCACGCGCCCCGGGTGGGTCACGGCGAAGTACAGGGCCAGACGCCCGCCCATCGAGTAGCCGGCCAGGTGGGCCTTGCCGATTTCCAATTCGTCCAGGGTGCGCGCCAAACCGGCAGCCAACCAGCGAAATGAACAGGGTTGCCCCGGCAGCGGCTGGAGGTTCGCCCCGTGGCCGGGCAGGTCCGGGAGAATGCAGTCAAAATCTGTGGCAAACGCATCCCCCAGGAAGTCCCAGTCGCGGTGATCGCCCAGGAAACCGTGCAGAAAAATCACAGGCGGGTTACGCTTGCTGCCAATCCGCTTGTACGGCCAGGTCATTGCTTAACTCCTCAATAGAGCAGGGTGAATCGTTGATTAATTAATACCACAGGCTATTGATTAACGGCCAGGAATGGGTAAAATAAGGTTGTTACCAGACCGACCGGTCGGTCTGACCTTCGATCATCCTGTTCAAAAGCTAGAGAGTTGGATATGAACGTACAAACCGATACCCAGCAAAAAATTCTGGACGCCGCCATCGACGTCTTTGCCCAGAAGGGCTATCACGATGCCCGCGTCGACGAAATTGTCGAGATTTCCAAGACCTCCAAAGGCGCAGTTTATTTTTACTTTCCCAGCAAGCAGGATATCTTCCTGGCTATTGTGGACAAATTCGCCGCCCTGCTGGCCGATCGCCTGGATCAGGTTATCGCCCAGGATGCCCCCGGCGTAGAGCGGGTCAGCGCCGCGCTGCAGATCTGCCTGAAAACTTTTGAGCAGTATCGCAGCCTGGCAAAAGTGTTCCTGGTGCAGGCGGCTGGGCTGGGTGTGGTCTTCGAGGATAAGCAGATCGAAATTCACAATCGCTTCGCCCGCTTGATCCAGGAGCAGTTAGACGATGCCGTCGAGGAGGGCGATATCCCGCCCATCGATACCGAAGTCGCCGCCTACATCTGGATGGGCGCAATCTATGACATGGTCATCCGCTGGGTGCGCACCGGGCAGCCAGAGCCGAGCCGCATCTTCCCCACCCTGCAGGTGATGCTGCTGCGCAGCATCGGCGTTTCCGAAGAGCGCATCCACTCGCTGGAATTGAGTTTTGCTAATCGCTAATCGTCGTCTGCGCGCGATCTCCAGCCGCCAGTTACCCGTTACGAATAACCAATCACGAAAAACGAATCCTCAATAATCCATGCTGCCCGCTGCCCATTACCCATCCCGATTCACCCCGCTCCATCTCCAGCGCCTGCCGCAAGGCCGCCCGCTGTGGTTGAGCTATACCATCCCCTGGCCGGAGGTAAACTTCCTCGATCTGCTGTTCGCAGATCCGGGAGGCGCCGCGCTTCTACTGGGCCAGCAGCGCCCATCCCGTCAGCCTGCTGGGCTGGGGGAAAGCCGCCGAAATCACCGATTGGGGCGAGCGGCGCTTTCATGACATCCAGACCCAGGCCCAGCACCTGGCCACCCGCCTGCTGCCGCTCAACCCCGACTTTCCGGGCGAGGCCGGGCCGCGCTGGATGGGCAGCTTTTCCTTCCGACCCTACTGCGTCGAACAGACCGGCAGCGCTCTCTGGCAGGCTTTCCCCGATGCTTACTTCATGCTGCCTCGCTGCCAGTTGGCCCGCCTCGATAACCAGGTTTGGCTGACCATCAACCACCTGGTGGATGAGGCCAACGACCCCGGCGCCCTGGCGGATTTCTTCGAGGGCTGCCTGGCGCAGGTCAACGCCCTCCACCGGGCGGCTGAGCAGTAGCGCAAGCAAGCCTCGCGGCGCAAGCAAGCCCCGACCTACCCCGGTCCAACTGCACACCTTGCCGTCACCGAGTGAATGGACCGCCATGGTAACCGGGGCGCTGGAACGCATTAAAGGGGGAGAATTTCAAAAAGTCGTCCTGGCCCGCACCCTGGGCGGTCGATTAGATGAAGGACCCAATATTTCCGAGGCGCTGCGCGGCCTGGAAGCGCGCTACCCGGATTGCTATCGCTTCATGATCGAGCCGCAGCCCGGCCAGGTCTTTCTGGGCGCTTCCCCGGAGCTGCTGGCTGAGGTCTGCGCCCCACACTTCCGCACGACAGCCCTGGCCGGCACCGCCCGGCGTGGGGCGAGCGAAGAACAAGACCAGGCGCTCGGCCAGGCCTTGCTGGACAACCCCAAGGAGCGCGCCGAACATTCGATTGTGGTCAGCGCCATCCAGGAGAAGCTCGCCCCGCTGGCGGATACGCTCCAAACCGCCGCAGCCCCGCACCTGCGCAAACTGGGCAATGTCCAGCACCTGGAGACCGGTATACAAGGTCAGCTCGCTTACGGATGGGGGGTGTTAGATGTGGTCGCCGCCCTGCATCCAACGCCAGCCATGGGCGGCTGGCCCGGCCCGGCGGCCCAGGCTTACCTGTCGGCGGTGGAGCCATTCAGCCGCGGTTGGTATGCCGCCCCGGTCGGCTGGTTTGACCCGCTCGGCAATGGGCTGTTTGCCGCCGCCATCCGCTCCGGCTTGATCGCCGATAACACCGTCACCTTGTTTGCCGGGGCAGGGATCCTGGCCGGTTCGGACCCGGACAAAGAATGGCAGGAAACCGGCTTGAAATTCAAACCCATCCTTGAAGCCCTGGGAGGCGAAATTCAGTATGGATAAAAACGCCAATCGCAACACCTTCTGGGCGCACACCCTGGTCGAGGAGCTGCTGCGCTGCGGGTTAGAAACCGTCGTTATCGCCCCAGGATCGCGCTCCACCCCGCTGGCCCTGGCCTTTGGGTCGCTGGGGCGGATCGAGCAGGCGCACGGCTCCGTGCCTACGCCCGGCCAGGCTGGATTGTCCGTTTTCGTCCACCCCGACGAGCGCGGGGCGGCCTACTTCGCCCTGGGTGCGGCGCTTGCCAGTGGGAAGCCCGCCGCAGTTCTATGCACCTCTGGAACAGCCGCAGCCAACTTTTTCCCGGCGGTGGTCGAGGCGCACCAGGCCCAGGTTCCCCTGCTCATCCTGACTGCCGACCGCCCGGCGGAGCTGCGCGAGAGCGGTGCGAACCAGACCATCGACCAGGTGAAGCTGTTCGGCGGTTACGTGCGCTGGGCAGTCGAAACGCCGGTCCCCGAAGCCAACCCGGATCGAACTTTGATCCAGGCCTTACGCAGCCTGGCGGACCGGGCGATGGCGGCTGCGTCTGGGCCGCCGGCCGGTCCGGTGCATATCAACCTTCCTTTCCGCAAACCGCTGGAGCCGACCGCTGTGCCCGGCGACCTCCCCGGGAGCCTGGCACTGCCTGGTGGAGGATTTGAAGACGAGCCGCCAGGCAGTCGGCCCTGGGCGCACATTTCCCCAGGGAAGATAAGCGCCGGGCAGGCGCAAATCCAGGCCCTGGCCGGCGCAGTTCGCCGCGCCCGGCGCGGGTTGATTACCTGCGGGCCGCGCTGTCCTGGGGCAGGTTTTCCGGAGGCGGTTTTCCGCCTGGCCCAGGCCACGGGGTTTCCGATCTTTGCCGACGCCCTTTCGGGGCTGCGCTTTCATCCTGCCCTGCCCGCCCAGCCAGTCCTGCTGAGCGGCGGGTACGAGACCTTCCTGAGCAGCTCTGCTGTGGGCGAACTGGCCCAGCCCGACCTGGTGCTGCAGTTCGGCGCACTGCCGATTTCAAAAGCGCTCGGCGACCTGCTCGCCGGCTTGAAGAACGCACCGCAGGTTTCAAATCCAATCCAGCCGGGACTGGGCGGATGAGGCCTTCAATACCACCGATTTTCTGCTGGCCGATCCGGAGCAGGTGGTCCAGGAGCTGGTGAATGCCCTGAATCCAGAGGGCGGATGGTTCGTCGACCCGGAGTGGTTGGAAGCCCTGCGCCGCGCCGAAGGCCTTGCCTGGCAGGCTGTGGCCGAAACCCGGCAGGCCGGCTTCTTCGAAGGCGCAGTGCTCAGCGAAATCCTGGAAGCGCTCGTGCCTGGCGACAGCTTGTTTGTTGCCAGCAGCCTGCCCGTGCGCCACCTGGACCAATTTGGCCCGCCGCAGGCCAAACGCCTGAGCGTGTTTGCCAACCGCGGCGCCAGCGGGATCGACGGCACGATTGCCAGCGCCTGCGGGGTCGCCGCCTCGCCAGGCTTCAGCGGCCGGCTCATCCTGGCTGCCGGCGACCTGGCCTTTCTGCACGACCTGAACAGCCTGCTGCTGCTCCAGCGCTACAACCTGGATGTCAGCATCGTATTAATGAACAACAATGGCGGGGGGATCTTCCGCCGCCTGCCGGTTGCCGGTTCGGCAAAACAAGGCGATTTCGAAGCGCTGTTCGAAGCGCTTTTCACCGTCCCGCATGGCTTGAGCTTCGAACATGCCGCGGGGCTATTCCAGCTCGGCTATACGCGCCTCGAACCAGCGTCCTTACCCACTCGAGAGGCTGGCGCTGCGCTGCGCCGCGCCCTAAAAAACCGCGGCCCGCAAATCATCGAAGTGCATCACCGATGCGGCTGCCCACGAGGCTGGCCGTCGGGCCGTCAACCAACGCTTCGAACAGCTTTGGAAAAACGCTCAAGAAATTCTCATCGCGGAGAACAACCAATGAATCCTGGACAGCAAATCGATACAACCAGGGTCGAATGGACCCTGGTGAAGACCTATGAAGATATCACCTATCACAAAGCGGCCGGGATGGCCCGGATTGCTTTCAATCGCCCGCAGGTGCGCAATGCGTTCCGCCCGAAGACGATCGATGAAATGATCGATGCCTTCAATAATGCCTGGATGGACAGCCAGGTAGGCGTTATTCTGCTCACCGGCAACGGGCCAGCCGAGGACGGCAAATACGCCTTCTGCTCGGGCGGCGACCAGCGCGTGCGCGGCTCGGCCGGTTATGTCGGCGATGACGGCGTGCCGCGCTTGAACGTCCTCCAGCTCCAAAAGATCATCCGCTCGATACCCAAGCCGGTGATTGCCCTGGTGGCTGGCTATGCCATCGGCGGCGGGCATGTCCTGCACGTCATCTGCGACCTGAGCATCGCCGCCGAAAACGCCGTGTTCGGCCAGACCGGCCCCAAAGTGGGCAGTTTCGACGCCGGGTTAGGCTCCAGCTACCTGGCGCGCGTCGTCGGCCAGAAGAAGGCTCGCGAAATCTGGTACCTGTGCCGCCAATACGATGCCGCCGAAGCCCTCGAAATGGGCCTGGTCAACCTCGTCGTGCCGGTGGAACAGCTCGAACAAACCGGTGTGGAGTGGGCTCAGCAGATCCTGGAGCACAGCCCGATCGCTATTCGCTTCTTGAAGTCCGCTTTCAATGCCGAAACGGACGGTCAGATCGGGATCCAGGAGCTGGCTGGCAATGCCACCATGCTGTTTTATATGAGCGAAGAGGGCCAGGAAGGCCGCAATGCCTACCTGGAAAAACGCCAACCCGATTTCCAAAAATACCCCTGGCGGCCCTAGGGACGGAAAGGGCAAACACAGTTGACTGAAGATTGGCTTTATGCCCAGGCTGCCCGTTCTCCTGAACGGATCGGGCTGATCTTCGCCGGAGAAACCGAGCGAGTGTGGGATTACCGCGCCTTGAACCAGCAGGCGGATCAGACGGTCAGCGGTTTACGCGCCGCCGGTGTCCGTCCTGGGCAAGCTGTGGCGGTATTGCTGCCGAACTGTCCGGAATATGTCCTGCTGGTGCACGCCGCGGCTCGCCTGGGCGCAATCCTGGTCCCGCTCAACCTGCGCCTGTCCGCGGCTGAGCTGGCCTGGCAGGTCCAGCAGGCGGATTGCGAATTTTTGGTTGGGGATGCCCAGACCCTGGCGGCGGTGACCGGACCCCTACCCGAGAAGGTAAGGCTGATAAACTGCGCAGAAATATGCGCTCACCCCTACCCCTGACCGGGCGGTTGATGGAGAAGGAACTTCGCCAGAATTTGCTGGCTGGGATTTAGAGCGGGTGCAGGCGATCATCTTTACCTCGGGGACGACCGGGCAGCCAAAAGGCGCGTGCCTGACCTTTGGCAACCATTTTTGGAGCGCCATGGCTTCGGCGTACCGCCTGGGGATCGACCCAGGCGATCGCTGGCTGGCGCCGCTGCCGCTGTACCATGTCGGCGGGCTGGCCTTAGTTTTCCGCAGTGTGCTGTATGGCACGACCCTGGTCCTGCAGGAGCGCACAACCTCCCAGGCCATCCTGGAGACGATTGCCTCCGCCCAGGTTACCCAGGTCAGCCTGGTCCCGACCATGCTGCAGCGCGTGCTGGATTTGCCCGGCGCGGCCGAGAAGCTGGCCAGTTTGCGCTGCATTTTGTTGGGCGGGGCGCCGGCCTCAGCCCAATTGCTCGAACGCAGCCTGGCCGCCGGATTGAACCTGGCCCTGACCTACGGGATGACCGAAACGGCCTCCCAAATTGCCACCGCTGCCCCGGCGGAAACTCGGCGCAAGCCGGGCAGCGTCGGGAAACCGCTGCTGTTCAGCCGGGTGCGCATTCTTGACGATAGCGGTAAGGGACTGCCTGCCGGTCAGATCGGCGCGATTGCAGTCTCCGGGCCTACCTTGATGAAAGGATATTATCAGCGGAAGCTGTCAGGCTCAGCACTCAGCACTCAGCGGTCAGCAGTCAGGAATAAGCATCCAGGCTGGGCTGGCGCAGCCAATCGAGGAGAACGCTGAGTTTATCACTGGCGACCTGGGGTATCTCGATGAAGACGGCGATCTGTGGGTCGTTCAGCGCCGGGTTGACCTGATCATCTCCGGCGGCGAAAACATCTACCCGGCAGAGATCGAGACCGTTTTGCTGGCCCATGCAGATATCCTGAGCGCCTGCGTGGTGGGCCTGCCCGATTTGGAATGGGGGCAGCGGGTGGCTGCTGCGGTGGTGCGGAGAGAAGCCAGCCGGCTCGATGAAGCGGCATTGATCGATTTTTGCCGCCAGCGCCTGGCAGGATATAAAATCCCACGCCAGATCCTATTCGTTGATCACCTGCCGGTGACCGAATTGGGTAAAATCCTGCGCCGCCAGGTCGCCGATTTGCTCGCCCAGCGCCCAGTTGTCTAACCGCCTGATTGCCCCCAAAGGTTTACAAATTACAATGAAACAACCCGAAAATTTTGAGAATATGGAAACAAGTGCGCACCACGGGACCAAGCCGGTGAGCTTGCGCTCCGACCTGGCTGTGGGCGGCCAGGAGATTGTATTGATGTGTGGGCCATGCTCGGTCGAGACGTACGCACAAACCTACGCCGTGGCCGAAGCAGTTCATCAAGCCGGGATCCGGGTCCTGCGCGGCGGCGCCTTCAAACCGCGCACTTCACCGCATTCCTTCCAGGGTCTGGGCGAGGAAGGCTTGAAAATCTTGCGCGCCGCGGCCGATGCCTTTGGATTGCTGGTAATCAGCGAGGCGTTAGGGGTCGAGCAACTGGATTTAGTGGCGAGCTATGCGGATATCATCCAGATCGGCAGCCGCAATATGCAGCATTTTCCGCTGCTGTGGGCAGCCGGCGAGCTGACCAAACCGGTGCTGCTGAAACGCGGCTTTATGTCGACCATCCACGAATGGCTGATGGCCGCCGAACATATCGCCAGCCGGGGCAACGAAAAAATTATTTTATGCGAGCGGGGCATCCGCGGCTTTGACACGGCCACCCGCAATGTGCTCGATACCAATGCGATTGCCTTGATTAAGCAGACCACTCATTTTCCGATCATCGCCGATCCGAGCCACGCCACCGGGCGCAGCGACCTGGTGCTGGCCGCGGCACGCGCCTCGCTGGCTGCCGGAGCAGATGGCCTGATCGTCGAATTTCACCCGAACCCAGACGCAGCCCTCTCGGATGGCGATCAATCTTTACCGCTCAGCCTGCTCCCCGAGCTGGCTTCCCAGACCGCGCGCCTGGCCATCGCCTTGGGGCGGTCTTAGCGCCTGAACACCTGAGCGCTTAATTTCCCAATCCCCAATCGCCCAGGCTTAGGCTTCCGAGGCCATGCTGCGCAGCACGGTGTGAAGGATCCCACCGTTGCGGTAATATTCCACTTCCAAGGGGGTATTCAGGCGGGCAACCGTCTTGAAAGTGAGCTGGCTGCCATCCGTGCGGGTTGCGCGGACGGTTATTTCGCTGGACGGGTGCAGATCATCGCCCAGGCCTTCGATATCGAAGACCTCGCCCCCGGTCAGGCCGAGCGAATCGACGCTCTCACCCGGTTTGAACACCAGGGGCAGCACGCCCATCCCTACCAGGTTCGAGCGGTGGATGCGTTCGAAGGATTCGACGATGACGGCTTTGACCCCGAGCAGATTGACGCCTTTAGCCGCCCAATCGCGGCTGGAGCCAGAGCCGTATTCTTTGCCGGCCAGGATCACCAGGGGCACGCCGGCGCTCTTATACTTCAGCGCAGCGTCATAAATGCTCATCCGCTCGCCATCCGGCTGGTGGACGGTAACCCCGCCTTCGACGCCAGGCACCAGGCGATTTTTCAAACGGATATTGGCAAATGTGCCCCGAGTCATCACCCGGTCGTTGCCGCGGCGTGATCCGTAAGAATTGAAATCCCGCGGCGTGACGCCATTTTCGACCAGGAATTTCCCGGCTGGGCTGTCCGCGGCGATCGAACCCGCCGGGGAGATGTGATCCGTGGTGATTGAATTGCCAAATATGGCCAGGGCGCGCGCCCCGCGAATATCCTGGAGGGGAGCGACCTCCTGGCTCAGGTCGATGAAGAAGGGCGGCTCCTGGATATATGTGGAGGCCTCGTCCCAGGCAAATAACTCGCCTGCGCTGCTGGGGATGTTGTTCCAGATTTCGTTGCCGGTGAAGACATCCGCGTATTTCTGCTGGAACATCTCGGGTTGGACTGCGGCGGCGATCGTCTCCTGGATTTCGGCGCTGCTGGGCCAGATGTCGCTCAGGTACACCGGCTGGCCATCGGGATCGACCCCAAGCGGCTCGCTGGCCAGGTCGATATCCACCGTGCCGGCCAGGGCGTAGGCCACCACCAGGGGCGGCGAGGCCAGGTAGTTGGCCCGCACGTAGGGATGCACCCGTCCTTCGAAGTTGCGGTTGCCCGAGAGCACCGCCGCCGCCACCAGGTCGGCGCTGGAAATTGCTTTGACCACCTCGCCGGGCAGCGGGCCGGAGTTGCCGATACAGGTGGTGCAGCCGTAGCCGACCACATTAAAGCCAAGCGCCGCCAGGGGTTCGAGCAGGCCAGCATTTTCGAGATAATCGCTCACCACCCGCGAACCGGGCGCCAGGCTGGTCTTAACGTAGGGTTTCACCCTCAGGCCGCGCTCGACAGCTTTGCGCGCCAGCAGACCAGCGCCAACCATCACCGACGGGTTGGAGGTGTTGGTGCATGAAGTGATCGCCGCGATCACCACCGCACCGTGTTTCAGCTCAACCGTGCTGCCGTTCGTGCCCATCATCCCGCTGCGTTCGATCGCCGCGGGGGTAAGCTCGTAGCCGCGCTCCTTGACCGGGGCGCTGAGCGCCGTCCGAAAAGTGCGCTTCATTTGATCCAAGGGGACGCGGTCCTGCGGGCGCTTTGGCCCGGCCAGGCTCGGCACAATCGAGCCCAAGTCTAAGGCCAGCTCGCTGCTGAACTCGGGGTCGGGCATACCGGCGCTGCGGAACAATCCCTGCGCCTTGCAGTAAGCCTCGACCAACTGCACCTGCTCCTCGGGCCGGCCGGTCAAGCGCAGATAGCGCAGCGTCTCGTCGTCGACCGGGAAAAAGCCGATGGTCGCCCCATATTCGGGGGCCATATTGGCCATGGTGGCGCGGTCGGGAAGCGAGATCGAGTCCAGGCCCGGGCCATAAAATTCGACAAACTGCTCGACGCAGCCAAAACGGCGCAGTTGCTGGGTAACCGTCAGGGTCAGGTCGGTGGCGGTCACGCCTTCGGGCAGCTCACCATATAGCTTGAAGCCGATCACGGTGGGAGTGATCATATCGATAGGCTTGCCGAGCATCGCTGCTTCGGCCTCGATGCCGCCCACGCCCCAGCCGACCACGCCCAGGGCGTTGACCATCGTGGTGTGCGAATCGGTGCCAACGACGCTGTCGGGGAAGGCCTCCCGCTCCCCATCCTGGTTCACCCGGTTGAACACCACCGGGGCCAGGTATTCCAGGTTGACCTGGTGGACGATGCCGGTCGCCGGGGGAACGACCCGGAAATTCGCAAAAGCCTTCTGCCCCCAGTGCAGGAACTCATAACGCTCGCGGTTGCGTTGAAACTCCAGATCGGCGTTGCGGTTAATGGCATCCGGCGAGGCGAAGAAATCCACCTGCACCGAGTGGTCGATGACCAGGTCAACCGGAACCAGCGGGTTGATTCTCCCAGGATCGCCGCCCAGCCGTGCCATCGCCGCCCGCATCGCGGCCAGGTCGACAACCGCCGGCACGCCGGTGAAGTCCTGCATCAGCACCCGGGCTGGGGTGAACGGAAGCGATGGGCGCAGCACTGCGTCCGGAGTTCCAGCCGGCCAGGTTGATCACATCCTGGCGGGTGATTTCGCGCTCGTTGCACTGGCGCAGCACCGCCTCCAGCATCACCCGGATCGAAAAAGGCAGCCGGGAGATCTCCACCAGTCCGTCCTGCTCCAGGCGGCCCAGCGAAAAATAGTTATAGCTGCCGTAATGGGTGGTTAAGACGCTGCGCGCGCCGAAATAGTTTTTACTCATCTCTCACTCCTGCCTTCCTATATATTGGAGCGCAATTATAACCCAGGACGCCGGAGGATGGCGTCGCTCATGCGCACAACCCGGCTCATAAACGCCACATCGTGCACACGGATGATATCTGCGCCGCGGGCAATGCTGATTGCCACCGCCGCCGCGCTGCCCTCCAGGCGTTGGTCGGGCGGTAAGTTCAAGGTGTACCCAATAAAAGACTTGCGCGATGGCCCGCACAGCAGCGGGTAGCCGAGCGAGCGGATCTCATCCAGCCTGTCGATCAGCTCTAAATTCTGTTCAACCGTTTTGCCAAAGCCGATCCCAGGGTCCAGGATGATGCGCTCAGCGGGGATGCCCGCCTCTCTGGCCAGGGCAACGCTTTCGAGCAGCTCGGCGCGGATCTCCTCAACCAGGTTTTGATAGGGAACGCCGACATAGCGCCCACCCAGGCGTTCCTTCAGCTCGGCATGCGCCCAAGAGCTGCGGTTATGCATCAAAACCACCGCTGCCCCAGCCCGCGCTGCCACCCCGGCCAAATCGGGGTCGGCGCGCAAGCCCCACACATCGTTGACGATGTGCGCGCCGGCTTGCAGCGCAGCCTGGGCAACCACTGCCTTATAGGTATCGATGGAGATCAGCACGTCCAGCTCGCCAGCCAGGGCCTGCACCACCGGCAGCACTCGCTCCAGCTCTTCCGCAGCGCCCACTTCAGCCGCGCCGGGACGGGTGCTCTCGCCGCCGATATCGATGATATCCGCCCCAGCGGCGACAAACTGGCGCGCTTGTTCGATTGCCAGGGCGAGCGCATCGCCGCCGGGAACTGCCAACCCATCCCCCGAGAAGCTATCCGGGGTCAGGTTGAGAATACCCATCAAGTATGTGCGCCGGCCCCACTCAAATCTGAAAGCACCGACCTGTAAGTGATTATTCATCACCGGGCGCTGAAAAAACTAAACCACTAAAGTCAGCGGACGGTTCAGCCAGTCTTCAGCGCTCTGCATATCCTTGAACACAGCCATCTCGACCCCGCCGGTGGTCAGCGCCGCAATCTCGTGGACAGCATGCGAAACTTGCTCGTCTTCCACCACCACCGCCAGGCGAATATTGCGCACGGACGGGTCGTTGTTTACTTCTACCGCATAGTCCACGGCCTCTTCGGAAAGTGAATGGATGGCGCGCAGATCGTACAAATTGCGCGTCAGGCGGTCCGAATCGAGCAGGTGCTCCAGGGCAAATTCACGCCAGTGTTTTAACGTCGCCGGGGTGACTTCGGTGAAGCGGATGTTCATGCCGCCGTCCGCGCGCCGGGTGACGCTGTAACCCACGCCCGGATCGGGAGACCAGTTGAGCGGTTTTATATCAGAATTGGCCATTGCAGTACCTCCTCAAAAATCAATAACTTTGAAATGGAATTTGACCTAACCCTCAGCGCAAATAGTTCTTCGAAAAGTAGGGTGCGAATATTGTAGCCGGATAAAGCTGGAGCGCAAGGTCTTGGTTTGAGGTTGCCCCAGCTTGCACGGCGACGCCGCTGATTTGAGCCGGTTGGTATAACCGCAAGCTGGCGGATACCGTATAGCTCCCCGCGGGGAGATAGTCGATTTGGTATTCCCCTGCCTCGTTGGTAACGCCCTGATAGACCTTCCCCACTCCACTGCTGAGCTGGACGGCAACCGCCGCGTTGCCCAGGGGGAGATGGGTCGTTTGATCCCGAACGACCCCTGCCAGGGCGCCCAGGTTCAGGCAGTCGGGAAAGGCAAACGCCCCGATCTGGGTTTCCCAGGGCGCCGTGCCCGTGGACGGGATATATTCGGAGGTCATCCAAAAAGTGCAGTCATCCAGCGGATCGACGGAGATCATGGCGTAATCGCCCCAGCGCGAAGCCGTCCCAGTTTGCGAACCGCCCCCCGAAATCAAGACGCCCTCCGTCTGAGCCATCTGCCCCAGCGGATCGCTCGCCAGGCGCCCCGCATAGCGGATGCCCGGGTAAATGCTGCTGCTCGAAGCGCTGTAGACCATGGCGATATTCCCCAGGTGATCCATGGCGATGCTCGGCATCCAGCGCTGCGTGCTATCCGGCGCATAAGTGCCCTGCTGGTAGACAACCGGTGACGTGCCGGGATTGCGCAGCTCATACCAGCGCACCCCTGCCTGCGTTCCAGTGGCTGCCGCATTGACGCTGTGGCTGACCAGCAGCGTTTCGTGATCGCCAAAATTGCGATACACCAGGCGGTACATCAGGCGATCGCCGATGCCATCCAGCTTGACGCTCGTGCCAGGCTGATCGACGCAGTTGCGCGTGTCCATGCACAGGCTGTTGTATGGAGCAATGGCGATCGAGGTCGGTCCTACAAAAGACGGGCTGCCGGTGACCCAATTCGGCGAGAGCTTCCACAAGAATAAGGCATTGCTGCTGAGTGAAAGGAGATAGTTGGGCGAATTGACAGGCGGCAGGGTGGTTCCATCGAAATCGGCGGGCAGCAAGCTGCTGTGGGATGGGCTGGTCGGGTATTCGATAAAGCGCGCGGTTTGCCCAAGCAGCATTTTACTGCGCTCGAGGGCGATAATACTGGCCCCCAGGTAACCCGTGCCGAAACGATTAGCTGTCAGATAGTAGCCATCCGGCCAGACGCCCAGCTTGGGATAATCATAAAGCACAGTCGTGCTGAACTGGAAGAAATAACGGTAGTAGGCGCCGGTCGGGTCGCTCGTGGTCGATACCGCTACGCATTCGCCGAAGGGGTTGCTGGTGGTGAACTGGCTCAAGATCCAACGCTCGGCTAACGGGTCATACAGCACAATCGGATCACCGTCGTTTCTAGATTGGCATGGCGAGCCCGTACCGGACCAGATCGTATTGCTGGCGACTGGCCCGTACACCGAATGACCGCTTTTATCCCAGATTTGGAGGTGAAGGTTCACCATCTGCACGTAGTGATTCTTGCCGACATCCCCGTTGGGATCCGGCGGGTAGACACGGGCGACATTCCCCGTTCCGGCAAAGTTTTGGATCAGGGCAGGCATCTGCGCTTGGGCGCTGGCTGGGGCGCCGCCTGTAAAGGTCGCCTGCAGCACCGGATCTTCAATCTGGGGGCGGATCACGTCTCCGCCGAGCCAGTCGCTCTCGCCCGGTTCTCCCATCTCGCGAATGCTCGCCGCCGGTTCGATGGGTATAACGGGGATGTCGCGCAGCGGCGGGGACACGCCCAGCACGACCGCCTGGCCGCTAACCGGCGTTGTAGAAACCTGCTCGCCGCTGCCAACCTCGGGCGCAGCGGGGCTGCCCGGCGTCTGCGCCGCCCCTACCGGCGCCAGGCGGCGCGGCGTAATGCTGCCCGGAGTGCCTGGACGACCTGGGCGATCCGCCCAAAGGACGCTGGCGATGACCACGATCAACAGCATCACGGAGGTAATCCTCAGAAGATTTCGGGGAGAAAACTTTTGCGCCATATTGGATCAATCAGCCTTACCAGACAAGTCGTCCGTAGATGGGATGGGGATTATTCCCCTGAGATCGCATTCCGCCAACATTTCCTTCACGGTCTGGCCGGTCAATGGATGGCGCAGGTCTGGAGCCAGGTCGGATAGGGGGACGAGGACAAAGCCTCGCCCGGCGATGCGCGGGTGCGGGAGGGTTAGCCCTGGAGCTTCGAGAACCAGGTCATCATAAAACAAGAAATCCAGGTCGATCTGGCGCGGGCCGTTGTGAATCCCCGGCTGGCGGCCCAGCTCGCCTTCCAGGCGCTTGAGCAGCCTCAGCAGTTCCACGGGAGACAGATCGGTTTCGGCCTGCACCACCTGGTTCAGAAAATCCGCCTGGTCCAGGTAGCCCCACGGCGGTGTTTGGTAAATTGGCGAGGCGTTCAACACGCCCAGCGATTGGGCCAGCGCCTGGCGGGCCAGGCGCAAGTTTTCCAGGCAGTCGCCCATGTTGGTCCCCAATGCAATGTAAATCAGGTGCGGCATAGGCGCTTAGACCCTTTCCAGGATGGTTGCGGTGGCCATGCCGTGACCGATGCACATCGTCTGCAGGCCATAGGTGCCCCGGCCGCGTTCCAGCTCGCTGACCAGCTTGGTCATTAAGATCGCCCCGGTAGCGCCCAGCGGGTGGCCGTGGGCGATAGCGCCGCCGTTAGGGTTGACCTTCGCCGGGTCGGCGTCCAATTCTTTAGCCCAGGCCAGGGGCACCACGGCAAAGGCTTCATTGATTTCAATCACATCGATATCGGCCAGGTCCAGCCCAGCCCGCTTGAGGATCTGGCGCGTTGCCGGGATCGGGCCGTCCAACATCAGCACCGGATCCGAGCCGGTGACGAAGCGCGCCGCAATCCGCGCCCGCGGCGCCAGATTGTAGCGCCCGACCGCCTTGGGTGAGGCCAGGAGCAGCGCCGCCGCCCCATCGCTCACCTGGCTGGCATTCCCGGCCGTGATCACCCCGTCCGCTTTGAAGACCGCTTTCAGGGCTGCCATCCTGTCTCGATCGGGGGGCATGCGCACCCCCTCGTCCACCCGGAAAACGCCTCCTCCGGGCAGGTCGATCGGCAGGATCTGTTCATCAAAATAGCCGTTCTGGATGGCGTGCATGGCGCGCAGGTGCGACTGGTAGGCATAATCGTCCAGCGCTTCGCGGCTGAGCTGCCATTTTTCGGCCATCATTTCAGCGCTGATCCCCTGGTGGACCAGGGGATAGGGAAAGTTTTCCGGCCAGGCCGGCGGGTAATCCGCCCCCAGCGGCTGGTGCGACATCATTTCCGTTCCACCGGCCAGCACCAGGTCCATATCCCCGGCCAGGATCGCCTGGGCGGCGAAATGCACAGCCTGCTGTCCCGAGCCGCACATCCGGTTCAGGCTGACGGCGGGGACGTGCACCGGAAAACCCGCCTGCAGTGCGGCCAGGCGGGCCAGGTTGGCGCCCTGGTCGCCAATAGGAGTGACGCAGCCCCAGACTACGTCTTCCACCCGGCCGGGTTCGATCCCGGCGCGCTGCACAGCGGCGCTCATCACCCGCGCCGCCAGGTCGACCGGCGCCAGTCCGGCCAGGGCGCCGCTGGCTTTGCCGGTCCCGATCGGGCTGCGCACCGCTGAAATGATGTAAACTTCACTCACCAGAATTAGCCTTTGAAAACATGGAAAGATTATAGTACAAATCAGCGCCGGATTTGCTACAATTAGTCCGGATAACAATCGTCATTGCGAAGGCGCGCTTGTCGCCGCCCAGGCGCGTTCATCACCGCCCAGGCAATGATGACACAAGGAGATTTTGATGGCCCAAGGCACGTTCCACTTTCCCCGCGGTTTCCTATGGGGCACAGCCACCGCCTCGCACCAGGTGGAGGGCAATAATACCAACAACAACTGGTGGGCCTGGGAGCAGCGCCCGGGCAAGGTCAGAAACGGCGATAAATCGGGGCTGGCCTGCGATTGGTGGGGCGGGCGGCGCTGGCGTGAAGATTTCGACCGGGCTGCAGCCGGCGGGCAAAACGCCCATCGCTTTTCGATCGAATGGAGCCGGATCCAGCCCACCCCAGACCGCTGGGACGAGGCGGCGATCGACCGCTACCGCGAAATGGCCCGCGGCCTGCATGAACGCGGCATGCTGCCGTTGGTCACCCTGCATCATTACACCGATCCGCGGTGGTTGGAGGAGCTGGGCGGCTGGTCCAACCCGCGGGTTGTCGAATTGTTTACAGCCTACACCCTGCGCGTCGTCGAAGCCCTGAAAGAATACGTGACCTACTGGGTGACGCTGAACGAGCCCAATGCCCTGGCCGTGCATGCCTACCTCTATGGCGAGTTCCCGCCGGGCGAGAAAGACCTGGGAAAAACCCTCGAAGTGATGACCAACCAGGCCCGCGCCCATGCCGCGGCCTACCTGGCCATCCACAAAATCCAACCCCAGGCTCGGGTGAGCATCGCCATCCACGCCCGCCCGCTGCTGCCGCTGAAGACCTGGTCGCCGCTGGATCGCCTGGCCGCCGGGGTGACCAACAGCGCCCTGAATGAATTCTTCCCGCGCGTCCTGACCAGCGGGACGGCGCGCATCTCCGCCTGGCGAAAACAGATCCCCGAGGCCAAAAACACCCTGGATTATTTCGGGCTCAATTATTACACCCGCGAGCACGTCGCCTTCAGCCCCGACCCAGGCCAGGCCTTCATCCGCCGGGTCAACCCGAAAGACGCCGAGCTGACCCCCAATGGCTTCTTTGCCATCGATCCGGCCGGCTTTCACGAGGTGATTAAATGGGCAAGCGGCTTCAAGCTGCCGATCCTGATCACCGAAAACGGGATCGAAGACGCCGAAGATCATCTGCGCCCGCGCTTTATCCTGGAACACCTGCACCAGATGTGGCGGGCAGTCAACGAAAATTACCCGATTAAAGGCTATTTCCACTGGAGCCTGGTGGACAATTTCGAATGGGATTATGGCTGGGGGCTGCGCTTCGGGCTGTGGGAGCTGGATGTGGACAGCCAGGCGCGCTGTAAACGACCGAGCGCCGACATGTATGCCGAAATCTGCCGGGAAAACGGGGTGTCCTCCGATCTGGTCGCCCGCTATGCCCCCGAGCTTTCGGAAAAGCTGTTCCCAGGTTGAGCATGCCCGAGCGCTTGAGCGCTGTCATCCGCCCCGCCCGGCCGGACGACTTCGTAGATATCCTCGAGCTGGTTAGCAGGATCTGGGGCGAGGAAGACTACATCCCGCAGGCCTGGGCTGGCTGGCTGGACGATCGCCAGGGCTGCCTGCTGGTTGCGGAGTGCGACGGCCGCGCCATCGCCCTGGGCCACCTGCCGAGCCACCTGGCCGTGAGCCACCTGGCGACAGGCCGCGAGCCGGGCGCAGCCTCCGCCGACTGGTGGTTGGAAGGGCTGCGCGTCCATCCGGATTACCAGGGGCGCGGGATCGCCTCCCAACTGTTTGACGCCTTGCTGGCCTGGCAGGAGCGGCACGGCGGCGGGGCGCTGCGCCTGGCCACCACCGGCCGCAACCTGGCCGTCCATCACCTGTGCGCCCGCCGCGGGCTCGTAAAAATAGGCGAGTACAGCGATTTCGAGGCAGCGCTCCTGGAAGGAGGAGCAAATTTCCAACCGGCCGGCCTGGAAGAGGCGGGCGAAGCCCTGACCTTCGCCCAAAACAGCCCCCTGCGCGACCTGACCCTGGAGTACATGGACCTGGGCCGCGGCTGGCTGCCGCCGCGGCTGAGGCAGATCCAGGCCGCGATCCAGGATGGACAGGCATTCTGGTGGCAGGGGCGGGAGGGGCTGCTGCTGTGCTGCGAAGACCCCGAGGAAAAACGGCCGGGGATCGTGCAGCTCGTTTCCCTGGCTGCCTGCCCGCGCTCACGATTGAGCGACTTCCTGCTGGATTTCCGCCGCCTGGGGAGGCAGCGCGGCTATCAACGGGTTGGCTGGTTCGCCCCGCTGAGCCCGGCCCTGGTTAAATTCCTGGAAGCGGCCGGTTTTCAACGCACCTGGGACGGCACGGCCTACTTGTTTGAGAAAAAAGAAGGACTGTAGTATAATCCCCACGCCAGCGGGTAGAAAACCGCTGGCGTTATTCGGAGAGGTCGCGTAGTCTGGCCTAGCGCGCACGCCTGGAGAGCGTGTTCCCCGAAAGGGGACGAGGGTTCGAATCCCTCCCTCTCCGCCAGGATATATGGTGGTAGTCGTCATGCTTATCCCTTAAATATGGGTAATGTGGCGACTGCCCCTTTTTCTTTATTAGAGAGCGTGTTTACTCAATTGTGTTAAGAATGTACTTAAATCTTAATATCCTAGAATAATCAAGTCAACCTATTCAGTATAAATAAAACCTAAGAATGGCAATAACTTTCCACTGTAGCATTAATGCGCTGATCCCTAACTTGCGTAAGTAATAAAGAAATTCATCAGGTTTATTGCCCGGTTTCAAAATACCTCTAAATGCATAAATATATCCTAGCTCGTCAATTTTGAACTGGCTTGGATTTTAGGATAATCTTTTGAGGATTTTCTGTGGCTTGAACCTAGGGAACGTAATTTGTATAAGGAATGCAAGAAATAAATATGTTCTTCAAATCCAGAAAGGCCTCTTATTTGGCAAAATAACTCCAAACATTGAATGCTTCGCTTGCATTCCTCTCGTTTGTTTAATGAGTGACTAATTTCTTCTTGATTAATTGAATCAATTAATACAATAGAAAG
The DNA here is from genome assembly GCA_963770655.1 of uncultured Chloroflexia bacterium. Lineage (GTDB taxonomy): Bacteria > Chloroflexota > Anaerolineae > Anaerolineales > UBA4823 > CAZAGA01. The sequence continues at coordinate 233,448 of CAVYQO010000003.1, read as the reverse complement.
CGCTTCCGCTTGTTGATCAAATTCCTGTCGATTTTGGGCAAGGGGTATCCTAATATTATCGAATTGATAACGGTCACTTTCATTTAGTGGTTTGAAAAAAGGCCAATTGAACTTTTCCTGCCAGACCTTTTGTAAAGAATTATAACTATTCTGAAAGACAAAATTTTCGGCTTCAGGATCGGCAAATTCACCGAGAATATTCCGTCTGAAAGCTGTTTTACTTATTTGGCCAGAAGGAATGATGTTGAATGATTTCCAATACTTTTGTTCTGCATAAGGAATATCTCTTCCTAAATCGCCTAAATACACAGCTACTTGATCTGGATGGTTCGTGTCAGCCCGTAAGATATAATCACCGATTCGAATGTCGCCATCTTCCACCCGATATAACTCAGGATTACCATAATACTTTGCTAGCACTTCCATACGAAAAAATACTGGTGTCAAGTAATTGGGGCATCCCGGGTTTTTTCCATAATTGTCGCTGAGGCCATTGGGATCACAACTGAATTCTATTGGATCTCCATCCTTATCATGTCCAATAATAAAAGTTTCATATTGCTCCGGTTTTTCGAATGGGTAAATGCCCGTTTTTTCGATTGGTATCGCTGGAATGATTTTTTTTCCGATAAGTTCAGTGAAGAACAGGGGGTTGCTAGAATAATCCTGATACCAAATAGCATAGTTCAAATTCTTTTCTTTCTTGACCAATACCTGCTTTGCGTTTGTTGGATAGTACTCCCCTCCAATCGGTTCATTAAAAAAACCTTCTAATTACAACGCCAAGAATGATAGATATCTTTAAAAGCCAGAAATCGTTTAATCGCCTTACAAGTATCAGGATTTCATCATTGTTCTTGATCTGTATTACAGTTTCTTCCCCCCCATTGGCGAAATTAATAAATAACGAGAATTAGGTTGGTCATAATATAACTGGAAGAAGTGAACAAATTCTTGGGAGAGTTCCAGATATCCATTCTTACCGGTAAAATTTCTTCTAAAAAATAATGGTTCTCCTCTGATCATTTCTCCAAATCGGCAATAATAACTGATCGAGCCATCTTCTTCGTACGTGTCCGTTACCGGATAACCGTCAAATTGCTCAAAGGTGTAATCGATAAGTTCTTCTTCAATACTTTGATTTTTAATTAAAAAGCTCCAAATGAAGCGGTCTTCTTTTTTATGGTGATAAATATTCCCTCCTTTATATACGGTAAGCCAAGGATCAATTTCTCCTGCACTTTCAAACCACTTCTGTGTATCAACATGTATACACCAATTCTTGGTTTTATCATCCATATGATTTACTCTCGGTTATGTAAAAAGGATAATCAAACTACTACCTGCGCAAAGTGATGCTTTGACATGCTGAGGTTAGTGTGAGTTTTTTTGAAATTCTCTGCCCAGAAGAAGTATGCCTGGTGCATAACTTCTATAAGTAATCGATGACAGACCATAAAAGTGCCTAAATTCTCAAAATGCTCTCAAAATTATTTTGAAGGGAAACCTAATCACGGAGTTGAGCACTTCGACACATCTTCATCAGGCATAACAGCGCCTTCAAGTGAACTGGCTGTAGATAGTTGCTCTTTTGAAACAGTTGCTCCAGACAAACATACCCAAAAGAAATCTGCTCCGGTCAGGTCAGCGTCTCTCCAGTCGGCACCTCGCAAACTGGCTCCACTAAAATCAACCTCATTTAGGTTAGCCCCACTCAGGTCGGCCCGGCCAGGGCATTCCCGGATGTGTCACCATCTCGGGGTTGAATTTTCGATTACTTCAATCATAGCATTAATGGAATTGCTTTTCAATCCGTCATACCAATTTACTGACGTCCGACAGATTCCATTGTTACAATCAGAGACAAAGGATATCACTCAAGTCATGAAAAGGATACAGCCAAAACGCTTATGTACGAAACCTTTCGTGGTTCGATAATAACCAAAGAAAGTTTGCCTCTTCCTATTGTTTACTATCCTGGTGTATCTGGTACATTCTTGCGTTTAAGGACAATCCAGATAGCAACTATATTTTTTGTGAATGCTTCAAAAACGCTATAAAGAATTATTTCCTTATAGAAAAGCCAAAATTTATAAAAAATAAGCGCCCAAAGACAGCGATTAAACAATTCCACACTCGAATTATCAGAATCCTAGAACAAGCGGAAGTTGATTCCTTTGAAAGCTTCAATAATTGCTTTTCCTTTGCAAGTATGATATGCCATGAATGTAATCATGTTCCACCTTCTGGGTATGCTCCAATAAATGGTGGTTCATCTTTTAGGCAGCCTATGATTGGTATATTAGGAAACAAACTTATGAATTTGGCATAAATCCATACTCCATAAGATTTTCAGGAATCGAATTGGTTCAACATTGCCCAAAGGAAATAACAGACTTGGTTGTTTTATCTGAGGAAGAGATTCAAGGATTTTATTCGGAATATGAAGAACTAAGGAAAATCGATGAATCGGAGGCACGGGGACCTATAAACGCCCAATTATTTGAAGCCTATCAACAAAGCAGGTATATTCGGAATTACATCGAAAACATTGTTCGTGAGAAATTTGGGTTTAAAAAAATTTGGGAGAAGCCTGGTTTAATCGAACCAACACTTATCAGATTATTTGCTCTTTATATCCAAACATAAAGATATTAAAACATTACAGACCCGCTTTATTACGAGGACTCGAACTAGATATTTTTATCTCTGATAAAAATATTGAAATCGAATATCAAGGAAAACAGCATTATGAACCAATAGAACATTGGGGTGGAAACGAGGCATAATTCAATTGCAAGCCCGTGATGATATCAAGGCTAAAATGTTGCACAGAAAATAATATACAACTGGTTTATTTTCATCATTATGAAGTTCTAACCTACGAATTGGTTCAATCAAAACTACAAGGTTTAATTGAATAAAATCAGCCAAGTTACTTTCCACAACCATTCCGCAAAAAATTGCTGAGGTTACTCTACCCTCGTCAGTCGATTAAGAATTGCCAAATCTACACCTTCAAATACTTATCTGTCAAGGTTTTAAGAGTAGACTTATAATACTACGATATGCTTTCAATCCAACTAGACATAGAGATAGAGCTTCTTCAAAAGAACCTTATCGCCAAACTTCCTAGGTCTGGAAATCTACCAATTGATGACTTCATTAGTTCTCTAGTCATCGAACAATTCGAGGCTAGCTGTTCAATTCTTGCCTTATCCCAAGAATTAATTCGTTATAAGGTTGAACTTCTTAGAACGCCATCTCGTTACACTAGATTTCCATCATCCTTGAAGAAATTACTTGAGCATGAACTGATTGACTTAGGTTATGTGGCTGCGACCATCCTTACTAAACCCAAATCTAATCTATATCTCACTCCACCAGTTAATATAAATTGGTTAGTTCCAGTTCAAATAAAAAGAACTTTATTTAAAAACAACCAAAAAGCACATTATTCGTATGCATTCGGTAGGATTGAGCAGAAATATTATTGAGCCGACTTACAATGTTCTAGGTCATCCATGTGAGTGTTACACCATTTATTAATTCCCTATATCGAAGGTGTATGGGATTGGGTAGTCAGATTTGTCTGTAAGGTCTGTGGAAAATCATATATTTGTGAGTGTTTTCGAAAAGCTATCGAGATTCATTATCCAAAAGCAATTCAATCCCAATCGAGTTATCCAAATGGAGGCTGGCCACTAAGTTTTATAACTGCAGTTGAACAATCTGAATTTCGTCCAGGTATTTGTCATATTATGCCGTGACATACACTCTGAATTATTTTATTGCCATCCAATGTATGGAAGCAAAATAATGGTTCACTATGGACCTTATGTAGTACGCACTTCTATTGAAAAACAAATCAGCCAACGGAATGCTGAAGATGAGATACGCGGATTACTAGGGATATCACAGATAACTAGCAAATGGATATCAGAAATAGAATTATTGAAAATCGTTCGAGAAATATTTCCGGATATAAAAGTAATCCCACAAGCGAGCCCTGATTGGCTAGGTTTACAGCAATTCGATATTTTCATTCCCGAGATGCAATTGGCTATTGAATATCAAGGTCGCCAACATTATGAGCCCGTTGATTTCTTCGGAGGCGAAGAGGGATTTTTGCGAACGCAAGAACGAGACAAGAAAAAAGCAAGACTATGCAGTGAGAACGGAATTCAACTTGTCTACTTTCGCTTTAACGAAGAACTTGGTCGTGAAGTCGTATTATCACGGATAAAGAAAGCCATGCCACCTGAAAAGAATATATTGTAAAAGACCATCCTCCCTGAACGCTTACCTTCCATTCCAGACGATACACCCAAGTCTTGCCAAGAGTATTGCTTAAAGTTCTTCCATTCCATCCGCCGGCGAACGGTAAAGCTCCTGGTTATCTCTTCCCCGTCTGCCTGGCATAGCGTGCAATGAGCTGAGTAGTTGCATGGCCCATCAATCTGGCAATCGTGGTTTCAGGCACACCGATGCCTGATCAGCTCTACCCGGGAAGTGCATCGCCGTACAACGGTTGTGGGCATCTTCTCCAACGAGTTCGGCTTGCCTGCGCCTGGTCAGCGCCGGTGGCAGGTCTTATGATTGCCAGCCTGGATAGGCGAGAGGTTAATATCATATAATACAGGCAGCCACGATTGCCATTAATCATTTAAAGAGTAAACGCCCCGTAAAGGAGATATGGATGACTCAGATATTTTTTCTGGCTGGCCCCCCCGCCGTTGGGAAGAGTTCAACCGCACGTGCATTAGCAGCACAGTTTCAAAAAAGCATCCATATCCCCGTCGATACCCTCCGTGATATGGTCGTGTCAGGGCTGGCGCTTCCGAGCACCGAATGGAGCCAAGAACTCATTGAGCAATTGGTATTGGCCCGGGAAAGCGCGTCTCAGATGGCGATCGCCTACAACAAGGCTGGTTTTGTTGTGGCAATAGACGATTTTTGGGATCCAAATACCAAATTGGGAGAATATCGCCTTTTATTTCAAGAAAAAAATATTCACAAAGTCTTGTTATTCCCTGGTCAACGGGTGGCGGAAGAACGAAATTTAAAAAGATCTGGGCCGGGCGAAGCAAGCACATATATCGCTGAAGGGATACGCGCAATTTACGAATATTTACAGGAAGATATTCCCAATCTTGAAAATCAAGGATGGCTGATCGTGGACACATCCAACCTGACGGTTGAAGCAACAGTAAAGCAGATCCTCTTACAAACCGAAAATAGGCGTTGATACCTACAAGGTGCAGCATGTACATCCCCAAATATTTCCGTGAAGAAGACCGTCAAGAGATCCTGGCATTCCTCCAGCACAATAATTTCCCTGCGGTTGTGTCGTTTGACGGCGAAAGGCCTATCGCCACGCATACTCCCGTCGAAGTCGTAGAAAATGAAAACGGCGATCTGATCCATCTACGCCCATATGTCGCGCGCCAATCCCCAGTGGAAAACTTTCGGTCAGCAGGAAGTTCTCCTCATTTTTCAGGGTGCGCATACCTACATTTCACCGCGTTGGTACAACCACGTCAACGTGCCCACCTGGAATTACACGATGGTTCACGTCTACGGAAAGGTCCGCCTTCTGGACGGGGATGAATTTTTTGAACTGCTCAGCCGGCTGGTGCGTAACCACGAAGCGAATTCTCAGTATCGCCTGGAGAGCCTTCCCCAGGATTTCGTGCAGAAAGAGATCAAAGGCGCGATCGGTTTCGCCATCGACGTTACCCGCCTCGACGCCGGTTACAAATTAAGCCAGAATCGAAACGATGAAGACCATGAAAATATTGTCCGGGAGTTGAATAATCGTGGAGATGCCGATTCAGTGAAAGTGGCGAGTGAGATGCGTAAAAAACGAGAAGCATCACCGCGCAAATGATGGATTCATTTCATGCATAATCCTCATGTCAAGGACGAATCGATTTGAGTCAAGGATAAGGTGTCTTTTTTGCGAAATTTCACCGAGTCCGAATAGCGAAAGTATTTCCCGGGCGACGAATACCGGAGTGCCTTTGGCAAGCCCTCGCCATCGTTGAACCCTCCCTAAGCCTCCCTCCTCTCATTGAACCCTCTCATTTAACCCCAGGCTAAAGCCTGGGGATCCGGGGCTGACCCTCTTCCGCTTAATGTTCGCCGAGCAGGCCGAGGAAGCAGACGTGCGCGGCTACATCGACTCGCTCGGCGAGCAGGGCAAGAACAGCCTGCAGCAGTCAAACAGCCTCCCGGATTTTCACAATTCAGCCCTCGGATATCCAGGCGACCCAGGAGCAGTTCGCTGCGCTGCTGCGCATCTGTGTGCACACACTCCCTAATTGGGAACAGGGGCGGCGCGAGTTTTGCTCCAGGTAGCCGCCAGGGACCCGGAACCCGTAGGGATGTAGTCCAGGCGATAGCAACATCATGATTGGCTCGTGATTTTCGATTTGGCACAAAGGATTCTAAGCCGCGTTGAATAATTCACCAACCGTATCAAGACTCGTTATCCTGCCGTAATCCTGATTTTCATCTACTAATATGATGATGAATATCATCTAGTCATGTTCTTTATTAACAATTAAAATAACTTTTTCAGATTTGTTGAGCTAAAACTAGATAGATTTTTAAATCGTATTTACTGTTTTTTGATATCAGATAACGGTGGGTAAATATTTTTATTATGCATGGTCGGCGTAGCATTCGAGTTGATGCTGAGAATGGAATGTGGGTTCGCGATTATTCACCCCACCTAAAAGATGGCTTGTGGTTAACTGCAAACCATCTTTTTTATTAAGGAATGAAAAGATGGATCCCTGGCTGCTTTTATTTGTCGCAATAATCTCTTATCTGTTAGGTTCAATTTCCTTTGGAAGGGTGTTGATGCGTTTGCTGAAACCAGGTGAGAACCTGGAATCAGTCGAGATGCCTATTCCTGGCGTGGAAGAGAAATACAAGCTGGAGTCGGTGGGAGGAAATACAGTTTCGTTGAAACTGGGCGCACGGGCAGGCTGCGCGGTCGGATTTCTAGATATTCTCAAGGCTTTCATCCCCACCCTGGCCTTCCGATTGTTGTATCCCGACCAACCCTATTTCCTGGTTGCCGCTTTAATGGCCTTCGTTGGTCATAACTGGCCGGTGTTTCATCACTTCAAAGGTGGACGAGGTATCTCACCTTTCTATGGCGGTTTATTCGGATTTGATCCGATCGGGGCGGTAGTGGTGGCTAGCGCCTCGATGCTGATTGGTATGGTGATATTCAAAGAGCTGTTAATTGCTTACGCTGGAGGCGTGATTCTCCTTATTCCCTGGTTGCTAATCACCAAATGGGGAGATCCGCTGTTGGTCTATTACATGGTCTACTGCATTTCGATCAGCGTTCTGTTCATTGTGGCGATGATTCCTGAGGTGCGCCAGATCATCGCCCTCCGGCGGAAGTACGGTAAGGTCGACATGCACCTGAGCATGGAGACATTCCCCATGGGGCAGCAAATGTTGAAGTTGATGCAGCGCTTACACCTTGTTAAAAATGAACCCAAATAGGAGACGGAACGAGGCTACGAATAAACTTGCCTTCCTGACAATAGGAAATCGGGATTTGATTAATATTCACCGACATGAAATATATCTACCACCTAAATAACCGGTCGCGACCCCCGGATAATATAGGTACCAAGGCCACCAACCTGGTTCAGCTACACACCAAAGGTTTTCTCATCCCTAATACCTATGTGTGTACCTGGGACGCCTACTGTTCTTTTTTGCAGCAGGATGATTCCATTTTTAAAATCCTGGCCGGTCAGTTGGCAACCATTCTTAAATCCGATAAATCTTACGCGGTGCGGTCATCTGCCAATGTTGAGGATAGCCTGGAGCACTCGTTTGCTGGACAATTTACAACCGTACTCGATGCGCACGGGGTCGATGAAGTCCTGGAGGCAATTCGTCAGATTTGGGTAGATACACAATCTGAAGCTGTTAAAATTTATCTCCAGCGAACCTTCGGGGAAGAACGAGAATTGCACATGGCTGTGGTCATCCAGGAAATGGTATCGCCGGTTATCTCCGGGGCAGCATTCAGTAAGAATCCTGTGACCAGCCTGGATGAAATTATTGTTGAGGCCGTGGAGGGTAGAGGTACAGAACTCGTCCAGAAAGGTGTGACACCACTTCGTTGGGTTAACAAGTGGGGAACCTGGATTTCACAGCCCGATTCGAGCCCGGCGGATATTTCGATTATTCTTAGAATTGTCAAACTCACAAAAGATATTTCTAAAACCTTTAAAAAGGATGTTGATCTAGAATGGGTTTGGGATGGTGAAAAATTATATTGGCTTCAGATGCGGGACATCACCACTCTGCGCAACACACGCTTCTATTCCAACCGCATATCCAAGGAAATGCTACCGGGCATGATTAAACCCCTGGTGTCATCGGTAAACATCCGAATGAACAGCGGCCAATGGATAAATTTGCTGAATGAAATCACACCACTCAAGGGCATTGATCCTGAAAAATTGGTACGTCTGTTCTTCTACCGGGCGTATTTCGATATGGGTACCTTTGGACAAATCTTAGAATCAATCGGCATGCCTCGCGACAGCCTTGAAATGATGATGGGATTGGTGCCCCAGGGGCAGACGACAACACACTTTAAGATGACCCCAACCTTATTAAAGAATATTCCCGGGTTTCTCCGTTTCATATGGGATAAATGGACCTTAGGTAACAGGATCGATAAAATTCTCTCGAATTTCCAAATCAGTCTGGAACCTTTTCGAAATGACGAGAATACAACGCTGGATGAAGTTAGCAGGTTGAGCCGAATTAATGAAATAATGAAGCTACAAGAAGGGATTACTTATTTTAGTATTGTCATTCCTTTATTGATGATGATGTATAACGCGATGGTGAAGAAACGCCTGGAGGCAATGGGGCAGGATATAAGGGATTTTGATCTGGTTGGTGATTTGGATGCGTTAAAACTGTATGACCCAGGCGCACAGATGGCGCTGCTGAGTGATTTATTAAACCAACTGGACCAGCAGACCAAGGAAGAAATTCAGAATTCTACCTACGCGGAATTTCAGGAATTAGAATTTGTTGGTAAATATCGACAAGAGGTTAATGAATTTTTGCAGCGATTTGGTCATCTCAGTGATAACAACAACGATTTTTCAGTTCCCCGTTGGTGTGAAATTCCCGAGTCGATTTTCAAAATGATTACCAGTTACCAAAAGCCGATTGATACGCAGGAACAAAAAATGCGGCTTGACCAACTGGGGTTACATGGTGCGTCTAAATGGATATTCAATTTATTTTACATCCGAGCGCGACAGTTTCGACTTTATCGTGAACAGGTTAGTTCGATTTATACAGTTGGATTGGGTTTGATCAGGAAGAATTACCTGGCACTGGGTGAGTCTTTTGCCATTCGGGGGATTATCTCTAATAAAGAAGACATATTTTTCCTGTATCAGGCAGAAGTAAGTATGATTGTTGAAAATATGGGTACGAATGAAGATATTCTTGGCAAGATATCTGAACGCAAAGAAGAGATGGCTCAAACTACCCATTTATCTTTACCAGAAATAATAATTGGTGAAAATACACCGCAATTTATCCCTCAAACAATTAATAGTTTAAAAGGAATACCTACTTCACGCGGGTACTATACCGGGAAAGTTAAAAAAGTGTTCGGTATAATAGACTTTAACAATGTTGAATCTGGAGATGTACTGGTCATTCCATATTCCGATGTGGGCTGGACGCCCCTTTATGCCAAAGCCGGTGCGGTGTTAGCCGAGTCGGGAGGAATGCTATCCCATAGCTCAATCATTGCGCGTGAATACAACATTCCCGCTGTAGTCTCGGTGAATGGGGTTTTACAACTTCCCAATGGCAGCCTGGTCAGCGTAGATGGCTTCACGGGCGAGGTGTTAGTGCATGAAGCTGCCTGCTGAGTTTGAACCGGTTGCCTCAAATAAACAATCCATTTAGCGCTTGATTTGGAGTGGTTATGCCTGTTCTGGTCACCGAAAAATTATCAAAAGAATACCCCCTGGGGAAAACAAAAGTGATCGCCCTGGATGCAGTAGATTTCGTGGTTGAGCAAGGGGAGTTTGTTGCCATCATGGGACCGTCGGGCAGTGGAAAATCGACCTTGCTGCACTTGATGGGCGGTCTGGACAAACCTTCGGAGGGTGATATCACCCTGGCAGGCAAACGCCTCTCTTTACTCAAGGACAAACAGACCACCCTGTTGCGCCGGCGTAATGTGGGTTTTGTTTTTCAATTTTTCAACCTGCTTCCTACCTTGACGGCTGAAGAGAACATCATGCTGCCTCTCACCATTGATGGCAGGAATGTTAAGAAAAGCCAGGCCCGTCTGGAGCACCTGCTTGAATTGGTAGGATTGACGGAGCGCCGCCGGCATAAGCCCGAACAGCTCTCCGGGGGTGAACAGCAGCGAGTGGCTTTGGCCCGGGCGTTGATCACCGAGCCAACCATCATGCTGGCTGATGAGCCGACTGGCAACCTGGACACCAAGACCGGTACCCTCATCATGGATTTGCTTCGCCGTTCGTGTGACGAGATGGGACAGACGATCGTGGTGGTCACCCACGACCCGCGGGCCGCATCGTTTGCGGACCGGATCGTTTTCCTGCGTGATGGGAAGATCGTCAACCAGTTAGTTTTTACTTCCGATATTCCTTCTGGTGAACGGTTGCGATTGATCATCGAGCAGATGGAAAGCCTCGAGTTCCTGAACCTGTATGAATTTAGCCCGTTTACTTTTACTCCGCTCGTTACGTGCCCGTCCGGCGCGTATAATCCTCAGCCTGTTTGGCATCATACTGGGGGTAGCCGCCATCCTGGCAATCGGGATTACCAACCAGGCGGCACTCACTTCTGTTTCCAGGGTTTTTGCAGAAACTTCAGGGAAAACGAACCTCACGGTCGCCAGCAGCAGCGCAGATAGCCAGGGATTCAACGAAGAAATAGCTTCGCGCCTGGCAGAAATTCCTGGGATAAGCCTGGCGGCTCCCAGCCTGCACCTTCAAACCCTGCTTGCTTCGGATGCGCCTGCCGGCCAGCTTGGATTGACCATTTTTGGCACCGAAACCGGTGGTTTAACTGTCTACGGGATTGACCCAGTCCTGGATCCCCAGGTACGTTCGTATACCCTGGTTGAAGGTGAATTCCTTTCTTCTGATTTGAACGCCAATGAAATCGTCCTGGTAAAGGATTTCGCCGATGAAAACGAATTAGAACTCGGGAAATGGGTCGAGGTCATCACCAGCGCCGGGGTAGAAAAGCTGCGCCTGGTTGGTCTGATCGCCAAAGAGGGCGCCGGGCAGTTGAACAACGGCTCCTTTGGTGTGCTGCCCGTAAAAACTGCCCAACGCCTGTTTTACCGGGACGATGAGCTGGACCAGGTTGATCTGTTGGTTGATACAGACCAGACAGGTCAGACGGAGTTAGAGCAGATCCGGACGCGCCTCCAAACTTACCTGGGCAGTCAGTTCTCGGTTTTCTACCCGGCCTCCCAGGGACAGCGCATGACCGAAATGCTGGGCAGCTACCAGATCGGTCTGAATTTTTTGAGTGGGATGGCGTTATTCGTAGGTGGATTCTTGATTTTTAACGCCTTCCAGATGACGGTTATTGAACGAACCCGTGAGTTTGGCATGCTGCGAACCGTCGGGATGACCCGCGCTCAAGTTACCCGCCAGGTTCTCTTCGAAGCTGCCTTCTTGGGGGTGGTAGGCTCCGCCCTGGGGTTAGGGCTGGGATTGATAATGGCTGGTGGTCTGACACGGTTGATGGAGGTGCTGCTTGGACAGAGCCTGACTCAGGTGGCTGTCCCCCAGAACATTATCTGGACGGGTGTGCTCGTTGGCATTATCGTTGCTATCCTGGCGGCCTTGGTTCCTGCTTACCAGGCAGGTAGGATATCACCCCTCGAAGCGCTGCGGGTGCGAGCACGGATGCGGGAAGGTTGCCTCATCCGTTTCGGCTGGATTCCGGGAATACTATTGCTGGTTGCCTCAACTTATATCCTGATCCTGAATCCCTTTTCTTACGATGTGCAATTCCGCCTGGGCAGCATGGTGGTAGTGTTCCTGTTCCTGGGCGGGGCGCTGCTCATCCCTGCCAGTGTGGGTATTTGGGAATGGGTGCTCCGACCTTTTGTACGCATCCTGTATGGGCGCAGTGGACAAATTGGCAGCGCTAACGTGCAGCGGGCGAAGTCACGCACCACCCTCACGGTAGCAGCCTTGATGATCGGCGTGGCGATGATCATTGTTGTCTGGGCAATGACTCTGTCTTTCAAAGGAGACCTGGACGAATGGTTAAAAGGTTATATCGGTGGCGATCTTTATGTGACCTCGTCTCTGCAAATGGACAGCGATGTTTGGAGGAGAATCGAATCGGTGGAAGGTGTGGCCGCAGCTTCCCCGAACCGATATTTTGAAATTGAGTGGATCAATCAAAAAGGTGATCGGGAACAAATAATGTTTCGGGCAGTGGATCCGGTTTCCTACAGCCAGATCACCCGTTTCATCTTCAGCCAGGTTGCTCAGGACGAAAACACAGCCATGCAAGCGTTGGCGGATGGCGATGCTGTCTTTATTTCCAGCGTTATTTCTGAAAAAACCGGCCTGCAAGTGGGTGATACGGTCCAATTAGTTACTCGCCTGGGCGTACGCCGTTTTAAGATCGCGGCGGTCGTTGTAGATTATTACAATCAAGGATTGGTCATCAATGGAAGCTGGAACGATATGTGGCATTACTTCCGTGAGAAAGGGGCGAATGCCTTTTTGGTTAAGGTCGCACCGGGTTTCGCTGCAGAAGAGGTCGCGCAACGGATCGATGATCAGTATGGCAAACGTGACCGGTTGATGATCATCTCCAACCAGGACCTATTAAGCCAGGTTTCTAACCTGATGCAGCAAGCCTTTCGCATGTTCGATGTCCTGGCAATCATTTCGATGGCAGTTGGTTTTCTGGGCATTACCAATACCCTGACCATGAACGTGATGGAGCGCACCCAGGAGATTGGCATGTTACGAGCCGTAGGGATGACCCGTGGTCAATTGGTTCGGATGATCCTGGCGGAAGCCGGCCTGATGGGTTTGATTGGTGGCGTGCTTGGGGTTGTGTTTGGGATCGTCTTATCACATATTTTCATGCTGGCAATGACCGCTATGTCTGGTTACAATCTTACCTACGTGCTGCCGGTGGGTCGGATAGGCGCTGCCCTGGTCATCGCCTTATTGGTGTCTCAAGTGGCAGCGTTGCTGCCAGCCCTGCGCGCCGGTCGTATCGGCATTTTGGAGGCGATCCATTATGAATAAGATTTCTTCGGGAAGCCTCGATTACTCCCAGGAAATTTCGACTAACTGGGGGTAAACGGTATTATTGAGTTATTGGAAATAAAAATCTTAACAAATCAATAAGAAATATTGGAAGTCTGGTCATAATATGATGATGAAAGAAGGTAGATATGCGGCGATTTTTCAGTAAAACCTGGTTGTATTGCGGATTGTTAGTCTTGCTGGTCGCGTTGACGGCCTGTTCAGCCATGCAGGGTGGAGGTGCTGACCCGTCACCCACCGCTGAACCATTGAAACCCTTAACAATAGATTCGCAGTCCACCTCTGTAGAAGGTCGATTAGTGCCTAAGGACTCGGTCCAACTTGCCTTCAGTAATGGGGGGTTGGTGGAAGCTGTGCTGGTCGCGGAGGGTGACCAGGTAAAGGTTGGCGACATTATTGCTCGTTTGAGTGGTAAAGAGCAGCTCCAATCGTCCATTGCCGCAGCCGAGTTCGAGCTTTTTACAACTCAGCAAGCCCGCAAAGCCCTGGAGGATGATCTGGAACTGCAACAAAATCAGGCCTTGCAAGCGTTGAACCAGGCTCGCCAGGCTGTATACGACACAGAAAGACGGGTGAAGGGTCTCGGTGGAACACCCAATGCGTCAGACGTGGAGTTGGCCAAAACTCAGGTAGTCTTTGCCAAAAATGCCTTGGAACGTGCCGAGGACGATTACAAACCTTTCGCCAACCGCCCAGAAAACGACCTGGCGCGCGCCCGTCTGCAAATCGTGCTTTCTAACGCCCAAAAAGCCTACGATAGCGCTGTGCGTAATTTAAACCGGTTCACCGGCGCGGTCAATGATTTTGATCTCAACCAGGCTCAAACCGACCTGCTGATTGCGCAAGGGCAGTTAACCCTGGCACAAGAAAAGGTCGATACCTTGGAAAAAGGCCCCGATCCGGATGAATTAGCCGCAGTCGAAGCGCGCATCCAGGCCGCCGAGGCGCGCCTGAAAGCCGCCCAGAGTGAACTTGTGAAACTTGATCTGATTGCTACACTGGCGGGGAAGATTGTACAGCTCAATCTCAAACCCGGGCAGGCTGTCTCGCCTGGGGTGCCGGTGATCGAGGTTGTCGATTTCTCGGAATGGATCGTGGAAACCGAAAACCTGACGGAGATTGAGGTGGTTGATGTGAGTGTGGGTCAGCAGGTAACCGTAATCCCAGATTCCTTGCCAGATCTCAAGCTGGACGGAGAGGTTATCGCGATTAGTGACACCTTCGCCGAAAAACGCGGCGAAATCACATATGCGGTACAGATCGAGCTAAAAGAAGACGACCCCCGCCTGCGCTGGGGAATGACCGTAGTCGTTGAGTTTATTAAAGCTCCTGGCGATTAAAGCCCATCAGGACGATGTTCCGGCGCTCAACACACCGGCCAGATGCCTTAGAATTCGCCGGTCCGGCAAGATGACCGCCGCCCCAGACAGCAGCGATCTCGCCAGGTACGTAATCCGGCGCAAACCGTTCACTTTTTGGTTATAAAACGGAATCGGTGGACGGCCAGGATCGAAATCAAAAATGGGAGAAGGAAAGAACGCCGGTTAATCTTCAAAAAGTGTGGCATTCTCTCCTGAATTTATCAGGAGGTAGAAATAGCCCAGGAGAGGTTAACCCTGCGGTAAGTACGCGAAATACTGCGGTTGTATTACGATCGAAAATGATCCCAACGTGCGGTGGCGCACAGTTGTCGGGTAAACTATAATTAACCCAACAAAGCTTCACACATTCTCGAAGGGGATTTCCATTGCCCGACCCTGTCCTCCTGAAACTGGCCGAACCCTTGCCACTGAGCTGCTCAAGGCCGGTTATCGATCCTTGGGCCGCATCGCCAGGGGCAGCCCGCAGTATGCAGCGCTGCAGCAAGCCTGGACCGAAGCGCTGCAAGCTACCCTCGCCGGCTTGCTCCCGGACTTCGACCAAAACGAAAGAGACCACCTGGAAGGCGTGTTCCGCGTATACATCCAGGCCCCGTCCGTCGCCGATAACCTGCTGGCGCTCGCCCTGGTCGACGGCCAGCCCGACATGGCTCTGCTCGCCAGTCAATTTTCAGGCTGCGGGCTGGATCACGATTCCCTCCTTGCCTATTACCAGCTCGGATTTTCAACCTGGCTCGGGGCGCTGCTGGAAAACCTCCAGGCAAGCCTGCGTCGTTTCGCAGCGAGTGAAGGCAGCCCCCTGTACAACCTGGTCAGCCTGGGCAAGCTGGATGCCATCGCTGTGCGCCTGCAGGAGGTCGATCACCAGCTCGCCGAAATCAGCCAGGCTGTCAAACGCCTGGGTGAGGGGTCCCCAGCATACAAGATCTTGCCCTGCTGCGCCAGGCCCTGGACAACGGCCAGCTCAACGTACCCGGCCCTGGCGTTTCCGTCGGCGGCAGCGTCCAGGGCAGCATTGTCATCGGCGACAATGTTAACATAGTCACCCTCAACGCTGAAGCACTGAGACTTCTCCTCCCAAAGCAGTACTCCCCTCTCCCCCTCCCTCCCCCCTCGGACCCTCCCCCGCTCCCCGGCCCCCTGCCTCCCGGCTCGCGCCTGCCCTTCCCGCGCAATGCCCTCTTCACCGGCCGTAAAGACGAACTTCTCTCCCTCTCTCGCACCCTCTTCTACGACCACAACCCCGCCGCCATCTCCCAGCCCGCCGGCCTGACCGGCATGGGCGGCCTCGGCAAAACCCAGCTTGCCGTCGAGCTTGCCTACCGCTACGGCCGCTGCCTCCACGGCGTCCATTGGATCGCCGCTGATCAGAATATTGCCGCCGAAATAGCCGCTTGCGGCGCGGCCATGAACCTCTCCCCCTGGTCCGACAAACTGCCCGAGCAGCTCAGCCTGACCTTGCAGGCCTGGGGACCAAAGGCTTCAGCGCCGTGGTGCGCATGATTATCCGCGAATGGGCGAAATTTATTCGCCGGGACGAGGGGAGCTGACACCGGCTGTGGTTGCTTCACGCCCGGCATGTAGCGGGTATAGCGAGGGCTGAGCTGGCAATGAATATTTTTATCCATACAGGATCATTGCCTGGGAATATGGATTGACGTAACTACGCCATTGGCGTACAATAATAGCGGACAAGGATGTTAGCTTGGTATGATCATCATCGAAACTTCCATCTTCACTCGCCAGGTTCAAGCGTTGCTGGATGATGACGATTATCGGCGCTTGCAGACAATCCTGGTCATCCGCCCAGATGCCGGCGACCTGATCCCTGGCGGTGGTGGTTTACGCAAAATTCGTTGGGGCACTCAAGGGCGAGGCAAGCGCGGCGGTTTGCGTGTGATTTATTATTGGGCAGTGCGGCAGGATCGTATCCTGATGTTGCTGATGTATGCCAAGAATGTACAGGATGACTTGACAGCCGAACAATTAAAGGTGCTGCGAGCGATTATTGAGGAGGAGTACCCATGAAAGACGACCTTTTTGCTGAACTGGTAGCCAGCGTCCGTGAAGGCGGCGCCATTCTGAGCGGCGATCAACCGGCTTCCCGGGTTTTCGCAATTCAGCCCCCGGATATCAAGGCGATTCGGGATGGTTTTTCCCTGACCCAGGAGCAGTTCGCCGCGCTGCTGGGTATCAGTGTACGTACACTCCGCAATTGGGAACAAGGCCGGCGCGTTCCCGAAGGACCGGCGCGGTTCTTCGCTCCAAGTAGCCGCCAAACACCCGGAAGCTGTACTGGATGTAGTCCAGGCAAATTCAGCATGACGATTGGCTGTCAGTATCAACACGTAAATGCTCCATCGATATTTCCCCTCACCAATCCACCCCACGACCTGCTCATCAGCGCCGCCCTTTGTGCTGTCCTGGACGAAATCTCTGGGGTATTGGTAAATCTACAATTATCCCTGGCCTAGACCACTTCTCCACCGACCCCGACGCCTACTAGTCCGCCCATACTTGGAGTGGACATCCTCCGCCCCTCATCGCTCAACATCCAAGATGTAAGGGCAGAAGGCGTCCGCCCGAATTGCATCAGCCCTTTCGCCAATAAATCCGTTCAATCCGTTCTGCTAATCCGTTGTCAGCAATCCATTCACAAAGCTAAATTTATATGGATGGATATTTGAAGCAGCGAGGCGGTAAAGATTACGCGCCGCACGAATGATAAGACATTTGATAAAGGTAAATTCGAAACGGACGGCAGCATTTACGGGCTGGCGGCGCAGCGGAAGCCGATGCTGCCATCGAATGCCAGGGGATCTCCACCATAGCGGCTCGCCAACAACAGGCCTAATCCGCTGTTGCCATAACTGCCGCCGCGAATGACCTTGGAGACCCCGCTGGCCGGCCCGGGTGGATTGGCATAGGGTGACAGGCTGTAATAATCCGACTGATGCCAATCATTGACCCACTCCCAGACGTTTCCGGCCATGTCCAGCACGCCATACGGGCTGGCGCCCAGCGGGTAGCTGCCCACCGCACTGGTGTCGCCGACGCAATAGAGCATCCCGGGATCGTACATGCCGTTCACCCGCGTGCAGTCTGGCGGCTGGTCGCCCCATGGGAATGCGCGCGTGCCAGGGCTGCCGCGGGCGGCCTTCTCCCACTGCGCCTCTGTAGGCAGGTATTTACCGATCCAGGTACAGTATGTCGCTGCGGCGTACCACGAGACGTTAATCAGCGGATAATTTTTGTAAGTCGGATCCGTGTAGTAAGCAGGGCGCGTGCGCGACGAAATCGCCGCCGGCGGCGGACAAACCCCGGCCAGCTCGCACTTGATATAATCGGCGTTGGTCACTTCGTATTTGTCGATGGTGTACGCGTCCAGGTAGACAGTATGCAGCGGCGCGTCGAAAGAACAGCTGTACCCGCCATTGTGCGCCGGGTCGCAGCCCATCTGGAACTCGCCAGCCGGGATGAAGAGGGTAGCAGCCGGATCGTAACCGCCGCTGATCAGCGGCAGGTAGATGCGCAGCTCGGCGTTGGTTGGAGGGGTGGGGGCGCTCCGGACTGTGTAAGGCCACAACAGCGCCAGGAGCGAGCCGAGAATGGCCAGGGCCTGGCAGCGTGGATACAAATTCTGGGATTTCATCTTGACCTCCTGATCACTTGGATGCGGCGCAGCGAAAACCCATATCCCCCTGCTCGCGCCAATCCGCAGGGGTACCGGCACGGTACGCCGTGCGCTGGTATTCGTCCCACACGTACCAACTGCCGCCGCGAATCACTCTACCGTCCCCGCTTTGCGGCCCGGTGGGGTTAGCGTATGGGGAAACGCTGTAGTAATTGACATCCCAATAATCATTGACCCACTCCGTGACGTTGCCAGCCATGTCCAGCACGCCATACGGGCTGGCCCCCAGCGGGTAGCTTCCCACCGCGCTGGTGTCGCCCACGCAAGGATAGGTGGCAATGGCGGCGCCCCAATTGACCAGGCTGCAGTCCGGCGGCTGGTCGCCCCACGGGTAAGCGCGCGTACCACTGCTGCCGCGGGCGGCTTTCTCCCATTCGGCTTCTGTGGGCAGGCGCTTGCCCACCCAGGCGCAGTAATCGTGGGCATCGTACCAGGAGACGAAGACCACCGGGTAATTGGCATAAGTAGGATTGTTGTAGTAAGAATCCCTGCTGCGAGAGTAATTATACTTTGGCGGCGCGCAGGCCCCGGCTAGCTCGCACTTCTGATAATTGTCGTTGGTCACTTCGTACTTGTCGATCGTGTACGCGTCCAGGAAGACGGTGTGCAGGGGCAGCTCGGCGTACTCGGGACAGGCGAAGCCGCCATTGTGTGCCGGGTCGCAGCCCATCTGGAACTCGCCAGCCGGGATAAAGAGGATAGATGCCGGATCGTAGCCCCCGCTGACCAGCGGCAGGTACAGCGGATGCTCCAGGCTGGGCTTTCCCGGGGCGGCCGATGTCCTGACCGTTGAAAGAACCAGGAAGGACAAAACCAGGGTAAGACCAAACCAACGCAGCCGGCGAGTATTCATTTTTTTACCTCGGAAGGATCGGAAACAAAGAGAGGACGAATGATCGTAATGATTTATGGATACCGATCTTAAGTTTAGCATCACTTGCTCCAGTGTTCATCATTTTTTGTGATCCACTTTCACAAATTCGGGTATCTGAACTGTCCCCACCAATAAAATCCTCGAAAAGCGCGAGCAGTACCGCACCCCACCCCCCGCCTCACCACCGGTAACCTTCAACTTTCCAACCTGCAACCTTAAACCGCCTCCCTCCCCGGGATCGATTATAATTTTAGCGCTTTGCCTGCAAATCACACCTTCACAAAGCGCTTCCTGCTCCCGCTCGCGGTAACCGTCTTGATGGCAATCGTCATCTGGCTGCCGCGCGCTTTCCAGTTGGATCAATTCGTCACCACCGATGAAGTCGCCTGGCTGCCGCGCTCGGCGAATTTTTATTACGCCCTCGGCCAGCGCGACTTTGCCGCGACCCAAATGAACGAAGCCCCCGGGATTACCTTGTTGTGGACGGAAACGGCCGCCTACCTGATCCATTTCCCGCAGTATCGCGGCTTCGGCCAGGGGCTGTTGGACAAATACAAGTTTTACGAGCAGATCCTGGCCGCGAACGGCGTCCAGCCGCTGGAAATCCTGACCACCAGCCGCATCATCATGGTTTTGATCCACACCTTCGTCCTGGCTGTGACGTTTTTTATAGCCCAGCGCATCTTCGGCCTGCTCCCGGCTGTCGTCGGCTTCCTGTTCATCGCCTTCGATCCTTATCACAACGCTCTCACCCGCCTGGCGCATCTCGACGGCCCGATGAGCAGCTTCCTGTACCTGTCGCTCGTCGCCTTCCTGGCCTATCTGCTGGTCCAGCGCAGCCGCGGCTATCTGTTGATTTCCGCCGCCGCCGGCGGGTTGGCGGTTCTATCCAAGATCCCCGCCTGGGTCGCCGTGCCCACCATCGCTTTGTTTGCTATCCTCGATTATTTTGTGTGGACAAAGCGCACGCCCGTGTGGGGAGCGGGCTTTTGGCCGGACTTTTTCAAGCGCCTGATCCGCCCCTTGTTGGTTTGGGGCGCGGTATTCCTCGTCACCCTGTTCGTCTTTTATCCCGCGATGTGGGTGCAGCCCGTCACCGCGCTCAAGGCCTTGATCCTTTCTCCGCTCGGGTTCGCCGCCGAGCTGGCAAACTCCCCGGCAATCCAAAACGACATCAGCATCGAAACCGCCGAGATCGCCGCCGCCTTTGGCGATAACCCGCTCAACTATGTCCTGCGCTACCCGGCGTACTACCTGATCACCTCGTCGTGGGTGGTCTTGCTCGGTTTGCTGGCCGCCCTGCTGGCCTATCTCTTCAAAAAAGGCGCCCTGGCCGAGGTCAGGGTGCGCCGCGGCCCTCGGCGCGCTGCTCCTCTTTGCCCTGCTCTACACCCTGATCATGACCATCCCGCCGAAATCATCGCCGAAATATTACCTGCCGGTTCACATGGTGCTCGATCTGGCCGCCGGGATCGGCTGGGCCGCCGGCGCCGCCTGGCTTGTCAGCGGCTCGCCGGCCGCTTGCAAGTCAAACATCGCGCTTTGCTCCTCGGCGTGCTGCTGGGGGGCATCCTCGCCATCCAGGCCATCCTGGCTTTGCGCACCTTTCCCTATTACTTTACCTTCTACAACCCTTGGATCGGCGGCGGCAGCATCTTTGGCTCTGGGGAGGGCCTGGATCGGGCGGCTGAGTATCTCAATCAAAAGCCAGGCGCCGCCGCCCTGCAGGCCATCTCCTGGTACGGCATCGGCCCATTCTCCTATTTCTTTAAAGGCACAACCGAGACGATCCCGGTCGGAGTTCCCCCCTGGGAAGCCGCCGATTTTCAGCACCTGGGCGAAATGGATTACCTGGTCACCTACCAAAACCAGTGGATGCGCTTGATCCCGGGCAATTTGTTCCAATTTTTAGAAGGAATGACCCCGGAACATACGGTCACCCTCAATGGCGTGGACTATGCCAGGGTCTATTCCGTGGCGGCGCTGCGCCCGCAGCTCGAGCGTTTTATCGAGACCCAATTCAAGCCCGCCCCCTGAGCTCAACCCTGCCTTTCAAGATCCGCTTGACTTTTCAGGCTATGCTTGATACGATGACTGCTGCAGATTTGATAAGGAGACAAAATGGCTGATATTTCAAAAGTAAGCGAAGCCAGCTTTGAGCAGGAAGTGCTGAAAGCCGAGCTGCCCGTATTGGTAGATTTCACAGCAGTTTGGTGTGGGCCGTGTAAGATGCTCGATCCCATCGTTGACCAACTGGCCCAGCAGTGGGTTGGAAAAGTCAAAGTTCTCAAGCTCGACGTCGACGACAGCCCCAACCTGGCCATCGATTACCAGGTGATGGGCGTGCCGACCCTGATGTTATTCCAGAATGGCCGGCCTGTCGAAAGGGCCAGCGGCTACCAGCCCAAAGAGCGCCTGGAGAAAAAATTCCAGCCGCATCTGAAGTGAACCCCTGATTGCCGGTATCGCCGGCGTCCTGTGCCTGACGAAGCTTGGTCAAGCACAGGACGCTTTTTATTTAATGATATAATTCGCTATTGCAAGTATTCTCAATAACAAGAGGAAACAATGGAAGCAGCCTCTTTTGCCGAACAATTGCACGCTCAAGGCTACCGCATGACCCCCCAGCGCTGGGCGATCTTAAGCATCATCCAGGCCTCGCCCGGTCATCTCACCCCGACGACGATCTTCCACCGCGCCCAGCAGATCCTGCCCGGCTTGACCGAAGCCACGGTTTACCGTACCCTGGATTTCTTGACCGCCCAGGGTTTGATTTTGGCTGCGCACATCGGCAGCGGCCAGCTTGTGTATGAATTCGGCGGCCATGCCCACCATCACCTGATCTGCCGTTCTTGCGCCAGTGAGCTGGAAATCGACCATGCTTTCCTGCAGGAACTCTACAAAGTCTTCGAAGAGCGCACCGGCTACCGCATCGACAGCGTCCATACCACCTTCTTTGGCTACTGTCCGGACTGCCAGAAGTAGGGCGTGAGCTCGAGCAGATCGTTTGCTCAGCACTGATCGAAAAGGAGATTGAACCATGTTTTATTCGCCTGCTCCAATGCATATCCCCGATGGCTTTCTGTCTGTGGGCGTGTCGGTGATCCTGTGGATTGTCAGCGATCATCGCCGTCGGTTATTCCTTGCGCCGGGTGAGCAAAGACCTCGGCGAGCGCCAGGTTCCCTTGATGGGCGTGCTGGCCGCGGCGATCTTCGCCGGGCAGATGCTCAACTTTACGGTCGCCGGCGGCACCTCCGGGCACCTGATGGGCGCAGCCATTGCCACGATCCTGCTCGGCCCCTGGGCGGCGGTCCTGGTTTTGACCAGCGTGGTCAGCATCCAGGCCTTGATCTTCCAGGATGGCGGTTTGCTGGTTTTAGGCGCCAACATCTTTAACATGGCTGTTGTGGGCGTCTCGGTTTCCTACGTGGTTTACACGACCGTGCGCCGTTTGGCCGGCGGCAAGCGCTGGGGGATGTTCACCGGCGGCTTCTTAGCCGCCTGGTTCTCGATCGTCCTGGCTGCCCTGGCGACGGCCCTGGAGCTGGCCATCTCGGGCACCTCGCCGGCGAATCTGGCCATCCCGGCCATGGGCGGGATCCACGCCCTGATCGGAATTGGCGAAGGATTGATCACCGTCGGCGTCCTGGCCTTTATCTACGCCGCCCGCCGCGATCTGCTGGAGACCGGCCAGGCCAACCCCGTCGCCGGCTGGGCGGTCTGGGCGGTTGGCCTGGCTTTAGCCCTGGCCCTGGCCATCGCCTCGCCCCTGGCCTCCAGCCATCCCGACGGCCTGGAATGGGTGGCAGAGCAGAATGGCTTCCTGAGCAGCGCTCAAGGCCCGCTGTTCAAGATCATCCCGGATTATGCGCTGCCGGGGGTCAGCAACCAGGCCCTGGCGACCATCCTGGCCGGCATCCTGGGCACCCTGCTCGTATTTGGGGTGGCCTTTGGGGTCGCCTACCTGCGCCGCAATCGCCAGGTCAGCGGAGATTAATCGCCAGAATGCACGTTCATTTCCTCGATCCTTACCGCCCCCGGCGCAGCCTGGTGCACCAGTTCGACGCCCGCGTCAAGCTGATCTTAACCCTGGCCTTCATCCTCACCGCCGCCCTGACCCCCTCGGGCGCCTGGGTCGCCTACATTTTGCTGTTTGCCATCGTCTTATCGGTGGAGATCCTTTCCGAGCTTGGGGTAGGGTATGTGCTCAAGCGCTCCGCCCTGGCCTTGCCCTTCGTCCTGGCCGCTCTGCCGGTAATTTTCACCCTGGATGGAGGCCCGATTTTGTTCAGCTTTTCGCCTGGACCCTGGACGCTGAACGTCTATCAAGCCGGCCTGGAGCGCTTCATCAGCATCGCCCTGAAATCGTGGTTATCGGTGCAGATGGCCATCGTGCTCACCGCCAGCACCCCCTTTCCCGATCTGCTCACCGCCATGCGCGCGGTGCGCATCCCGCGTCTGATCGTGGCCATCTTTGGCATGATGTGGCGCTATCTCTTTGTCCTGGTCGATGAAGCCTTACGCCTGCTCCGCGCCCGCTCGGCGCGCAGCAGCCACTCCGGCCAGCCCGGTCTAAAACCCGGCGGCAGCCTGGCCTGGCGCGGGCGCACCGCCGGGGGGATGGCCGGGAGCCTGCTGCTGCGCGGCATCGAACGCAGCGAGCGCATCTACATGGCGATGGCCGCCCGCGGCTATGACGGCGAAGTGCGCTCCTTCCCCCAACCGCGCCTGGGCGCCCCCGCGTATTGGGTGTTAGCCCTTGGCCTGCTCGTCCTGCTCACCATCCTGGCCCTGGGGGTTTTATTTTGAACCCATCGTTCGCCGCCCCAAAAACGGGCGGCTGTTTGGAATAACCTTATGCAGCCTGCACTATTCATCGATACATTATCGTTTTCGTATCCCGATGGGCATCCGGCTTTGGCCGACGTGACCGTCGCCGTGGCGCCGTGCGAAAAAGTTGCCCTGGTGGGGCCGAACGGCGCCGGCAAGTCCACCCTGCTCCTCCATCTCAATGGGATTCTGACCGGCAAGGGGAAGATCCAGGTGGGCGAGCTGGAAGTGACCGAGAAGAACCTCGCCAGGGTGCGCGCCCGGGTCGGCCTCGTTTTCCAATCGCCCGACGACCAGTTGTTCTCGCCAACCGTGTTCGACGACGTGGCCTTCGGGCCGCTCTATCAAGGCCTGCCGGTCGCTGAAGTGCACCAGCGCGTCCAGGAAGCCCTCGACGTCGTGCGCATGGGCGATTATATCCAGCGCGTCTCGCACCATCTCAGCACCGGCGAGAAAAAACGCATCGCCATCGCCACGGTGTTATCGATGAAGCCCGAAGTGCTGGCCCTGGACGAGCCCACCGCCGGGCTCGACCCGCGCGCCCGCCGCTCCCTGATCAACCTCCTCGACAGCCTGCCGATCACCATGCTGGTCTCCACCCACGACATGCTGATGGTCCGCGAGATTTTCCCACGCATGATCATCATGGACGAAGGCCGCGTGGTCGCCGATGGCCCGACCCGCGACCTGCTCAACGACGAAGCCCTGCTCAACGCCCACGGACTGGAAAAACCGTAAAAAGATCAAAAAAAGGGGATGCCCTGTTCTTTTTGGGCATCCCCTTTACCGGCGAACGTCTTATCTAGTCCGCCGCCACCGGCAGGGCCGCTTTCAGGGCCACTGCCTGGCGCAGCGCTTCGGCGCGGTCGGTGCGCTCCCAGGGCAGGTCCAGGTCATCCCGCCCAAAGTGACCGTAGGCGGCGGTCTGGCGATAGATCGGGCGGCGCAGATCGAGATCGCGGATGATCGCCCCCGGACGCAGGTCGAAGTGCTCGTTGATCAGCTCGGCAATCTCCTCATCCGGGATGCAGCCGGTGCCGAAGGTCTCGACGTTGACGCTGAGCGGGTGCGCCACGCCGATGGCATAAGCCACCTGGATTTCGCAGCGCTCGGCCAGGCCGGCGGCGACGATGTTCTTGGCCGCCCAACGCGCGGCGTATGCCGCCGAGCGGTCGACCTTGGTGGGATCCTTACCGCTAAACGCGCCGCCGCCGTGGCGGCCCATCCCGCCGTAGCTGTCGACAATAATCTTGCGCCCGGTCACCCCGGCGTCGCCCTGCGGTCCGCCGATGACGAAGCGCCCGGTCGGGTTGACAAAGATCTTCAGCTCGCCATCCACCATCTCCGCGGGCAGTACCGGCAGGATAACGTGCTCGATGATCGCCTCGCGGATGGCTTCCTGCGAAATCTCCGGGGCGTGCTGGGTGCTGACCAAAACCGTGTCGATCCGCTTGGGGCGGCCATAGGCATATTCAACGGTCACCTGGGTCTTACCATCCGGGCGCAGCCAGGGTAGGGTCCCGTTCTTGCGCATCTCGGTAAGCCGCAGGCCAAGCTTATGCGCCAGGTAGATCGGCATCGGCATCAGCACCTCGGTTTCGTTGCAGGCATAGCCGAACATCATCCCCTGGTCGCCGGCGCCGATGGCTTCGACTTCGGCTTCGCTCATCTCGCCGGCTCTTCGCTTCCAGCGCTTTGTTGACGCCCATCGCAATATCGCCGGACTGCTTGGCGATCGCCAACAGCACGCCGCAGCTATTGCCATCGAAGCCCTTGGCGCTGTCATCATAGCCAATCTCGATAATCACCTTGCGCACCAGCTCATCGAAATTGACATGGGCATTGGTGGTAATTTCACCCAGCAGAAGCACAAACCCGGTTTTAGCCGCGGTCTCGCAGGCCACCCGTGAAGTCGGGTCTTGCTCCAGGCAGGCATCGAGCACGGCGTCGCTGATCTGGTCGCAGACCTTATCGGGGTGTCCCTCGGTAACCGACTCGGACGTAAAAAACAGTTTTGGCGAGTTCATAAACGTGTTAGTCATCGATTTTCTCCAGTTTAAAAAATTTTGCCCTTTCCGGTTATCACGAAAGGGCAATACACGAGGTACGGTCGCCCTCTCATCTTCCAGGATCTTTTTCTGCCGGATTTGGCACCTTGCTAGAAATTTGCAGCCTGAGGGGCTCAATTTCTTACAGGTTGTCGAGGTTTCATCGGGCCGGTCCCTCCACCTCTCTGGATAAGAGTGCCGTTAAAGGCTATTCAATTTGCGCAATGGATGATACCACGCTTAAAAAAAGCTGTCAATCAAAGCAGGAAATAAAATATGACAAAATAGCTAAGAATTCCTGCCCATAACCAGGAGTCAATCCGGTCGAAGACGCCGCCGTGGCCGGGCAGCAAATTCCCGGAGTCCTTTGCGCCGAATTGGCGCTTGATCATGCTCTCGCCCAGGTCGCCCAGGGGGGTCAAGACGCTGACGATCAGGCCCAGGAGCGCCGCGTTGAGCGGGGTGATCAAAGTCGCGCTCTCAAGAGACCCCGGCCAAACTCCGGCCAGGTACTGCCAAAGCAGCGCCAGCCCGGCCGTCCCCAGCGTGGCGAAGACGATCCCGGCGAAATAGCCCTCCCAGGATTTTTTGGGGCTGAGGCGCTTGCTCATCTTATGCTTGCCAAAGGAACGGCCGATAAAGTATGCCCCGGTATCGGCCAACCAGACTGCCGGCAGGGCCAGCAAGCACCCACCAGAGCCCTTCGGGTAGCTGGCGCAGAGAAACCAGGTAGGCGCCGATGAAGCCCAGGTACAGCCCACCGGCCACGCTGATCGTGAAATCGGTCGCCGGCCTGGTCTCGGCCGCGCTCAAAGCTCACCAGGTGAACGGTCATGCAAGCCAGGATGAACAAGCCGGCAATCAAACCATCCAGGGCAAAGCCTTTCCAACCGCGTCCCAAGGCCAGGAGCGCCGCGGCGCCGATCATCAAATAACCCGCGGGTTGGTTGCCGCCCATGCGGAACAGGCGCGCAAACTCGGCGGCAGCCAGGGCCAGGATCAGGGCGATAAAGGCGGTGTATGCCCAGCCGCCGAGGAAGATCAACACCAGGCCGATCGGCAGCAGGATGACAGCCACCAGCACGCGTTTAGCCAACATGTTTGGTCAGGTTTCCTTCAGCTTCGGAGACTTTTCCATAGCGGCGCACGCGGTGGGCAAATTCCTGTAAGGCGATGCGCAGTTGTTCTTTATCGAAATCGGGCCAGTAGGTCGGCGTAAAATACCATTCGCTGTACGCCCCCTGCCAGATCAGGAAATTGCTGCCGCGCAATTCCCCCGAGGTGCGGATAATCAGGTCCGGGTCGGGAATCTTGTCGGTGAAGAGATAGCGGCTGACCGTTCCCTCGTTTACAGCCTCAGGGGCGATGCCATCGCGAATCATATGCTGGATGGCGCACACGATCTCGTCGCGACCTCCATAATTAAAGGCGATATTCAGGGTCAGCTTGGAATTCTGCCTGGTAAAGTCAACCGCGTACAAGACTTTTTCGCGCAGCATCGGATCCAAACCGTCCAGGCGCCCAAAGTGATGCAGTTGTACGCCCTGGTCATACAGCTCCTGGAGCTCCCGGTCGATCACATCTTCGATGATGTGCATCAGGCCTTGAACTTCTTCCTGAGGTCTCCCCCAATTCTCGGTTGAGAAAGCGTAAATCGTCAGGTATTGGATCCCGAATTCGATTGAGGCCTCGATAATCCGGCGCAAATTTTCGGTGCCGGCGCGATGCCCGGCAAGGCGCGGCAGGCCGCGTTTCAAGGCCCAGCGTCCATTGCCATCCATGATAATCGCGATATGGGTGGGAATCCGATCCGGCAGATCTTGGGGAGCGGCAGGGTTTATGTCCACTATGGATTTAAACCTCCAGGATCTCTTTTTCTTTGCGATAGCTGACCTGGTTGACTTCTTCGATAAAGCGATCCGTCATTTTTTGCAGTTCTTCTTCACCCTTTTTTCGTTCATCTTCCGAGATCATCTTCTCTTTTTCGAATTCGTGCAGATCTTTGATGCTGTCCCGGCGGATGTTGCGCACGGCGACCCGCGCTTCTTCGGCGCGATTATGCACGATCTTGACCAGGTCCCGGCGGCGTTCCTCGGTCAGCGGCGGCAGGTTCAAGCGAATTGCCTTGCCGTCGTTGCTGGGGTTCAACCCCAGGTCGGAGGCCAGGATCGCTTTTTCAATCGTCTTCAGGGTGGAAGCATCAAAAGGACGGATCAGCAGAGAGCGCGGCTCGGGCACCGAAATGGCTGCCAACTGGACCAAAGGCGTTGGCATCCCAAAATAATCGATGTGCAGCCGTTCAACTAAAGCCGGGTGGGCGCGCCCGGTGCGAATTCCAGCCAGATCCTCTTCCAAAGCAACAATGGCGCCCCGCATTCGCCCTTCGGTTTCCTTGTATACCTCTTTCAGCATAACCGCCTCCTAGGGATAGAAAATCTTCCCTTATAGGATAACCGAAAATCGATGATGAGAAAAGGGTCAATTGCGATTAAATTTCAACCAACCTCGCTCAGGGAGGCTGGTTGAAGGTCGCTGAAAATATTATTTTGTTACCAGGGTACCGACAGGCTCGCCGTATAAGGCCGCCCGTAAAGCCTCAGGGTTCCACAGGTTGAGCACCAAAATGGGCAAGTCGTTATCCATACACAGCGAGATGGCCGTTGTGTCCATGACCTCCAGGCGGCGGTTAATCACGTCGATGTAGGTCAGATGGTCAAATTTTACTGCTTGAGCGTTTTTCATTGGATCCGAGTCATACACGCCGTCCACCTTGGTGGCCTTGATCAACACATCCGCATCGATTTCCATGGCGCGCAGCGCAGCGGCAGTATCGGTGGAAAAATAGGGATTGCCCGTCCCCCCGCCAAAGATCACCACCCGATTTTTTTCCAGGTGGCGGATAGCCCGGCGGCGGATATAGGGTTCGGCGACAGCTTGCATCTGCACCGCGGATTGGACGCGGGTGACCAGGCCGGCGCGTTCCATCGCATCCATCAAGGCCAGGGCATTCATCACCGTAGCCAGCATCCCCATGTAATCGGCTGTCGCTCGATCCATGCCCCTTTCAATCCCGCTCCGCCCGCGCCATAAATTGCCGGCGCCGATGACAATGGCAACGTCCACGCCGAGCTCATGCACTTCTTTGACCCGCTGGGCGACATCTTCGGCACGAGTCGGGTCGATCCCCGATCCGTCCTGACCGCCTAACGATTCGCCGCTCAGTTTTAACAGGATGCGCTTATATTTCAGGTTCTTTTCCATCGCTTAGCCTCCATAATTTACAAAAAAGGCCAACCGTTTGGTTGGCCTTTAATCGATTAATTGGATGTGCTCTCGCCTAGCTCCCAGCGGGCAAAGCGCCGGATGATCACGTTCTCGCCGATTGCGGCTACATTTTGCATCAGCAGCTTTTCAATCGTTATGCTTTCGTCACGGATGTACACCTGGCGCAGCAGGACGACCTCGTCTTTGAACTTCTCGACCCGTCCTTCGACAATCTTGTCCAGCATCGCTTCTTTTTTACCTTCTTCACGGGCGCGCACTCGAGCAATCTCGCGTTCGTGTTCCAAGACCGATTCTGGGATCTGCTCGGCACGGATATACAGTGGGGCAGAAGCGGCAATCTGGAGAGCCACTTCGTGGGCGAAAGTCCGGAAGGCCTCGGAACGAGCAACAAAGTCGGTTTCGCAGTTCACTTCAACCATTACGCCGACGCGTCCATTGCCATGCGAGTAGAGCTCAACAACGCCCTGATTGGCATCACGGTCAGCCCGCTTGGCGGCAGTGGCAAGGCCTTTCTCACGCAGGTGGTCAACAGCCTTGTCGAAATCACCATCAGCTTGTTCGAGCGCTTTTCGGCAGTCTAAAATGCCTGCGCCGGTGGCTTCGCGCAATTCCTTGATCTGTTCGATGGTAATCGCCATAATTATGCCTCGTCGCCTTGGTCTGCCGCGATTTCATCTTCGGCCTCGTCAAAGGCTAATTCTTCCTCTTCGATTTCTTCTTCAGCTTCGATTTCTTCTTCGAATTCAGCCACAGCAACTGCTTCTTCTTCGAACTCAGCCACAGCAACTACCTCTTCTTCGAACTCAGCAAGGCGAGACTTGGTCGTTATTTTCGCCAGGGTCGCTTCGCCGAGCAGCTCCTCATCGCTCAGCTCGACCTCGTCAGCGCTCGCTACCGAAGAGCGCATCACCGTCGCCATTTCCTCTTCGGGCAGGTCTTTGCGCATGGCTTTGCCTTCCAGGGCTGCATCTGCCATCTTACCCACCAGCAATTTGATGGCGCGGATCGCATCGTCGTTTGACGGGATCACATAATCCACATCGCGGGGATCGCAGTTGGTATCGACCATCGCCACAACAGGGATTTTGAGCAGGTTGGCTTCGTGAATTGCAGTGGCTTCGCGGTGAACATCGACCACGAACAGGAGCTCGGGCAGGCGGACCATACTGCGGATACCGCCCAAGAGGATCTCCAGGCGTTCGATCTCGCGGCTAATCAGCAGGGCTTCCTTCTTGGTCATGCGCTCGAAATCGCCTTTGTCGCGCATGCGTTCCATGCGTTCCAATTCATTGACACGGCCGCGGATCGTGCGCCAATTGGTCAGCATACCACCCAACCAACGCTGGGTCACATAGGGCATGCCGGCGCGCATCGCCTCGGCCTGGATGGTCTCCTGAGCCTGGCGCTTGGTGCCCACAAACAAGACCATACCGCCATTGGCTGTGGTATCCCGAACCAGACCATAAGATTGTTCGAGGGACTTAACAGTTTTTTGCAGGTCGATAATGTGGATACCGTTTCGTTCGGTAAAGATGTACGGCTTCATGGCCGGGTGCCATTTGTGGGTGCGATGCCCGAAATGCACGCCGCTTTCAAGAAGCGCCTTCATGGGAATTAGGGCCATAGTTAAACTCTCCTTTGCGTTTTTTTTCTTCCGCTGCCGTCATCCTTGCCTGTCACCGTGGCCAACGGCACGCACAGGCAAGTCGGGAAGCGTGTGAGATGGGATGATGCCCGGGTGGGCATAAAACGCCCCGCCTAAGGCGGGAGCGCAGGCAAGTATATCACACTGCAACTAGAATCGGGAAGGGCATTTTTAAGCAGAAATTACGATAAAATTTAGGGATGGATCTTGATGAGCTCAAACACGCTTTGGCTGGCCTGCCCCTGGGGGAGATGCGCTATTATGACACGCTCGACTCGACCAACCTGGAGGCCGCCCGGTGGGCAGAGGAGAAAGCCGGCGATCTCTCCCTGGTCATCGCCGACGAGCAGACTGCCGGGCGCGGCCGGGATGGCCGCCAGTGGTTTACCCCGCCGGGCGCGGCGCTGGCCTGCAGCTTGATTTTACGCTTCTCCCACGCAGATGACCCGCCGCGCTTGTTATCGCGTTTGACCGCCCTGGGTGGGCTGGCGGTCTGCGATGCCCTGATCCAAGACTATGCTTTGCCAGCCGAGCTTAAATGGCCGAACGACGTCTTGATCCGGCGCCGAAAGACAGCCGGTTTGCTTTCGGAGGCGCACTGGCAGGGCGACCAGCTAACGGCTGTGATCCTGGGGATCGGGGTGAACGTCCACCCGCCTGCTGTTCCCCCCCTGCAAAAGCTGCTCTACCCGGCAACCTGCGTCAGCGAGGAAGCAGGCTGCTCGCTGGACCGGCTGAAGCTGCTGCATTTCATCTTACTCCGCCTGCTGAATCGCAAAAAAGAGCTGGAATCGGCCCAATTTTTATTGGATTGGGAAAACTACCTGGCATTCAAGGGGGAATGGGTGCAGATCCTCGAGAAAAACCGTACCCTGGAAGGACGGCTGCTCGGCCTGAATCCAGATGGCTCACTGCGCCTGGCTCCCCGTTCAGGCCAGGTGATTTCCATCTATGCTGGCGATTTACGGCTGCGCCCGCTGAATTAACCTTCCCCGCCAGGCGAGGCCGTCTTCAATCGCCAGGTTCAAGAGTTCTCGTCGCGGTAATCACCCTGGACGGCGGCGCCTTTATTCCGCTGCGCCAGCCTGGCGCAGTTCTGCATTGGAAATGCGCGCCATCGAGGCGACGAAATCGCCTGGGTCGGGCTTCAACAGGGTCACCCCACGCGCCCCCCGGCCGCTGGCTGAGACATCTTTCACTTTTGTGCGCAGCACCACGCCGTTCGCCGAGATGATCGTCAAATCGTCATCTTCCTGTACCACCCGGGCAGAAACAACCGGGCCGATCGTGGTCAGGGCGGCTTTATTGATTGTCGCCACACCGCGAGTTGCGCGGCCTTTCACCGGGTAGCCGCTCAAAAGTGTGCGCTTGCCAAAGCCGTTGCGCGTGACCACCAACAGGTAGCCGTCTGGCTCAATCACTTCCATACTGGTTACATAATCCTGTTTACCCAGCCGGATGGCGTTTACCCCTGCTGCAGTGCGCCCCATCGAACGAATTTCCTTCTCAGAAAAACGCAGCGCCTGGCCCTGTTCGGTAATCAAGATCACATCGTTATTACCGTTCGTCAGCCGCGCCCAGCCGAGCTGATCGCCCTCCTCCAGGTTGATGGCGATAACCCCGGAGGGACGCACGGAAGATAATTCGGACATGGCAATCCGCTTGCTGCGTCCTCGGCGCGTGGCCATAATACAAAAATGGGTATCGTCAAATACCGGCACCGCCACGGCGGCAGTGATGGTTTCGCCGGCATCGAGGGATAGCACGTTAACGATCGGGATTCCTCGGCCGGTGCGTTCTGCATCGGGGATTTGATAGGCTTTTTCGGAGTAGACCTTGCCCTTATCGGAGAAGAATAAGATTGTGTTCAATGAGCGCGCCGGGATGAGGAACATAATTTCATCTTCCTCTTTGGTTGCGTGGCCGGTAACCCCGCGCCCGCCGCGGGTCTGCAGGCGGAAAGCCTTGGCTGCTACACGTTTGATATATCCTTTTTGGGTAATGCTGATCAAAACCGCTTCATCGCGCACCAGGTCTTCCTCTCGGAATTCCTCATTTGCCTCGTAGGCAATATGGGTGCGCCGCCCGTCGCCGTATTTCTCGACCAGCTCTCCCAGGTCGCTTTTGATCAGCTCCAAGATTT
The DNA here is from genome assembly GCA_963770655.1 of uncultured Chloroflexia bacterium. Lineage (GTDB taxonomy): Bacteria > Chloroflexota > Anaerolineae > Anaerolineales > UBA4823 > CAZAGA01. The sequence continues at coordinate 200,182 of CAVYQO010000003.1, read as the reverse complement.
TAACCGGATGGATCAGGAGGTCTTCCAGGGCGGCAATTCGTTCCAGAGTTTGGCGCTGTTCGTCCTCAATCTTTTGGCGTTCCAAAGCGGCCAGGCGGCGAAGCTGCATATCGAGGATCGCCTGGGATTGTCGTTCGCTGAGATTAAAGCGTTCCATCAAGCGGGTTTTGGCTGTATCAGCATCGGGAGACTGGCGGATTGTCTGGATCACATCATCCAGGTTGGCCAGGGCGATGAGGAGCCCGGCGAGGATATGGGCGCGTTCGCGCGCCTTGGTCAGCTCGAACTGCGAGCGGCGGGTGATCACCTCGACGCGATGATCGACAAAAATCTGCAGGGCGCGTTTGAGCGAAAGCAAACGCGGCTCGTTATCCACTAAAGCCAGGAGCTGCACGCCAAAGGTCGACTGCAGGGCAGTGTACTTATACAGTTGGTTGAGCACTTTCTTGGGTTGGGCCCCCCGGCGCAGCTCAACCACAATGCTCATCCCACGCCGGTCTGATTCGTCGCGCAGATCCGAAATCTCATCCATTCTCCCTTCACGCGCTAGCTCGGCAATGCGCTCGATCAGGCTGGATTTATTCAGCAGGTAGGGAATCTCGGTAATCACGATGCGGTGACGATTGCCCGGCATGTCCTCGATCTGGGCCAGGCCGCGCAGCACGATCCGCCCGCGCCCGCTGGCGTAGGCGTGTAAGATGCCTTCGTTGCCGACGATGATGCCCCCAGTGGGGAAATCTGGGCCAGGGATAAACTGCAGCAGTTCCTCGACGGTAATGTCTTCAGCGCGCTCGTAGTTATCGATCAGGTGGATAATGCCCGCGGCAAGCTCGCCCAGGTTGTGGGGTGGAATATTGGTAGCCATCCCCACGGCAATCCCCGCAGAGCCGTTCAGGAGCAAGTTCGGCAGGCGGGCCGGCAGCACCAGCGGCTCTTTCAGCGAATCATCGAAGTTAGCACCAAAATTGACGGTATCCTTGTCGATATCGGCGAGCATCTCCTCGGCCATGCGCTCCAGGCGCGCTTCGGTATAACGCATGGCAGCCGGCGCGTCGCCATCCACCGACCCAAAGTTGCCCTGGCCATCGACCAGGGTGTAGCGCATCGAAAAATCCTGGGCCAGCCGGGCCATCAATTCATATACCGCGCTGTCGCCATGCGGATGATATTTGCCCAGCACTTCGCCCACGATTCGAGCAGATTTTTTATAGGGTGTGTTGGCCCGAATACCCATATCGTGCATGGCGTATAAAATTCGCCGGTGAACCGGCTTTAGACCATCCCGAGCATCGGGCAAGGCGCGGGCCACGATGACGCTCATCGCGTAATCCAGGTAAGCTGAGCGCATTTGTTCGTTGATATCGACCGGCTCGACCAATCCAAATTCCATAACGAATCCTTCGGTAAAGATATTTGCGTTCTCACGACGCATGAACCTTAATTATACCGCGCCCTGCCCTGAAATCTGTGCTTCTAAGAGGTTCTTCCTTCTTATATTAAAAAAGCCTGGACGCTCGGCGGCGTCCAGGCTGTACATCGACGAATAGATTTAGTTTGGCGAGCTGTGAAGATATTGATCGATTGCTGCGGCAGCCTTTCGCCCGGCCACCATTGCCGTCACGACCAGGTCGGGCCCGGTGACGCCGTCGCCGCCAGCGAAAACTCCCGGTCGCGTGGTTGCGCCGGTTTCTTTATCTGCAACAATCAACCCCCAGTTGCGGGTTTGTAAGCCTGGAGTGGTATCGCCAATAACTGGATCGGGCCAATAACCCAAGGCCAGGATGGCCGTGTCGGCTTCGACGATAAAATTGGAGCCTTCCACCGGGACCGGCTTTCGGCGGCCTTTGGCGTCTGGCTCGCCCAGCACCATCCGGATGCATTCAACCTGCGCCAGTTGCCCGTTCTCGTCGGCAATGAAACGCACAGGCTGAGTTAAGAATTGGTAATTTGCGCCTTCCTCTTTTGCCAGCTCACGATCCTTCTTCCCGCCGGGCATTTCTTTCTCAGTGCGCCGGTAAAGACAGGTCACCTCTTCGGCATGCATGCGCAGGGCGGTGCGCAAGCAATCTGAAGCAGTGTCGCCGCCGCCAATCACGACAACCTTGCGGCCGATCAGCGGGCGCGTCTTAAGATGCTCGGGCAGCAGCTCCATCGGAACATTCGCCCGGATCAAGAAATCGGTCGCTTTATACACACCCGGGAGGTCTTCACCTGGCGCTTCCATGGGAGCATCTACTTGGGAGCCGACGCCAACAAAGACTGCTTCGAACCCTTCTTCGAAAAGACTGTCAATTGTTTTGTCTTTGCCGATATACGTATTCCCAACAAAATCCACCCCGGCTTCTAAAAGATCTTCCCAGCGGGCAAATACGATTGTCTTGGTCAGTTTGAAGTTCGGGATGCCATACACCAGCAGCCCGCCTGGCTCTGGTTTCGAATCGAAAATGGTCACTTCGTGGCCGCGTTGGATTAGCTGCTCTGCGCAAGCCAGCCCCGCCGGGCCAGCCCCCACAATCGCCACTTTTTTGCCCGTTGGCTCGCCGACGGGGATCTCGACGCCCACATTGCGGCGCTGATAGCAGGTCACAAAAGCTTCCAGAAGCCCGGTGAGCACCGGTTCCTGGTTCTTATTCAACACGCAGGATCCCTGGCAAAGCTGCTCGTGGGGACACACCCGCCCGCAAATCTCCGGCATCGAGCTGGTTACCCGGTATAGTTCGGCAGCCTCGAAGAACCGGCCTTGTTCGATTAACCACATTGCTGAGGGAATATCGTTATGAGTGGGGCAAGCAAGCATACACGGCGCCGGATCAGGACAGTGGATGCAGCGTGAGGCTTCATACTTAGCCCGCTCTTCATCAAAGCCAATCACCACATCTTCAAAATCACATAATCGCTCTTCGACAGGGCGATGATCTAAATCCAGAAATGGAAGATGGACGCGATTCTTGCGATCGATAGCGAGAAAGTCACTTTCAATATACTGCATCGTAAGCCTCCTTGAAAAAAAACGCAGACTTAGCCAGGTGAGCTCGCTCAGAAGATGGATTCTGCGGATGGTTATTAGCCGGTTTTTCGCCGCTGACTGTTAACGAAAGCCATCGCGTTTGTTCGCTTACCTTGATAATACCGAGTAATATGGTTTTCTTTTAGTCGCGGATGTCATGTTTTTTTGTGACAGTTGTCACGATTCTTTTACAAACCAGGTAAAAAGTACATTTTCCCGATAAAAAAGTATAATCAAGATACCCGATCATTCTGATTTGCATTGGCTAAATACGAAAGCGAGCTTGCCCCATGGCCCTCAATCTATCCCAGAGCGAAAACTTCTCCAGCGTAGATGCTGCCTGGCTGCATATGGATACGCCCTCCAACCTGGCGAATATCACCGGGGTTATGTCTTTCCCTACGCCTTTGAATTTTGCACGGCTGCGGGCGACCATCGAAGCCCGGCTGCTGCCTTATATCCGTTTTCGCCAGCGGATTAGCGAGCCATCCTTTCCGCTGGGACTGCCGCGTTGGGAATTGGATCCGAACTTCGACTTAAATTATCATCTCCAGGCAACGACTTTATCCGGAACAAAGGATCATAGCGCCTTACAAGATTTCGTCAGCGAGCTAATGAGCATGCCGTTAGACCGCTCGCGCCCGCTCTGGCAGTTCCATTACATCGATGAAGTCGCCGGAGGCAGCGCCCTGGTCTCACGCTTACACCACTGCATTGCGGATGGAGTCGCCTTAACCCAGGTGCTGCTTTCCCTGGCCGACGAAACAGCCGAGGCGCCATGGCCAGCGGCCCCGGAACCGATTCCTGCAGAACCTGGTTCGCAAGCGCGTTTTTGCAAGCCAGCCATACGGATCGCTAAAACCGTCAAAGGCGCCGTGCACACAACCGGAACCTTGCTCCATGAAGGCATGCAGGTGTTGGTCAAACCTTCCCGCCTGGGCAGCGCAGCCAACAGCGCCGCTGCCAGCAGCCTGGCTTTTAGCAAGCTGCTTCTTCTACCGCCCGATCATCGGACCTTGTTCAAGCAGAAGTGCAGTGTCCCGAAGCGCGCCGCCTGGTCGACAGAAATTAGCCTGGAAGACGTTAAAAATGTAGGCCGGACGATGGGCGGGACGATCAATGATATTCTGCTTTCAGCGGTGACCGGCGCTCTCCGCCGCTATTTAATCGAGCGCGGCGATCCAGTCCAGGGTGTCAATATTCGGGCCATGGTACCGGTGAACTTGCGCCCTGAAGAAGAAGAAGGAGAGCTGGGCAATCGCTTCGGGCTGATTTACTTAAGCTTACCCATCGGCACCAGCGACCCACTCAGACGCCTGGTAATTCTCAGGAAACGCATGAATGCGATCAAAAATTCTCCCGAGGCCGTTGTCGCCTTTGGGATTTTGAACGTGATCGGCTTGACGCCGGTCCAGGTCGAAAAACTCGTCATCAAAATCTTTGGGATTAAGGGCAGCGCGGTCATGACCAATGTTCCCGGACCCCACCAGATGCTCTACCTGGCTGGCGCGCCAATTACATCGATGATATTCTGGGTGCCCTCCCCCGCAAATTTAAGTCTAGGGGTCAGCATCTTGAGCTATGCGGGTGATGTCATCCTGGGAGTAGCGACAGACGCCAATATTGTCCCCGATCCCGAGCGGATTATCGAGTTGTTCCAGGTCGAATTTCAATATCTACAGAAATGGGGACAGCCGCCAGCAAATCCTTGAGCCGGCTTGTTTAGCGCCCGATTCGCGGGAAGACCCACACCCCGTTGGCATCCAAGGGTTGGTTGTTCTGGACAACCAGCGTGAAAATAAACTTAAGGAATTGACCTGCCAGGGGTGAAAGGTCGATGTTCACGTTGGTGACGTTGCCATCGTAAATTTCCCGCCATTGGCCAAGCATCTGGACAACGCCGTTTCCGTTCTCATATTCCACTTGCAAGATAATGTCACACCCCGGACTGTCCGCCAGGCAGCCCAAAGTGGTCCGGAACCGGTCGCCGCGTTGGATCAAAATGGGTGGGTAGATACCGCTGATCCAGCCATTATTATTGTTATTTGGGTGCGTCCATAATGCCGGACCGCTGCCGGTATTGTTTTCGAGGATCGGGTACTGCATCAGAATTACCAGGCCATCTTCTTCGTTACCAACGCCCAGGCATGAAATGATCCCCGCGCCGGTGCGCCATCCAGCGCCGCAGTAATTTGTCGCAAAATCGTAGGAATACCCTGCTTGCTGTTCATACACCTGGGCCAGGATGGTAAGCGGGGCTTCGCCATTTGGTCCCACCCCAAAATATTTCCCGGACGAGTTTTTTAAATTCCAATAGCCAATATAATTACCGGGTAGGCTTGGAGCCACCAGCGGAAAATTCAGGTCGATGGTTTGTCCGGGCCGCACATAATCCGGCAGCAGCATGCTGGTCCCGCCGCTGAAATCTCCGCTGACCATCTCCAGGCGGTAATCCGGCGTCCAGGTGCAGGTACCGACATTCTGGAAGCGCCAGGAGACCCGAAATACTTCTCCAGGGTAATAAACATCATCGAGGGTTGGGGAAAGTTCACCCAAGAAATCAGCCCGGTCACAATTTGCCAATGGCTGCGGGGATGGGCTGGCTGTGGCGCTTGGCTGGTAGAAGGGAACAGAAGTTGGGGTGATCCCCTGGGCAGCATCCACGTTCACCTGTTGGGTTGTTCGAGCAGTTACGGTCTGAACGGCCAGCTCCATCTGAACCGCTGCGGTCTGGGCGACCTGGGTTTGCTTTTCAAAAGCGGACTGGGCATCCGCGGTCAGGCGCGCTTCAATGGTCTGGGCGGCCTGGGTATAAAAAACTGCCGCATCGACCTGGGTGTTGGTTGGCAGTGGTCCTTCCGGTAAGCAAGCTGGTAGGAGGGACATGCTGATCAGGATGATAAAACCAAGCAAGCAGCGATATTTCATCAAAAGACTCCAGCCAGGTTAACCTGCTCAAGGTCATCCTTTATCATTATATATCGAATTAATTGAACAGGATATTTTTTTATTTGCGGATTCTTGGACCTTGGATCTAGATACTGCTGGCTGCTAAACTCGCCGGATAAACTGAGGTAAAATCAGACCAGACAAGGAGATAAAACCTATGGAGTCTAAAGTCAACGAACTGAAATCACTTCTAGCCGAGGCGCACGATCTGCAAAACGCGGCAGCATTGCTGAACTGGGATCAACAGACCTATATGCCGCCAGGCGGCGCTGAAGCCCGCAGTTATCAGCTTGCCACCCTGGAAAGCCTGGCCCACCGGAAATTTACAGCTCCCGAGGTGGGAAAACTCCTCGAAGATTTGCAGCCCGCGGCGGCCAGCCTGGATCCGGATTCGAATGATGCCTGCTTGATCCGGGTGACCGCTCGCCAATACGCCAAGCAAACCCGCGTACCGTCTGAAATGGTTGCAGAATTCAGCCGGGTCGCGGCGATGGCCCAGCAAGCCTGGCAGCAGGCGCGCCAAGAAAATCAATTCGCCAGGTTCCAACCACACCTGGAAAAAGTTGTTGAACTGCGCCAACAATATGCCAGCCTGTTCGCGCCGTACGATCATATTTATGATCCCCTCCTGGACGATTTTGAGCCTGGATTAAAAACTGCCGACGTACAGACGATCTTTGCTGAACTGCGCCCGCAGCAGGTTGCCCTGATCCAGAAGATCGTTGAACGGCCTGCAGTGGACAACTCTTTTGTCCACTTAAACTACGACACGCAGAAACAGTGGGATTTTGGCGTAGAGGTGATCAGCCGCTTTGGTTACGACTGGGATCGCGGCCGCCAGGATAAATCGGCTCACCCCTTCACACAGAGCTTTGGCATCGATGATGTGCGCATTACGACCCGGGTTTACCCGGACTACCTGAATCCGGCGCTGTTTGGCACCATGCACGAAGCCGGGCATGCTTTATATGAGCAAGGGGTAGATCATTCCCTGGCGCGATCGCCCCTGGCTGGCGGCGCCTCCCTGGCGCTGCACGAGTCCCAATCACGCATGTGGGAGAATTTTGTCGGTCGCTCGCTGCCTTTCTGGGAATATTTCTACCCACGCTTGCAGCAAGTATTCCCAGCCCAGCTCGGTTCCCTGGGATTGCAGGATTTTTATCGAGGCATCAATCGCGTTCAGCCATCCTTGATTCGGGTCGAGGCCGATGAAGCCACGTACAACCTGCACATTATGCTCAGGCTGGAGCTGGAAATTGCTCTCATGGAAGGCAGCCTGCTGGTAAAGGATCTGCCAGAAGCATGGAACAGCCGGATGCAGGATTATTTAGGGGTCGTCCCACCCAATGATAGTCAGGGTGTGCTCCAGGATATCCACTGGTCGCTCGGGGCGATTGGCTATTTCTCAACCTATGCTTTGGGCAACCTGGTCGCCGCCCAACTCTGGGAACGGATTATGAAGGAAATTCCCGACCTGACCGGGCAGTTCCGCCAGGGCGAATTTGGCGAACTGCTTGGATGGCTGCGTCAGAATATCCACCAATACGGGGCCAAATTTGAACCGCAAGAACTTATCCAGCATGTGACCGGTTCTAAAATCGATTCAGCGCCTTATATGCGCTACCTGGGCGATAAATACGGCCAGATCTATGGCTTATAGCCGGCGCAGCCAGAAAAAGGCCCGCGTCTGATTTTCGTTTCAATCAGCCTCATTCTGCTCAGCTTGTTGTGCGCTTGCAATTCGAGCGGCGCACAACAAGCCCGCTCTACCCCTGGCTTCCTGCCGGCTGCCGCGCAAACCCCATCCACTTCGGCTGTGCACAGGGGAACAGGGCAAACCAGCCAGCCCGTAGAGACCCTATCCCCATCCCTCACGCCGAGCATGTACGACCCCGACAATCATCGCTCCTTCGCTGACAGTAAATGTGAACGGGCCGACCGATACGCCGACCCTTGAAACCGCAACCGGAATACCCGGCAAACCGCTCAGCATACCCACAAATTCACTCCAGTCCCTTCTGATCCTCGACCCAATCCAAATCCGGGCTCCTGGAACTGGATCGCAGGTGATCTCTCCAATAAGGCTGGAAATAAACTTCCAGCTAGATCCGGCCACCGCGCTCGTTCGCATCGAATTGCGCCGTCCAGATGGCGTTTTGCTGGCCCGCAAGCTATTGGATGGAAGCCGCTTGGACCCACCCGGCGACCTGCTGATCGATGCGCTCGAATTCGAGATCGCCGAGCCAACCAGCCGCGCCTGGTTAATCGTTGCCGTGGAGCCCAAACGAAAAACTGAGAACCAACCCGTTTACCCGCTGGCGGTGAACTCGGCCGATCTGACCCTCAGCTCAACGGGTCCGGCACGCCTGGCGCCTCCTTCCTGGCAAGCAAAAACCATCGATATCCAACAGCCCGCCGCAGAGGCGAGTATCTCCGGCGGGATCCTGCAGGTTTCTGGCCTGACCAATCTCGACCCTGATCAACCGCTCAAAGTTCAAATCGTCGACCAGAATGGCAAGCTGATCAGCCAGCGCCTGGCTGGCATCCACGGTGCTGCCCAGGATGAATTTAAGGAATATTCCACCGAAATCGCCTATCAAATCCGCCAACCGGTCCTCGCCAGGGTAGTGGTTTTCCGAGACGACCCTGAGACTGGCATTGTCCTCCACCTCGCCAACCAGCCGGTGCAGTTAAGGCCTTGATCCAGAAAACGCCTATTTATTATTTGACCCAAAGGGTCTTTTACCTTAAAATCAATAAGCGATTGCTTTGTTTCTAACCCCAAGTTTATTGGTATGGGTCTTGATGGATTTACAGCATAGGAGAAAAGCACATGACGAAACGAGAATTTACTTCGAAGCGCGCCCCGGTTTATGCAGACATTCCTGACGACAAATGGTACAACTGGCGTTGGCAATTGAGCAACCGGATTAACACCGTTGAGGAATTTGAGAAGGTTGTCCCGCTTACCGAAAGCGAACGAAAGGCGCTGAGCGCATCCAACCTTTTTCGGGTGGACATCACTCCCTATTTTATTTCCTTAATCGACCCAACCGATCCCGACGATCCAATCCGTAAACAGGTGGTGCCCACCGACCGCGAATTAGTACCCTTCACGGCAATGATGGAAGACTCGCTGGCTGAGGATCGCCATTCGCCCGTGCCAGGCCTGGTTCACCGCTACCCAGATCGGGTTTTGATGTTGGTGACCACCCAGTGTGCAACCTACTGCCGCTACTGCACTCGTTCACGGATCGTGGGTGATCCTGCGGCGACTTTTTCGCGCGCCGAGTTTGAAATGCAAATTGAATATCTGCAGCGAACTCCGCAGGTGCGCGACGTTCTCCTCTCCGGCGGCGATCCATTGGTGCTCGCTCCCAAAATTCTGGATGAAATTTTACGCCGGCTGCGCGAAATCGAGCATATCGAAATCGTCCGGATTGGGTCACGCGTACCGGTATTTTTGCCGATGCGGATCACCGACGAGCTGTGTGAAATGCTGCAAAAGTATCATCCCCTGTGGTTGAATATCCATGTAAACCATTCCAACGAGATCTCGCAAGAATTGGCTGAAGCGACGGACCGGTTGACCCGCGCCGGCATTCCCCTGGGCAACCAGGCCGTTCTGCTGGCTGGGGTCAACGACAATATCCATATCCAGCGCCAGTTGGTGCACGACCTGGTGCGCATTCGTGTCCGCCCCTATTATCTCTACCAGTGCGACCTGGTGGAAGGGGCTGGCCATTTCCGCACTCCCGTGGCCAAGGGCATCGAAATTATGGAGGGCTTACACGGCCACACTTCGGGTTACGCGGTCCCGCAGTTTATTGTCGATGCGCCCGGCGGCGGCGGTAAAATCCCAGTGGCGCCAAATTATCTGCTGAGCATGTCTGACCACAAGATTATTCTGCGCAATTACGAAGGATATGTCACCACGTATGAGGAGCCCACGGATTACCTGCCCAGCGATGCGGCCAAATACAAGGGCGAAAAACGCTCCGAGCCTGGCCAGAGCGGGATTTCCGGCTTGCTGGAGGGCGAACAGCTTTTCATTAAACCCGAGGGTTTCGATGAAGTCCATGACCGGCATGGCATCCAACACCGCTTGAAAGATGAACGCAAATGGATTCCGCTGGGGATTGGCAGCGGAGAAAACGAGCAAACATGACTCAAAAAGATCTTGGTTATATCGAACTCGAGTGGACCTGCCCCAATTGCCAGGGCAAGAACCCTGGACAGCAAAAGACCTGTGCAACTTGCGGGGCGCCTCAGCCGAAAGATGTCAAGTTTGAGCAGCCCAACCAGGCAGAAATCCTGGAGGATAAGGAAAAGGTTGAAGCGGCCAAAAAAGGTCCCGATGTGCACTGCCCCTACTGCGGAACGCGCAACACCGCCGACGCCGCTATCTGCGTGCAGTGCGGCGGCGATCTGAAAGGCGCCGAAAAACGGGTCAGCGGCCAGGTGGTCGGGGCTTACGCCACCCAGCCAAAACCCGTCGAGCAAATCCCCTGTCCGAACTGCGCCACGCTGAACCCCGACACAAGCGCAAACCTGCTCAGCCTGCGGAGCGCGGCTGCAAAAGCCTGAAAGCGCACCCCTTCAAGCGCCAACTGCCCAGGCTGGCGGGCAAACCCCGCCCGAACACCCTGCTGATCGGCCTTGCAGTTCTGGGCGGCCTGCTGGTGCTGTGTTTGATCGGCTATTTCGTCATCGCCGGCTCGCGCCGCGACAACCTGGCCGCGAGTGTGCAAGGCGTAAATTGGGAGCGAATTATCTTTATCCAGGCGCTCCAAGACGTGAAAAGCTCCGACTGGAGCGATGAAATTCCAGCCGGCGCAGCGGTTGGGCAATGTGCGCTGCGCGAACACCACACCCAAGACCAGCCCGCCCCGAACTCGAACGAGGTCTGCGGCACGCCCTATACCAAGGACACCGGATCTGGTTTTGGTCAGGTGGTGCAGGATTGCCAGTACATCGTCTACCAGGATTATTGTGACTATACCGTTAAGGAATGGCAAAACGTGGACCAGGCTGTCGCCAGCGGCAGCAACCTTAACCTGGCCTGGCCCAGCCTGCAGCTCCAAGCCGGCCAGCGCCAGGGTGAGCAGCAGGAAGCCTATGTGGTCGTCTTTGCCACTGAAAAAGGCAACCTCGAATATCGCCTCACCAACCCGGATGAATTCACACGCTTTACACCGGGCAGCAACTGGGTGCTGGTCTTGAACGGCTTCAACCAGATTGTCAGCGTGGAACCCAAGTAATTGGCGATCCCGCTGGCTGCCAATGTGGGCGCGCACTGCGCAGCAATTTCGGCTTGACATTCGTAACACTGCATGATATAAATCGTCCAATTAAATAAGACAAGAACGCTCTTATCCAGAGAGGCGGAGGGACCGGCCCTTTGAAGCCTCGGCAACCAGGTTGCGTACACCAGGTGCCAATTCCGGCAGAGTAAGATCTGGAAGATGAGAGGTGGACGAGTTTTAATTTCGAACCTCTTCTCTCCGAAGAGGTTCTTTCATTTTTATCAGGAGATTCAGATCATGGCAGCCAATGGAAATACGTCACACCAATTTGGGTTTAACACCCGCCAACTGCATGCCGGCCAGGTATCCGATCCCACCACGGGGTCTCGAGCAGTTCCAATTTACCAGACCACTTCCTACCAGTTCAGAGACACGGATCATGCCGCCCGGCTCTTTGCCTTGCAGGAATCTGGCAATATCTACACCCGGATTATGAACCCGACCAGCGACGTCTTCGAACAACGCCTGGCAGACCTTGAAGGCGGGGTCGGCGCCCTGGCGGTTAGCTCTGGGCATGCCGCCCAGGCTCAAGCCATCTTCACCTTATGTGCAGCAGGAGACCATATCGTTTCTGCCAGCACTTTGTATGGCGGCACCTATAACCAGTTCGTCTACACATTTCCTCGCCTGGGGATCGATGTCACCCTGGTGGATCCCAGGGACCCCGAAAACTTCCGCAGCGCCATCCGGCCCAACACCAAGGTTTTGTATGGGGAGACCTTGGGCAACCCTGGGATTAACGTCTTCCCCTTCGAAGAAGTCGCGGCGATTGCCAGCGAATATCGCATCCCGTTAATGATCGATAACACTTTTGCCACTCCCTATCTCAACCGGCCCTTTGAATGGGGCGCGAATATCGTGGTGCATTCTGCCACCAAATTCATCGGTGGACACGGGACATCGATCGGCGGGATTATTGTGGACGGCGGCAGCTTCGACTGGGCAGCCAGCGGGCGTTTCTCTAATTTCACCACGCCCGATGAGAGCTACCACGGCCTGGTCTACGCCACTTTAGGCGCGCCGGCTTTTATCCTCAAAGCCCGCGTTCAAACTCTGCGCGATATCGGCGGCTGCCTCTCGCCTTTCAATTCCTTCTTGTTCCTGCAGGGGCTGGAAACGTTGAGCCTGCGCATGGAGCGCCACGTTCAAAATGCCCAGGCGGCCGCCGAATTTCTGGAGAAGCACCCCCGAGTAAAATGGGTAGCTTACCCTGGCCTGAAGAGCCACCCAGACTACGCAGCAGCAAAGAAATACCTGCCGAAAGGACCCGGCGCGATCTTTGGCTTTGGGCTCGAAGGTGGATTAGATGCAGGCCGCCAATTCATCGACCGGCTGCAGCTTTTCTCGCACCTGGCAAATGTCGGCGATGCCAAGAGCCTGGCGATCCACCCTGCCAGCACCACCCACAGTCAGCTAACCCCAGACCAGCAGCTCAGCGCAGGCGTTACCGCTGATTTTATCCGCTTGAGCATCGGGACCGAAGATATCGAAGATATTCTTTGGGATCTCAACCAGGCCCTGGGATAAGACTTTTTTGTAAAGGCTGGTGGCGGCGGTTCGCCGCCAGCAGCAAACTAGAAGAAAGAGGTAGACCATGCCCGTAAAAATACCAGAAACCCTGCCAGCAAAGGAAATCTTGGAAAGTGAAAACATCTTCGTGATGGGTGAAGGGCGCGCGTTGCACCAGGATATTCGCCCTTTGAAGATCGCCATCCTGAACTTAATGCCCACCAAGATCGAGACTGAAACCCAGCTCTGCCGTTTGATCGGGAATACTCCCCTGCAGGTGGATATCACCTTGCTGCACACCTCGACGTATGAGCCGAAAAACACCCCGGCCGAACACCTGCTGGATCATTACCAGAGCTTTGCAGAAGTCCAAGATCAGAAGTTTGATGGTCTCGTCATCACCGGCGCACCGGTCGAGCATCTTCCCTTCGAAGAAGTGGACTATTGGCATGAGTTACAGGCCATCATGGATTGGGCCGAGACGCACGTGTATTCGACTTACTTCATTTGCTGGGGCGCCCAGGCCGGGCTGTATCATCGCTACGGCATCCCCAAATACCCGATCCCCGCCAAGATGTTCGGAGTTTATCCTCACCGCGTGTTGATCCAGAACGAAAAGCTGCTGCGCGGCTTCGATGATGAATTCATGGCGCCCCATTCACGCCATACCGAGATCCGCCGCAGTGATATCGAACCCGTAGACGATCTGAAGATTCTAGCCGAATCCTCCGAGGCCGGCGTTTATATCGTCGCCTCGAAGAACGGCCGGAGAATATACGTCACCGGACACTCCGAATATGATCCCTTGACCTTGCAGCGCGAGTATGAGCGCGATCATTCCAAGGGGCTGCCGATTTCTGTGCCAAAAAATTATTTCCCAGACGACGACCCCGGCCAGAGTCCGCTCGTGCGCTGGCGCGGGCATGCCAATCTGCTGTACGCCAACTGGCTAAATTATCACGTTTACCAGCGCACCCCCTATGATATTGGCCAAATTCCTGAAGGAGACACATTTTCTTCTTTCTAAATTATGGATATGGATATGGTTTGGCTGGTTCAGATGCGCAAGTTGATGGCACGCCATCGCCTGGGGCTGGATATGCAAATGGCTCAGTTGATTCACTAACTTGCAAGGGTGCATTCTCGACTTGCTCTATAAAATCATTAATAGGTTGTGGATGGAAATAAAGATTTGCATCCTGCCAAGGGCTATCTGGAAAAGCGCAGTCGTTCACCAGCGTGAACCGCCAGGGTTGTGCAACTCCTGTATAGTGCATTTTTAATTCAGAGAAACCTTTAACCGGTTCTAGGAATAAAATGTACTCACTACCCAAGTTGATGGGAAGATATTTTTCTTGTGTCCGTGCTTTTTCGATATCGTCTTTTGTCGGCGGCTTTTGAGCCGTAAGGATGATTACCCCTTCAACTTGTACAACATATATACTTTTAGCGCCGTTAACATCTTGTTCACCCTTGAGATAACGTGATATTTCAAACTCATATACCTGACCGATCCCAAAGAGATTTGCATCTGCTTTTGAGATGTCGTCGACATCACGCGCCATGTTGATCACATCGCCAGTACGAATGGCTTGGCCGATAACAACTAAGGTGGATTTATTTGTCAACTCCGCTAAGGAAGTGGCTGTAATATAACTACTATTACTGAAAATCTGTGATTCTGAAATAGGCGTTTGTGTAGCAGATAGCGGAGTAATGGATGCAGTTGTACAGGCCGTCAGCAGTGTACTCAGAAAAAGTGCAATCATTAACGCTGCTGAAACATATTTGAGAGAAAATGTCGTTTTCATTGTTAGGCCTCCGAATATACAATTAGAGGTGGCTGATTGACTTAAGGCGTATTTCGATGAAAACGTCCAGTGAATCCGCTGCATGTCGCCCAGTGGGAAGGTGCGAGCGCTGGTGAGGGGATTATAAAATCAAGTGGACGACATGCGAAGGGGTGAGCGCAGTTTTCTTTGAGATTCACCTTCCAAATTCAGCCGATAGGCATTATGAATGAGCCGTCCCCGTACCCTTGAACTGATTCTCGTACTGCTGAATACATAGGGTTAGTTAGAACAGCGTGACAACTTGGTGTAGCGGATGGGTAGGGATTAGCGTAACTGTATCAAAACCGGTTGGTAGCAGATAAAAAAAGGGCAGCCTCTGGTAAGATGGGAGTTCACTAAACAACCATCAAGCCGAGGCTGCCATGTCGATAATTGTCCTGATACTCCCCGATATCAAGCGTGAACCTCAGTCGACCTCTTGACAAACACGCCAGAAAGAGTATAATTATTACTAGATTAGTCATAATAATTCCGATCTGGAGAAACTATTTATGTACACTTGCATGTGTCTGAGGCGGGGATCGTAACCACCGCCTCGTCACAAACCTCAACCCAGCCATAAAACGCTGAGCCAACAGACTGACGAAGGGTGGTCGCGACCCCGCTTACGAATTCTTTCGTAAAGCGAACGTGCTTATTGCACGGGGTTCGCCGCCCTTTTTTGTTTGTCTGTTGGCTTTTTTTATTGGCAAGGATTGGATCATACAATGACCGACCAGTTGATCAAATATATCGTAAGCACAGAACACGCGCAGACCGGGCTGCCCGCAGCCAGCGGCCTGGAGTCGACTGTGGGCAGCACCCCGCTCCTGCCCTTGCGCCAGGTAACCAGCGGTCTTTCACCCAGGGTAAAGGTTTACGCCAAAGCCGAGTGGTTCAACCCTGGCGGATCGATCAAAGACCGCCCGGCCTTGAATATTCTGCGCACAGCGCTGGCAAATGGCTCTCTGGATGGTGGAAAACGCCTGCTGGATTCGACCTCCGGCAATATGGGGATTGCCTATGCCACCTTCGGGGCTGCCTTGGGAATCCCAATCACGCTGAGCATACCTGCCAATGCCAGCCCGGAGCGGATCACGATCTTGCGCGCCCTGGGCGCTGAGCTGATCCTGACCGACCCACTGGAAGGCTCCGACGGCGCCATCCAGGTCGCTCGCCGGTTGGCCAGCGAGCTGCCGGAGCGCTATTTTTATGCCAACCAGTACGACAACCCGGCCAACTGGCAGGCCCATTATCTAACTACCGGACCGGAAATCGTCCAGCAGACGGCCGGGCGATATCACCCACTTCGTCGCCGGTTTGGGAACTTCAGGCACGTTAACCGGGGTTGGACGCTACCTGCGCCAATACAACCCTGAAATCCAGATCGTCGCCGGTCAACCTGATTCACCCTTCCACGGATTGGAAGGCCTGAAGCACATGCCCACCGCGCTGCAGCCAGCCATTTTTGATCCAAAATTTGCCGATCGCACATTGGAACTCTCGACCGAAGCGGCTCACGACATGGTCCGCCGGCTGGCTCGCCAGGAGGGTTTGTTTGTCGGGATTTCAGCAGGCGCTGCGGCAGTCGCCGCTCTGCAAGTTGCTCAAGAGCTGGATGAGGGCGTCGTCGTCGCCATCTTCCCGGATGCAGGGTATAAATACCTGAGCGATTCTGAACTCTGGCATGAACGGTAGATCGACCACTGCTGCCTGATTGGATGCTATCCCAATGAAAATAAGCTTGTCTCCCAAGGTCTTCCAACAGATCCACGCCAATGGCGAAAGCGCTTATCCTGAAGAAGGCGCGGGGCTGCTATTGGGCGTCGACGATGGCCAGCGTCGCGAAGTGCGGATTTTGTTGGAGATCCCCAATTCCCGCGAAGACGAAGCCCGCCACAACCGCTACCTGATTACCCCGGAGGATATGCTTCAGGGCGAGGTAAAGGCCATGGCGCTTGGGCTGGACATCGTTGGCGTTTTTCACTCCCATCCCGACCACCCGAATCGTCCGTCCCAGTTCGACCGGGATTGGGCGCTGCCCTGGTATTCGTACATCATTACCAGCGTCAGCGCGGGCAAAGCGGTCGAAAGCCGTTCCTGGCGCCTGGCCGATGATCGCGCCAATTTTACCGAAGAAGATATCGAGATTTTAAACCATTGAGGAACCTATGTCACTCTATTTTGTTCGCCACCAACACACTTCTGAAACCTGCCCGGCCAAGAACCCCGAAATGGGTCAAATGCTGCTGGCTCACCTCAGCCCGGCGAATGCGCGCAAGTTCGGCGTCAACATCCAGGGCGATGCTGTTTTAGATAACCAGCACACTTTTGTTTTGATCGTGGATGCGCAAAGCCGCGACCACGTGGATAATTTTATGCAGCCATTTAAAATGGCCGGGTACGCTCGAGGTCTGGCCGGCGTCAAGCTGTGAAGTCGTCGTCGATCGCCTCGGCTGCGACTCATAACACTTTTTAGGAGAAATCTATGCCCAATCTGAGAATTCCAACCCCGCTGCGTTCGTATACTGCAGGGCAGAGTGAGATTGCCCTGCAGGGGACGACCGTTGGGGAAATAATGAACGACCTGGTTATCCAATACCCGGCAATCAAACCGCACCTGTTCAACGGCGAGGCGGCGCTGCGCCCGTACGTAAACCTATTTTTGGGTGAAGATAATATCAAAGACCTGCAGGGTTTACAGACGCCGCTCAAAGCAGAAGACAAACTCCTGCTGATCCCGTCGATTGCCGGCGGATCCTGTTGAAAAAGAGATAGAATAAAACGAAAATGCTGCCTATACTTTCCCGCGAAGAAATTCTACGCTACTCCCGCCACTTGTTGATCCCCGAAGTGGGCCTGGAAGGCCAGCGTAAGCTAAAAGCAGCCGCGGTGCTGATCATCGGCACCGGCGGTTTGGGATCGCCCACGGCGTTATACCTGGCTGCAGCCGGCGTGGGCCGGATTGGCCTGGTCGATTACGACGTGGTTGATTCTTCCAACCTGCAGCGCCAGGTGATCCATGGCACTTCAGGGATCGGCGTGCTCAAAGTTGAATCGGCTCGCCAACGCATGTTGGATCTCAATCCAGACATCCAGGTGGACGTTTACAATGAGCCGTTTACCTCGTTCAACGCCATGCAGATTGCCGCCGATTATGACCTGATCATCGATGGCACGGATAACTTTCCGACGCGCTACCTGACCAATGATTTATGCGTCCTGCTGGGCAAGCCCAACGTGTATGGGTCGATCTACCGTTTCGACGGCCAGGTGAGCGTGTTCGATGCCCGCCGCGGCCCTTGTTATCGCTGCTTATTTCCAGAACCGCCGCCGCCTGGCCTGGTGCCATCCTGTGCAGAAGGCGGCGTCTTGGGCATCCTGCCAGGCACCATCGGCACGCTCCAGGCAACCGAGGCCTTAAAACTGCTCCTGGGGATTGGCGAGCCATTGATCGGACGTCTGCTGCTGTATAACGCCCTGGACCTGAGCTTCGAATTCGTCAAGCTCAAGAAAAATCCGAACTGCAAGGTTTGCGGGCCGAACCCTGAAGTTACCGAACTGATCGATTACGAAGCATTCTGCGGTGTGCCGGGCCATGACCACGAAGAAGGCACTGCCGGGGGAGGTTGGGATATCAGCGCCGGCGAACTGGAGCTGCGCCTGCAGTCCGGCAATCACCTGACACTGTTAGATGTGCGCGAGCCGCACGAGCTGGAAATCTCGGAGCTGCCGGGCGCGGTGAATATCCCCCTGGGTCAGCTTGCCAGCCGGCTGGCGGAGCTGGACAGCGCTGCCGAAATGGTCGTTTTTTGCAAAGCTGGAACCCGCTCAGCCCGCGCCCTCGAGCTGCTGCTCAGCGCGGGTTTCCGCAAGGTTAAAAACCTGAAAGGCGGCATCAATGCCTGGGCGCGGGATGTCGATCCGGCATTACCGCTCTATTAAAACGTAGAGGCTGCCGAATACGTACCGGCAGCCTCCTTTTTTTGTTCAAGGTGGGTTTAAGCCAGGAATTCTTGCTTCCAAACTCGCAGGCCGTGGCGGCTTAAGCGGATCGGAATATTTTTATACAGGGGGTTTTCCTGTTCGATTTCACGCAGCATCGTGCGTTTGACCTGTGAAAGATTGTTGCCCAATAGCGTGACCGAACCGCCATCGCCGCCCGCCCCGTTGACTTTCCAACCCACAGCGCCATGCGCACGGGCGATATCGATCACTTGCTGTGCTTCCGGGCTGACCAAAGCCGGGTGCAGCCTGGCTTGGGCGGCGGTGTTCTCGATCATTGCCGCGCCCAGGGCGCCGAAGTCGCCGGCAAGCAGGGCGTCCCGCGATTTCCCGGCAGTGGCGCGCAGGTCTTCGAGCTGTTGGCAATCCGGCCCGGCATTTTCCAGGCCACGGATCACCAGCTCGTGGATATCCGATGAACGGTGGGATTTGCCCAAATATATCAGCGCCAGGCGTCTTTCCAATTCCCACCAGGTTTCAGCGGGGACCAGGATCGGAGAGACAGACGCATGCGGGTAATCCTGCATCTCGATCAAATTAATCCCCCCATACGCCGAACATAACTGATCCTGGATGCCTGATTGGCCGCCGAGCAGCTCGGTTTCGATCTTATGTGCGGCCGAGGCGACTTCGTGCGGGGTCATCCGGCCAGGCGTTAACCGGTCCAGCGCACCGATGAGCGCAACCGTTACCGCGGCCGAGGTGCCGGTTGATGCGCCGCCGGGCGCTTCTGAATACAAGATGACCTCAAACGCCAGGTCATCCGGCGGATGCAGCAATTCGATCGCCGCCTCCAGCAAGGGATGCTTATCCCAATGCTTCTCTGGAATGACCGCATAGCGCTCGCCATAATTCTCGGCGTCGATGATGATTCGTTCGGCTTGCTCCTGACCGGCGTATACCAGGATCTGCACCTCTGCCAGCGGATACACTCCGATATTAAAAATTCTACCGTGACCGGCGAACCAGGTATCCGTCCAGCCCCCATTGTCACAGATGCGGATGGGCGCGACGGAGTTAATCACAAATTGGGGGAGGCGCGGTTTCATCGGATCCTAGTCCTCATGAGGAAGCATACAGCCCTGGGGGCATGGATTGATCTTAACATAAGGAAAGTAAGCTGTCAAAGCCGTTCATCCCTTGCCCCTTTGAGCGCTTTCGATTAGGATTAGGCTATTCGATTCACAAATGGGAAATTCATGAAGAACAAAAAAATCGTTTATCTACTCGCTGGAGATTTGCTCGTCCTGGCCCTGGTTACATTATTTGGCTTTGCCACGCATCAGGAGGCAGGCGCAGGCGGGACGCGCATGCTGACCACCTTCCTGCCATTGGTGGTAAGCTGGCTGATGGTGGGACCGTTTTTGGGCGTCTATGACTTATCTCGGGCAGCCGATATCCGTCAAATCTGGCGGCCATTTTATGCCATGGTCCTGGCGGGGCCAATGGCTGGCTGGCTGCGGGGAGTGATGTTGGGGAATGCGCCGATTCTCCCTATCTTTGTCGTTGTCCTGGGTGGAATCAGCGCCCTATCATTACTCGCCTGGCGGCTGCTCTATTGGCTGTTGGTCGTACGCAAGAGCTTACGCAAGAGCGGAAGCAATGGATGAAACTGCCCTGATCCTGGCGGCTCAAAAAGGCGATTTAGACGCTTTCAATCGCCTGGTATTGGCTTACCAGGACCTGGTATTTAATTTAACCTATCGCATGATGGGCGAGATGGCAGCCGCTGAGGATGCCGCCCAGGAAGCGTTCATTTCCGCCTACCGCAACCTGGGCGGATTTCGCGGCGGTTCGTTCAAGGCCTGGCTGCTGCGGATCGCCACAAACGCCTGTTACGATGAGCTTCGCCGGCGACAGCGGCGGCCCACAACCCCGCTCGAACCGCTCGATGATGATGATGACGAAATCGAATCGCCTGCCTGGCTGGCAGACCCTGCCGAAACCCCCGAGCAAGCTGCAGAACGACAACAGCTCAATGAAGCCATTCAAGCCTGCCTGGCGGGTCTTTCTGCAGAGTTCCGGTCGGTGGTGGTGCTCGTGGATATCCAGGGGCTGGATTACGAGGAAGCCGCCCAGGCAATCCATAAACCAGTGGGGACTGTCAAGAGCCGCCTGGCCCGCGCCCGGCAGCGCCTGCGTGATTGCCTGCAGGGAGCCGGGGAACTTTTACCCGCTTCGTTTCGTCTGGTGGAGGAGAGTGAATCTTGAATACTGAACTTTCCCCCCGCGATTGGCAGGAAATATCGGCCTACCTGGATCAGATGCTCAGCCCACAGGCGAAAGAGCGGATGGAACAGCGTTTGCAGCGCGAACCTGCCTTGCGCAGCGCTTTAGACGATCTTAGCAGCCTGCGCAGCTTACTGCGCAGCCAGCCGCGTCTGCGCGCCCCGCGCAATTTCACTCTGACGCCTGAGAGGGTTGGCGCACGACAGAGGCCAGTCTTATCCGATTTTAAAATTTGCGGCAGCCCTGGCGAGCATCTTATTTATTGTTTTTGTGGCCAGCGATCTGATCAGCCAGCGCCAGGCCCCGCTAGCCCAGCCATTATTGATGGAAAGCGCGGTTCAGATGGAGGCCGCACCTGCCGAGGCGCCCGCCGAGCCTGCCGTGATGTCGAAAGCCGCCCCGGCTGCGGACACCGCTGCCCCAGCCGCCGCTGCCCCGCCCGCCGCAGTGGAGGGGACGCCGCTTGCCGCTCCGGCGCCTATGGCAGGTTTTAGCATAACCGAAGACACCCAGACCCCTCCTATAGAAGAACCCAGCCCGGACCTGTCCGTTCAAGAACAGGCTCGGGAAAGCACAATGATGCAGACCCAAAACATTGAACAGACTCGGGTATTTGGCATCGCTCAGCCTATCTGGCGCGGTTTCGAAGTTTTGCTTGGTTTCATCGCCATTGCTGCCGGCCTGGGGTGGTGGGCTACCCGGCGGCGCTCTTAAAGGGGGGTAGAAAATCGCAGCCCAAATGAATTCTGCGGTGAATTACTGCCTGCGCTGTGGTTCGGCGCTGGAGCAAAGAGACCTTTTTGGGCGGGTACGACCTGCCTGCCCAAATTGCGGCTGGATCTATTTTGCCGACCCAAAAGTGGCCGCAGCCGCCTTGATCCTTCAAGAAGATCAGGTGTTGCTGGTTCGCCGGGCAGTCGAGCCGCTGCGCGGGTTATGGTCGCTGCCGGCCGGCTTTGTCGATGCAGATGAAGACCCGATGGAGGCTGTTCGCCGGGAATGCCTGGAGGAAACTGGTTTATCGGTTCAGGTTACCGGCCTGGTTGAGGTACTCTATGGCCAGGAGCATCCACGCGGCGCCCATATCATCATTGTCTATCGGGCAACCATCCTGCACGGGGTATTACAGGCTGCCGACGATGTCGATAGAGCCGCATTTTTTAGGTTAGATCATTTACCCGAGCTGGCTTTTAGTACAACCGGGAAAATACTCAGCCAGCTATCACGCTCTCGGCCTGTCTGATAACCGGATCGATTTTTACATCCGTAATATTTAGATAAATTTTAGGCAGGTCGCGGCGCAATAATTCGGAGTTTAATGGTAAACTCTAGCAATATCTTGGGCCGCCAGCCCGGATAGATTATTCGCCGAATGTCTACCCAATTATTTTCGCTACAGGAGAGATCGCTATGAATTTCAGGGCTTTTAAACCGATCGTATTTTTTGTGCTCATCGGATTGATGCTCGTAACTGCGGCCTGTGGAGGCGGAGCAGCTACACCAACAGCTCAGCCAGCCGCCCCGACAGAAGCTCCCGCCAAGCCAACCGAGCCGCCGGCTGCCACTACCGCCCCAGTGGAGCCCACCGCCGCCCCCCAGGCGCAAGAACCTGCTTCGGGTGCAATCGGTACGATCGGCGACGCTCAAGATGCAATTATCCAGATTGAGTCGGTGGGTTCTTTCATTGATCCCCAGGTTGGCCAGATCTATAACGGCGCTGGACGTGGTTCGGGTTTCATCTTCGACCCCAGCGGGTTGGCGGTTACCAACAACCATGTGGTCACCGGCTCTGCCCTGCTCAAAGTATGGGTGGGCGGCGACCAGAGCAAGACCCTGAACGCTCGGGTATTGGGCGTTTCCGAATGCTCCGACCTGGCTGTGATTGATATCGAGGGCGATGGCTATCCTTATCTCGACTGGTACAACGGCCCGATTAACGTCGGCAAAGAAATTTACGTGGCCGGCTTCCCCCTGGGCGATCCGGAATACTCTCTAACCAAGGGAATCATCTCCAAGGCCAAGGCTGATGGTGAGACAAGCTGGGCTTCGGTAGATTTGGTTATTTCTTATGACGCCACCACCAACCCCGGCAATTCTGGCGGCCCGGTTCTAACCGAGGACGCACAGGTGGTTGGAATACACTACGCCGGCAACGGTGACACCCGCCAGGCTTTTGGAATTTCTGAAACGATCGCCAAAACTGTCGTCGACAAGCTAAAAAATGGCGAGAATCTGGATTGGATCGGCGTGAACGGCTCGGCCGTTGCGAATGAAGATGGCAGCCTGACCGGCATCTGGGTCTCTTCTGTGCAATCCGGTTCTCCTGCTGATAAAGCCGGTCTCAAAGGCGGCGACATCATCACCAAGGTTGAGAACCTGGTAATGGCCACCGACGGCACCATGGCCGACTACTGCGATATTTTGCGCAGCCACAAATCATCCGATACCTTGAACCTGGAAGTGCTGCGCTTTGGCACAGGCGAGCTGCTCGAAGGCCAGCTCAACGGTCGCGATCTGGCGGTAACTGCCGTTCTGGATAACGGCTCATCAGCCGGGTCCGATAACGGTAATGCGAATGATTATGCAAATGACAATTCTGCCCAAACCGGCGGAAGCCCGAGCGGCGTGCTGAACCTGAACGCCAGCGCCTCCGGCGAATCCTACTATGAAACCGACTTCGACAATCCTTTGAGCGATTGGGTGTATTTCTTGATGAATGGGCAGGAAAGCGGCTTCGATGCCAATATCGAGAACAGCACCCTGCACATGGATATCAGCGATTCCAACACCTGGGTATATTTCTACCTGGACTCGTTAGATGTCGACAACGTGCTTGTGGAAACCAAGTTTGAAAACCTGGGGCGCAACAATAACAATGTCAGCCTGATTTGCCGGTCTTCAGATGCCGGCTGGTACGAGTTCAACGTAGCCAATAATGGCGAATACACCATCTTCCGCTACGACGCCCCGGAAGATAAATATACGGCCTTGTTCTCGGGCGGATCGACGTTGATCAAAACTGGCAAAGATTCCAATGTGATCACCGCGATTTGCAACGGCGACCAGCTAACCTTGGGGATCAACGGCCAGGCTGTCCGCACGATTCGCGACAAGAATATGAAGAGCGGCAAGGTTGGGTTCTCGCTATCTTCGTTCGATGTAACCCCGATCATCGGCGAGTTCGATTACTTCGTTGCCCAAGTTCCGTAGCCTTACCTGATCCTTTAAAAACAGAACCGGCCTGATCAGATCCTGGGCCGGTTCTGTTTTTATTTTTGGGTATGCGCCTGGGCGTATTCGAGCAAGTCCCGGGCGGAATGAAGCGTCCCTTCACTCACTTCGCCAAGCATCAGAGCCAGCTCGCTCAAGCGCTGCTCGCCTTCGAGCTGGACAACCTGGGTGGTCGTGCGCCCCTCCAGGATTTTCTTTTGCACATGGAAATGCTGCTCGCCAAAAACGGCAAGCTGCGGCAGGTGAGTGATGCATACCACCTGGTGCTGCCGCGCCAAAGACCACAATTTTTCACCTACCACGGCCCCAACTCGACCGCCGATGCCCTGGTCGATTTCGTCGAAAATGAGCGTCGGAATATGATCGGCTTTGGCTAAGACATCCTTCAACGCCAGCATCAAACGCGAGGTCTCGCCGCCCGAGGCAATTTTTGCCAGGGGCTTAAAAGCCCTCGCCAGGATTTGGCGCAATCAGGAACTCCACTTTTTCCAGCCCATTGACGTTAAAAGCCAGGCGCTCGCCGTTCTCCAGGATGGCGCCCTCGGGGTCGCTGTGCTGTTGAAAGGCCACCTTAAATCGCGCCCCAGACATATGCAGATCCGCCAGCTCGTGCTCGATTGCTTTTTCGAGATTCCCCGCGGCCGTATGCCGTTCGCCCGAAAGCGCCTGGCCTTGTTGGCCAATCGACCTGAGCAGCCGGTCTCGGGCAACGTCCAGCTCTGCAATCCGCTCCGCAGCGTGAGTAATCGCATCCAACTGCTGCCGAGCGTTTTCAGCAAATTCCAGGATCGCCGGGATTGTATCGCCATACTTACGTTTCAGCCCCTGGATCATCCCCAGCCTTTCTTCGACCTGGTCCAGGCGGCGGGGATTAACTCAATCCCCTCGAGATAATCTCTCAAGGTGACAGCCAGGTCGCTGAGCAGATCGTTGATCGTTTCAGTTTGTTCGACCAGCTCAGACTGGGAGGGGTCCAGGCGCGCCAACCCATGAACCGCATGCAGGGCAGTACCAAATAGATCTGTCGCTGGCGGAGCTTCGGGAGCGCCTTCATCTAATGCAAGCAAGGCTTCCTGCGCCAGCGAAGCCAGCCCTTCGGCATTGGCCAGGCGGTTGCGTTCTTCGCGCAGTTCCTCTTCTTCACCGGGCTGCAGACGCGCCGTGTCAATTTCTTTTATTTGATAAGACAGGATATCGCTGCGCCGGGCTGCTTCACGTTCGGCCTGCTGGAGGGTCTCCATCTCGCCCAGCACAGCTTGCAGAGACTGGTAGGTCCGGCGGTAATCCGCAAGCTGTTCGCTTACCCCTGCGCCATTGGTGGTGATCAGATAATTGTCAAGCAAACTCAGGTGCTGGTTGACGTGGAGCAGGGAGAGGTGTTCGGATTGCCCATGGACGTCAATCAGGAGCTCACCCAGTTCACGCAGCAAGCTGGCGCTGACGCTGCGCCCGTTCACCCGCGCCACGCTGCGCCCATTAGCCCGGATTTCTCGCCCGAGCATCAGGGTTTCAAGATCTTCAAGCAGGTCTTCGCGCTCCAGGATCGCCAAAATTTCAGCCCGGTTGGCTGTGGGGATCCGGAACATTCCTTCCACGCTGGCGCGAGGGCTGCCGCTGCGCACCTGGTTGCTCTCGGTGCGGCCTCCAAGCAAGGTCTCGACGGCATCGATAATGATCGATTTGCCCGCCCCGGTTTCTCCGGTGAACGTAATCAAACCGGCGCCGAAAATCACCTCCAGGCGGTCGATAATTGCGAAATCCTCAATCCGAAGTTCGATTAGCATTGGATAAAATATCCCTGGCGCAAAGTCACCGGATGGCGATGCCGCGCAGCCGGGCGTAAATCGTCGATGGCACGATGAACAAATAAACACCCAACCAGACCAACCGCAACAAATTAAAGGCGAAATTACCAGGGAGGAGCAAATAAACCAGTTCGCGTAAAACGAGGGGCAGCGCGCCTACAACTGCAGCAATGGCTGCAAGCTGGAATAATCGTTTGGCTCGGCGGCGACCGGTCACCCGCCGGGCAGCTTCGGCCATTACTAGACCAGCTCCTGGAGCCAAGAAAATTGTAAAGAAACCGATCAGCGTAACGAGTAAACTTCCCAGGTAGGATAAACCACCGACAACTACGAAGATAAGGATATAGTCATACCATTCAGCATTTTCAAACCGTTTTTGCTCGCCGCGCACGCACTCTTTACACCGGTATCCGGTGGGGGTGAGCACGGCACACTTGCTGCAGATCGGCTTTTCACAGCGATTGCAGCGCAAAGTTGTTTCGACGTTCGGATGATTGGCGCAGACAAGGGTTGGCGGGTCTACAACGGTGTTGCTCATTTACGCTCTCCGGTTGAAGGGTTTTGACCCATATGTGGGGTCAGGTTGCGATAAAAATAGCCTGGGTCTTGAAAACGAACAAACTGGGCGGTGTGCTCGCTGGCGCGTACTTCAACTCGATCCCCTTCAGCCAGGCTGATGGGCGACTGGCCGTCCGGGGAAAGCACAGCTTGATGATCGGTGTGGACAAGGATTGTGACGGTAGAGCCTTCGTGGAGCACGATCGCACGATCCAGAGACAGATGCGGTGCAACCGCCGCCAGGAGAATCGTGCGCAGCTCGGGGGGCAGAATCGGTCCACCAGCGGCCAGGGCGTAGGCTGTGGAGCCGGTCGCAGTGGCAGCGATCAGGGCATCCGCCACGTAAGTTGTTAAAAAGCGCCCGTCGACGTATGCAGTCAGGTGAACAGGGCGGACAAGCTGGCCGCGGCTGACAACGATTTCGTTAAGCACTTCCCAGCGCCCAAGCCGCTCGCCAGCGCGCCACTGCTCTGCGCACAGCATCATGCGCTGTTCGAGCCAATATTCGCCGGCCAGCAGGTGCGGCACCATTTCGCGCCACTGCCCCTGTTGAATTTCCATTAAGAAACCAAAATGACCCACATTAATCCCCAGAATCGGCACGCCTACAGGTCCGCACAAATGTCCGGCGCGCAGCATGGTGCCATCCCCGCCCAGGGCGATTAACAGATCCACCTGGCGATCGGCAATGCACTGGCGCAGCTCGTCGTCGTACAGCAAGCCGTGCGTTACCTGCAGACCATGCTGCTGGAGCACCTGCGTGACCTGACTGCCGATCCGGATGGCCTGAGCCAACTGCGGGTGGGCAGCGACAGCAACCCGGCGTAAATCGTTTATTTTTTCTTGCATAACAGAGCAATTATAGCAGGTTCATTGGCCAGTTGCTGCGTCACGAGCAAGCCTTTGGGTGCAGGCAGAACGATAGCCGCAAGCCTGGCAGCGCGCTGCAGATCCGTGCGAGCGATCGACCTCTTTCTGCTGGTCTCGGGCTCGAATCTCCGCCAACAGGTTTTTTAGGGCTTGCTCCAATTCAGGGGTGTAATCGACTGCAAAATTCCGGTTCGAATAGTGCAGAATCCCATAGCGGGGACGCTTGCCAAAAGTAGTCTCGACCAGGCAGCAATAGGCCGCCAACTGCATAATATGCGAGTCATAAGGCGCTTCGGGAGCCCGGCCGCTCTTGACTTCGACCGGGATCAATTGATCGCCCTGCTGCACCAGGTAATCCGGCTTTCCGGTCAGGCCCAACTCGCGATCATAAAGCGGCTTCTCAACCGGACCCCAGCCGCGCGTATCGGTATAGATAATCCGCCCTGCCGGCAAACCGCTGGTCTTCTGACGGCGGCGCGCCATCCACAGCAGGATCAAGCCAAGGATAAATAATAAGATCGAAACGATAAACATTGAATTACCGGGAGTAGGGAAAAACAAGGAAAAGCGCTTACAAGATTAGCGAGACGACAGCGTATGCGAACATTGCCAGCGCCAGGAGCAGCAAGACAACCGCCAGGATGCGTAAGCAGCCCGTTGCCAGGACAGCTCGCCCATGGCTTTCATGGATCTTGCTGCCGCCGGCCAATTCGGCCGTATTTTCGGATGGCTCGCCACGCTGTTGATACCACCAGGCGCGCTGACAGTATAGAAATGAGCCAATTTCGGAGGCGCGGATCGTCTTCATCTTTGGACGTTAAACGTTTATCGCCTAACGTTCAACTGCTCCTCCAGGCTGTGCAAGGCCTCCTCAAGCTGCTCCTGGCGAATGCTGATGGTCATATCGCCGCGAGTGCGCTCGGTCACACCGCGCACAATATCAGTCAAGCGGCGCAGACCGCCAGTGATCGCATCGGGATAATCCATCGTAACCAGCACGCTGTAAATATCATCCATATCATTGAGCAGCCGTTCCGCTTCAGCGGAATGCCCGTGACGCAGGATATCCATACAGCGCCGGCGCAGCTCACCGGCAGCTTCAGCCAGGCCCTGCAAGTAGGTGGCATACTCCAGGCCGAGCGCTTCTGGTTGTGGCAGGGGCTGGTTGGCGACCAGGGCGAAGGTGATATTGGCCTCGGCATATTCCTTGAGCGCATCCTGGGTGTAGCCCGCATAGAAGAGGTCAGGAAATTCGGCCAGGTTAGCGCGCAAGCCGTCAGCCAGGCGTTTCGCTTCGTCCAGGTTTTGGACCGCCAACTCGTGCTCATCGCGATGAACGGCGCGGATCGCATTGGCGCAGAACCGCGTCAGGGTGCGCGCTTGGGCCAGGGCCTGGTCGCGGGCAGCCGTGCGCGCGTCAAAAGACTGGCGGATTCGCTCAGAAATTTCGTCAAGATTTTGCATTGGGTACGCTTTCTTTTAGGTTTCAGGTGTGTGGAACAGGTTATCGGCCAGGGTTTGCTCGCCAGGAAGATGGACCTCGCCAAAGGCGGCCTCGTAGCGGGCCAGGTTTTCACCCAGGGCGCGGTAGAACAGCTTGGCGCTCAGCGGCGACATGACAATCCGTGAGCGCGCCCGGGCGGCGTTCATCCCCGGCAGGTACATGGCAAAATCAAACACCAGTTCGGCGGGTGAGTGGGAAATCCGCACCATGTTGACATACTCGATTTCTAAATCGAGGGGGATCTCGATCGGAAGCGGCTGTGGATTGGTGGGACGAGGAGGAAGATTTGACATGGGGATGCCTCCCGAAAAAGGGTGACTGCTAAAAGTAAGCAGTCACCCTTTTCGTTTATTTATGGATCTTAAAATGGAACTTCGTCTTCGTTATCGCTGACGTGGCTGCCCCCATACTCGCCAGAGGGGTAGCCGCCTTCGCTGCTTTCAGATCGGCTGGATAAAAAGCGTACCGTTGAAGCAGACACTTCGAACGAGGCAGCCGGGGTGCCATCCTGACGGTTCCAGATCCGCGGTCCACCGGTGCTCGCATCCGGAACCAGGCGACCTTCGACCAGGACTTTGCTGCCCTTCTTTAGATATTGGTTGCAGGTTTCCGCCTGTTTACCCCAGGTGGACACTCTGATCCAGATGGTTCGCTCAACCTTTTCGCCGTTGCTGCTGGTGTAATTGTCATTAACCGCAACGGAAAAATTCGTCACCGCCTGGCCGCTCGGCGTGTAACGCATTTCGGGATCTCGACCGAGATTCCCAACGATAATGATCGTGTGGTACATGGAGTTCTCCTTTTCAGTGAGCGGTCTGTCGAATGTTCCAGACGTCCGCCGTCTGGGGCAGAGCCTTAGGTTCACTCACCGTAATTGTTAGAACTATTGTACTATTATGGCGCAAATTGTCAATAGGGGATTCTGACCTTCGGACGAAAGTTCGGACAGGTACTTGCAAAAAGCAGTGGAAGTCTCCAAAATGAGTAAAAACCGGTCACAACGGATACTCAAGAAGGAGACTTCCATGGACAAGTTTATCAACTTCAGCAGGTTTTTGGAATACTTTTTTGACGAGGAAAAACTGGTGCAACAAGCGGCACGGATCGTGAAAGGGCTAATGGAAGCTCAGTCACCTCGATTATCGAATATAGCTGAGAAGATGTCTGGGCAGCGAAGTGACAGCAACTACAAGGTTATCCAACGCTTCTTGAAGCAGGTAGACTTGAAACAGTCACTGAAGCGTTTATACCAGGGAGATGCGGAGTTCATCATCGGCGACCCAACCGAAATGGAACGTTGCAAAGCGCCAAAAACAGCCTATGTGGGCACCTTGAGTGATGGCAAAACGCCTGGGTATTGGTTGATGGTACTCTCGACGCACTTTCGGGGACGATCTTTGCCGTTCTCTTTTGTGGTTTACTCATCCAGAACGATTGGCGACCAATCCACTTCCCGCAACCAGGAACACTTTCGCTGCTTTGAAGATGTCAAACGGTTGCTGGGTGACCGCCCCTTGGTGTTGGATCGGGAGTTTAGTTACGAAGAGCTCATGGAAGTTCTGTATATCGAACAGATCCAGTTTGTCATCCGCTTGAATTTGGGCGACCAACACAAACAGCCTCGATTGATCGATAGCGATGGTGAGCCAATCAAGCTGTTCATCAAGCCGGGTGAAACGGTTATCCGCCCCAATGTCTATTATCTGGGTACGGTGAAAGTCAACCTGATCGGTTATTGGAAAAAGAGCTTATCCAAACCTTTGTGGGTCATCACCAGCCTGGAACCCAAACGCGGATTGGACATCTATCTCAAACGTATGAAAATAGAAGAAACTTTCCGCGATTGTAAGGATTTGCTCCATTTGGCCAAGCTAATGAATAAAAAACAACCCCTCCTGGAACAGATGATTGCCCTGTCCTTACTCACCTATGTGATCGGGGTTTGGTTCGGCGAAGCGCTGCGGGATGTGGTCTATGGCAATTTGGAAATCACTCAAGTACCCCTTGCGTTGCTCGACAAGCCGCCGGTGGATTCCAATGCCCATCCCAAATGGCTGCTCTATTCTGGCCTGTTTGTATTGCTCAAACAAAAATTGCGTCTCTCCCGCATTCAGGTAGAGGCCGTCGCTAAGGTTGCTGCTTCGGCTTTTGGCGACTTGATCTTTGGCAATGTCCGATCTTTCGTCTGAACCTGAGGGGATTCTCAGGGTGTCTGTCACAAAATTGGTGGGCGAATTATGTGAAACGACGAAAGGCAAGGCTTGCCCAATCGGATAGCGGTGGCCTACGCGGTAGGGCAGGCGGCGACCAACAGACCAGCCAGCAAGCCATTGCGGGATTTGTAGCCTCGCACTGTTCGGCTGCGCACTTTCATGCGACCAATGACTTGCTCGGTGCGATTATTGGTCCAAGGCACATCGTTCTGCCAGGTAAAGATACGGTAATTGGGCCAATGTTCGCTCAAGCGGACCAGCAGATAGCGTAGTTGATCCACGGGGGACAAAGGCTGGTCTCGTCCCACTCGGCGCTCGGGGATTTGCTTCCAAAGTTCAAGCAGGCGTTTGCTGCCTTCTGGGGGTAACTCGGAGATGATCTGTTTGACTTCATCGACCACCTTGCGATACGGTTCCGGCACAGTCTCATGCAGTTCTTTCAAAACACGCCCGACCCAGCGTCGAACATGAAATTGGCAGATTTGGTGCTCTACATCCAGTTTCTCGAGCACGGTTTTGTAATGTACCAGGTCATCGGTCACAATTACACTCACCCCGAGTTGTTTGACCAGAGGCTCTAACCACCGCCGCACTGCCTGTGGATTATATTCATCCACATATCCCACTGCAACGGGCTCCCCTTTCCCTAAATCAACTGCCACCAGCACCGGCTGCGTCGCTCCCCAGCCGCGCACATAGGCGCCATCGAGCCCCAACACGCGTACCGGCTGATGCTTCCGCTGCTGGCGCAACTGCTCGGCTTGCTCCTGCACATCCCGCCAGGCAGTCATATGGTCAATCCCAATCCCTAATACGCCGAACACCACTTCAACCCCCCGATAGCTCAATCCTAGTGCCCAGCACACCGCCGCCAATTTGCGCAGCCGTTGGCTCTGCTGGGCTTGATCTACACCTTCTGGATATTGCCGAAAAGTATGCCGACAACGACAACACCGATAACGGTATACCACCACCTGCTTTACGTGTGGGTCTCGTAGCTGTTTTCCCTGTCCTCCCCAGCGTTGCAGAATGTCATATCCACAACATGGACATTTTTCGGGGCGACCTTCGGCTTCAGTCTTGACATCGGGGAGTTTTAGGACAATAATCGGCATGGCAAGCTCTTTGGGATAGTGGTTTAGTCACCTCCTATCTTACCAAAGAGCTTGCCTTTTTCCCTTACTCCCAACCAGATTTGTGACAGACACTAAGCGGTTTTGCGATTGGCCAATTGGGCAAGCAAGCAGTTAAGCATTACCTACCCATCATTCCTGAACTGCAAGCAATAATGATGAAAAGTATTGCTTACCCAGGCGCTGCCCAGGCCATAAGGCGCCAGGCGGATGTCGTCTTGCAGCCAGAGCTTCTCATCTTTCAGAGTGTAAACCTTACCAAGCTCGCGGCCCAGATCCCAGGCCAACGGGTAAAGCTTCCCACCCTTCTTAACGTTCTTGACGATAATCGTCAAATAGGCTTTGGGGCGCAAAGCCGGTTTCAAACCAGCATAAATCCCCACCAGACGCCCTAAAAATTCGTCGTAACTGGCGATGTTGCCCAGATCTTCGGGATCGTCCGAGTAAAACACATCGAGCTCAGGCGTCTGCCCGGCGGTTTTTTTGGGTGTGCGCCCCTCGCGCCCGCAGCATGTCCCAGTAGGGCGGCGAAGTCAACACATAGTCGATCAGGGGGATCTCGTGTGCACTGAAAAGCGCATCCAGCCGGGCAGCATCGCCCTGGATGACAATCGCCTGTAAGTCCTGCGCCCCCTCCCCCAGGCTGAAGCGCTCCGCCTGGACTGCCTCGTCCGCCAGGGCAGCATAAGCCGGGTTGAGCTCGATGCCGTAGCTCTGCCGCCCGGCGCGCAGCGCGGCCACCAGGGTGCTGCCGGTGCCCACCATCGGATCCAGCACGGTCTGGCCTTTTTTCGTAAAGAACTCGATGAACTCCTGGGCCAGGGTTTCCGGGAACTTTGCCGGGTGGCGCAGTACATTCTTTTTGCGCGGCGGCGGGTTGTGCACGAACCAGGATTTCTGGAACTTGAGCCAGGTTTTTGAATCGAGGTCGTTCAAACGATTGGTGATTTGGCGTTTTGTCATGCGCAGTCGCTAGAAAAAGGATGGATCTAATCAAAAATCTATTTCCGATTTACTCCATCTTATCAGAAAATATCGGTTTCCTTTCGAAACGATTATCGCTTCATTCGATTACCCTGATCCTGACAACCGTACGGGTGGTTCGTAGGTGGTAAAATCCAGAGAATAGACCATTAACCGAAAAAAATAATGTGGTTTTAGAAAATAAAAAAATCTATGGTACATGGTAATCAATACGATATGGAAAACTTCGATTTATACCAACCAGACCCCTACGTGAAAATCACCCACCCGGAGTGGACCAAGAACGCCACCATCTATCAGCTCAATACGCGCCAGTTTACGAAGGAAGGCACCTTCAGAGCTGCAGAAAGCCACCTGCCCCGCTTGAAAGCGTTGGGGGTAGATATCTTATGGCTGATGCCGGTTCATGAGATCGGTATAAAAAATCGCAAAGGCAGCCTGGGAAGCCCTTACTCGGTCAAGGATTATTACAGCGTCAACCCTGAGTTTGGCACAGTGGAAGATCTCAAACACTTCGTGCGCGCCGCTCACGAGCTCGGCTTTCATGTGATCCTCGATTGGGTCGCCAACCATACCGCCTGGGACAACAATCTGGTCAGCGAGCATCCCGAGTGGTACACCCGCGATTGGAAAGGCGATTTTCATCCGACTTCCTGGTGGGACTGGGAGGATATTATCGACCTGGACTACCAGCAACCGGCTTTGCGCAAATATATGACCGAGGCGATGAAATACTGGGTCACCAAAGTGGATATTGATGGATACCGTTGCGACGTTGCCGGCTTCGTCCCGACCGATTTCTGGGAAAACGTCCGCAGAGAGCTGGATGCGATCAAACCGGTCTTTATGCTGGCGGAATGGGATGCCCGTGATCTGCATCGCGCCTCTTTTGACATGACTTATGCCTGGAACTGGTACGATGCCGTCCACCGCCTAACCATGGGCAAGTGCGATCTGAACCCCTTGTACGTATATTATTCCTGGAATGAAAAAGCCTATCCAACGGACATTATGCGCATGACTTTTGTTTCCAATCATGACCTGAACGCCTCAGAGGGCACCGAATTTGAACAATTTGGCGATGGTCTGGAAGCCGCGATCGTACTATCGGTGATCAGCGAAGGCATGCCCTTGATTTACACCGGGCAGGAAGCCGGCAGCACCAAACGCCTCAAATTCTTTGATCGAGATCCGGTCGAATGGAAAGAGCACCCAAACGGTGAGCTGTACAAAAGATTATTTGCGCTCAAGAAAAAGAATACAGCCTTGTGGAATGCACACTGGGGCGCAAGGATGATCGATGTACCTAACAATAATCATTCCAGGGTGCTGAGCTTTGTCCGCCAAAATGAACGCGATAAAGTCTTTGCAGTATTTAATTTCTCGCCTGAGCCACAGACGGTTGTTTTCGCTTGGAGCCTTCATCACGGCAGTTATTACGATTATTTCAGCAATGAAGCCATAGAATGGAACGACTCAACTCAATTGATTCTGCCTCCCTGGGGTTATAAGGTTTTTGTACGTTGAGGATACCTGACGTCAATATTCTAGGAGATTATCAGATGAAGAAATCCTGGTGGAAAGAAAGCGTTGTCTATCAGATTTACCCACGCAGCTTTTACGACAGCAACGGTGACGGCATCGGCGACCTGCGCGGGATCATCGAAAAGCTCGATTACCTGAAAACACTTGGCATCAACGTCATCTGGCTGTGTCCCGTGTACAAATCGCCCAATGATGATAACGGCTACGACATCAGCGACTATCGCGACATCATGGACGAGTTCGGCACGCTGTCAGATTGGGACGAGCTGCTTTCCGAAATGCACCAGCGCGGCATCAAGCTGGTGATGGATCTGGTGGTCAATCACACTTCAGACAAACACCCCTGGTTTATAGAATCGCGCCGATCCAAAGACAACCCTTACCGGGATTATTACATCTGGCGTCCGCCCAGATACGGCCGTGAACCGAATAACTGGAAATCGCATTTCAGCGGCTCGGCCTGGCAGTACGATGAAGCAGACAGGTGAATATTTTCTGCATCTGTTTTCGAAAAAGCAGCCGGATCTCAACTGGGAGAACCCGCAAGTGCGCAAAGAAGTTTTCGATCTGATGCTGTGGTGGCTGGATAAAGGGATTGACGGCTTTCGCATGGATGTTATTAACATGATCTCCAAGGCCCCAGGCTTGCCTGACGCAGATGTGACCAATAACGACCGGTACCAGTACGGCGGCCAACATTTCATTAACGGGCCGCGTTTGCTGGAATTCCTGGGGGAAATGAAAAACGAAGTCCTGTCGAAATACGAGATCCTTACTGTTGGCGAGACTCCCGGAGTAACCACTCAGGACGGGATCGAGATTACCAACGAAGAAACCGGCGTATTGAATATGTTATTCCAATTCGAACATATGGGCCTGGATGCCGATCGTGGCGAGGGTTCAACCAGAGAGAGTGTTAAACCCTGGCGTCTTTTCGATCTTAAAGAAGTGATGACGCGTTGGCAGAACGATCTTGAAGACCGCGGCTGGAACAGCATCTACCTGACCAACCATGACCAGCCCCGGGCGGTCTCACGTTTTGGAAATGACGGCGCCTACCGGGTCGAGTCAGCCAAGCTGCTGGCCACCCTCACCCACCTGCTCCAGGGCACCCCTTACATCTATCAGGGCGAAGAAATCGGCATGACCAATGTCGCCTTCAAAACAATCGACGATTACCGCGATATCGAGACCCTCAACATGTACCACGAGCTTGTCGACGAGAAGGGTGCCGACCCCCAGGTTGTGCTGCGAACAATCCACGCCAAGAGCCGCGATAACGCCCGCACGCCGATGCAGTGGAACAACAAGGCTTACGCCGGCTTTAGCGAGCATAAGCCCTGGATCGAGGTCAACCCAAATTACCCGGAGATCAACGTCGACCGGGCGCTGGCCGACCCGGATTCGATTTTTTACTACTACAAGAAATTGATTCGTCTGCGCGAGCAGTTTCCGGTTATCGTTTACGGCAAGTATGAGCTTATCCTGGAAGAACACCCCCAGATTTATGCCTTCACCCGCACCCTGGACGATGATCGCTTGCTGGTTATGCTCAACTTCTCCGAGGAAAGCCCATATTTCAGCCTGCCCGACCAGATCTCGTTTACTAGCCAGGATCTATTGATCAGCAATTATCCAGTCGATCCAACGCAGGATATCCGCAGCATTACCCTGCGCCCTTATGAGGCCCGCGTTTACCGGCTGCACCGCTAACGAGTTAAAAAGTGGTCAATCCGGTTCCGACCTCTTATCCAGAGCTTAATGCTGTCCTGCGAGAACTCGTCCAGGGCATGCAGACCGTGTTGGGAGAAACTTTCATCGCCGCCTACTTGCAAGGCTCGTTTGCAGCCGGCGACTTCGACGAACACAGCGATGTCGACTTTGCAGTGGTCGTGGAAAAAGACTTGAGCGCTGCTCAAGTCGCCGGGCTGCAGAGCATGCACAACCGGATTTTCAGCCTCGATAGCGCCTGGGCGCAGCATCTGGAAGGCTCCTATTTCCCCAGGGATGTGCTCAAGCGCCCGCCTCAACCCGGCGGACAGCTCTGGTATCTTGACAACGGCAGCCGCTCGCTCATCTTATCTGACCATTGCAACACCCTGGTGGTGCGCTGGGTGATACATGAGCATGGAGTCGCCCTGGCTGGACCTGAGCCAGCGACCCTGGTCGACCCAGTCTCGACGGCGGCCTTACGAAAGGAGATCCTGGACGTCATCCACGATTGGGGGGGACAAATCCTGGCAGCTCCAGAGCGCTATAACAACCGCTTCTACCAGACCTTCATCGTGCTGAGCTACTGCCGCATGCTGCATTCGCTGTACACGGGAAGGATCGAATCCAAGCGCGCCGGGGCAGAATGGGCAAAAGCGAACCTGGACCCAGCCTGGATAGGGCTGATCGACCGCACCTGGGCTGGACGTCCCAATCCGGAAATCTCAGTCCGCACACCTGCCGACCCGCACGACTTTCAAAAAACTCTCGAATTTATCCAATATATCATCCATGAAAGCGATCACGCAGCAGCAGTTTTTAATATTGACCCAAAAAGAAATCATGTACTGCTGCGCGAGGTGATCCCAAGCGACCTGCCAATCTTCTTCGAGCACCAGCTCGATCCCCAAGCGAACGCCATGGCCGACTTTCCAGCCAGGGATCGCGAAGCGTTCATGGCTCACTGGTCGAAGATCATGGCTGACGACGCCAACTTGCTGCGGACGATCGTCTTCAATGGCCAGGTAGCTGGAAATATCGTCAGCTTTTTCCAAGAGAGTCAACGCGAGGTAGGTTATTGGATTGGGAAAGAATACTGGGGAAAAGGCATTGCCACCCAGGCGCTTGCTAAATTTTTGGAGCTGGAAAAGACCCGCCCGTTGTTTGCATATGTGGCAAAGCATAATGCCGCCTCACGCCGGGTATTGGAAAAGTGCGGCTTCGGGTTATGCAGTGAAGACAGCAGCGGATTCATCCTGGTCATTCGGACCTGATCCGGATCGATACCAATCCAGGTAGAAGGTTAACATGCCAATCATAACAAGTCGCACCTATGCTGATCAAGAAGATCTGCAGCCTATGATCGATTTGATTTTAAAAGTCAGGGAACCCGAATGGGTCAGTGATTATCCGGGGATTGTTGATTTGCGCGAAATGCTGGCTTTAGCCTCCATTAAGGCCGACACGCGCCTGTGGTTTCGGGATAGCCAGATGATCGCTTTTACCCTGGTAGACGATTTCAGCAATTTGGTTTTTGAGATTGAGCCTGAGACGGTTAACGCTGCTCTGGAAGCTGAAATCATCACCTGGGGAGAGGAGTGTATCCGCCGCCGGACCCGTGATGCTGGCGAGGAGCTGACTCTGGATGCCTCGTGCCGTGAAGAAGATATTGAGCGGCTTGCCTTCCTGGAACGACACGGATTTATCATCCAACCCATTCGAAGCCTGCATCTCAAACGTTCTTTGAACGATCCGATCCCTGAACCCATCCTGCCAGCCGGCTTCGGAATTCGTCCCTCCACAGGCAGCGAAGAAGTCCAGGAATGGGTTCGCCTGCATCGGGCCGCCTTTGGCACAACCCACATGACGATCGAAGAACGCCTGGCGATGATCAGCGGAGCGGAGTATGACCCGCAGATCGACCTGGTCGCGGTTGCACCGGATGGCAGCCTGGCAGCTTATTGTATACTGCCAGATCAGCCGGACAGAAAACCTGCGCACGGGTCGAAATGAAGGCTTTACCGACCCTGTGGCAACTCATCCCGATTTCCAGCGGCGCGGCCTGGCCAGGGCGCTGCTTCTGAGAGGGATGCAGCTCCTAAAAGAGCGCGGGATGGAGAGTGCGGTGATGGGCACGAGCAGCGAGAACAAAGCCATGCAGCATGTTGCCCTGGCTGCGGGTTATCAGGTAAAATCCACCAGAATCTGGCTTTCAAAACCAGTTTTATAAATCTGTCAGGTATTAAGCGCCCCACTATGGAACCAAAATTTTTTGAAAACCCTGCTGAGCTGCGTGAATGGTTCATTGCCAACCATGCCGAGGCTGTCGAACTATGGGTTGGATACTATAAGAAAGATAGTGGAAAAGCCAGTATTACCTGGCCTGAGTCGGTGGATGAAGCCCTTTGTTTCGGTTGGATCGACGGCGTGCGCTACAGCGTGGATGAAATCAGCTACAAAATCCGCTTCTCGCCGCGCCGGCAGCGCAGCACCTGGAGTGCAGTCAATATCCGCCGGGCGCAGGAATTAATCGAAGCGGGGCTGATGGAGCCTGCTGGTCTGGCCGCCTTCGAACAGCGCCAGGAGAACAGGTCTGGAATCTATTCCTACGAACAGCGCAGCGAGAATCTGCCTGAACCATACAGCGAAAAGCTGCAAGGTAATCTGGCCTCCTGGGAGTTCTTCCAATCCCAATCAGCCTCCTATCGCAAGGCAGTCTATTGGTGGATTGTCAGCGCTAAAAAAGAAGAAACCCGTCAGAAACGCCTGGATGAGCTGATCGAGGCCTGCGCCCAAGGACGCATCCTGCCTCAATTCCTTCGCCGCTAGCTAAGTATCCCGCCTAACCGTATTTTGCCCAGCGAGCAGGTAACAGCAATCTAAGAATCACTTACTGATTGCTTCCTTACGGCAGATAATCGTGTGGATTAACCTTGGCGCCGTTATACATCATCTCAAAATGCAGGTGCGAGCCGGTTGAATTACCGGTGCTGCCCAGAGCGCCGACGATATTGGTCTGGTAGACGCTTTGCCCGCATTCCACATAAGTCGCGCTCAGGTGGGCATAGAGAGTCTGCCAGCCATTGCCATGGTTGATGACGACCACATTGCCATAGCCCCAATTATTCCAGCCGGCGTAAACCACAACGCCGTTATCCACAGCGTAGACCGCATCGCCAGTCTCACCGTCGACATCGATGCCTGAGTGGTTGGCGCCGGGATTGTAATCAAACCCGGATAGGAAATGATTATTGGCTGGCCAGACGAACACGCCCGCCCCGACTGCCCCATTGGCAACCGAACCGCAGGCGCCCGGACCAAGCACCTTGGCCACACCAGGATTATCGCGCGGGATCTCTGGGGCGCTCCAATTGACAAACTCGCGTTTGCCGTTTGGAATTACCAACCAGGTACCGGCGGCGATGTTCGGGCGGGCAAAATCGCCAACCGTATCGAGGCTGAGATGGTTGCCTGGAAAGTTGATGATATCTTCCGGTTTCACCCCAAAGAATTTCGCCACCCCGTTCAGGCCATCCCCCACCGACCAGCGGTGGTAGGCGCCATTCACTGGTAAGATGTTAAGCTTTTGCTCTGGGCGGAGATTATGCGGATTATCCCCCAGCACATACTGGTTGGCCCACAGAATTGTCTCTGGCTTTAAGCCAAATTTCTCGGCGACGCCAAAGACCGTGTCCCCAGCCTGTACAATGTACTCGGACACCTCCAGGCGCGGCCGTGAAGGGACGTCTGTGTGCAGGCGAGGGTCACGCGAAATTCCTTCTAATTGGACCGCAAGCGCATTCGGTTGATAGTCGGGTAAATCATAGGACTCGGGGATCGGTGTTGCGGCGCTGTTTTGTGCAGACTGGCTTTTTTGAGCTGCCGTCAATGGCGCAGCCAAAGCAGATATCCTGGTATCGCCAGCAGCCTGAGAGCGGTTGTAATCCATTGCGCGCTGATAGACTTCACGCAGTCCCCAAGCCACTAACAAGATAAACGCAACAAGCAAGATATGTGTGCCCATGCGCAAAACGGTCTCCCCCAGGCCAGCATGGCTTAAATTTTCCCAAACTCGCTGCCACTGGCTTCTTTCCTGTTTCTCACTCGCCGGGCGGGGGGTCGGGTCGGTTGTTAAATGATCATCTGACATGCAAGTTATCTCTCCAGCAATAAAGCATAATAACATCTTTATTGGAGATTTGTCAACCAAGCGCCGATTTAGATGAGTATATTTTCAGCTAGCGGAGGAATTAAGGTAAGATCAGGCGATTCACCGCAGCCAGGGCAGCTGCCTGGGGATCCATCTCGCCTTTTAACACCCGGATCACCGCCTCTTGCAGAGCTGGCCCCAGGCTGGCCAGGGCGTCGGTCGCGGGATACAACTTGGCGGCCGAGGCAATTGGACCCAAGGTGGTCACCGAGGCGGATTCTTGCCAATCCTCCAGCGAGCTTGGGCGCGGCGGCAGCACACCTGCGGCCTCGCTCCAATCGCCCAGGAAACTGCTTTCGGTTAAGAATTCAGCCAGCTCTACAGCCAGTAGGCGGCGCTGCGGGTCGGGTGAGGTGAGCGTCCAGGCCCATCCACTGGCCAGGCTGAAGGGTAGTCCAGCAGGAGTTGGAAGCTGAGCAAAGCTGGCTTCTTCCACAGCCTCCTGCGAAAAGCGGGAAAGCCAGGTAGCCAGGGCGCCAGCCCGTCCATCTCGAAAAGCTTCCCAGGCTTGCTCATCCGTTTGGAATTGGGTCAACCAGGCAGGCATTGCCTCCAGTTGAACAGCCTCCCGGTAAAACCCCAACACTTTTTGGAGCGGTCCGAGGTCCAAGCGCGACCTTCCCTGCTCATCGGTGAGCTTTCCGCCCGCCGCCTGGTACATGGCCAGGGTAAACAGCGCCTGGGGATCTGCGGCCGGAAAAGCCAGCGCACTTTGTGCATCTTTCACTGCCGGCCAGTCTCGGCGAGGCTGGGTCTGATCCGCCGGGCGGTAAGCCTGGATCATGAGATCGCCAGCAAACGGCAGCCCAAAAAGGCTGTTCTGCAAGCTGGCTAACTCGTGGGCGAAACTGTACCAGTCTGGATCTTCCATGACCCGGGTCAAACCATTCATCGGGCGCAGTAATCCCTTGGTGGCAGCCAGTTGGATCAATGGATGCGGCAGGGCGACCAGGTCGGGCATGGCGAGCTGGGCCGCCGCGGTCGTTGTCGACAAAGCCTCGTACAGCCCTCCCGGCCCGTCGACGGCTTTTACCCGTACCTCGATCCGTGTCTCGGGATGACGTTGTTGAAAATCGTCC
Source organism: uncultured Chloroflexia bacterium (assembly GCA_963770655.1). Classification (GTDB taxonomy): domain Bacteria; phylum Chloroflexota; class Anaerolineae; order Anaerolineales; family UBA4823; genus CAZAGA01. Next base: position 158,503 of record CAVYQO010000003.1, on the reverse strand, counting down.
AGCCGTTTGTGGAGTAAACGCCCGGCAGGGGTGTCCGCGTTTGGATCGAATTGCGGAGGCGTCCATAAGCGCAGCACCACCGGTCCAGGAGTAGCGGTCGCTGCAGCTTCCCCTGCGGTAGGCGTGACCAGACCAACTGGCGCAGAAGTCGACCCAACCGGATAAGCTGGCGGGCTGGGGTCTGCCGGGACTGGGTTAGCGCCAGCCAGGTTGAAGGGCAACTCCGCACAGCCGGCCAGGAACAGGCTTGCTAATAAAACCAAGACAAGGATGGGTTTCATAATGAACGCTTATCAGACAAAATCCACCGGGTGGATTTTGTCTGACGCACAGCGACTATGATCCCAAATCAACTGGATTACGCAGCAGGTTGACCAGCAGCGCCACTGCATTTTGGACATCGTTGAAATCGACCATTTCAGAAGGCGAATGGACATACCGGCAGGGGATCGAGATCGTCCCGGCGGGTGCTCCTGCCCGGCTGAGCTGAATGGCCGAAGCATCTGTGCCGCCGCGCTCTAAGACTTCGAGCTGGTAAGGTAAACCAGCCGCCTCGGCCGTTTTCACCATCCAATCCACCACGCGCGGGTCCGCTAACATGCCCGAATCGCGCACCTTGATCGCCGGCCCTTTGCCCAGGGCGACATCCATGCGGATCCCTTTGGGTGTATCCCCCCAGGCAGTCACATCAACAGCGATGCCCAGGTCCGGTTCCAGACCAAAAGCGGCGACGGTTGCTCCGCGGATGCCCACTTCTTCCTGCACACTGAATACAAAAGAGACCTCGTTTGGGGTTTCGCCCAACTGGCGCAAAGTCTCGATCAGCACTGCAACCCCGATTCGATCATCCATGGCCTTTGAAACCAGGCGGTCGCCCAGATCCAGGAAAGGACGCTCAAAGGCGGCAATATCGCCCACGCGCACCGGGCAATCTGCGGCGCTGCTGGCGCCCAGATCGATAAACATTTGTTCAAAGGGGGGCGCTTTGCCAGGGTCAGCGACCAGCTCAGTGCCGATCACGCCCATGGCGCCGTTCAAAAAGCGCACCCGCCCACCAGGGCAGGTTTGCGGGCGAACGCCGCCAATCGGGATGAAACGGACGAAACCCTTTTCGTCGATATGGGTGGCCATGACCCCGATTTCATCCATGTGGGCGACCAGCATAATTTTCTTTGCACCTTGGCCGCCTGTCCCTGAGCGATGGACGATCAAGTTGCCCAGGTTGTCCACGCGCACCCCGTCGGCGATGGCTTCGATCTCAGCGCGCACCACCTGGCGAATTGGGCCTTCATATCCGGAAGGCGAAACGGTTTCTACCAGCTTTTGGATAAGGTCCTTCATCATCACTCCTTATTTGTTGGATGCTTTTACTTTATTCATGGGTATCAGCCAAAATAGCCCGTGATGTAAATTAGCGCTCAACTGCCAGGATCTCAGGGCTGAGCTGCGCCAGGGCCGTATAAACCAGGGCCAGGGTGTTCTGCCAATCTTCCAGGCGAGCGATCCCGGCAGCGGTATGAGCGTAGCGGCCCGGAACTGAAATTGACAGGCTGGGAATGCCCTCGCGCTGTTTGTGAATTGCCCCGGCGTCTGTGCCGCCGCCGCCTGGCTGGCGGATCTGGTACGGTATCCCGGCTGAATCGGCCGTCTGCACAAAATGACGGATCAGGCGTGGGTCGGAGAGGGTGCTGCTGTCGGCAACGTAGATCGCCGGGCCGGCGCCGAGACGGGTGTTGTAGCGAGTGTTCTCACTGCCGGGTTCGCTGGCATCATAGGGCGGAAGGTCATTGGCCGGAGTGCTGTCCACGGCGATGCCGATGTCGGGATTGAGCGCAAAGGCAGCAACACGCGCCCCGCGCAAGCCGACCTCCTCCTGGACGGTGAATGCCGCCAGCAGGTCAATGTTGGGTGGGGCGTGCTTGACCAGTTCGATTAAGGTGGCCACACCCAGGCGATCATCCAGGGCCTTGGCGCGCAGGCTCGGACCCAGGCGCGCGAACGGTGTCGCGAAGGCTGCCCGGTCGCCCGGTTTTACTTTTCCAGCGCTGCCTGGGCCGACATCGATGCGCAAGGTTTCCAGCGAGATGGTATGGCGGCGCTCGTCTGCGGTCGTCAGATGGATCGGTTTGGCCCCAATCACTCCAGGGATATGGTTCCGCCCGACCTGGACAGCCTTGCCGGCTAATTGGCGCACATCCAGCCCGCCAACCGTGTCGAAGCGGAAGATGCCGTCGTCTTCATCATTGGTCAGCATCAAACCCACCTCATCCATGTGCGCGGCCAGCATCACGCGCAGCCGGTGATTACCCTGGCCAAGGCGGGTAACCAGAACGCTGCCCAGCGCATCCACCTTGACTTCGTCAGCGACAGGGCGGACCTGTTCAAGAACGATGGCGCGCACTTCGCCTTCATCGCCAGATATTGCACAGGCGTTGCACAATCTTTCGAGCAGGGCAAGCTGTTCTTCGCCAATCTGGGGCGCTTGAGATAAAGTTTCGCTAATATTTATCGACATCCAAGTTTCTCCTCAATTTTGAGATGGCTTCGCTCGCCAGGCAGGCCTGTTTGCCGCGATCAAAGTCGCTTACAGGGCGTGCTTTGGCGACGGGATCTCCATCGTTAACCGCCATTATCCAGGGACAGTTTTTCCATGAAGCTGGCATCCAGCCTGGCTGCGAATTCGGCCAACAGCCGTCCAGCCCGGTAAATATCTTTCATGGCGATCATCTCCACCGGGGTGTGCATATAGCGCAGGGGAATGCTGATCACCATGCTGGGGATGCCTTCGCGCGCCACCTGCAGCCCCATCGCATCCGTGCCCGACATACGCGGCATGATGTCGATTTTATAGGGGATTTCCAGGCTCTCCGCCAGGTCTTTGAACGCTGTATAAAGACCGGGATGGATGTTTGGTCCCCAACCCAGGGTGATGCCTTTACCCAGCGGGAAAGTGCTGTGACCGGGGCTGCCCGGGCTGCTAGCGAAGGTTACATCGATGGCCACGGCCAGGCTGGGCTGCAAGGCAAAGGCAGAGGTCAGAGCGCCGCCCAGGGTCTCTTCTTCCTGGGTGGTAGCCACCGCCCAGATATCCCAGGCCAGATCGCGACCCTGCAGCTCCTGCAGGCAGGCTGTCACCGCCGCCACAGAGGCGCGGTTATCCAAAGAATGCCCGGCCAGGATTTCGCCGTTCATTTCAAGCGGCGGCTGCGCAAATGAAACCAGGTCGCCCACCCGTACCAGGCGGTTGACTTCCTCCGGTAAACGCCCCGTATCGATGAACAAGTAGGCGAGCGGGACAGGCGCATCGCGATACTCATCGGGAAGCAGATGACTTGACGGTTGGACAGCCAATCCCGGCAGGTCTTCACGTCCGTGGACCGTGACCAACTGGCCGGGCAGGACGCGCGCATCCACCCCGCCGATCTGGGTGATCCGCAGCAATCCTTCAACAATTGCGGTAACCATCAGGCCGATGCCATCCATGTGCGCCGCGAACAAAATGCTAGGCGGGTTGGGATGCTTTTGCCGATCAGCCCGGCGTAAACCATGCAGGCTGCCCAGGCGGCTGACCTGGAGCTGATCGGTCAGGGGACGCCAGGCGTCTTCAATGATCCGGCGCACCGGCGCTTCATGCCCGGACAGACCAGGGGCAGAGATCAATTCTTTCAAAAACGGCAGCAGTTCGGTCATATTCACTTTCCTAATTATTAAGGTGTCGACGCCGGCGGCGCAAGGGTATCTGTGGGGGTGGCAGCCGGTTCAGTCGCCGTAAAAGTAACTGTCGGAGGCAAGGTATCTATGGGTATGGGTGGCGGCGTAGCGCTGGGTACGGGCGTTTGGGTGGATGTGGGGGTCGGGCTTGGCAGCAGAGACGCGGTTGCGCTCGGCGGCAGGGTCCAGGTCGGTGGGATTTCAAACGTTGCTGAAGGAAAAGGAGTCGATTTGCGTGGCTGTAACGTAGAACGGTGTGAAAGACGGGGCTAAAGCCGAGGCAGTGGCGGCGCTCTGCGTGGCGAATTGGGCCCAAATCGGAGTCGCTGTGGCTCGTTCACCTGGTGGGCGGCCAGCAACCCGCGCCAGACCAAACCCAGTGCAGTAGCACGGGATTGTAGCCAGGATGATTGTGATCAGGACAAAACGTATGCGGAAACGCGAAATCTCGATTATTATTCATGCACTGTCTCGCGACAACCTGGGTAGATGATAACACCAGCCTGCTTGACTGACAAGGAAAGTATGCACAGGATCTATCTTTCAGCCCATTTAGATGACGTCGCTTTGTCTTGCGGCGGGTTAATCTGGGAGCAAGCTCAAAGCGGCGACCAGGTCGAGGTATGGACCATCTGCGCCGGCGACCCACCCACGGGATTGCTTTCACCCTTTGCCGAATCGCTGCACCAGCGCTGGCAGACTGGAAGCGAAGCCCCCGCCCAACGCCGTCAGGAAGATTTGCACTCGTGCGCACAAATGGGCGCGCTGGCCAGGCATTTTACAATTCCGGATTGCATCTACCGCCAGGATAATCAAACCGGGCGGTTCTTGTACACACTTGACGAAGCGATCATGGGACCCGTTGACCCGGCTGAGGAAGCGCTGGTCACTGCGTTGAGCGAACAGATCGCCCAGGAGCTGCCCGACGATGCCCAACTGGTGGCGCCACTGGCCTTGGGCGGCCATGTCGACCATCGCCTGGTCGCGGCTGCCGTCGAACGCCTGGCCAGCGCCGGTCGCCGCTGGCAGTATTACCAGGATTATCCCTATGTTTTGGGCTGCGCCCAGGACTTGCTCGATCTGCGCCAGGCCGGCTGGGAAACGACGACCCAACCGGTCTCAGCACAGGGATTGGCGGCCTGGCAGGCCGCAGTGGCTGCGCATACATCCCAGCTCAGCACCTTCTGGCCCGATTTGGAAGCCTTGGAGTCGGCAATTCAGGCTTACTACATGGAGAATCACGGCATCCATTTATGGAAGAAACCGGGTTGAGCGATCGGAGATCAACCAACCAAACCGGAATATCCTTCAGGATTTTCTTCGCCGGCAAAAACAGACCTAAGTAGCTGTAGGCGATACTGGCATAACCAGGCGCGCGCTTGCATTCCGTCTTGATTCATGTTAGAATCTCGCCCGCGGTGGCAGTTGCCAGGGTGACTGCGTTTCTTTCCACCGCCTTCCCTTTACATCCGTGGAAGATTTACCAAAATCACTCTTCAAGAGTGAATTTTTTCATACCGATATAGGAACCGGAAATGCCGCCATCTTATCTGACCCGCCAGGGCTACCAGAAATTACAAGAAGAACTCGAGTATTTGCGCACATTCAAGCGTCAGGAAGTCGCGAAACGTCTGCACGAGGCGATGGAAGGCGGCGAACTGATCGAGGACGCCGAATACGAGGCCGCCAAGAACGAGCAGGCTTTTGTTGAAGGACGCATCCAAGAACTCGAAATGCTGCTTGCCAATGCCCGGATTATCGACGAAGGCGGGCATCGCGATGTAGTCCAGGTGGCTGCCAAAGTGACCATTCAAGAAGGCGACAGCGAGCCGGAGATCTACACGATTGTCGGCCCGGCTGAGGCCGATCCGCGCTCCGGGCGTATTTCGAACGAATCACCCCTTGGCCGCGCACTTTTGGACCACCGCGCCGGCGACCTGGTTAAAGTCGATGCGCCTGGCGGTTCCTTTTACGTAAAAGTATTGAAGGTCGAATAGACCGGGGTCTGATCATCAGCCCCGCGCATGCACTCCTTGCGCGGGGCTTTTTTAATCTCGAAGGGAATCATCCAATGCCAAATCAATACACAAACCTGGAACAAATCCGCCTGGAAAAAATCGAAACTCTGCGCGCCGAGGGCATTGAGCCCTATCCCACCCGGGCAGAGCGCAGCCACACAAGCCAGGAAGCCATTGCCCAGTTCACATCCGCCGAAGCTGCCGGGGAGACGGAATGGGGTCCAGCCACCCTGACTGGGCGGCTCCGCTCGATGCGATCGATGGGCAAGATCACCTTCGCCCACATCGAAGACGGCGCTGGGCGCATCCAGCTTTTCCTGCGCGTGAACGAGCTAGGCCAGGAAAACCTCGACTTTTTCAGCCAGGAGTTCGACCTGGGCGACTTTATCCAGGCCAGCGGGGTAATGTTCCGCACCCGCGCCGGTGAGCCTACCCTGCGCGTCAATGATTTTCGCATGCTGGCGAAGGCTGTCACGCCTTTACCGGCAGCCAAGGACGAGGTGGTGAATGGGGAAATCGTGCGCCACGCCACCTTATCCGAGCCGGAAGTGCGCTATCGCCAGCGCTATGCTGACCTGGCGATCAACGAGGAGGTGCGCCAGATCTTCCGCACGCGCGCCCTGGTCACCCGCTCTCTGCGCGATTTTCTGGACTCGCGCGACTTCCTGGAAGTGGAGACGCCGATCCTCCAGCCGCTGTACGGAGGCGCAGCAGCTCGTCCGTTTACAACCTTTCACAACCAGCTTAAACAGGATCTCTACCTGCGGATTTCTTTTGAGCTGTATTTGAAGCGCCTGACCGTGGGCGGGTTCGAGCGTGTTTACGAAATCGGGCGCGACTTCCGCAACGAAGGCGTCGACCGCACCCATAACCCCGAGTTCACCCAGCTCGAATTCTATTGGGCTTACGCTGATTATCTACAGGTGATGGAGCTGACCGAGCAGATGATCTGCTACGTCGCCGAGCAGGTGTTGGGCCGGCTGACCTTTAGCTACAATGGTCATGAAATCAATCTGCAGTCGCCCTGGCGCCGTCTCGACCTGCGCGCCGGGCTGGAGCAGGTCACCGGCATCGACATCAACGCCCATCCAACCGCTGAAAGCCTGGCCGCCGCCATGCAGGCAAAGGGTTTGCAGTTCAACCCCGCCGCCCCGCGCGGCAAGCTGATCGACGGGATGCTGGGCGACTACCTCGAGCCTACCCTGATCCAACCCACCTTCTTAATGGATTACCCACGGGATATCTCTCCGCTGGCGAAGAGCAAACCCGGCGACCCAACCACCGTCGAGCGCTTCGAGGGTTTTGTGGCCGGCATGGAGCTGTGCAATGCTTTCACCGAGCTGAATGATCCCCTGGACCAGGAAGCCCGCTTCCTGGAGCTGGGCCGCGAATATGCCGCCGATGACGAGCAGAGCCACCCGATGGACGAGGATTACCTGCGCGCCATGCGCTACGGCATGCCGCCCCAGGGCGGTTTTGGGATGGGCGTCGACCGCCTGACGATGCTGCTGACCGAAACCCCCAACATTCGCGAAGTGATTCTCTTCCCGCATCTGCGCGAGCGGGATTGAGGGGATCGTAAAACCACCTCTACCCAAATCGGCTTTCCTCTGATAAGATATCTTTTCCCGCGGATGGGTCACTTCATGCCCATCCGCTCAATGTTGTTACTGTAACCCCAGCCACGGCCGGGCCAATTTTGAAAGTAAGATTATGATCGCTGAAAGAACCGAACTCCGTAATATCGCCATCATCGCTCACGTGGACCATGGCAAGACCACCTTGGTGGATGGCTTACTCAAGCAAGCCCGCGTTTTTCGTGAAAACCAGCAGGTCGCCGAACGCATCATGGATTCCAATGACCTGGAGCGCGAACGCGGCATCACCATTCTGGCCAAGAACACAGCCATCACTGTCTGGGACGAAGTGACCCAACAGCAAGTCAAAATCAACATCGTCGACACCCCTGGCCACGCCGATTTTGGCGGCGAGGTCGAGCGGGTGATGAACATGGTGGATGGCGTCTTGCTGCTTGTCGATGCCGCCGAAGGCCCCATGCCGCAAACCCGCTTCGTGCTCAAGAAGGCCCTGCAAATGGGTCATACTGCCATCGTGGTGATTAACAAAGTGGATCGCAAAGACGCCGAGCCGCAGCGCGTGCTGAACCAGACCTTTGACCTGTTCATCGAGCTGGGCGCAGACGACCACCAGGCGAATTTCCCGGTGGTCTACTCGAACGCCATTACCGCCCAGGCCGGGCTGACCCCAGAGTTAGGCCCAAACCTGCAGCCGCTCTTTCAGGCGATCCTGCGCTACATCCCCGCGCCCAAAGTGGACGTGGATGCCCCGCTGCAAGCCCTGGTGACCACCTTGGGCTACGACGATTACCGCGGCGTAACCGCCGTCGGGCGCATCTTTGCCGGAAAAATCCAGGCCGGTCAGGCCCTGGCGCGCTTAACCCTGGACGGGCGCATATTACCCGAGCGCGCCCGCTACCTATACGTCCACCAAGGGCTGGAGCGAATCGAGATCGAATCAGCCGAAGCTGGCGAGATCATCGCCCTGGCCGGTTTGGAGGGGATCGCCATCGGCGAGACCCTGGCTGATCCAACCAACCCGGTCGCCCTGCCCACGATCCAGGTCGAAGAGCCCACTGTGCGCATGACCTTCAGCGTCAACACTTCGCCCTTCTCCGGGCGTGATGGGCGCTGGAGCACGTCGCGCAAGCTGCGTGAGCGCTTGTTCGACGAGCTGCGCTCCAATGTTGCGCTGCGTGTCGCCGAGACCGAAGCGGCCGATACCTTTATTGTCTCCGGACGCGGCGAGCTGCATCTGGCGATCCTGATCGAGACCATGCGCCGCGAAGGATATGAGTTCCAGGTTTCTCGACCTGAGGTGATTTTGCGCGAAAACGAGCTCGGCGAGCTGCTCGAGCCGTTCGAAGAAGTTCACATTGAAACCAGCCCGGAGACAGTTGGAGTAGTGGTGGAAATGCTCGGCTCACGCCGCGGCCAGATGATCGAGATGCAGGACACCTCGGATGGACACGTCCGCCTGATTTATATCGCCCCCACCCGCGGACTGCTGGGCTTCCGCTACCAGTTCTTGACCGCGACGCGCGGTATGGGCGTGATGCACACCCTGTTCCACGACTATTTGCTCATGGCCGGCGAACTCTCGGGGCGCGAGCGCGGCTCGATTGTCGCCTGGGAAAACGGGACTGCCAACACTTATGGTCTGCGCAATGCTGAAGAACGCGGCATCTTATTCATCGAGCCGGGGGTGGAAGTTTATGAAGGAATGGTGATTGGCGAACACGCCAAGCCCCTGGATATCGCTGTCAATGTGTGCAAGACTAAACACTTGACCAACATGCGCGCCGCCCGCGCCGATACCACTATCCGCCTGACCCCGCCGCGGCAGATGAGCCTCGACGAAAGCATTGAATACCTGAACGAGGACGAGCTGCTCGAGGTGACCCCGCTGAATTACCGCATCCGCAAGCGCATTCTGAGCACGGATGACCGCGGCAAGCAGGAAAAGAAAGCCAAAGAACTGGTGAAGTAACGATGATCGTTCTTTCTGTGGGCATGCCCCGGGCCGGATCAGGTTGGTACTACAACCTGACCAACGACCTGGCCCTGGCTGCCGGTTGGCAGGATGCCCGCCAGATCCGCCAGCGCTACCACCTCGGATCGATCTTGACCGAAGTCAACTGCAACATCGGCGCGCTGACCCCACGGCGCTTGAGCATGGTCATGCTTCCAGCTATCCTCGGCAATACTTTCGTGCTCAAAGCCCACGCTGCTCCAACCCCAAGCGCAAAGCGCTTGATCCAGCGCGGTTGGCTGCACCCGGCCTACATCTACCGCGACCCGCGCGACGCAATGCTTTCTGCTTATGAGAATGGCCAGCGCGCCCTGGCCAACGGACGCCCGAACGCCTTCTCCTCTTTGACAGATTTCGATGCCTCTCTGAAGTTCATCCTGGATTATGTAAAAATTTCCCAGGAGTGGATGAAAATCCCCCAGGCGCTGCATACCTGCTACGAAGACCTGGTAAATAATTATTCAGTCGAGGCAGGTCGCCTGGTCAATTTCTTAAACCTGGATGGAAACGTTCCGGCCATCCAACAGGTCGTCGAGAAATACCGCCCAGCCCAGGCATCACAAGCGGAGCAGAAAGGCTTGCATTTCAGCAAGGGAAAAAGCGGCCGCTTCCGTCAGAAGTACACTCCAGAACAGCAGCTCGTCCTTGCGGACAAACTTGGGGGATATCTTGAACAAATGGGATATACCGTATAGCCCTTATTTTCCTCTTGATTTTGAGATAATAAAGATATAATATATCTTTATTAAGCATACTACGCCCGGAACACCAAGAGGGAGATTGCCATGCCCGATTCAGTTACCGTCGTTGCTTTTGTATTTGGCTTTGTACTTCTCATCGCTGCATTCATCGGCAAGGAGCTAAAAATTGCGGCTGTTGAAATGCCCGCCCTCAACCGCTATCAACGCCTGATTGCTGCCGCGGTAGGAATATTATTGGTTGTATTCGGCATGACCGAAGGGCGTGGATTTGAGTGGGTAAAGAATCCCCGATCTGCAGGGGCCTCGCTTCCAGAGGCTGTGGCTGCGCCTAAAGGTGGGGAGACTGGGTATACCTGCTTCACGGATGTGCCCGAGGCCGACCGGATCCTTGTCGCGGTTGAAAAAAAACGCCGCGCAGATCGCAAGTTTAGTTCAGGTCAGCCGCGCTCGGGTGTAATAGCGATTGAATTCAGCCGAGACGGGACACTCATCGGTGGGGTTAAATACAATACTCTTGGAAGCGGCTTGGGTTTCGACATTGTGAGCGTGGTGGATGAAGCATGCGACCCAGTCACGACCTATTCAAATGCTTCACGGGTAGACCAGCCCAAAGAGGCCCCGTACAACTATGACACGCTTCATTATGAATTTGGCGATACGATCATTGCGATGGATATTTCCTATAGTGAGAGCAATGACCAGATTTATCTGCGCGCCGAGGATATTTCACCCTGAAGTGTGAGAAGAGGACGAATGGCGCTAGATACAATACTCACCCAGGCAGCGGCTCAAAATAAAAGGGTTATAATAGATTATCTGCTTGTATCGTGATAGCCCAAAAAACTTCCCCGAACAAGACGAATCAAACCTGAAACTTTTAAACCTGAAACCCACCCAACCGTTCAATGGCCTCTACCCCAAAAGGAGGGTACCATGTCAACCCAACCGATTAACCCCCTAAACAACGGCAGCAGCCGTAAAAAAGTCACAACCCTGACCTTACGCCGCAAAAAACAGCGCGGCGAGGCGATCAGCATGCTCACCGCCTACGATTACCCTACCGCCCTGGCCATCGACCAGGCCGGGCTGGACAGCATCCTGGTGGGCGATTCGCTCGGCATGGTCGTGCTGGGCTATGCCAACACCCTGCCGGTTACGATGGATGATATGCTCCATCACAGCCGGGCGGTGGCGCGCGGCGCCCAGTATGCTTTGCTGATCGGCGACATGCCCTTTATGTCTTACCAGGCCGATGTCAAAGAAGCGGTGCGCAATGCCGGGCGCTTTCTGCAGGAAGGCGGGTATGGACGCAGTCAAGCTGGAAGGCGGGCGTGAACGCGCTGAAACGATCCAGGCCATTATTTCCGCGGGCATCCCGGTGATGGGGCACATCGGGCTGACCCCGCAGAGCGTCAACCAGCTTGGCGGTTTTCGCCCGCAGGGACGCGATGCTGAAGCTGCTCGCCGATTGATTGAAGATGCGCAAATCCTACAAGATGCCGGCTGTTTCAGCATTGTCCTCGAATCCGTGCCGGCCCGCCTGGCTCGCCTGGTTTCCTCGCGATTGGAAATCCCCACCATTGGCATCGGCGCTGGAGATGGCTGCGACGGACAGGTGCTGGTCACCCATGATCTGCTGGGGCTGTTCGATCGCTTTACCCCCAAATTTGTCAAGAAGTATGCCAATCTGCATGCCGAAATGGGCCGTGCGTTCAGGGAATATAAGCAGGATGTCGAAAACGGGACCTTCCCGGCTGAAGAACACAGCCTCGAAATGCCTGACACAGAATGGCAAGAACTGCTCGACATCATCCAGGAAACCCAGGTGCAGCCTGAAACATAACCAAGGGAGGCGGTTAACCCAATGACCACAGAAAATGAGAGCTTGCTTGTTATCGGTACAGGGGCGATGGCCTGCCTGTTTGCGGCGCGCCTGGCTGCCACTGGAACGCCATTTAAAATGTTGGGAAGCTGGCCAGACGGCGTCCAGTCCATTCAGACCCAGGGGGTGCGTTTGATTGAGGCAGACGGCAATCAAAAGTCTTATCCCGTTCAGATCACCCGCCGGGTTAAGGACTGCCTGGGGACGCGCCACGCCCTGGTACTGGTTAAATCCTGGCAGACTGAGCGGGCTGCCAGGCAGTTGTCAGAATGCTTGAGCCCCGATGGCGTCGCTCTGACCCTGCAGAACGGCCTGGGCAACCGCGAAATCCTGGCCAAGGAATTAGGCGCGCAACGCGTGGCGCTCGGCGTCACGACCCTGGGGGCCAACCTGGTCGAACCAGGCCTGGTACGACCAGCTGGTGAAGGCGTCACCACCCTGAGCGCCCACCCGCGCCTGGCGACCCTGGCAGATTTGCTGCGCACTGCCGGTTTCTTAATCGAATATTCGCCGGACGCAAATGTCCTGCTGTGGGGCAAGCTGGTCATTAACGCGGCGATCAACCCACTCACCGCCCTGCTGGGCGTCCCGAATGGCGAGCTGCTCGCCCGCCCTACCGCCCGGGCCTTATTGGCCGCCTGCGCCCGCGAGGCCGCCGCGGTGGCAATCGCCCAGGGGATCGCCCTACCTTTCCCCGACCCGGTGGTCGCCGCCGAAGCTATCGCCCGGCGCACCGAAGCCAACATCTCCTCGATGCTCCAGGATGTTCTGCGCGGTGCGCCGACCGAAATCGACGCCATCTCCGGCGCGATTGTTCAGGCCGGGATGCAAACCGGCGTGCCCACCCCAATCAACCGTACGCTGTGGCAGCTTATCAAAGCCTTGAGCGGTAAGAATGCGGGAATGCGTAAGTTATGAACACGGTTACAACGCTTGATGAGCTTCACCAGGCTCGCGCCGGGCTGACCGGCCCGGTCGGCCTCGTTCCTACCATGGGTTTTCTGCACGCCGGGCATCTCTCTCTGGTGCAGGCAGCGCGGCGGGACTGCGCCAGCGTTGTCGTCAGCATCTTTGTCAACCCGACCCAATTTGGACCCAGCGAAGACCTGGCCGCCTACCCGCGCGATCTACCCCGTGACCTGAGCTTGCTGGAGGCTGACGGAGTTGACCTGGTCTGGACGCCAACGCCTGAAATCGTCTACCCGACCGGTTTCCAAACCTGGGTCAGTGTTGAAGAGGTCACTCGACCTCTGGAGGGGGGCATGCGTCCCGGGCATTTCCGCGGCGTGACCACCGTGGTCGCCAAATTGTTCAACGCCGTCCAGCCCGACCGGGCTTACTTCGGCCAGAAAGACGCCCAGCAGTCTGTCGTGATCCGCCGGATGGTGAAAGACCTGAATTTTCCCCTGGAAGTCGTGGTCTGCCCGATCCAGCGCGAGCCAGATGGGCTGGCTATGTCCAGCCGCAACACGTACCTGAACCCGGCCGAACGCCAGGCGGCCACGGTGCTTTCCCGCGCTTTACGCGTCGCTCAGGCTGCTTATATCTCCGGCGAGCACGATGCCAACACACTGCGCCGGATCCTGGAAGACACCCTCGCCGCCGAACCGCTGGCACGCCGGCAGTATGTCTCCTGCGCCAATCCAGACACTTTGCAGGAGCTCGATGGGCTTATTCCTGGCAAAGCCCTGCTCTCAATGGCAGTGTATATCGGAAAGACGCGGTTGATTGATAATGTGGTGATTGGGGATAAGGTAATCAGTAATCGTGATGGGTGATCCGGTAATACCAACTGACGAGTTGCCCTGATAACACTTCACTGTACGAATTTCTCCCTTTCTGGAGAAATTCGAATGCTCTTAACCATCGACATCGGCAACACCAACTTGACCCTGGGGTTATACCAGGGTGAAACGCTAGGGCCGCATTGGCGGCTGGCTACTGTGCACGATCGCATGCCCGATGAATACGGTCTGCAGTTCCTGGGCTTGCTCAGCCATGCTGGCTGCACGCCCTCCGATCTGAGCGGGATCTGCCTGGCGTCTGTGGTGCCGCCGCTGACCGGTAAAGTCGTCGAAGCCTGCCGCCAATACCTGGGCCAGGCGCCGTTGGTTATCGACGCCGGCGTAAAAACCGGGGTGCGCATCCGCTACGAGGATCCACGCGCCGTCGGCGCAGATCGCATCGTCGATGCAGCCGCCGTGCAGCACCTTTACGGCGGACCGGCCTGCGTGGTCGATTTTGGCACAGCCACCACCTTCGACGCAATTTCAAAGGATGGCGACTACCTGGGCGGGGCAATCGCTCCGGGGATTGGCATCGCCTCCGAGGCTCTTTTCTTACACGCGGCTAAGCTCCCCAGGGTCGATTTACAGCGCCCACCTACGGCAATCGGACGCAACACCGTCCACGCAATTCAGTCTGGTCTGCTGTTCGGCTACGTGGCCCTGACCGAGGGCATGGTGGGGCGCTTCCGGGCTGAGTTAGGCCCAGAAATGAAAGTGATCGCCACTGGCGGGCTGGCTGAAATTATTGCGCGTGAAACCAGCGTACTGCAGATTATTGCCCCCTGGCTGACCCTGGATGGGCTGCGCCTCATCTGGGACCTGAATCGCTGAGATCAAAAATTTGATTCATGGACACGCTTAATTTAACTGCCGCTTCCCCCGAGTTTTTCAAACATGCTTTGCGAATTCTGTCGCAAGGCGGTTTGGTCGCTTTTCCGACAGACACTGTTTATGGTTTGGGCGCGCTGGCCTGGGACGCTCAGGCGATTGAAAAGCTCTTCGTGGTGAAAGGGCGGGAGAGCGCCAAGGCGATCGCTGTCTTGCTCGGCAGCCCCGCCGACTTACCCCGCGTTGCTGAAACGATGGGCGCTGCAGCAAGCCGCCTGGCTGAATGCTTTTGGCCTGGGGCGCTGACCCTGGTTGTCCCCCGCCGTCCCGATCTTCCCGAAAACCTGTCCCCGCTGCCCACGATCGGTGTGCGCATGCCCGATCATCCCACCGCTCTCGAGCTGCTCCGCCTGGCAGGGCCGCTGGCTGTCACCTCAGCCAACCTGTCCGGCCTGAACAGCACGACAACCGCCCAGGAAGTACTAGCGCAACTGGGCGGCAGGATCCAGGTGATCCTGGATGGCGGGCGTACACCCGGCGGGCAGCCTTCCACAGTTGTCGATTGTACCGGGGCGGAGCCGGTGATCTTACGCCAGGGTCCAATTACCCCCGAACAGATCTTTTCAGTCCTAAATCAACCCAAAGATTAATAGAGCACTTACCAAGCCTTCATCCTCTATTTAATCGACTCTGTATAATAGGTATTACATTCTCCTTATACAAAACCGTGCTACGGATATGGATGGCAGACCATTTCCAAAGCACGGTTTGGGTTTAAAGGGAGGTGGCGAGCGCTTATTCTCGGGTGAGAGCCTGAGCCGCCAGGGCCGCTCCCACAATCCCGGCTTCGTTGAGCAATTTTGCGGGGACGACACGCGCCTTCACAGTCAGGAGGGGAATATACTTGTCCATTTCCTTACTAATGCCGCCGCCGAGGATGAATAAATCAGGCGAAAATAAGAATTCCAGGTAATTAAGATAATCATCAAAACGCTTGGACCAGGCCTTCCAGGAAAGTTTCTCCCGTTTCCGGGCTGCATCGGAAGCGCGCCATTCTGCATCCACCCCATCCATCTGGAGATGCCCCAGCTCCGCATTGGGAAATAGCTGCCCATTATAGAAAAGGGCAGAACCAAGACCGGTGCCAATGGTGATAATGATCACCGAACCACGCTGGTCGTGCCCCTCGCCAAACGCCATTTCAGCCATACCTGCCGCATCGGCATCGTTAAGCACGATTACCGGGCAACCTGTAGCAGCCGAAAAGAGTTCCTGAGCGTTGACCCCAACCCATTTTTTATGAATATTGGCCGCGGTCAGAACCACCCCGCCGCGCACGAGACCTGGAAAGCCGCAACCGATCGGCCCATTCCAATTGAAATTCGCCGCAACCTGCGCCACCACGTGAGCTACATCTTTCGGCTTGGGCAGCTCAGGAGTTGGAATGCGAAAACGGGGCGCTAACAGAGACCCTGTCAGTGTATCTACCGGGGCGCCTTTGATCCCCGATCCACCGATATCGATGCCTAAAATTTCCATAGCTTACCTCCATTGAACTGAGTTATTTTACCAGCTTGTGAAATCCTTAATTTATCAGTTCAATCATAATCGCCCGGCTAATTTTCACCCCCACCACCAGCGGCAGCTCACGCCCTTCCACCTGCACCGTCAGGTTGTCATCGAACGGCGAATAATCGAGCGCCTCCAGGTGCGCCTGGGGGACCAGCCCCTGCTCTTCCAGGTAGCGCAGCAGGCGTGGGTCATCGCTGCGCACCCGGCAGATCACCGCGCGAGCGCCGGGGCGCAGATCAGCCAGCAAACGGCCTGGATTCGAGAGGCAGTTGGAAATCTCGGGTTGGAATCGGATCGCCATGCGGATCGCGCTGCGGGTTGCCTAGCGCCTGGGCGATGCGCTCCTCGAATTCTTCTGAAATCACGTGCTCCAGGCGGTCGGCTTCATCGTGCACCTCATCCCAACCGTACCCCAGCACCTGGTGCAGGTACATTTCGAGCAGGCGATGATGGCGCAGGATTTCAAGGGCAATCCGCTCGCCGTCCTGGGTCAAGATCACCCCATGGTGTTTTTGATAATCGACCAGAGACGGCTGGCTTTCGGCCAGTTTCTTGATCATCTCGCTGACCGAGGCCGGGGTTACTCCCAGGTACAGCGCCAGTTGGTTGGTGCTGGCGCGTTGTCCAGAACGGGTCAGCTCATAGATGCTCTTGAGATAATCCTCGATGGTCTGGGTCAGGTTTGTGCGCATGGCATCTCCCGCGAATTGCCTGGCCTGTCGTTTAGTTGGCTAATACCTGGCGGGCGCGCTCGCGACCCAGCTCGGTCAGCGCCAGGTGTCCATCCTGGCGTTCGATCCATTCCTGGTCAACGGCTCGCCGCACCACATTCGCGGCAAAGTCGGGCTGCCAGCGCATGTGCTCACGCAGATGCTCCACCCGGCTCTCTTGTTCAGCCTCCGCCAGCTCCTCATGGTTGAGCAGGTGAATGGCCAGCATCGTCTGGGCAAATTCCCAGCGCTGGCGGGTCCTGCGCCGCGCCATAGCCACCAGGCCGCGGCGCGGGGCAAACAGGAAAACAACCCCAAACAGCACCCCAGCCATGCCGGCCATCGACCCGGCAATCGAAGCGTCGAGGAAATGCGCCACCCAATAGCCGCTCAGGGCTGCCAATCCGCCAAACACCACGCTCAAGACGATCATCTTCGATAGGCGATCGGTAAGCAGATAAGCCGTAATCGGCGGGGCGACCATCATCGCCACCACCAGGATCGAGCCAATCGTGTCGAAGGCGCCTACTGCGGTGATCGAGACCATTCCCATCAAGCCGTAAATCATCAAGCCAGGCGCAAATCCCAGGGCGGTAGCCAATCCAGGATCAAATGTCGCCAGTTTTAACTCCTTGTAGAAGACGGCCACAAAGACCAGGTTGATCAGCAGGATCCCGCCCATCAAATACAGCGCCACCGGACCGATATCGATATTGTAGAGCACCAGGCGGTTGAAAGGGGCAAAGGCCAGCTCGCCCAGCAAGACTGCATCGGTATCCAGGTGTACGGCGCCGGCATAGCGTGAGATCAGGATCACGGCCAGGCTGAATAAAGCCGGAAAGACCAGGCCGATAGCGGCGTCCTGGCGCACCAGGCGCGTGCGGATAATCATTTCAATCAGCACTACTGTAATCAACCCCATCAGAGCTGCCCCAAAGATCAGCACCGGCGAGGCCAGGTCCTTTGTCAGGAAGAAACCAAGCACGATGCCCAGCAGGACGGTATGGCTGATCGCATCGCTCATCATCGCCATCTGGCGCAGCACCAGGAATACCCCAGGGATTGCGCAGGCTGCCGCAGCTACCACGGCAATTATTATAATTTCAAACTGCGCCTGGCTCATTGCGACGCCTCGGCTGTTCTCGTCTCTGCTCGCCGGCCGGCATCGACACTCCCCGGCTGGTCAACCATGCCGGGCAAGATGGCGGTATGGCGGCGGGCTTCCTCCAAACCGGCCGGCGTCAAGGCCCATTGCCCTTCGACAGTATGTCTGTCGCCGCTCACCGGTCGAACCCAACCGCGCTCGGCTAAACTTTCCAGGCTGCGCTGGACAGCGCGGCGTGAATTCATGACCTGCAGGGCGGAAGCAGCATGGGCATGATAGGGATCCGGATGCTGTGATGCCAGGGTATATAAATCGATCAAAACTGCCTCCGTATTCAACTGCCGGCGGCTCCGCCGCGAGCGCGCCCAGCTCCAAACCAGGCCCCGGTTCGGCGCAAATAACATCGATATGAACACGATGACCATGGCGATCAAAACAATCGTTGGGCCGGTCGATAAATGACGAACGGTGCTGCTGATCACTGCCCCGGTGATCCCGGCTAACGCGCCCAGGAAGGCCGAGAGCAGCACCATCACGTTCAGCCGGTCTGTCCACTGCCGGGCTGCCGCGGCCGGGGCGATTAACATCGCGCTCATCAGCACCACCCCCACCGCCTGAAGCCCCACCACAATTGCAATCACGATCAGGCTGGTGAGGAGCACATCCAGGGCGCGCACCGGCAAGCCCAGGCTGGAGGCAAATTCCATGTCAAAGCTGAGCAGCTTGAATTCCTTCCAAAATATCATCACCAACACCAGGGCAATTCCACCCAGGG
This sequence comes from uncultured Chloroflexia bacterium, assembly GCA_963770655.1. Taxonomy (GTDB): domain Bacteria; phylum Chloroflexota; class Anaerolineae; order Anaerolineales; family UBA4823; genus CAZAGA01. Next base: position 139,805 of record CAVYQO010000003.1, on the reverse strand, counting down.
CTGCCATGGCCAGGACATCCTGCACCAGCAGGGTGGCAGCCTGCCCAAACAGGAATTTATCCAGCCCGGCCTGGCGGGCATTCGGCTGGCGCTGCACAAAGGTGAGCAGCATCAAGCCAATCCCAAAAAATACGGATAGGGTGAACCCCAGGGCGCTGTCGAACTTGATCCGGGTGGAAGCGACGATGCGCATGATCAGCAGCGTTGCTACCCAACCGGCGGCCGCCGCGCCCAACATCAATGGCAAAGGCGCCTTGCTGCCGGTCAGCAAAAAAGCCAGGACAATCCCTGGCAGCGCGGCATGTGAAATGGCGTCTCCCACCAGGCTCTGCCGGCGCAGCACCGCAAACGCCCCCAGCGTCCCGCTGACAATCCCCAGGATCCCCGATCCCAGGGCCACCGTGCGCAAGGTGTAATCAAAAATCAAATCGTGAAGCAGCTTCGCCCAGTCCATGGCTTAATCTCCTGGGCCGCTCAGCCCTGGGCTGTTGAGCCCAGGCGCGCTCGGACCTGCATCCGAACCGCCAGCGCTGCGCAAGAAAGCCATGCGGCCGCCGTAGGTCAGGCGCAGGTTCGCTTCGGTGAAGACCTCTGCCACCGGCCCGCTGGCCACCCGGCGCACATTCAACAAGGTGACCCAATCGAAATACTCCGGGACAGTCTGCAGATCGTGGTGCACCACCACCACGGTTTTACCCGCCTGGCGCAGCTCCTGAAGCAGGGCAATAATCGCCCTCTCGGTCAGGGCATCCACCCCCTGGAAAGGCTCATCCATGAAGTAAACCTGGGCGTCCTGAACCAGGGCACGGGCCAGGAAGACGCGCTGCTGCTGTCCGCCGGAGAGCTGGCTGATCTGGCGGTCGGCAAACGAACGCATGCTGACCCGGTCGAGGGCCTGGAGAGCTAACTCCTGCTCGGACTTCCCCGGCCGGCGCACCCAACCCAAAGCGCGGTAGCGGCCCATCATCACCACATCCAACACGCTGGTGGGAAAATCCCAATCGACGCTGCCGCGCTGCGGGACATACCCGACCAGGCGGCGCTGCTGGCTGTATGGGCTGGCCATAAATTAAGACCTGCCCGGCGGCGGGTTTGATCAGCCCAAGGATTGATTTTAGCAGGGTGGTCTTGCCAGCTCCATTCGGGCCGACAATGGCCATTAATATCCCCGCGGGGACATCTACATCCACGTCCCACAGCACTGGCTTATCCTGGTAGGCCACGGTCAGGTCGGTTACCGTAATTGCGTTCATGCTAGTTTCCAATATTTTTCTCCTGTAAAAGTGATCTGTCGACGAGTTATCAGTAACGAGTTATCAGCGACGAGTTATCCGTTTGACAAGTCACTCATCGACCGATAACTGATTGACTGTTCACTCATCGACTGATCACTGATTGACTGCTAACGCCCCAACAATTGTGTCGATATTATGCTTCACCATCCCGATATAAGTTCCTTCGGGAGTGCCTGGGGTGCCCATAGCGTCCGAAAAGAGCTCGCCGCCGATCTTGACTTCATAGCCGCGCGAGCGCACCGCGGCCTGGACGGCCTCGATCGTGCGCCGCGGCACGGAAGATTCGACGAAAATAGCCGGGATCTGGCGCTGGGCGATAAAATCCGCCAGCCCCTGCACATCCCCAGCCCCGGCCTCGGTGGCAGTACTGATCCCCTGCAGACCGCGCACGTCAAAACCGTAGGCGCGGCCAAAATAGCTGAAGGCATCGTGGGCGGTGATCAGGACACGCTTCTCGGGCGGCAGGGTAGCGGCCTGGTCGCGGATGTATTGGTCCAAATCCTGGAGCTCAGCCAGGTAAGCCGCCGCATTCTGGCGGTACTCCTGCGCATGCGCCGGATCCATCTCGATCAGCGTGTCGCGCACCACGTCTACGGTCTTCATCCACATCGATACATCGAACCAGACATGCGGATCGTAGTTGCCTTCGAACTGGGGCGGCGAGGATAATTTTGTGCGGTCGATGGTATCGGTGACTGCGGCGGTGCGCAGGCGGCCCTGCATTTTTTCAAAGACTTTGCCCATCTGGGCTTCCAGGTGCAGACCGCTGTAAAAAATCACATCCGCATCGGCAATGGCGATTACGTTCCGCTCGCTCGGCTTGTACAGGTGCGGATCGACGCCAGAGCCCATCAATTGGGTGAGCTGGATATGCTCGCCGCCGACGTTCTTGACCACATCGGCGACCATACCGGTGGTGGCCACAGCCTGGATGGGGCGCTGGGAAAAATCTGGTACGGCCTGGGCTGTGTCTGCACAGCCTGCCAGCCAAAAACTGCTCATTATTAAGAGGATGACAAAAAGGAATTGTTTCATAATTCACCCATATTTAGGATAGCCTAAATTATAATTTAGGCTATCATTTTTGTCAATATATCTGGTCTTAGATATCTACTTTGTCGCGGCTGAGGAGTTATTCAGTCCGAGAAAGCTAGTGTCAACCTCCCAAAATTAGTACCATTTGAGAGTGGATAAATCAGGCATGTTCTGACGCATACTGCTAGGGCAACAAACCCTGTAAAGCCTTATGCGGCCGGATAGCATTGTATTCTTCGAGCCGCTGAGCGGCGATTTTTCTTTCTCCGCTGCCGTGAACGACGCTGAGGTAGGTAAGCGATCTAGCGGATGCCCTCGAACAAATCCCGCTCGCGCAGCCCATTTTCTCCCTCTGGAACTGCCCGCATAAACTGCTCCTGGCGGTCGAACCAGCGCAGCAGCAACCGGATCGGGCCGCGCTGCGGCATTCCATTGCCCTGGCTGGCATGACACGCCCCTGCCGCATCTTTCTCTTTTCGAACACTGCGAATGTCCACCCGGGCGTGCACCGGGAAATTCCCTTCCTCCGCCAGCGCCTGGAGATCGATATCGCCATTGCGTCCAAAATGGCGCGGGTCGCGCCCAAACAGCTTGAGCGCCCTCACCGCCAGGCGGAAAAACCCCTTGGGAAACACGTGAAAATACAGCTTTTGCGGCTGGAAGGGCGGCAGGTCGTCGCTAAAATCGGGGCTGCCCGCCAATCGGAAGGCCTCCACCGTGGCGCGCTGAATAGCGATGTGGTCCGGATGCTTATAGCCGCCAATCGGATCGAAGGTCACCACCACCTGCGGTTTGAGCAGGCGCATCTGGTGGGCGACTTTGGCTGCCGCCTCCGCCAATGGGGCAGCGAACAACGCCTGCGGATGCTGGTTATCCGGCGAGCCGGGCATGCCCGAGTCGCGGTAATCCAAAAAGATCACTCCGCTTAAGCGTAAGATCCCCGCGGCACAGCGCAGCTCGGATTCGCGCCGCTCGGCGATGCTCTGAAAACCTTCCAGGAAGCTTGGATCGACGTCGCCCACCTCACCGCGCGTGGCGCAGATCAAGTAGACTTTCACCCCCTGTTTCGCATAATAAGCCAGCGTCCCACCCATCCCAAACGACTCGTCGTCCGGATGCGCCAATACCGCTAATAACACCTTTTGTTTTTCAGCCATGTTTTCCTGTTATCGATTCGTACAGAATATACTTAAATCACCTGGAGCGTTGAACCCCGTTCGGTTTTTTCCACTTCGATGCGGTTCGGGAAAGCATCTTTCAGCTCGTCGATATGGGTGATCACCAGGATCTTGGCAAAATCGACGCGCACCAGGTTAATCGCTTCGATCAGGCGCTGGCGGCCCAGGGCGTCCTGGCTGCCGAAACCTTCGTCGATCACCAGGGTTTGCAAGCGCGCCCCGGCTCGCTGCGCCAGCACTTCCGAAAGCGCCAGGCGGATGGCAAAATTAACCCGGAAGGCCTCGCCTCCCGAGAACATCTCATAATCACGCGTCCCAAAGCTGTCGCTGATCTGGATATCCAGGGTTTCCTTGAAATCCTGGCGGTTTTTTTCTTTATACGCCGATTGGGTAATGAACCGCACCGACATACTCCCGCCGCTTAAGCGATCAAGGATCTCGTTCGACCTCGCCTCGATCTGCGGCAAAGCTTGCTCGATCAGCAAAGCCGGGACGCCGTCCTTGCCAAAAGCCCGCTCGAGCTGCTTGTACAGCCCCACCTGGCGGGCCAGGTCCTCGCGCTGAGCTTCGAAAGCTTTCCGCCGCGCTTTCAGCCCGGTCAGGACGCTGACCAGTTGGTGGGCAGCGCCTACCTCCCGGCGCAGGGAGTTTTCTTTTTCTTGGGCCAGGCGCAGCGCCTCTTCAGCCGTTTCGAGATCCGGCGCCTGGGCCTGCGCCGCAGCCAGGGCCGCCGCGGATTGGTCAAACTCGCTCTGCCGCTCAGCAGCCTCTTTTCCCAGCTTAGCCGCCTGGTTCTCCAGGTCCTGGATCTCCCGCTCCAGGGGCTCCATGACCGCCTGGGCTTTCTCCAGGGCGCGCATCTCTGCCTCCACGGCGCGGCCAGCCGCTTCTGCCCGGCGCACTGCCTCGTGTTCCTGCGGATCGTAGCCCAACAGGCGCAGCTCGGCCTCCACCTGGGCAAGCTGCGCACGCGCTTCCACAGCATATTGCTCATTCCCCAGCAGCGCCTGGACTTGCTCCAGCCGCAGCGCTCCGCCCGCCTGCCAGGCCCCCTGCTGGGCGGTTAGCAGCTCGAGCGTGTTGGCCAGCCGGGCAATTTCCTGAGACTGCTTGTTCAAGACGCTTTCAAGTCCAGCCATTTTTTCGACTTTGTCTTTGATCGCCTCGCCCTGAGCCATCACTTCCTTTAACCTGGTTTGCCATTCCAGCAAGCAAGCCTGGATGTGTTCTTCCTGCCCCTGCAGCGAGCCAGCCAATCCCTGCCGGTCTGCGGCGCTCAACGGTTGGCCGCACAATGGGCAGGCGGCGCCTTCGATGCTTTCCAGCGCCTGGAGGCGCTCAGCCAGCTCAGTTTGCTCTTTTTCAGCAGCCTGGATCGCCGCCTTGAGCTCGACCCATTCTTCGCGCAGCGCCTGGCGCATGGCCTCCATCTCTTTACGCTGGTCAAGCTCTCCTTCGATCCCCGCCAGGCGAAGCTGAGCCGCGTCGATTTGATTTCGAATCAACGGCTCTTCCAGATTCAGCCGCGCCATCTTTCCGGCCTGCTCCTGCAGCATGCCCAGCTCCTGTTCCAGGCGCCCTCGAGCCGCCTGGATCTGCTCGCGGGGCTCCGCCAGGCGTTTTTCCTGGTTATGAAAGCTCGCCGCCAGGGCATCCAAACTTTCCAGCGCTGCCCGCTGCTGCTGCCATTCCGAGTAAGCACGCCTCGACCTCAAGCGCTCTGCCAAGCAGGGCGGCATATGAATCTCGCTCAGCCCGGCGCGTCCCCAGGCGGGCTTCCACCTCGTTGAGCTGGCGATTAGAGGCTTCCATATACCGGCGCAGCGACTCGACCATCTTGCGCTGCTCCGCCAGGGTTGCTGCGACCTTGCGGATATTTTCAAGCAGCGCTTCCTGGGCAGCGCGTTCAGCGCTTAAGCGTTTTAAATCATCCTCAAGCTGCTTCAAGCGGCGCTTGCGCACATCCTCCTCGGATAGTTCCGCATGAATTTCGCGCAACTGCCCATCGATCCCGCTGATTTCATCTTCAATTGCCCGGCGCCGGTCTGCCGCACCCTGGCGGTAGGTCTCCCAGATTTCTAAACCCAGGATGCTGCCCAGGATCCGCTTACGGTCGCCTGGGCGCTGCTGAGTGAACTGGTCGGCCTTGCCCTGCAGGAAAAAAGAAGCATTAACAAAAGTATCGTAATCCAGGCGCAGCGTCTGCTGGATGCGTACATCCGTCTCGCGCAGCCCATGCTCGGTCAAAGCTTTCCACGTTCCTGCCGGCAGTCCCCCATTCTTCCCTGCTCCCTGATCGCTGACGTCTGAGCGCTGTAAAATCTGAAACTCTACCATGCCCGTCTTTTCACGCGTCTTGGTGCGCTGTATTCTGTAGTAATTGTCCTCGTATAAAAAAATCAGGCTGACCTCAGCCGCTTTTGATTGGGCGTTGATCAGCGAATTGTCTTGTTTGCGCGCCTTACCAAACAGCACCCAGGTGATCGCATCCAACAAAGACGATTTACCGGCGCCATTCGCCCCGGCAATGCAGGCCAGGTCAAATGCGCCAAAATCCAATTCTACCGGATCGCGGTAGGAGAGAAAGCCCTGGAGAGTGAGGTAGAGAGGAATCATGGTTAGTGGGGATGGGTAATCGGTGATTGGGGATTGGTTACGAGTTACCATTATAACAAACCCACCTGTCTATTCATTCCCTGTTTAGCAAATCTGGAACGGCCACCCTGAAGGGCCTCAAATCAGAGTAAAATAGGTTCTATTCTTGCTGACCCCCTCGTCTTGAAAAGAAGGCCTATCATGAAACGGTCCGAATTTGCTGAGCTTTTGGAAAACCGATCCATGCCCCTGGTGAGCGATGGCGCGATGGGCACCATGCTCAACACGCGTGGCGCGGCTTTCGACCAATGTTTCGATCACCTTAACCTGAGCCAACCGGCCCTGGTCGGCGAAATTCACCGCGCCTATATCGACGCCGGCGCACAAATAATCCAAACCAACACCTTCGGCGCCAACCGCTTCAAGCTTGCCCAGCATGGTCTCGAGGGGCAGGTCGGCGAGATCAACCGCGCCGGCGTGGGGCTTGCGCGCCGGGTGATCATGGCTTCCTTCCGCGAGGTGTGGATTGCCGGCGACGCCGGCCCGCTGGGGGTGCGCCTGGCGCCTTTCGGGCGCGTCCAGGCCGACCAGGCTCGCCAGGTCTTTGCCGAGCAGATCAGCGCCCTGGCCGAAGCCGGCGCCGATTTGATCATCCTGGAGACCTTCAGCGATCTCCACGAGTTGGTTGAGGCCATTGCCGCGGCCCGCCAGGTGTGCGACCTGCCGGTGATCGCCTCGATGACCTACACTCGGGATGACCGCACAATGCTTGGCGATTCGCCCGCCCGGGTGGCTCAGACGCTGGCCGAGAGCGGCGCAGATGTGCTCGGGGTGAATTGTTCCGGCGGCCCGGCCCAAATTTGGCGTATTTTACGCCAGATGCGCCAGGCATTGGCGGGACGCGGCGACCTGGAGCACACCCCATTTTTCTCGGTGATGCCGAACGCTGGCTGGCCGGAGCAGGTGGGCGGGCGGATTATGTACCCAGCCAACCCGGATTACTTTGGCGAATACGCCCTGGCTTTCTGCGAAGCCGGGGCGCGGCATCGTCGGCGGCTGCTGCGGCACCACCCCTGGTCATATCGCCGCCATGCGCCAGGCGCTGGACAAAAACTCCCTGGGCTGCGCCCCCAGCGTCGCCGAGCTGAGCCTGCCTGCCGAGACTGAAGAAAGCGCAGGACTGGCCGAACAAGCCTCGCCCCTGGCTCAAAAGCTCGCCCAGGGCAAGTTCGCCGTAGCGGTGGAGATGGATCCGCCGCGTGGCCTATCCACCCACAAGCTGCTGGCCGGCGCCAGCCTGCTGGCCGAGGCCGGGGCGGACGTGATCAACGTGGCCGACAGCCCGATGGCGCGGATGCGCATGAGCCCCTGGGCCGTCTGCGAGCTGGTGCATCGCCAGGTGGGCGTCGATACCGTGCTGCATTTCCCCACCCGCGGCCGCAACCTGCTGCGCGTCCAGGGCGACCTGCTGGCTGCCCACGCCCTGGGCATCCGCAATGTCTTCGTGGTCATGGGCGATCCCACCGCCATCGGCGATTACCCCGACGCTATGGACAATTACGACCTGACGCCTTCCGGCCTGATCAAGCTGATCAAGCAGAACTTTAACGCCGGCCAGGATCATGCCGGGGCGGATATTGGCCAGCCCACCGCGTTCTTCGCCGGCTGCGCCTTAAACCTGAACCCGCCGGACCCGAGCCGGGAGATCAAAAATTTGGTCCGGAAGCTCAAGGCCGGGGCCGACTTCTTACTCACCCAGCCTGTCTACCAGCCGGCGGAGGCCGAGGCTTTTCTCAAGCGTTACACCGACCAGCACGGCCCGCTGAACGTACCCATTCTGGTGGGGGTGCTGCCGCTGTATGGTCTGCGCCATGCCACCTTCCTGAACAACGAAGTCCCCGGGATCACGATCTCGGAAGAATTCATGCGTCGCCTGCGCCTGGCGGGCGATGACGCCCCGAAGGAAGGGGTCAAAATTGCCTTGGAGTTGATTGAAGAAATGAAACCCTGGGCCAGGGGGATATACCTGATGCCGCAGTTCAGCCGCTACGATTTAGCGGCAGAGATCATCGAGGGATGCCGGTAGGGTACAGCATGGCGAAGTAGCCGGTCAACTTTTTTATTTCGTCGGGCTCAGCCATTTTTTACCTCTATCCGTCGTTCAACGTCCGGCGCATCCCACAACCCTTCGATCCACCAGCTCGCGCCCTGCATCTTCCAATTTCTGGAGGTGCTCCTGGCGCTGTCCTGGCTCCAGCTCCGCCGTGCTCCCGGTCGCTACAATCTCAAACGGCATTGAGAACGGGCGGTTATCGTCCACGTAGGCTTTCACCCCGCGGATATCCGCCGGGGTAACCGCTTCCTGGTTCGCCTTCTCGACAAATACCCCATCGCATTTGAGCGCACGCTGCAGCGATTTCTGCCGCGGCCAGGCAGCCGGGATCCACAGCGGGATGCGCGGCTGCTGCAGCGGCCTGGGCGGGTAGAACTGTTCATCGACCAGGCTCAGTTTGAGCCGGTAATGCCGCCCGTCATAATCAAATGGTTTACCCTGGAACAGCAGAGTCAGGATATCGAGGCACTCGTCCAGCATCTCGCCGCGCGCTTTTTGGGCGACGATCTCGTCCGGAAAGCCCTGCCAGCCCATCCAGGTTGCCCCGGTGCCCAACCCCAGGATCAACCTCCCCCCAGACAGGCGATCCAGGGCGAGGGCTTCGCTGGCAATTTTCCAGGGCTTGCGCAGCGGGACCGGGATGACCATCGTACCCAGGCGGATGCGCTCGGTCGCCAACGCTGCCGCGGCCAGGGAGATCATGGGATCCTCGCACCAGATCGCATCTCCCAGGAAACAGCCATCCCAACCGGCGTCTTCCGCCAGCCTGGCCCAGCGGGCGGCGTCTCTCGCTCCGCTGTAGGGTAAAACCACTCCGAGTTTCATCGCTCATCCCTTCCTTCAGCGTTCTTGTTCGGGTGGGAACTGGCAGAGCCAGTTCCTCATCCGAATTATTGGCTTAGCTGCGCAGCTTTGCGCCCAATTCCTGCTCCAGGCGGCGCAGGATTTTTTGGCGCAACTGCAGCACGTCCTGGTCGGTCAGGGTGCGGTCGGCGGCCTGGTAGGCCAGCCCGTAAGCCAGGCTCTTCTTGCCGCTGCCGATCTGCCCGCCGCGATAGACGTCGAACAAGTTCAAACTGGCCAGGGCGCGGCCGCCGGCCTGGCGGATTACCTGGGCGACCTGCTCCGCTGGGATAGCCTCATCGACAATCACAGCCAGGTCTTCCAGCACCGGCGGGTAAGCCGATACCGCCTGGACTGCATAAATCTCCGGGATCGCATCCAAAATTGCCTGCAGGTCGAGCTCGGCCGCCAATAAGGGCGTCTCGGGCAGGTCATAATTCTTGCGCACCAGGGGGTGCAGCTCGCCCATCACGCCTACCGGCTGGCTGAGGCCATTCTTTTCCAGCAGGATGCGGGCGGTTTTGCCCGGGTGAAAACTGGGATATTCAACCGGCTCAAAGCGCGCCTCGCCCAGGTGCAGCCCATCCAACAATCCCATCACCACGCCTTTCAGATCGTAGAAATCCATAGCGGCGCTGTCCGCTCCCTGCCAATGAGGCAGCTCGCGCGCGCCGGTCAGGATGATCACCAGGCGGGATAGCTCGTCGGGCAGGTCGCCGCCTTCCGAAGACATAAACACCGGGCCAATCTCGAACAGCGCCTGGCGCGGGCGCAGACGGGCGTTGCGTTCGACAACTTCCAGCATGCTGGAGAGCAGGCTGTGGCGCAGCACTGTGCGATCCATTGCGATCGGGTTTGCCAGGTGCACGTATGGTTTGTGATCCGGGTCAGCGGCGGGCGGCAGGCGGCGGGCCTCGCGCTCCGGCGAAGTCAGCCGGTAGGTGATGATTTCTTGCAAGCCAAGTTCAACCAGGATATCGCTGAGGCGCTCCTCCTTCTCCAGGGCTGGGTTGTTGCGCTGCGGCGGCAGCTCATCCGCCATGCGCGTCTCGGGGATATTGTCATATCCATAGATGCGGGCGACCTCTTCCATCAGATCGGCCACGCCGATAATGCCTTCACCGATATCCAAACGATGGTCCGGCGTTTGGGCAAACACCGACTGCCCCTCCACGCGGACGTCGAACTCCAACCGGCGCAGCAGCCCGGCGATTTCTTCGGCGCTCAGCGTAATCCCCAACCAGCGGCGCACATCCTGCGGCGTGACTTCGACCAGCGGGTCGACCTGCGGCAGTGGGTAGTTATCCACCAAACCTTGATAAACCAGCCCGCCGCCCCATTGCTGCATCAGCTCCAGACCGCGGCGCACGCCCCGCGGCGCCATAGCCGGGTGCACCCCGCGTGCAAAGCGAAAACCCGCCTCGGAATTCAAGCGCTGCGCCGCCATTGTCCGGCGCACGTTGATGAAGTTCCAGGCTGCCCCTTCGAGCAAGACCGTGTGTGTGTCAGGGTTCACCTCCGACTCTGCTCCGCCCATCACCCCGGCAATCGACAGCGCCCCTGCGGTGTCCGTGACCAGCTCGGTGAAGGCGTCCAGCTTGCGCTCGACGTCGTCCAGGGTGGTCAGGCGCTCGCCCTCCTGGGCGGTGCGGGTGATGATCGTCGGCGGCGCCCCGCCGGCCCGCTCCACCAGCACCGCATAATCGAAGGCGTGCAGCGGCTCGCCCAGCTCGAGCATGGCGTAATTGGTGGCGTCGACGATATTATTAATCGGGCGCATACCTGCCAGGCGCAAGCGGCGTTGAGCCCAATATGGGCTGGGCCGGATTTCAACGTTTTCGATCAAACCCAGAACAAAGCGCGGGTTCAGCTCGGCATTCTCGATCACAATCGAGGCCTTGCCATCGATCGCCGGCCCAGCCATGGCGATCGTTTCGGGCAGCTTACGCAGCGGCTCACCGGTCAAGGCAGCCACCTCGCGCGCCACGCCGTATATATTGGCCACTCGAGCGATATTGGGGATGATATTAATCTCCAGCACCGCGTCGCCCATATAATCCACCAACGGTACGCCGACCGGGGCGTCCTCGTCCAGGATGATCACGCCTTCGTGTTCGTCGGAGATGCCCAATTCCTTCTCGGAGCAGATCATCGAATACGAATCCACTCCGCGGATCTTGGCTCGCTTCAAGGTGGTGAGCACCTGGCCGGGCTGGTGGCCATCATAGATGCGCGCCCCTTCACGGGCGTAAGCCACCTTGAGCGGCTTTTCCAGCGCTCCGATACCCTTATAAGGATACAGGTTTGGCGCCCCGGTCAGGACGATATGCTCTCCCTGGCCATCCTCCAGGCGGCACAGCACCAGGCGGTCGGCGTTGGGATGCGCCATCACTTCCAGCACGCTGGCCGTGACGATCTTTTCCGGCGCCCACTCCAGCCCGGTCACGTTCACCTCCAACAGCCGTCCGCCGCTCGAATGCGTTTCCACCTTCTCCTGCGGCAGCGCCATCCCCACACAGTGAATCTCCTCCACCTCCAGCCCGGCCATGGTCATGCGCCGGGCCAGCTCAGGCAGGGGAAGAGTAATGTTTACGAAATCTTTGATCCAAGAAATAAGAACTTTCATTGTTCCTCGCTTCTATCGTAAGTAGTAACAGGTGATTCGTGATCAGTGATTAGTTGTCAGGATCAGGAATATCCGGATCTGAGAAATTTCGTCGAGTCAGGTAATCAACCAGTCTTCTCGTACAGACTAGTACTGGCAGCCCGGTTCAGACGCACCTCGTTTACTGGTCTTTCAGGTAGGAATATAACCGTTCAGAAGCATCTTGCGTAAGTCAATTTACATCAACCACTAACGTCGCATACAATTCGTCGGATAGATAGCCTAACCTGAGTGCTAGTGTCAGATGACTAAAGGTCTCCTCCAGAGATCCGCGGGCAATATAACAGAATCGGACATGTTATCCTGATAATAATAACGACCATATCCTTCCGCAATATTTGCCGGGATAGATTGCGCACAGCGACGGAGTTGAGTTGACATCACCCATTTCTCATCTGGTGGACTGGCAATCACCTAGGCAAATTGTTTGTGCAAAAGCAATCGCGACCTTCCATAGCTCCAAATGTTCCAGCCCCATTTCATGCTCGCTCATCTTACTTCCTCCAAGAGATCACATTCCTTTTCATAATTCACCATCGACCAATCACTAATCACATATCCCGACTTGCTTAGGTGTCAAATTGCCTAAAACGCCTGAGTGCCCAATGACGAATCACTCATCCCAAATTACCTATTTTCAAAACTGCTCCAAAAACCTCAAATCATTCTGCCAGAAATAGCGAATATCCTGGACATGGTGTTTGAGCATCGTGATGCGTTCGGGGCCCATACCGAAGGCGTAGCCGGAGAAGCGCGCCGGGTCGTAACCGCCGTTCAACAGCACGGTGGGATGGACCATCCCACAGCCCAAGATTTCCAGCCAGCCGCTCCCGCCGCACACCCCGCAGCCTTTCCCGCCGCACAGGAAGCACTCGATATCCATCTCGGCGGAGGGCTCGGTGAAAGGAAAGTAGGAGGCGCGGAATCGGCTGCGCACGGCTGCGCCGAACATACGCCGGGCGAAATCGGTCAGGGTGCCCTTCAAATCTCCAAGGGTGATGTTTTGGCCGACGACCAGGCCTTCCACCTGGTTGAACTGCGTTTCCTTGCGGGCGCTGACCTGCTCATAGCGGAAGACCATCCCAGGCAGGATCACCCGGATCGGCTCGGGGCAATGTTCGCGCATGACGTGGATCTGCCCAGGCGAGGTGTGGGTGCGCAGCAAAACGCCCGGCGAGGTGGTATGAAAGGTATCCCACATATCCCTGGCGGGGTGATATTCGGGGATGTTGAGCAGCTCGAAGTTATATTCGTCCAGCTCAACCTCGCGCGAGCGATACACCTGGAAGCCCATCTCAGCAAAGATCGCCGAGATGCGCCGCAGGGTTTGGGTGGCTGGGTGCAGCCCGCCGCGGCGCATCCGCCGGCCGGGCAGGGTCACATCCAGACGCTCGACCTGCAGCGACCGCGCCAGGGCGGCTTGATGCAGACCTTGTTCGCGCTCGGCGTACGCGCTCTCCAGGGCGCGCTTGACTTCGTTGGCCCGCCGCCCGATCGCCGGCCGTTCCTCCTTGGAAAGCTTGCCTAACTGATCGAACGCCTGCATCAGCGGCGCGCTGCGGCCCAGGTGGGCTACCTTCCAGCGCTGCAAGCCGTCTTCGTCCTGAACGGTCGCCAGGCTGTCCAGACCCATCCTGCTCGATTTGAGATAAATTCTCTACCATATGCTCCTCCGTTTCATCGCCCAGAAAAATATCTGAGCAAACCTTAAATAACAAACTCCCGTCTGTTCTGGGACGGGAGTTATTCTCGCGGTACCACCCACATTCGCCGCCGGTGCGGCGCACTTTGCAGCCAGCGGTCTGGATACTTCCAGACGATTGGCTCCCTGGTTAACGCAGGGGAGGCGTCCCGGACTACTAGCCACAGCCGTATTGGCTGGCGCATTCACCCAGGCGGCTCGCAAGGGAACTTCATCCAGTTACCACCGGGCGTGGGTTTCAGTCGATGCCCGCCGCCTCCCTGTCGGTTCTACCTGGACTACTTTCCTTGGTCACAGCCTTTAATAATCGATTATATAGGTAATTATCCGCAGAAACGGGGTTCTGTCAAGGTCTTCATTCAATGCTCGCTACCACTCCCCCGGAGCACGCTGCGAATCTTTACTGGCGATCACCTTTCCATTTACATCTACCACATGCGCCTCGTCCAGCACAGCCTGGAACAGGCGCACCTTGCGGTGCAAGGCCTGGATTGCCTGCAGGGCTGCGGCATAGTTGAGCGAGCCATCGCGGTACTGCGTCTTGACCCGGTACATCTCCTGGTCGGCCTCGTTGAGCAGCCCGCGGATATCTTCACCCGCCTCAACGGAATCTTGATGAACAGCCAGGAGCTTTTCCCAGCGGCTGAGGTTTTCATCCAGCTCGCTTTCGAGCCTGGCGATATCTTTCTGCTCACGGTTGCCGCGCTCGATCAGGCTCGCCAAACTGGCCGCCAGGCCCTGGTACTCCCGCGCCAGGTCGCCCAGGCGTTTGACCAGGTCGATGGCCTTAACCGGCTTTTGTCTGAGCGCGGCCCATTCCGCCTCCAGGCGGCCCAACGCCTGGTATTCCGGATCTACATCCACAGCCACCGGCGGCCAGGCGCGCGCCTGGCGCGCCCACTGATTGGCGGTATTGAACTGGTCCTGGACTCGCTGGCGGCCCTGGCTGGCAGTGGTAAACGAATCGACCACCGGCTTTTCCAGGTCTTGCAGGGCTGCTTGAGCCGCGGCGCAATTTTGGGCATACTCGCTGCGTTTTTTAAGCTCCAAAACCAGGCTTTCGAGCGGAAACTGCGGTTTCTGGCCGTAAGCGCTGCTGCCATAAGGATAGCCGCTCCCCAGCAGGCGCCGCGCCTCGGCCACCGGCGGGTCTTCCAGCGGAGCGATCGAATCCAGGCGGGTGAGCGCCGCGGTCAGGGCTTTGATTTTCAATTGGGTATCTTGATTGAGCTGCTCCAGCCATTGGTTGGCAGCCGTTTCGACCCGCACGGCCAACCCTTGCGCCTGGCGCATCTTCGAGTCCACCGTGCCTTGCTGGCGCTGGTCGAGTTCGCCGAGCTGTTTTTCAATTTGTTTTTGAAAACGCCCGATTTCCTGCCCGGCAATTTTCCCCAGGAAGGGATTGCTGCTGACGATATACCCGATCTGGACCAGGTTCTTATGCGTCCCTTCCAGCGTATCTCGGGTTTGCGTCTCACCCTGCAGCAGCTCGGCCAGGCGCGCCTCGGCTGCATTGGCGCGCACGCGCAGCGCCTGGTAGAGCCCACCAAGGCGATGGGCATCTTCTAAGCGTTGAGCCAATTGGCCTTCGGCGATGCCTTCCGTTGGGCGGCTGGCTCCCAGACGCTGCAGCCCCTCCGCCAGGCCGCGCAAATCCTCAGCCAGGGTGTTAATCCCATCTGCCCGCGGCCAGTTATCGCCGTGGAACCCGCGGATTTGTCCGAGCAGCTTATCGGAATTTTGCACCCACAGCAGCGCCTGGCTGAGCTCGCTCCCTTCCAGGAGAGCGACAAGCTCGGCATGCTGGGTCGAAATGCCGCCCAGATACACAGTAAACTCTTTCTGGGCCAGCGATAACTGGTTGGCGGCTTCGAGATCCTGCTCCAGCTTCTCGGCAGTGCGTTTGCGCTGGGCTGTGCCCAATTCGCCGAGCTGCTGGCTCAGGCTGGCCAGGGTGCTGCTGGCCCACGACCAGATCACCCGGTAAGATTTTGCCGTCCCCAGGGCGGTGTATTGGTCGGTGAGCTGCTGCTGCGCCTGCGCCAGCTCAGCCAGGACATGTTCGAGCGCCGCCTGGCCCTGGCGCGCCTGGCGCACCACGCTATCCAATTCTTGCACGAGCAGGATCTGCTGGTCGATGGCGCTGTCGAGCGCGGGCAATTTTTCAAGCTCGGGACGCGCCGCCTGGCCCTGCAGCCGCCCCAATTCGGCCTGCATTCCAGCAAAACGAGCCTGCAGGGGGGCGCCGTCCACTGCCGCCGGAAGGCTATCCAGGGTCACGGCCAGGCTGTCGATCCCCTGGCGCAGGCGGCCCAGGCGCTCATCCAAACCAGCAAGGCCTTTTTCCCACTCACCGAGCTGGCTGCCGGCCTGCGCCAGCAGCGGTCGAGCGGTCTCCAATGCCTGGTGCACGGCGATCACCCCCGCTTTGTCACCCTGCGCCCGCACAGCCTCCTCGTCGCCGGTGTGAAAGGTTTCCGGAACCCCGGCGACCAGACCCTCGACCTGCCCGATCATCCCAACCAGGCTCTCAAACGCGCTCCCATGCGCATGGCGTTCCTGCAAACGCTCCAGGCGCTGTTTAAGCTCGCCCGCAGACTTCGCCGCCTGGCGGATCTGCTGGGCCTCTTGCCAGTCTAAAAGCTCCAATTCCTGCACCTGCTGGTCGATCTGGACCAGGGCAGCCTGCTGCCCTGCCAGACCCTGGCGCACCGCGCCGATTTCGGAATTGAGATCGAGCAGTTTGAATGGCGAGACGGTCAGGATTTGCAGCGGGTTGGCCGCTTTGCGCGGCAAGCGCTGCTGGATGCGCACATAGCGCTCACGCAGGGCGTACAGATCCCGCCCGACCTGGTCGGCGCTGGTGAACAATCGCCCCGCCAGGCTGCCGTATGGCTCCGGATCGTCGGGCGAATGGGCCTGCAGATCCGCCAGGGCCTTGCGGTACTCGGTCTCAAAACTGCGCAGCTCGCCGGAAAGCAGGCGGGCGTCATTCTGAACCTTACTGCGTCCCCAGCGCACCAGGAAGTAATAACCGGCGCCGGCGGCCAGCAGGATTACCAATAAAGTGAACAAAAGTTCCATGAATAGTATTATATCAAGAGATGCAAGCCGTGCTGAGAAAAAAACGATCAAATATCCCGTACAAAACATGACATTCAACTCAGATAGACCTGACACTTGCCGCTTGTTCAATTATACTTGTGGAGGTAATTTGATGTAACGACCACCAACCAGCAATAAAAGGGGAAGGCGATGCAAAAAAAGCGGCTCACAATCCTGCTCAACGGTTTGTTAGTTCTCTCCCTGCTGCTGCCCAGCCTACCCGCCCAGGCAGGGACGAGTACTCCTGAGCCCACCCCGACGCAGACTGTGGAGGCCAGCCCTACCTCCGCCCCGCTCTTGACCCCCAGCCCCGAGCCATCTTCTACCCCCGAACCAATCCCACCCACGTTCAAGTTTACCGGCCAAAGGCAAGAGAGCAGTTTCGGGTTGTATCTGTTTGGCTCCAGTTGGGTACCGAGGCGCTTGGCTTCCTCCATGGTGGCCTCATAGGGAATGATATATGGAAACAAAAACTATCAAACATTTAAATCCTGTTTGGAGAGAAAAAGCTAATTTTATCATTGGCGCAAAATGCACTAATGCAACAGCTGAAGATTCTAATAAGTGGGAACAGCTTTGGAGCAGAAAGATCTCGGAGGATATTTTTGAGGTCTGTTGTATACCTTTCTTTCCTTATGATATTTCTTTGGGAGACGAGGTAAAAACGAATCAGGATTATTGGATATTTGAAGTAATAAAGCGATCGGGCCATTTTACTTTCAGAGTTTGGTTTGGTAATTCTACAAATCCAAATATCCGTGAAGAAATTATCAATAGAGTAAATGGGTTGGGTTGTTTATTCGAATGGTATTCGAATAATTTATTAGCGATAGATGCTCCAACTGACGATTTAGCAAAACAGATGTCAGGCTTTTTGTATGAAAAAGAGCAGATAGGTCTACTTATTTACGAAACAGGTCGGACATAATCATGTGAGTTTCAATTATTCTGACCGAAATGGCTATTGGTTAGAGTGAAAAATTATATTTTCACGAAAAATGAAAGACGAACGAACTGGAAACCAGCTCGTCCGCCTTCCGTTTGGTAGAGCTAACAGACAATTCCCAGGCTGAATTTACTATTTCAGCACTGCTTCCATCAGCTTCTGGATGCGCTGCACCATCCCCGCCGGATCTGGATGCAGGCCCTCGATCAGCAGGGCGTCCTCATAAACCTGGGCGACGATCAAACTAGCCAAGGGGCTGTCCTCCGGCAGGCTCTCCAGCCCGGCCAGGATCGGGTGTTTCGGGTTGATCTCCAGCACCTTCTTGGGGGGCTCGAATTCGCGGTCCAGCAGGCGGTAAACCCGCTGCATCTCGGCGGTCAGCGCTCCGCTCGGGTTCACCAGGCGGGCCGGGGCTTCGTTGAGCTTAGCGGTGATGCGCACATCTCCAATATCGTCGCCAAGCTGGGTCTTAAAGCGGGCTAATAAGGCGGTGTGATCGCCTTCGGGCTGCGCTTCTGCATCTTGTTCCGGTTTTTCTTCTGCTTTTTCTGGAAGCTGTAAATTGGGCGAGGCCAGGTTCTCAAGCTCGTAGTCCCCGTATTTGGTCAGGCGCATGATCAGCATCGCATCCACGGGATGGGTGAAGAGCAGCGCTTCATAATTGTAGCGCCGGATCACATCCAGGTGCGGGCTGTACAGCACCGAGCGCTCGTCGTCGCCCATCAGGTAATAAATCTGCGTTTGATCGGGCTGCATCCGGGCGACGTAATCATCCAACGACGACCAGGCTTGCGGGTGGGTGGAAGTGCGGAAGCGCAGCAGAGGGTAAAGCACATCCGGTTCACGCTCGTCCATCGCCACGCCGCGCTTGATAAATAGACCAAAGTTCGCCCAGAACTGGGCATACTTCTCGGGTTCGTCCGCGGCCAGCTTCTTCAGTGTATCCAGGACTTTGCCGGTCACCAGCTTTTTCAAATTGGCCATAATCCGGTTGGATTGGATCGTCTCGCGCGAGACATTCAGCGGCAGGTCTTCTGAATCCACCACGCCCTGGATAAAGTTCAGGTATTCCGGCAGCAAGTCTTTGTTATATTCCTGGATGAGCACATTCCGGGCATACAGCTTCAAGCCAGGTTCGCGGCGCATGGAGAACATATCGCGATCCGAACCGGCAGGCACGAACAGCACTGCATAGGTCTGCACCGGGGCGTCCACGGCGATATGGGTGTAGAGCAGCGGCGGGTCAGGATCAAGGGTCAGTTGGTGGTAAAAAGAATCGTAGGTGTCCTTTTCCACTTCGCGCGGCGACTGGCGCCAGATGGCGGTGCGCTGGTTGCTCGGCTCATCCTCCTCGCCGACGTAGATCGGGAAGGGCACAAAATCGGAGTGGCGTTTGACGATCTCACGCAGGCGGTACGGCCGGGTGAACTCGCTGGCGTCTTCTTTAATTTCACCACCACAGTGGTCCCTCGCTCGGCTTTCTCGGCCGGTTCGACCGTGAAGGTATCGCTGCCGGTTGAATACCAGGTCGCCGCCTGGGCGTCCGGCCGGAAGGAACGCGATGTCACCCGGATCCACTCGGCAACCATAAAGGCGGAATAGAAACCGACCCCAAACTGGCCGATCAGATCGGTGATCTTGCGGCTCTCACCCTGGGCTTCGGCTTCCTGGGCGGCCTGGATAAACTCCCGCGCTCCCGAGCGGGCAATCGTCCCCAGGTTTTCGATAAGCTCTTCGGCGGTCATCCCAATCCCGCTGTCGCTGATCGTCAAAGTGTTTTCTTTGTCATCCACCTGGATGCGGATGGCCAGCTCGGCGGCAGGGTCGAGCACGTCGCGGCTGCGCACCAGCTCGAAATCGACCCGGGTGAGTGCATCCGAGGCATTCGAGATCAGCTCGCGCAGGAAAATTTCGCGCTCCGAATACAGCGAGTGGATCAAAATATCCATGAGCTGGCGGGTTTCGGCCTTGAAGGGAATTGGATTGTTAGCAGATGAGTCCATACGGTTATTACCTCCTAAAGAAGAAAAGTTTCCACCCTGATTTATACATCATTCGTATAAGAAAAACGTTAGAGAAGTCCGTTCTTCAGCCAGGTTAAATATCCCACGGGGCGCGGCCATGGTTCGCTTCCCCCCGCAGTGAAGCCCGGATCGGTCCCGCCAGCTCCGGCAGCAAATCCGCGGCTGCAGAAAGCAGGCCGAAACAGCCAGCAAGCATCATATCGCCGAACGGAACGGCGAAATACGGGCGCAGGGCCGATCCCTTCATCATATTCCGGCGAGGTCCGGTCACCACCACCCCAAAGTCAGCCCCTTCGACGATGTCCAAGGGCCGGTCTGCATAGATCAGCGCCCCGTGACCGTGATCGCCAAACACATCGGCGTGTTTCAGGCTGCCATCCGCCAGGGCCAGCAGCAGCGTCTCCAGGCGAGACTGGTCCAGGAAACCGGTGTGGTGCTCGAAGACGCCTTCGATCCCATCCGGCCCGAGGCGAAAAGCCAGGGCGTGGAAGTTGCCCACATTGGCGATCAGGACTCGCTCACGCTGCGCCAGGCGCGGGTCAAAAGTCGCCCCCAGCACGGCCGCCGGGGCGGTATCCATCACAATCAGCGGGACGCCCTGCAGCGCCGGCTCGGCAGACATCCGAGCCGCCTGCACCACCGCTTTCAGGCGGGTCATAATCCCCGGGACGTCATCGGCCAGATAGGCAAAAGCGCTCAGACGATTGTGGCGGCGGATGCGCTCATCCAGGTAATCGAAGCGAAACTGGCGGTCGGAGTACCCCGGCGGCGAATCGCCATGATCGAACACCGCCGCTGCCACTGCATCCAACCCGTCCAGGGAGACGCCAAAGGACCCCAGCGCGCTGCGGATGGCTTCGAAATCGAAGTCGGCCAGGCGAATCCGCCGCACGCTCTCCGGCAAGCGTTGGAGCTCATCATCGCCGACCAGGGTTACGCCCATCTCGCTCACCGCCTCGAGGTCATCGTTGAATGTCTTGGCGGCATCGGGGGTGGCATACACCGCCAGCCCGGCGCGCAGGTGGTCTTCGGCGGCCCAGGCGCTCGGCCCGCCGCCCATGATCACCCCGCTCAACGCCACCGCCTCCCCCCGCCGCGTGGCTTCCTTCAGCTTGTGATGCACAATCATCGTCGGCGACGGCGCTACCAGCTTGAAACCATTCTCTATTTCCAGGCGCGAATCGTACAGGAAGATATCCTGGGTGCCGGTGCCAATGTCAATGGTGAGGATTTTCATGGGGTAGAGTGATTAGGGATTAGGTAATTCGTGATTGGGGATCAGACGATCAGTCGATGAGTAATGAGTAACTCCTCACTCATTGACTGATAACTTTATCAACGCCAATGCCACCGCAGCCGCCCAGGCCATGATTTCGAAATCGCCGCGCTCCAGGGCTTCGCTCAGCTCTTGACGGGATAGGGTGACAATCTGCTGTTCCTCCAGGTCGTCGGGGATGATTTCGCCCACAGGATGGGCGCGGCGCGCCAGGAACAGGTTCCCGGTGGCCATGCCGCGGTTGGGGTCGACCAGGTAGCGTCCCAGGCTGATCCATTCCGCGGCTTCGCAGCCGGTTTCTTCACGCAGCTCGCGCTGCGCTGCGGCCACAGGCGCTTCATCCTTCTCGAGATAGCCGCCGACCAGCGCCAGGGTCGGGTGGGGCAGCCCATATTTGACCTGGCGAAAGCACAGGAACTCCCCGTTTTCCATCTCCACGACCACGTTAATATAATCCGGGGTGGTCACCCACGGCCAGTCGGAGATCACCCGCCCATCAGGCAGCTCGACTTCGTGATTTTCGACAACCAGCCAGGGCGACTGGTCGAGGATTAATTTGCGCGAAAGGGTTTTCCAGGTCTGCATTGGCTAATCAAACATGAAATCGGTGTCTTCGATATAAACGCTGTAGCATTCATTACAGATGGTCACCGCCGAGGGGATTTGGAGATAGCTGGCCGCACAAACCGTGCAGAACACCCTCCCGCAGGTCTCGCAGCTCTCAAAAGCAGCCGCGCAGCCCGGGCAGAAAATCTGCTCGCAACGATCGCAGGTCTGTCCATCTTCCTGGTTGAAATCTTGGGCGCACCCCGGACAGCTTAACATCACACAACATACTCCGGGTAGGACTGAGCCAGGTCTTCGTAATCGGCGCCGATCTCCTCCCAAGAGCGCCGCCCTGTGGTAACGGCCACGTTGAGCGCCTTCAACCGCCCGATGCACTGCGTCCCATGCTGGACGCGCTCTTCGAACTTAAGCTGTTGGATCAAACCGGCGCTGATCGTCGCCACCGAGCCAAAGATCGCCGCCAGGAGACAGGCTGCGCGCCAGGCTGGGATGCCCGTGCCGACGACCGGCCCGGCCAGGGCCGTCACCCCGGCCACCAGGGTGGCAACCGCCGAGCTGCTGAAGCTGGCAACCCCCAGGCGGGTGTTTTTTGTGCGCAAGCCGGAAACCTGCGCTTCAGCTTTGGCCAGGCTTTGCCCGATATGCTGCGCCAGCAGTTTTTGATTCTCTGTTAATTCTGCCGCCATCTGATTGCCTCCTATGAATGTGCTGGATCACTAAACTGCGCAAAGCTCCCCGATCGCCTGGGCCATCGCCTGGTTTACCGGGAAATGCTCTTGAAGAAAAGTCAGGATCGCCAGGGCTGATTGTGGGCTGCGCTCATAGCCCTGCAGAAATTCCGCCAGGCGTCCGGCAAATTGGGGATAGCGCTGCTCATAGCGCCGCTCGTTCGTAAATGGATCCGCAAGGCCGGAAGCTGGCTGGGCCAGCAGGCCGGTGAGCTGCACCAGGCGGTCAACTGCGTAACCCTGGATAAAGCGCTCCGCCGAGAGCTTCTCGCCGCGCTGGAAGCGGCATATGCCCACGTATAGGTTGGTCAGCGCCTCTCCCAAGAGCCATTCTGGATCGGGCGCAGCCGTTGAGAGCTGCTTCTTTGGCTCGCCGATCGCCTCATCCACCCCGGCCCGTTTCCAGACAACCCGGCCTGGGGCAAAGGGGATGCTCGCCAGTTCCTGGGGTTCAAAAACGGCAAACTCGCAGAAAATACGATCGGCGAACAGCAGCTTGAAGCCATCCACCGTATTTTGAAAAGCATAGGCAACCGGCTGGATGCAGGCCAGCCAACCGAGATCATCAAGAAAAGCAGCCTTGCTTCCCGCCTCCACCAAAACAAAGAAATCCAGGTCGGAATACTCGTCCACCCGCTCTAGCTCGCGCCCGACCGAGCCCAGGGCAATCAGAGCCAGGGCCTGTGGGCATTCCTGCAGGGAGGCCGCAATTTCGTCCAGGCGCTGCAGCAAGCGCTGCCCCTTAAGCATCTGGGTCTCCAGGGTACACCGCCCGCCCGCAGTAACGGCAGACCTTCGCCTCGGGCATGATCCATTCGGCGCAGTGCGGGCAGCGCACCCGGCGGGTGAACAGCATCTCGCGCCGCCTGGCGATGATAACCACAGCGATCGCCACGAGAATGACCGCTGGCAGGCACATCACAAAAATAATCAGCAGTTCAGCCGGGGCGATATTCATGGATACATTTTATCAGATTAGAGAAAAAGTAGCCAAAAGCAGCTCCCGGCAGCGGATTAAATTCGATCAGCGGTTCGCCGGGTTTGAATAAACCCTCTCTGCCTTTGCATACTTACGGTATACTGGTAAAAATTGGTTCCAAACCTTCGAGGTATCGAATGACTCTAGAAGACGACAAGAAACTTTGGGAAGAAGGGGTGCTGGGAGCGGCGATCAAGCGTTTCCCCGAACGAAAACAAGAATTCCACACCCTCTCTGGCATCCCCCTACCTGAAATCCTGATCCCCGCCGACCCTGACCCCGACTACCCCGAGCAGCTCGGCTTTCCCGGCGCTTACCCCTTCACCCGCGGCGTCCAGCCGAGCATGTACCGCGGCCGTTTCTGGACTATGCGCCAGTATGCCGGCTACGCCAGCGCCGAAGAATCCAACCGGCGCTATCGCTACCTGCTCGAACAGGGCCAGACCGGGCTGTCCGTGGCCTTCGACCTGCCCACCCAGATCGGCTATGACGCCGATGACCCGGTCGCCTTAGGCGAAGTGGGCAAGGTGGGCGTAGCGATCTCCGCCCTGCAGGATATGGAAATCCTGTACCAGGAAATCCCCCTGGGCAAAGTCTCCACCAGCATGACCATCAACGCCCCGGCGGCGATCCTGCTGGCGATGTACATCGCCGTGGCCAAGAAGCAGGGCGTCGAACCGCGCCAACTGCGCGGCACCATCCAAAATGACATCCTGAAAGAATACATCGCCCGCGGCACCTATATTTTCCCGCCGGCGCCGTCGATGCGCCTGATTACGGACGTGTTCAAGTACTGCCAGGCCGAGATCCCGCACTGGAACACGATCAGCATCTCCGGCTACCACATCCGCGAGGCTGGCTCGACCGCTGTGCAGGAGGTTGCCTTTACCCTGGCCAACGGTATCGCCTATGTCCAGGCGGCCATCGATGCCGGGCTGGACGTGGACAGCTTCGCCGGGCAGCTCTCCTTCTTCT
Source organism: uncultured Chloroflexia bacterium (assembly GCA_963770655.1). GTDB lineage: Bacteria > Chloroflexota > Anaerolineae > Anaerolineales > UBA4823 > CAZAGA01. The sequence goes on along the minus strand of CAVYQO010000003.1, from coordinate 115,779 downwards.
TCAATGCCCATAACAATTTCCTGGAAGAAGTGGCCAAGTTCCGGGCGGCGCGGCGCATGTGGGCTCGGATCATGCGCGAGCGCTTCAAAGCCCAAAAGCCCGCTTCGTGGATGCTGCGCTTCCACACCCAGACCGCCGGCTCCACCCTGACCGCCCAACAGCCGGAGAACAACGTGGTGCGCGTTGCCCTGCAAGCCCTGGCGGCGGTGATGGGCGGCACCCAATCGCTGCACACCAACAGCATGGATGAGGCGTTATGGCTGCCCACCGAGCGCGCCGTGCGCGTGGCCCTGCGCACCCAGCAGATTATCGCCAACGAATCCGGCGCTGCCGATACGATTGACCCGCTGGCCGGATCCTATGCCGTCGAATACCTGACCGACGAGATCGAACGCCGCGCCTTCGAATACATCCACCGGATCGATGGCATGGGCGGGGCATTGGCTGCGATCGAGCGCGGCTACATCCAGGATGAAATCCAGAACGCCGCTTACAGCTTTCAACAGGCCGTCGAGCGCGGCGAGCAGATCGTCGTTGGCGTCAACGCCCTGCAGGTTAACGAGAAAATCGAGCTCGAACGCCTGAAGGTCGACCCGGCGATTGAGCTGGCTCAGCGCCAGCGCCTGGCCGAACTGCGCCAGCGGCGCGATCACAGCCGCGCCGCCGAGCTCCTGGGGCGCCTGGCCCAGGCCGCTCACCAGCCCGAGAACTTGATGCCGTTGTTCGTAACCTGCGTCGAAAACCACCTCACCCTGGGCGAAATCTGCAACACCCTGCGCTCTGAATGGGGCGAGTACGAACCGCCGGCCTGGATCTAATTTTCTCCAATCAAAAAACTACTGCGTAGTTTTTTGATTGGAAGGAGGCGTTTAATATGGCTCGAATTTAAAAAGATCGATCATATTGCGATCTTAACCGATAATTTGAACGGCGCTTTAGGCTTCTGGCGCGATGCCCTGGGCATGCAGTTAGGCGGGATCGAAGATGTCCCCGCTGAAAACTCCCTGGTAGCTTTCTTCCCGGCTGGCGAGAGCGAGATCGAGCTGGTCCAGCCGACGACTCGGGACTCCGGCCTGGCGCGCTACCTGGAAAAACGCGGCCCAGGGATGCACCACGTCTGCCTGGAGGTGGACGACATCGACGGTATGCTCGTCCGGCTCAAGGAACAAGACATCCAGTTAATCAACGAAACCGCGGTCAGCGGTCTCCACGGCCGCCGGTATGCCTTTATCCACCCCAAAGCCACCGGCGGCGTGCTGGTCGAGCTGTACCAACTGTCCCAACCCCACCTCATCTTGACAATTTTCGCTTGTCATGTTAAATTTACCGCCGCATGCCACAGGCTGGCCTGCCGGCAATCATGCTGATCAATTTTAGAAAGAAAGATGGAGTGTAAGGAAAGATGTCCGAACGTATTCGTGGTACCGTGAAGTGGTTTAATGCGACCAAAGGTTTTGGCTTTATCGGCCGTGACGATGGGGAAGATGTTTTCGTCCACTTCTCCGCTATCCAGATGGATGGCTACCGCCGCCTGGAACCCGAGCAGGCTGTGGAGTTCTCGGTTGAAGATGGAACGAAGGGTCCACAAGCCACCAACGTCATATTGCTCTAAACGATTTCATTGTCTGACAGGAAACCGGGCGGGTGACCTCCGCCCGGTTTTATTTTCCTCCAGCGCTTTTTCGACGGCGGAACAAGCTCCGGTTTAGGTTATGCAGCCGCGTTCCCCGATTCGAGCCTGCCGGGATTGCTCGATTTCGGCTTATAATCCCGCTATGAGATTTCGGCGATCCGCTTTCGCTTTGGTCCTCCTGGCAGCCTTGATCTTCGCCGGGCCAGTGCTCCGCGCCTCCAGCCGCGCTCCCGTCTGGGGCAGTAAGCCCGTCCTGGCCCATCTCCTGCTCGACCCGCTAGCCGCGGATCAGCTTCAGGACGCGCTAGGCTTATCATCAGCGCAGCGCCGTTTCATTGTTGAAATCGCCCAGGAAGAAGACCAGGCAAATTGCCGAGCTTGAAGCGCAAAGCCAGGTTGTGATCGCTGACCCGGCGTTAACCATCGCAGAAAAGAGCCCGCTGGGTTGCCCAAAGTGGGTATAACCGGCATATTTCCGCAATTCTCGAGCAAAATCAGCAGCAGCTCTTCGCCGCCCTGGGAGCGGACTGCTATCAACGCCTGGTGGATTGGGTTGAGGCGCGCTGGCAGATGGAACGCGGCCAAAACAGCCGCTCATCTGCCGCAAGCAAGATCCTGGCCCGGCTTATCCCCGCGGCTGCCAAATCCTACCCACGCAGTTTCGAGGTCTACGCCACCCGCTACGATGCCGGCGAGCGTAAAATCGTCGCCCTGCCCGATAAATGCCTGAAGTTCGCCAACGGCAGCGCCCTGCGCTGCGACGGTTACGATTTCGGCCAGGGTTATTCGGTGGCCATTTCGTACGAAGGCAACCTGGTGGTCGCCCTGGTTGGAGAAGCAGGTCCGTGGAACGTCGATGATAATTACTGGGCCAAGACCAGCGATCCGCAGCCGCGGCGCATGTTCGCCGATCTGCCGCTGGGCGTGCCCGAGGCCCAGGCGGCTTACTTCGATGGCTACAACGGCGGGCAGACCAGTTTGGACGCACAGTGACCAGCCCGGTGGCGATCGATATCTCCAGGGCGCTGGCCGCTGACCTGGGTTTAGGACCCGGTAACAATCAGGTCACGGTGTCCTTCCTGTGGACCGAGGGCTGGGATAGCCCATCAAGCCAGGCGGCGCCATCTACCCAGCCGGGCCAGGCTGACCCCGGCTCGGCCAGCACCGCACCGGTCCCCCAGGCGATCACCTGGCAAACCGCCACGCCCAACGCAGATGGCTCGATCATCCACACCGTTCAATCCGGGCAAACCCTGGTCGGGATCGCCGCGGTGTACGGTCTACCCCTGGCGGATTTGCTAACTTTGAATGGCCTGACCATGCAGTCCGTTATTCAGCCCAACCAGCAGATCGTGGTCCGGGTCGCCGATCCGACTCTCCACCCCCTCCGCCTCCCCAGCCCCTACGCCAAAACCTGACCCAACCCAAAAACCCACCTCCACGCCCACCCGCTCCCCATCGCCGACCTCGACCCCAATTCAAACCCTGCCGGCCGAGCCAGCTCCGCGTGAGACCAGGATCGACCCCATCCTGGTTGGCATGTTCGTAGTCTTGGTAGTCAGCGTAGGTCTGTTGATCTGGGGAGTGATCATTCAGCGCCGCAAAAACTGACCGCGCCGAGAAATTGCTCCTTGACGATCTCGTTCCCAGAGGGTATAGTTGCGCCCAATATGAAATCTTCCAGCACGGCCAGCATGTCGACTTCCACAACCACTACGATGGTAAATCTCGGCGCGGGTGTTGGCTGGCTGGATTTGAACTAAGCTACAGCAAAATCAATTTCAGCAATCAACGCCCCGTTCAGGGGCGTTTTTCGTTCTGGCTTGAGGAGGCGAGATGAAAACGACAGGAGTGTTCCAACGCTATCGCCCGCTGCTGCATATCCCAGAGCACAGCGTAGAAATATCGCTTCTAGAAGGAGATACGCCGCTCATCCCCTTGCCGCGCCTGGCGCAGGAGCTGGGAGGCGGTTTTGAGCTGTACGCCAAGTTCGAGGGGCTCAACCCCACCGGATCATTTAAAGATCGCGGCATGACCATCGCCGTCGGCGAGGCTCTTGGGCGCGGTGCAAAAACCGTTATTTGCGCTTCTACCGGCAACACTGCCGCCTCCGCGGCTGCTTACGCCTCGCGCGCCGGTCTGGGGTGCATCGTGCTCATCCCGCAGGGAAAAGTCGCCGCCGGAAAGCTGGCTGGCGCGGCGGCATACGGGGCGCGGATCATCCAGATCGACGGCTCATTCGATGACGCCCTCTCCCTGGTGCTGGGGATCACTCAAAAATACCCGGTCGCCCTGGTCAATTCACTCAATCCTTATCGCCTGGAAGGCCAAAAAACCGCCGCATTCGAAATCTGTGAAGCGCTGGACGGCGCCCCGGATTGGCTTTGCCTGCCGGTGGGCAACGCCGGAAATATCACCTCGTATTGGATGGGTTTTCAGCAGTACCATGCTCTAAACCATACCAGACTGCCGCAAATGCTGGGTGTTCAAGCCGCCGGGGCCGCCCCCCTGGTCCTGGGTCGCCCGGTGGAAAATCCGGAAACGGTCGCCAGCGCCATCCGCATCGGCAAACCGGCGCGCGCCGAGCAAGCCTTGCAGGCTGCGGCCGACTCCGGCGGGCGCATCGTGGCGGTCAGCGACGAGGAGCTCCTGGCCATGCAGCGCCGCCTGGCCGCCGAAGGGCTGTGGGTAGAGCCAGCTTCGGCAGCCGGATTGGCTGGTTTTGCCAGCGAGATCAGCGCTAAGCGGATCGATCCTCGCCAGAAGCGCGTCGTCGTCGTTTGCACCGGTCACGGTTTGAAGGATCCGGAGATTATCGCCCGGAGCATGCCCGCGCCGGTAGTCCTGCCTGTAAATCTGCAGGCGCTCGAGGAGGTCATCCTATGAACCGTATTGATACGCTTCCCGGACCCACCCTGGTGATGAAATTTGGCGGCACATCGGTCGGAACCGCGCCGGCCATGGCCCAGGTGGTCGAAATTGTGCGCCAGAACCGCGCCGATTGGGCTGGCATGGTCGTGATCACCTCCGCCCTGTCCACAGTCACCAACATCCTCCTGGACAGCGCCGCCCGGTGCGCCCAGGGTGAAACCCAGGTCATCGCCGCCAACGCTGCAAACCTCAAGGAGCTGCATTACACAATCCTGGAAGCCCTGGTAAAGGACCCGCTCCGTTTCGCCCAGGTCAAGCAGGAAATTGACCAGTGCATTGCCGAATTCACCAGCCTGTGCCAGGCGATAGCGGTTCTGGGCGAGGCCACCCCGCGCGCCCTGGATAGCGTGGCTGCCCTGGGGGAGCGCCTGAGCATTCGCTTGTTATCGGGCGCCCTGCAGGACGCTGCCGTCCCGGCCCAGGCCGTCGAGGCGACAAGATTGATCGAGACCGACGATCGCTTCCAGAACGCCCACCCGGACTTTGCCGCGACAACCCTCAAAACGAGAGAGGTTCTTTATCCGCTCCTGGCCCAAGGGATCGTGCCGGTCGTCACCGGTTTCATCGCCGCCAATGCTGCCGGGATCACCACCACCCTCGGGCGCGGCGGCAGCGATTATTCCGCCGGCATCCTTGGCGCTGTCCTGCCTGCCCAGGATGTATGGATCTGGACGGATGTCGATGGCGTGATGAGCGCCGATCCGCGCCTGACGCCAACCGCCCGCACCATCCCCCAGATCACCTATCGCGAGATTGCTGAACTGGCCTATTTCGGCGCCAAGGTGCTCCACCCCAAGACCATCCGCCCGCTGGTAGACGCCGGGATCGGGCTGCGCATCTGCAATACGTTCAACCCATCCCACCCTGGGACGCGCCTGGTTGCTGACAGTCCTTCAAACGGAAATAAAAAAGGCAATGGCAAAGAAATCCTGAAGGCCGTTACTGCCATTCGCGACCAGCGCCTGGTCACCGTCGAAGGACGCGGTATGCTGGGCGTCCCCGGCGTCGCCGCCCGCACCTTTGGAGCCGTGGCCTCCACTGGCACCAGTGTGCCCTTGATTACCCAGGCCTCCTCGGAACAATCGATCTGCTTCGCCGTACCCAGCAGCGCCAGCGAGCGCGTCGTCGCTGCCCTGGAAAAGACCTTTGCCAATGAGCTGGCCAACCAGGATATCGACCGGATCTGGGCTACCAACGAAATTGCCATCATCACCATTGTCGGCGTAGGCATGATCCACACCCCCGGCGTGGCCGGGCAGATTTTCAGCGCACTTGGAGACCAGGAGGTGAATGTAATCGCCATCGCCCAGGGTTCTTCAGAGGTATCGATCAGCCTGGTTGTGGAAGATCCTGAAACCGAGGCCGCCGTGGGCGCCATCCATGCCTTGATTGTCAATAAAGCCAGCCCGGCAGTATAAAGGAGCCGCCATGAACCCTAAAATCCCCGTCGCAATCCTCGGCGCCACCGGCAGCGTCGGCCAGCGTTTCGTCCAGTTGCTCGACGATCATCCCTGGTTTGAGTTGGTCGCCCTGACCGGATCAGACCGCAGCCTCGGCCAGCGTTACGGCCAGGCGTGCCATTGGATTCTGCCCGAGCCCATGCCGGAGCGGGCCAGCCAAATGCTTCTCCTGCCTTCCGAACCCGAATTAAGCGTGGCGCGGATCGCATTTTCAGCCCTGCCCAGTGCGCTGGCCCGCCAGATCGAGCCGCGCTACGCCCAGGCCGGGGTCAACGTCTGCTCGAACGCCTCGGCCTACCGCCAGGAAGACGATGTGCCCCTGCTGCTGCCCGAGGTGAACGCCGAGCATGCCGGCCTGGTTCCCTTTCAACGCCAACAGCGCGGGTGGAGCGGATGCATCGTCACCAACCCAAACTGCACCAGCACCGGTCTGACCGTGGCCCTTAAGGCGCTGGACCAGACCTTCGGGCTGCGCCGCGCCCTGGTCGTCTCTCTCCAGGCGATCTCCGGCGCGGGCTATCCCGGCGTAGCCTCCTTAGATATCGTCGACAATGTCGTTCCCTATATTCCTGGAGAAGAGGAAAAGGTGGAATGGGAGCCGCGCAAAATGCTGGGAAAATTTGACGATGGCCGGGTGCAATTAGCGCCCCTGCAGATTTCGGCGCACACCAACCGCGTTGCTGTCAGCGATGGCCACATCGTGTGCGCCAGCGTGGAGTTCAGCCATCCCGTCGATCCTGCACGAAGCAGCCCAGGTATTAAATTCTTACCAGGGGCCTGAAATCAGCCGCGATCTGCCCTCAGCGCCCTCCCCGGCGATCGTTGTCCGCGCCGAGCCAGATCGCCCGCAGCCGCGCCTGGATCGCAGCACAGGCAAAGGGATGACCACCGTCGTCGGGCGCTTGCGCCCCGATCCACTATTTCATCTAAAGTTTGTGGTTTTATCGCATAATACCCTGCGTGGCGCTGCCGGCGGATCCATCTTGAACGCCGAACTTCTGGTTAAAAATGGGGATGGTGGGCTGATGAAAAATTATGGTCGATCTACGCTGGAATCGTTTCTAGGAAACCGGGTGGTTTATCGCAACCTGGTCCCCGCCGACCCGAATTTACCCGCTCTGCAAACGGTCGCCCGCCAGATCGGCCTGGCGCCTGGGACAATTCCCCGCAAAACCGACCCGGATTACGCTCTGGTCATCTTGTACCTGCTGAACCAGGCCCAAAGGCAGCGAGGCATCCAACACAAGATCGAGCGTTTAATATATATCGGCGATACCCGCCTGCTGGATGGAACGGCCTTCACCAACCTGTGCCAGGCTGGCAACTTACCCGGCCTGGCCTTTATCGGCGCTGAAAACAGCCAGCCCGCGGCGATCGAAATCCTTAACCAGACGGATGCCCAGACGCTTTACCTGGCCAACCGCTGGTCTGCCCTGGCGGAGTTCGCCATTTATGCCGCCCAAAATGGCTTTGCCATTGACGAGCGTACAGCAGTCGTTGTGGACATCGATAAAACCGCGTTGGGGCGCGCGGCCGCAACAGCCGGGTGATCGATGAGGCGCGCGTCCAGGCCGTCCATGAAACTGTAGCGGGTTTGTTAGGCCCGCGTTTCGACCCGGCGGCATTTCGCGACGCTTATGATCTGCTCAACCAGCCCGAATTTCACCCCTTTACCACCGACAACCAGGACTACCTGGCTTATGTCTGCCTGATCCTGGGCAGTGGGTTATACCGGCTGCAAGCGCTCGTCGAGCAGATCCGCCAGGACCGTCTGCAAACTTTTGAGCAGTTCATCGCCGCGGTGGAGCGCCAGCGCCAGGTTTTGGATCCTGGATTGGCAGCGATCCATAACGAAATCTTTACGAACGTACAGGCCGGCGATCCGACCCCCTTCAAGGTCTTTCGCCGCCGGGAATTTCTAACCACCATCAGCAAATTCGGCTGCCTGCCCAACAGCGCCCCAATCCCTATGCTGATGGAACAGGAAATCTTAATCACCGCAGAAGTGCAGCAAGCCGCCCTGGACTGGCAGCGCCAGGGCGGCTTGCTGTTTGGTTTGTCAGATAAGCCCGATGAAGCGGCTGTGCCAACCCCTGAGCTGGCCGCCCAGGGGTATCTATCACTCCACCTGACCCAGACCCATGCGGTTGGCGAATAAATCGCAGCTCAGACCGCGATCACTTCAAATATTTCTCGAACCAGCTCAGGATGTGGTTTAAGCGAGCGATGCGCCGGTCCGTGCGCCCGCTGCGCGACAGCCCATGGAACTCGTCCGGAAAACGCACCATCTCGCTGTCCACGCCCAGGCGCTTAAGCGCTACAAAAACTTGTTCGCCCTGCTCGATTGGGCAGCGCAGGTCAAATTCGTTGTGGATCACTTTGGTTGGGGTACGGGCATTGCCGATATAAGCAATCGGCGAATGCTGCCAATATTTCGCCAAATCCTCGAACGGCGGTTTATCGTTCAGCACCTGCTGGAAGACCCAGTTAAAATCGCTCGAGCCCCACATACTGACAAAGTTGCTGACGCAGCGCTGGGTGACTGCCGCCTTGAAGCGCTGGGTGTGGCCGATAATCCACACCGTCATATAGCCGCCGTAGCTGCCGCCGGTTACCCCCATGCGCTGGGTATCGATATACGGTTGTGCTGCAACGTAATCCGTCCAGACCATCAGATCGGCGTAATCCTTGTCGCCCCATTCGCCGTAGATCGCTTTCGCATGCGCCTCGCCATAGCCGCGGCCGCCGCGGGGGTTGCAGAAATAGACCACATAGCCTTGGGCTGCCAGGTAGTTGAATTCATGCATGAACAAATAGCCATACTGTGTCAGCGGGCCGCCGTGGATTTCCAGGATAGATGGATACTTTTTACCCGGATCAAAACCGGGTGGTTTCAGGATCCAGCCTTGTAAATCGTTGCCATCTGGCCCTTTGAACCAGTGGGTTTCGACTTGACCCAGCTCGATCCCACTCAGCAGGGCTTCGTTTGGCGCCGCCAGCTTGCGCCGCTCTCCGCTGGCCACATCCATCAGCCACACCTGGGCAGGATCAGCCAGCGTGCCAAAACAGTATGCCATCTGACCCTGATCTTTGCTGAATGAAAAGCCGCCCACCACGCTGCCAGGCTGGCCGTCAAAGGCTTCGGGAATGACCGTGTGCAGGTTCCCGCCATCCAGCCCAATCGCTTTGAGCACCGAGCTGCCATGCACAACAATGGGAAAGTAAATTACCCGGCTGTCCAGCGACCAGGTCGGCGGCATCGTCTCCGGCTGGCCGATGTCATTAATCGTCCAGGCCGCGATGTGCAGGTCATCGTTTTCGGTCAAGTTGCGCGCCGGCGCCGATCCATCCGCCGGGACGACCCACAGGCTGTTGTTCTTATAATCCATACCCTCGCCTTCAACGCCATAATAAGCAATCCAGCGCCCATCCGGTGAGAAGCTGAGCTGATATTTTCCACCGACCGGCGTATCAATCCTGCGCGGCTCACCGCCATCGGCAGAGATGACCAAAAGATCAACCCGGTCCGGGTACATATCCGGGTCGGCAGTCCGGTTGGACAGGAAGGCAATCGAGCGCCCATCCGGCGACCAGGCTGCCACATCCTCATCGAAAACGGGATGATCGGTGAGCTGTTTCGCTTTTCCAGTGCGGGCGTCCACCGACCATAAGTGCCAGCGTTCATGCGGCAGGTAGCCAAAGCCATCGAGCTTGTAGAACAGGCGCTCATAATGGCGGGCGACCACGCCCAGCTTTTTCTTGCCCTCGTCCTTTTGGCGTTCCAGCTCGTCGGGGTCAAATTTGCGCACCGTACACAGCAGGCGCTTGCCATCCGGCGACCAACTGAGCTCGCCGATCTCGCCTGGGATGTCCGTCAGCGGCAGCGCTTCGCCGCCCCCGAATGGAATCAGGTAGACCTGGGGCGGTTTTGCCGTATCCTTGCGGTTCGAAAGAAAAGCGATCTGGCTGCCGTCCGGCGACCAACGCGGGTGGACGTCGGCCTGGTCTCCGGCGGTGAACTGGCGCGGCTTTGCCGTTTCAGCAGCGACGATCCACAAGTTTGAATATTTCTTTTCATCTTTGGCGTCCACGCGTTGGAGAGCGTAAACCACATCACGCCCCTGCGGCGAAATGCGCACATCGGAGACGACCACAAATTGGTACAAATCTTCTGCAGTGAGATTTCTCTTTTTTCGAGATGGCATGGGTTCCTCTATTGAAAAGAATAAACTAATTCCGCCGGGCTAAATTTTGGGCGGTTTCACGCAATTTCTGACGGATCTGTTCGGCATCGCCTGCCTGGGGGGCCAGGCTCAGGTATCGCTGGTAGCACTCCAGCGCTTTGCTCAGCGAGCCATTTTGCTGGTAAATCATTCCAAAATCACGGATGTGCTCAGGGTTATCGGGCTGCAGCCAGGAAAGCCGTTCCACCACAGCCAGGAGCATCTGCCATTTACCCTGCTGGAGATACACATTGCGCAAATTATTCAGCATGCGCGCCAATATTTCCGGCGGTTGGGCAGGCTCCAGCCATTCAGGTTGGAATGGGCCGTTATACCCGGTGGATAGCTCGACCAGCCGGGCGCAGGCAATGATCGATAATTTCTCGCCGCGGTGGAATGGGTCCAGAAACAGCGGCCCACTCTCGCCCTGCACGCTGACAATGAAATGACCCGGTAAGCCCACACCATGGGCGGGCAAGGCCAAACGCTGCGCAACGCACAAGAAAATTACCGAAAGGGTGATCGGAATGCCCAGGCGACGGTCGAGTACCTCATTCAAGTAGCTGTTGCGCGGATCAGAATAATTGGCCGAATTGCCTTGAAAACCTGGCTGGTCGAAGAGATAACCCGCCAGCCGTTCCGCCCGGAGCAAAACCGGCGCATCACTCCCCACAGCCTCGCCGGCCTCAGCGGATAGCTCGTCCAGACGAAACAGGTACTTCTGCTACATCCAACCCGAGATATCCTATTTCGCGGGCGTAACACAAGGCGGCGCGCGCCAGGTCGAGCGGCTCTCGCTGGATTTCAGTTCGAAAGGTGAAATCATCCATAGACGCCGATTATTTTAACATGGTATTATACTTATCCAGCAAATCTATCCTTACCAGTGAGGTCCGCATGAAAAGCACCGTCTATTATGGTTCTCCACGCCAGGCGCGCCTGGTGGCCAGCGAAACGCTTCCCGCCAAACTCGGTCTGATCCTCGAAGCATTGCACTTGCGTGAGCGGGTCAAAGACGAGCTGGTTGCTCTTAAAATCCACACCGGCAACAATATCGGCTACTCAACAATCCACCCAATCTTCGTGCGCAAGGTCGTCCAGGCGATCAAAGACGGCGGCGGTAAGCCCTTTATTGTCGATGTGGATTGGGATGTGGAAGGCGCCGAAACGCGCGGCTATACTCAGGAAGTGCTGGGCTGCCCAATCTATCCCCTGGCCGGCCCGAAGGACCGCTATTATTTCAGCCACCACCGTCCCTTTAAAAACATCCAGGATTGGAAATTGGGCGGGCTGATCGAAGACGCCACCTTCCTGGTGAATTTTTCCCATGTTAAAGGGCACCCAAGCTGTGGTTTCGGCGCCGCGTTTAAGAACCTGGCCCTGGGCTGCATGGTCGGTGAAACCCGCGGCGCCATTCACGACACCAACCATTACCTGCCTTACTGGTTTGGCGAATTGTGCCCGGATGTCGAGACCCTCGAAAAAATAAAGGCCTCCTGTCCGCATGAAGCCCTGGTTGAAGACCGCCACCATCCTGGCGAGCTCCACCTGCACATCGAACAGTGCAACCAGTGCCTGCGCTGCCTGCAGGTTGCCCCGCCCGGCAGCCTGAAAATCGTGCCCGAGATCTTCTGGGCCTTCCAGGAAGCCTGCGCGGTCAGCGTCAGCGTCACCTTGTCGACCTTCGCCCCCGGCAAAGCCACCCACCTGGCCCTGGCCACCCACATGACCCCGCTCTGCGATTGCTTTGGCTTTACCAGCATGCCGATCCTGCGCGATGCGGGCATCTTTGGTTCCGATGACATCGTCGCCCTGGATCAAGCCGTCCTCGACAGCACCGCCGATTTCCCCCTGCTTGAAGAGAACCTGCCTACCTCGATGGAAGTTCACACCCGCCAGGGTCATCCCTTCAGGTGGCTGCACGGTCCGTATAAGGATCCGTACAAAGTGGTCGAATATGGCGAGGCGTTGGGATTGGGCTCGCGCAGCTATGAGCTGATCGACTTGCTGCCCGTTGAAGAAATCACCCCTGCGCCGATCGGCTATATCTCGGCGAAGTAATCTGCGCTTCGGGATTGCCGCCTGGAAGAATATCAGGCGGCAATTAAAACGACCGCCGAGCGCGGCCCAAGCCGGTAGGAATGCGATCGCGAGGGGAGCGGTACGGGCAGTTCGTTAATATCCTGCGGCGAAGGCAGGCTGGTATCCAAAAAGCGCACCCAGGATCTGCCGGGAGGAAGCGCAGGCAGCTCAAATTTCAGCGGCTCCCAATAGGCATTGAGCATCACGAAAAGCTGTTCAGCGCAGACCTGGTTGATCAGTTCAAAAGCCAGGCTGCGCGATTCATCGTTCCAATCCGGCTTATCCAGGTGGATGCCATGCCAGCGCACCACGGTGCTGTCTGAGCTGTTCCAAAGCTGACGATCGCGGAACAAGCAGGTATTTTCGTGAAAATGGATCAGGATGCGCGCAAACCGAAAAATCTCAGCGTTGCGCTCCACGCCGCTCCAGTCAAACCAGCTAATCTCGTTATCCTGGTCAAAGGCATTGTTATTGCCTTTTTGGGTGCGGCGAGCCTCATCGCCCATCAGCAGCATCGGCCTTCCCTGTGAGACCAGCAGGATGGTCAGGTAATTCTTAATCTGGCGGACTCGCAGCGCCTCGATGTTTGGATCCGGGGCCGGTCCTTCGATCCCACAATTCCAGGAATAATTCTCATTTGTGCCATCGCGGTTGTCATAGCCGTTCGCCCAGTTGCGTTTTTCGTTATAGGTCACCAGATCATTGAGCGTAAAACCATCGTGGGAGGCGATGTAGTTAATGCTGCGGGCGGCATCCTGGTTCATGCGCTCGAAAAGCGCCGGGCTGCCCACGATTGCATCGGCCAGGGCGCCGCTGTTGCCTGGATCGCTTTTCACAAAGCGCCGCACCGTATCACGGTATTGTCCGTTCCAGACTGCCCAGCGCAGCCCCACAAAGTTGGTCACCTGGTACAACCCGCCAGCATCCCAGGCTTCGGCGATGATTTTTGTCCCGGCCAAAACTGGGTCCGATTCGATCGACCACAGCACCGGCGGGTCCGGATGCAGTTCGCCGTTAATATCGCGCGAAAGCACCGAGGCCAGATCAAAACGAAAGCCATCGACGTGCATACTTTCCACCCAGTAGCGCAGGCTGTCCAGGATCAGGCGGCGCACAATCGAATTATTGGCGCTCAAGGTATTCCCGGTGCCGCTGAAATTTAAATATTCAGCCGGCTTGCGCCGGTTTAGCAGGTAATAAGTCGGGTTATCCAGGCCGCGAAAGGAAAGCGTGGGACCTTTCTGATCGTCCTCAGCAGTATGGTTGTAGACAACATCCAGGATCACCTCGATCCCGGCGCGGTGCAGCGCTTTGACCATGTCGCGGAACTCGTCCACCGGACCCAGCGGATCGCGCCGTGAGCTGTAATCTCGATGGGGAGCAAAGTAAGCGATCGGTTGGTAGCCCCAGTAGTTTGGCCGCGATTGCGGCGCTGCCTGTGGGTCAAATTGCTGCACCGGCATCAGTTCGACCGTCTGGATGCCCAGCTCCTGCAGGTAAGGAATCTTCTCGATCAAACCGGCATACGTGCCGCGCCTGTCTGCCGAGACACCCGAGTTGGGATGGCGGGTGAAGCCGCCCACATGCAGCTCGTAAATCAGGGATTTATCCGCCGGCCGGCGCAGCGGCTGGTCGCCTTCCCAATCGTAACCCGTCGCATCCACGACCACGCTTTTCAGGCAAGCCTGGAGATTATCCTCCCCCAGGCGCATCGCCGCGCTGCGCTGGTAATGATCATAAGCAATCGCCTGGGCATATGGGTCGACCAGGACTTTTGCTGGATCATAACGCATCCCTAGCTGTGGGGCGAATGGCCCGGAAACTCGATAGCCATAGAGCTGGCCAGGCTGCAGACCGGGTATGAAGATATGCCAATAGGAAAATGTGCGGTTTCTTTCCGGATCTAAAGAAATGGCGGCGGAAGGCTTGCTGCTTCCAATCGAATCAAATAAGAGTAGCTCCACCCTGGTGGCATTGAATGAAAATAGCGAAAAATTGACCCCCTCGCCGGTGTAGCTGGCGCCTAGGGGATATGACTTGCCTGGTAAAGTATGCATAGGGATCCTGATTCTTAGCTCTGATCCGAATCGGATAAGGTTACCTCAACCTGGTCGCCCAACCCGAGGTGGAGTTGTTCTGCAGCGCTGCCGTTGACCACCGAAACGATCAAGTTCCCGGTGCTGCCAAACAGGGCGATGAGTGCGCCGGGCGAGCGCTCGCCAAACGTGTTAACCATGCCCCGGATGGCAACGCCGCCCAGAGAGATGGTGACCTGCTCCCCAGATGGACGGATGTCCAACAAGTCTTCGGCGCGGATATTCGCGGCAATATTTCCAAAATGATCGATATGGATCACCTCTCCGCGCAGCCCGGCGGCGATGCGCTCGGGCCGCGGCAGGTTCAGGCGCACCGGCCTGGTAAACGGCGTCCCCAGATCCTCGAGCGGGACCCCAGAGGCCAGGTGGGCCGCCACAGGCGCAAAAATATCCCGCCCGTGGAAGACATGACTGACCTGCGCCAGCCAATAAGCCGGTTGGTCTAAATGAAAGAACTCGGACGGCTCGCCCTGCTTTTCCAGGCGCTCAAGCAGCATGGTGATCATGCCGTTATCCGGGCCAACATAGAACTGCTCTCCCAAGCGCGCAGCCATCGGTCGGCGCGTCTGTCCCCACCCCTGGGTCCACCACCACCACGTGGATTGTCCCCGGCGGGAAATACGGAGCAGAGCGGGCAAGGATCAGGCACGCCTCGGGAATATTCTGCGGACTGATCAGGTGGCTGAGATCAACCACCTGCGCCTGCGGGGCAATCCCGGCGATCACCCCCTTCATCACGCCCACATTGCCATCTTTCAGGCCAAAATCGGTCATTAAAGTAATCAGCGCCATTCACAGAGAATATAGCATGCTCGCTGGATGGCGTCAATGAAAGTTTTAATTCAATATGATACAATCTTTTCACATACGGCCAATGTAACCTTCTTCTGTGGATAACATCTAATGAGTAATGCACAAACGACCACACAGCCATTCTCCTTGGAGGCTCTGCGAGCCGGCGATCGGAACGAATTTACCCGCCTGGTGGACGCCTACTCCGGCGTGATCTATCGACTGGCGCTTAAGATGCTGAATAATACCCAGGATGCCGAGGATGTGCTCCAGGAGACATTTTTGAAGGCTTACCGCGGCCTGGCAAATTTCGATGGCCGCTCAAGCGTGTCTACCTGGCTGTATCGCATTGCCACCAACGAGGCTTTAATGCTGCTGCGCAAACGCAAAAATCCGGCGATTTCGATTGAAGAACCGGACGACACAAACGACGAAGCCCAGGAACCGCTGCAAATTGTGGACTGGTGCTGTCTGCCGGAAGTGGAGATGCTCTCGACGGAAGCCCGCGCTCACCTCGACCAGGCCATCGAGAGCTTGCCGCCCAGCCTGCGTGTGGTTTTCCTGCTGCGCGAGATCGAAGGGTTATCCACTCTGGAAACCAGCGAGGTATTGAATTTGAGCGAGACGGCGGTAAAAACCCGCTTATCCCGCGCCCGGCTGCGCTTACGCGAGCAGTTAACCGCTTACTATGGAGAGATTGTTCAAAAGCACCAGGCTGACCTCGCTGATCAGCAGGTGGGAGAAGGTCTATAATGGAACACGCCAATTGCCATCACCTTTTGGAATCGCTGTCCGGCTATGTAGACCAGGACCTCGGCCAGGATCTTTGCGCTGAAATCGAACGCCATCTGGAAAATTGTGAAAACTGCCAGATTGTGATTAACACCCTGCGTAAAACAATCGAGCTGTATCATGAGACCATTCCAGATCCCCAGACGCCTGAAGAAGTGCGCCGGCGGCTGTTCATGCGTCTCGAGCTAGATGATCTTTTGAAAAACTCCTGAACCATTTCAAAATCTGCCCCTGGTTTATGAAACCTTTTCAGCCGGTTTGCATCTAAACTCCATGGAAGAATCAACTTCAGTCGCCCCGGCGGATAAGGACAAAACCCCATTGCGTAGACTACGATCGGGCGATTTGTGTCCAACCTGCGGCCTAGGCCGCCTGGAATATGATGGCCTGCTCAACCTGGCTTGCCCCCTCTGCGCCTACGCCGAGGGTGGTTGTTTTACCTGATAAACTGGAGATTCGGCCCCGTGCGGGCGAAAGCGAGCATCCTTGTAAAGGCCGCGCCAGGTGGGACAGCCTGGGCGCGACTGCAGCAGAGGATGCTTGCAATCAAAATTTAGGAGTAAATGAATGACAGAAAAACTATTGAACGACAGTGTCGCCAAACAGGTGCGTGACGCCTTTGACAAACAAATGCGCCAACCCGTCCAGGTGCTTTTCTTTGGCCAGGAAAGCGATTGTCATTACTGCGCCGACACCCGCCAATTGGTCGAGGAAGTCGTCGAATTATCCGAAAAAATCAATTTGCAAATTTACGATATCGAAAAAGACGCTGAAATTGCTCGCCATTATCATATGGAACGCGCTCCTGGCATGGTGATCGCTGCAAAAGATGGCGACGAAATCCGTGATTATGGCGTGCGCTTTGCTGGCATCCCCTCGGGTTATGAGTTCAGTTCTTTAATCCAAAGCCTGGTGCTGGTATCTGGGCGCGACTCGGGTTTGAAAGAAAAAACCCGCAAGGCGCTGCAGGAGCTGACCGAGCCGGTGAACTTGCTGGTGTTCACCACCCCCACCTGACCATACTGCCCGCGAGCCGTGGTGCTCGCTTATCAAATGGCCATGGAAAGCCCGCTGGTGCAGGCTGAAATGATCGAAGCGACTGAATTCCCCGAATTGTCTGACAGGTTCGAGGTCAGCGGCGTACCCCAGACCACGATTAACCTGGGCGCCGGCGTCGTGGTTGGCGCATACCCGGAAGACGCCCTGCTGGAGGAAATCCTGGCGGCGCTTCAGTCGGGTGAACCGATCGCCTGAACAGGTCGGGCAGCAGATGACACTCGACCGCCCCACAACGAAACCAAAGCGGACAAGATCCACTCTGATACCCATGATCCTGATCGGGGCAGGGTTGATCTTGCTCGGCCTGGCGGCCTTTTTCGTGCTGCCAAAACCTGCGGCTGACAAACCGGTGGAGGATAAGAGCGCCGACCCGCCCTCAGCCGTTCCCATGGTCGTGGATTCGCCAGCGCCTGAATTGCGCCTTACGGATCTGCATGGCAGCCCGGTAGCCCTGGCCGATTATCGCGGCCAGTGGGTGCTGCTGAACAATTGGGCCACCTGGTGCCCGCCCTGCAAGGCTGAAATGCCCACCTTGCAGGCTTTCCACGATGCGCACCAGCAGCAAAACTTCACCATTCTCGCCGTCGATGTGGGCGAATCCGAAGAAAAGGTCGCCCAATTTGTAGACGAATACCAGCTCAGTTTCCCTGTCTGGCCTGACCCACAAGAACGCCTTTACGCCGCATTCAAAAACATTTCTCTGCCCACCTCGTGGGTGATCGACCCGGAAGGCCAAATCCGACTCACCTGGACCGGGGCCATCAGCCGGGAAATGCTCGAAAAACATGTCACGCCCCTGTTGGAGGAGTAATCAATGGATGCAAAAGTAATTTGGAATGGGAAGTTAGCTTTCAGCGGCAGTGCGGACAGCAGTACGCAGAGCGGCTTGAACCTGTCCTTGGACACCGATACCAGCGTGGGCGGCGAGGAAAACGGTTTCCGCCCGATGGAGCTGCTCGCCATAGGGCTGGCCGGGTGCACTGCCATGGATGTGATCTCGATCTTGAACAAAAAGCGCCAGGAAATCACCGGCTTCGAAGTGCGGGTTCATGCCAGTCGGGCCGGCGAACACCCAAAAGTATTCACCGCGGCGGCGATCGAATACGATATCACCGGCCATACCGTCGACGAGGCGGCTGTGATTCGCTCCATCGAGCTATCGGCCAGTATCTATTGCCCGGCGCAAGCCATGTTCAGCGAGATCATGCCCATCGAGCTCAAGTATCACATTTTCGAAGCGGGCGAAGATGGCCAGCGCAGCCTGGTCGCCAGCGGCGAATATCGTCTGCCCGAGAAGATGGACGCGTAAATGTTAAAATCTTTTTGGTGGCTGCCTATCGGCAAGGTACCCGAAATCAAGCCCGAGGAATTTGATGCCTGGCTAAAAAACGACAAGCAGGTGCAGGTGGTCGATGCGCGCACGGCCCTGGAATACCAGCAAGGCACCATCGGACAGGCAATCCATACCCCGCTGACCGAGATGCCTGGCAGCCTGGAAGGGGTTCGTCTCGACCCGGCTCGCCCGGTGGTGGTGCTGTGCCTGAGCGGGCATCGCAGCCGGCCCGGGACACGCTGGCTGCGCGCTCGCGGTTACCAGGCTTACAGCCTGCAAGGCGGCGTGATGGCCTGGAAGGCTGCTGGCTTTTCAACCCATAAACCTGCTTAGCGATTTACAGGTATTAAAAACAGCCGCCAGGTTCAGCGGCTGTTTTTTGAACCTACTGAGTATTTTCTAGATTGCTGCCAGGCTTTGATCCAGGATAGCGAGCGCTTCATCCACCTGGGTTTCGCTGACAATCAACGGCGGGATCAGGCGGATCACCTGGCCCTTCAAACCGGCCATGTAGCCGAGCAGGCCGCGCTCGAGGCAGCCTTCCAGGACCGCCATGGCGGCGCTGCCGTCCGGCTCTTTTGTGCCCGGTTGGACCAGCTCCATGGCGATCATCAATCCCACGCCGCGCACATCGCCGATAAAGGGATACTTCGTTTGCAGCGCTCGAAAGCCGTGCAGCAAGCGGGCGCCCATCGTGCGGCAGTTCTCCAGCAAATTTTCATCGCGGATGATATCGAGAACCGCCAGGCCAGCCGCGCAGGCCAGCGGGTTGCCGCCGTAGGTGGTGCCGTGCGAGCCTGCCGGCCATTGGCTCATCAGCTCATGCCTGGCGACTGTGGCGCCGAGCGGAAAGCCATTGGCGATCCCCTTGGCAATCGCCATAATATCGGGTTGGACCCCGAAAGTCTGGGCCGCGAACATCTGACCGGTGCGCCCAAAGCCGGTTTGGACCTCGTCCAAGATTAACAGAATGCCATGCTCGTCACAGATCCGGCGCAGCGCGGGCAGGAAACCCGCCGGGGGAACGACATAACCACCCTCGCCCTGGACCGGTTCAACCAGGATCGCGGCCACCTGGTCGGGCTGAATTTGGCGATCGAAGATTTTTTGAATCCCATCCAGGCTCCAGCGGATGACCGCTTCATCGTCCTGGCCTAACGGGCAGCGGTAGGGGTAGGGATAGGGAGCGAAATAAACGCCCGGAACAAATGGCTCGTAATGCCTGCGGTACTTCGCTTTGACCGAGGTGACCGAGGCCGCACCATAGGTACGGCCATGGAAACCGCCATCGAAGGCGATAATTCCCGGGCGGCCCGACACATAGCGCGCCAATTTCAAAGATCCTTCCACTGCTTCGGCCCCGCTGTTGCCAAAGAAAAACATATCCAGGTTGCCTGGGGTCACCTGCCCCAGGGCCAGGGCGAGCTGCAGCAGGGTTTCGTGGAGGGTGATCCCGACCGAACTGTGCACAAATTTCATCATCTGGGCCTGGGCCGCGGCCAGCACACGCGGGTGTCCGTGGCCGACGTTTGCCACCGCAATCCCGCTGGTGAAATCCAGAATGCGTTTGCCATCAACGGTGTAGAGATAGGCACCTTCTGCGCGCTCAACGGGCAGCAAAGGCCAATCTTGGGCAAAGCTGGGCATTAATACCTGGTGCACCCAGCTTTGTGGTTCCGAAAACTTATATTCGCTCATGCATGACTCCTGTAAGGAAAATAATTTAGGGCGCCGCCATCATCCAACTTTAGTGACGGGCAATTTCCATATGGTGTTCGGGGATCGCCAGGCGGTGTTCCAGGAGGTGCACCAGCCAGGTGGCGATACTCACCAGCGCCAGGTAGAATAAGGCGACGGTGATGTAGGTCTCGATCGGGTTGAAATAGCGCCCGGCCAGGATCTTAGCCTTGCCCATCAGATCCGGCACCGCAATCAGAAAGACGACCGCTGTATATTTAATCATCGAGACTGCTTCGTTGGACCAGGCTGGCAGGGCCAGGCGCAGGGCTTGCGGCAGGATAATATAGCGGATGGCTTGCATCTGAGACATGCCAATGGCGCGCGCTGCGGTCATCTGGCCGCTGCCCACGGATTGGATCGCCCCGCGGAAATACTCCGCCTGGTAGGCGCCGCTGTTTAACCCCAGGGTGAGAAACGCCGCCGGCAGGCGACCCAGGGTAATACCAACACCATGCAGTCCAAACAGGGACCCGATTTCGGGCAGCCCATAATAGACCACGAACAACTGCACCAGGAGGGGCGTGCCGCGGAAGATCTCGATATAGGTTACCGCCAGGTTATGCAGCCAACGCGGCCCATAGACGCGGGCCAGGGCCGCGGGCAGGCCGATCAGCACGCCCAAGGCCAGGGCGATCACCGTCAGATACAATGTGGTGACGACGCCTTGGAGTAAGTCCGGAATGACGCGTTGGAGAAAAGTTAGCAGGGCTTCCATGACTGTCTAAGCCTTTTTCTCTTCATCCTTGCCATACAGCTCGGTGATTTTCCATAAAAATTCCCGGGTGCGTTCGAATTTTGGGGTATAGAAGAGCTGCTTGGGCGGCCCTTCTTCGACGACCCCGCCATGTTCCATAAATACAATCCGGTCGGATACTTCGCGGGCGAAGCCCATCTCGTGCGTGACCACGAGCATGGTCATGCCTTCCTCAGCCAGTTTCTGCATGACGGTCAGCACCTCGCCAATCAATTCCGGGTCGAGGGCCGAGGTGGGTTCGTCGAAGAGCATGACCTCGGGGTTCATGCCCAGGGCGCGGGCAATAGCCACGCGCTGCTTTTGTCCGCCGGAAAGCTGCGCTGGAAAAAGGTCAGCTTTGTCAGCCAGGCCAACCCGCTCTAATTCCCACCTGGCCTTCTCCTGGGCCTCTTTTGGTTTCATCTTTAAAACATGGGACATGCCAATGGTGACATTTTGCAGAGCGTTAAGATGGTTGAACAAGTTGAAATCCTGAAAGACCATGCCGATACGCTGGCGGATTTTATCGATATTGGCGTGCGGGGCGGTGATTTCCACATCTTTCAGCCAGATGCGGCCTTTGTCCGGAATTGTCAGGAGGTTAATGCAGCGGAGCAGAGTGCTTTTACCGGTGCCGCTGGGACCGATAATCACGACGACTTCTTGCTCCTGCACAGCCAGCGAGATGCCTTTGAGGATTTCGGTGTTTTTATACGCCTTATGGACATCGTCAATACGCACAATCGGCAGTTTTTGGGGGGTGGACATTTCGCTCATCGGCAGTTTCCGGCTACATCAAGATTTTATAACGGCGCTCAAGCCAATCCAGGCCGCGATTGGTTAAGAAGGTCAATGCGAAATAAATCATCGCCGCTGCGCCAAAAGCCAGGAAAGGCTGCAGGGTGACAGCGCTGACATATTCCGCCCGGCGCAAGATTTCCGGCACTCCCAGGATATAGACCAGGGAGGAATCTTGTAATACAATTGCCGCCTCATTGGACCAGGGCGGGATTGAGAGGCGAATCGCTTGAGGCAGGATGATCAAACGGATGGCCTGGGAGCGGCTCATTCCTATGGCGCGGGCCGCCATCATCTGCCCGCCCGGCACAGAAATAAAGGCGCCGCGGAACACCTCCGATTGATAAGCCGCGCTGGAGAAACCAAGCGCAAGCGCCCCTGACAAAAACGGCGACAAATCCACCGCCCTGGCAATTACAAAATAAAGCAGGAAAATAATGACAATCACGGGGATAGAGCGCACGACTGTGCTGTAAATCGCGGCGAAACGAGATACAAAACAGCCGCCATAGACGCGCAGGATGGCGAGCAGCACCCCGAAAACAAAACCCAGCGAGATAGCAATCACCGACACCCCCAGGGTGACGCCCAAGCCAGCCAGCAGGTATTTGAATAACAGGCCGATTTCTTGGAAAAAAGTCATGAAGAAGATCGAGGCCTTAACATCAAATTGGGCAGGTGAAACCTGCCCAATTTGATCATCGTAAACCGTTTACGGAATATTCCATTTCTGGAGGAGCTGCTGAATGGTGCCGTCTTGCTCCATGGCGGCCAGGGCAGCATTGATCTTCGCGAGCAGATCGGCGTTGCCTTTCTTGACAGCGATCGCCTGGGGAGCTGCGACGGTATCGCCGGTGACCAGGGCCACTTTCAGGCCTTCCTTCTGAGCCAGCTCGGCTGCGGGGTCAGCGTTGATAAACAAGACATCGATGCGCCCGCTTTTTACGTCCAGTGCGCCCTGATCGACGCGCTCATAGCGGAAGATCTGGTCTTCTTTGGTGCCAAGCGGCACCAGGTTATCCACTGCCCACTGCTCCTGCAGAGTGCCGGTTTGCACGCCGATATTTAGCCCAGCGGCATCCTGCGGTTTGGTCATTGTAATCGCCGAATCGCCGCTGACCACAAAAGCATCTTGCTGGGTGTGGTAGCCTTCAGAGAAGTCAACCTTCTCCTGGCGCTCGGGGGATTTCTGCATGGCTGCGATCACTGCGTCAACTTTGCCCTCTTGCACGGCGGCGATCAGTGAATTGAAAGACATGTCAGTGATTTCCACTTCCAGACCAGCGCGCTTGCCAATTTCACGGATCAAGTCCATGTCGAAACCGACAAATTCGTTGGTGGCGGTATCCTTTGAACTCGTAGGGTGGGTAATCGGCGGAAGTGCCCACGACGAGTTTGTTCGAGGCGCCGCCGCAAGCAGAAAGCAGCAGAGCCAGGCCCAGGACGACAATAATTACCAGATTTACACGTTTCATATTCTTCTCCTTTGTAAAAGTTCAATGATTTTATTGAGCGGGCAAACTCAATGTAATAATTATAGTGTGCCAGGGGCAAATTGCATAGAAATAAATTCATCGCGGTTTAAACGATTTAGCGGATCCCAGGCCAGTTTCAATTTGCGCATGAGCGCTTCAACCGGTCCGCGCTCTCCCCAGGCATCGAGCTGGGTTAAGAAAGACCGCGGCCCGGAGGCGAAAACTGTATAGCCATCCGCTTGAAAGCCAGGCGGGGGGGTCGACCGGCGCAGTTGGGCCAGCCTGGCGGCCGCGGCTTCAAGGGCAGCCGGCTGCACGGCGCTCAAATAGATCCCGTTTGCCAGGTCAAGAACCCAATCACCGGCAGCCCAGCCCAGCTCGGGGCGGCTGATTCGCTCGAGCAAGCGTCCCGGAGGCGCAGCGCTGCGCAGGGCCAGCGGCCAATCCGCCTGTCTTGCGCACCATAACCCAACGGCAGTGTAGTGCTCGGGTTCCTGGATTTCGCCGTCAGAAACCTGGCCCAGGGCAAGGCGCAGCTCAGCCAGCTCAGCCGCGACATCGGCGGGATGACCTTCAAGGGTGAGCAGCAGGCTGCAGCCCGGCAGCGTACGATCCTCCAGGCTTCCGGGAACCACCACCGCCCCGGAACAGATCGAGGCCCGGCGCAGGGCAGCAAAACCCAGCTTTACAGCCTGGCTCAATTCAGGGCAGTGTACGCCCAGGCTGCGCCGCGCCAACGGGTGTGAGTAGATTTTGAAGGTAATTTCGGTGAGCAACCCCAAGGCGCCGTAGGACCCACAGAACAGCTTATGCATCTGGTATCCGGCCACGTCTTTCATCAGCGGGCGGCCAAAACGCAGCAAGGAGCCGCCGGGCAGGGCGACCTGGACAGCCAGCGCCTGGTCGCGCAGCCCGCCATACAAGCCGCGCAGCGGGCTGTTCAGGCTGGCGGCGAGCAGACCGCCCAAGGTCGTCTCCGGCCACGGGCTGGCAGCGGGGAGACAGAAACCGGCTTCCCCCAGGGCCTGGTGCAGTTCCACTAACGGCGTTCCCGCCAGGGCGGTCACATAAAAATCTTGGGCTGAGAGTTTGAGGATGCCGTTCAGGCGGCGGGTGCTCAGGACGCTTCCAGGGGGCGGATCTCCACGCCATTGGCTGCCGCCCCCGGCCAGGTAGACCGGCTGGGCGCTTTCCTGCAGTTCAGCCAGGGCTTCAGCAGCCTGGACCGCGTTTACGGGCAAAATTGGGCTCCCAGGAAGGTAGTGCTGGCTGAGCCCAAGACCGGCGTCCGGCTCGCGGCCCACAGCGGGGGAGGCCGCTTCCAGGTGATCGGGGAATATTTTCCCAGGGTTGAACAGGTTGTGCGGGTCGAATACCTGTTTGACCTGGAGCATAGCAGCCAGCTCACCCGAGCCGTACATATCCTGCATAAACTCGCGTTTTTCGATGCCGATCCCATGCTCGCCGCCGATCGATCCGCCAATTCCAGCGCAGTAGTGCAAGATTTCAGTCGAGGCGTGGTGGACTCGGCGCTGGTCATCTTCCCGGGTTAGATCGCACAACAACCCAGGATGCAAATTGCCATCGCCGGCATGGGCCAGGTAAGTGACCGGGAAGCCCCAACGCGCGGCAATGGCGTTAATCGCCCCCAGCGCCTCGGCCAGGCGCGAGCGCGGTACGCACACATCCAGGACATATTCGCTCGGGCTCACCCGGGCCACCGCCCCGGCTGCGCTGCGCCGCCCTAACCACAGGCGCTCACGCTCTTCAGCCGTGCGGGCAATTTTCAGGTCGAGCGGGGTGTAGCGCTTCAAAATATTTGCGACGCTATCCAACTGCACATCCAGGCTGTGCGGGTAGCCCTCGATATCAAAGATCAGCAGGGCGGCGGCCTCGCGCAGCAAGCCCAGGCCGAGGTAATCTTCGACGATGTTGATCATATTGTGATCCATCAGCTCGATGGTCGCGGGGGTTAATCCGGCGGCAATCACCGCCGAAACGGCCTGGCCCGCCACAGTCACATCGGCGAAGCTGGCGGTGAGGGTCTTTACCCCAGCCGCCGGGCGGCGCAGGCGCAGCACAGCCTGGGCGATCATCCCCAGGGTGCCTTCCGAACCGGTGAGCAAGCTGACGAAGTCGAACTCGGGTGGATCGGCAGCCCAACCGCCCAGCCACAACCGGCTGCCATCGGCCAGGATGAGATCCAGCCCTTGAACGTAATTGCCCGTCACACCGTACTTCAGACAGTGCGGCCCGCCGGCGTTCTCGGCGATATTGCCGCCGAGGGTGGAGACGGAATAACTGGCCGGGTCGGGGGGATAGAAAAGGCCTTCCACAGCCAGGGCACGGTTCAAGCTCTGGTTGATCACGCCCACTTCCACCTGCGCCAGGCGCCCGTCCACATCCACCTGGCGGATTTCGTTCAGGCGCGCAAAGCTGACCATCACCCCGCCGTGCTCGGCGACCGCCCCGCCGGTCAGGCCGGTCCCGGCGCCGCGCGCCACCAGAGGTACCTGGTGGTAGTCCGCCCAGCGCACCAGGCGCTGGACTTCTTCGGCGCTGTTCAAGATCACCACAGCATCCGGCAAGCAGGCAATCACCCCAGCGTCTGATTCATAGGGCAGCCGGTCGGGCAGCTCAGTGAAACACTGCTGGCGGGGGAAAAGCGTGGTCAGGGAGGCAATTTGAGCTGGGGTCAGCATGAGGGGAGGGATGGGTTAGAAGTTAGATGTTTGATCCATATCAAGGGCTGGGATATGGAGAATATGGTAACACGGTTTGGACTTTTGTTCGTGGTTTTCGTGTTTTTCGTGGTTCAAAGTTCTCCGTTGATTGGGCTCAGGCAGCCGGAAAGGAAAATCATTAAACACGAAAGACACGAAATATACGAAAGGGAAAAAATTAACCATGAAAGATGCAATAGAAAAACCATTTTTCTCCCACTTTGATCGTGAGTTCAGTCAAAACCATCACTTTTCTGGGGTGAAGATGTTGGCAATAATATCAGAGGGGGAATTTCGGTATAATATCCCGTATAGGAGTTCATGATGGGTTTCGGATCAAGACGAACCGCAATCACAAGCCTGCTGATTCTGTGGGTAACGATCTTAGCTGGTTGTTCTCCACTCAGAAATCCAACAGCACAGTTGACGCCAACATCTGCGCCAGGCGTCTCACCCTCCCCAACCGGTGCATCCAGCCCAACCGCTGAATTGTTTTCGGACCCTTTCATCTACTGCGCCAATATCGGCACAATCGACATACCGGATCAGCGTTATTCCGGTCCAAAGATAACAGATGACCTGGTTAAGGGGTATTTGACCGCTGCCGGTATCGCAGCAAACAGTGATTATTCTGATATTTACAAACAAATGACCATCTGGCGCTGCATGGATAAAAAGGTCTATGCCTGTAATTTCGGGGCAAACCTTCCTTGTGATTCCAAAGCCGATACCAATTCAATTCCCACTCAGGCGATGAATGATTTTTGCAAGGAAAATAAAGACTCTGACTTTATCCCGATGAGCGTGACCGGCCATACCACCATCTACAACTGGCGCTGTGTGAACGACACGGCTCAAGTGCTGGATCAGATCGATCAACCTGATCCAGCGGGATATTTATCTCGTATCTGGTATAAAATCGAACCTGCCCGCTAAGATACAACGTTCACAATTGGGATCGTTTTCGATCGTGATACAACCGGAGTATTTCGCGCACTTTCCGCATGGTTAACCTTTCCTGGGCTATTTCTAGCTCCGGATACATTCGGGAGAGTATGCCCCACTTTTTGAAGATTAACCAGCGCTCTTTCCTTTCCCCTATTTTCGATTCCGATTTATATCGAAAAACAATTAACCACGAAAAACACGAAACATACGAAAGGGGAAAAATTAACCATAAAAGATGCGAAATGAGTTGCGTTACTTTCATCTTTATAAAGAATTTTTTCAACTGGCTCGGGGATTATCGGGGCTTTTGTTCGTGGTTTTTCGTGTTTTTCGTGGTCCATCTTTCTCCTTTGAATGGGCTCAGGAAATCGGAAAGGAAAACCATTAACCACGAAAGACACGAAATAAACGAAAGGGAATACGTAAACACGAAAGATGCGAAAGGAATTGCGTCACTTTCAGCTTTATTAAGAATTTTCTAGACCGGCTCGGGGATTATCTGGGCTTTTGTTCGTGGTTTTTCGTGTTTTTCGTGGTTCATCTTTCTCCGTTAAATGGACTCAGGCAGCCGGAAAGGAAAACCATTTACCACGAAAGACACGAAAGATGCGAAAAACACGAAGGGAATTATATAAACCACGTAAGACACGAAAGGATATACATAAACACGAAAGACATGGAAGGGAATAGATAAACCACGAAAGATGCGACTGGGAATAGATAAACCACGATAGACACGAAGGACAAGAAAGGGAAACCATAAACCACGATAGACATGAAAGGGAAACCGTAACCACGAAAGACACGAAAGGGAATACCTAACCACGAAAGACACGAAAGGATATCCATAAATACGAAAAATGCGAGCTATATATAACGAATAAATATTTTAAAGTATGATTCTGTGGATGGTGACTTTGGGATAGTGACCGAAGTTGACGAGCAGCCCCAGGCGGTAACCAGTGGCTTTCAGGTAATTAAAGACTTGAGCGTGGTATTCAGCGGTGATGTCATTAACCGCTTTTAGCTCGAGGATGATCTTTTCGTAACAGATGAAGTCTGGTTTGTAGGTTTGGCGTAACCGCTCGCCTTTGTAGGTTAAGGCGAGGTCCACCTGGCTTTGGAATGGAATATTTTGCAGACGGAATTCACGCTCAAGGCATTCCTGGTAGACTGCTTCCAGGAAGCCGGGGCCTATTTCGCGATATACTGCAAAAACCGCTCCTTGAATTGCGTAACTTTCATCTTTATAAAGAATTTTCTCGACAGGCTCGGGGATTACCCCTTCGTTATTTTCGTGTTCTTCGTGGTTCATCGTTCTCCGTTGAATGTGCTGGGATTAATCTAGGCTTTTGTTCGTATTTGTTCGTGTTTTTCGTGGTTCAGCGTTCTCGGTTGAATGGGCTCGGGCGCTGAGGGTGCTATGCCGAGAGGATGGGGAGGGTGATTCCGGCCTGGGGGAGCACGGCTACGCTGCCCGGTCTTTGCTGTTCAGGCAGGCGGGATACGGCGGCGGCGATAGCTTCTGCGACGGTAAGGAAGTGGGCCAGTCCCATTGCATCTGCATCGGCGGCAGTCAATCCAGCGGAAACCAGGACAATTTGAAAGCGCTGTTTCATCCGGGCAATCATCACCCCGGTCGCGGCCGCAGCCGGGTCTGGGAGCTGGCCGGCGTCCAACTGGCGCTTGAGCACAGCGGGGTCGCTGCCGATATAACCCGGCAGGCTGGGATAGCCCTGGCAGCCCTCGACGGCCTGGGTCGCCCAGATCAGCGTTCCGCCAGAAGCCGTTATCAGATCGCCGCACCACAACCCCTTGCAGCTCTGCCAGATATCGTGTTGGTACGGGGCGCAGTTCGCCACGACCACCGGATAGCGGTGGTTAACCGCGGCGCCATACACCTGGCGGGCCAGGCGGACGCCTTGACGGTGGGCGGCAATCGGGTGACCGGCCACGCAGCCGGCGGCGCTTCCCTGGGGGGTCATGATCAGATTAACGATGAAATCCAGGCCGACACGCTCCTGGACAAATTCTTCCAGAGCCAAGCGCAGAGGTGCATCGGGGTTGCCCAGCGGGTTCGAAAGAGTATCGGCGGCCCGGGCATGGAAAGCATCCAGGGTGCGGGCGCCGCACACCCCGGGCAGGATGATTTTTGCGCCCCCAGAAAAACCCGCATCCATATGCGGGGTGATCATCCCCAGCCCGATGCGCAGGTCGGCTTCGACCACGGCGCGCTGCACCCAGGCCGGGATGCCATTCGAAGCCTGGCCCAGGTAAACCAGGCTGGACTCATCCAGGCAGTTTGCTTGAACCACGCGGTAGCGCTCACAAATTTCGGGACCGATTTTGCTCTCGACCTCGGCAGGGGTCATCAGGCGGTGACCGCCCAGAGCAATGACGATACGGATATCTTCGCTGGCGGCGCCGGCCTCGGCCAGGCGGTCCAAGACGAGCGGCAAAACCTGGCGCACGGGCGTCTGGCGGGTGAGATCGTCGACGATGATGGCGATCTTTTGACTGGGCGAAGTCGGTCGCCTGCCGACCAGCTCACCGAGCCGCGGCGCGCCAACAGGCTGGTCCAGGGCGTGCTCGACCAGCTCGAACAGGTTTTGGGCTGCCACCGGCTGCGGCTCAATCCACTCCCCCAACCAGGCGCCCGGCAGATGCACTTCCTGGGGTTCAGGGTGGGCGGGAAGAAGGATCACTCGATGAAGATTTCTACGTGCTCGCCGTCTTCTTCATCCATGACATCAATGATCTTACCTTCTGCGCCGGCATTGATCGCCTCGACGAGCTCGTCAAAAGCCACGCCTGGGGCGTACTGGGAGGCAATGCCCAGGCCGGCATCGACCAGGCGCAGGGGCAGGTTCACCGTCGCCTTGGCCTTCCCGGTGACCATATCCGTCACCCGGACGCGCAGCCAGCGCGCCCCGCCAGCGCCCTGCAGGGTGGGGCGCTTGGGCGGTTTGCGGCTATCGCTCAAAGCGGCCAGGAGCTTGGCGCCCTCTTCAGCCGTAATTTTGCCTTCCTCAACCATTTTGAGGATTCTCAATCGTTCTTCGCTGGTCGCCATGACCCGTACTCCTCTCTAACCGATGAAAATTTCAACTTTGTCTCCATCCTCGTCATCGTCGACCTTAATATAAATTGGGTTATCCGGTGAAGTGGCCTCACCCATCGCTACGAGCATTTGATCGATATCGGCGGGCACATTTTCCATGCCGCGGAATCTTGGTGCGGAAGGTGCGCAGGAACCAGGCCGTGAGCCTGATTGGCAGGGGAAAGCTGAACGCAATCCGCTGCGGGCGCTCGCCGGGGGCCTGCTGGATACGCAGGTGCAGCCAGCGGGCATTGCGCGATTCTGCGCCAATCACCAGCACAATCACGCCGAGAGCAAAGGGGATTGTGGCGCAGAAAAACCAGAAGCCCAGGCCGCGCGACTGCAGAGCCCAATACATCCACAAACCACCCAGGACCGTGATGGCGGCGCCGATCCATACCGGGAACCATCCAATAGCTCTTCCAGCGCTCAAAATCATCGCGGCGGGCGTCGTCCACGATCTCGGGTTGGACGGGCGCTTCGGCGGCAGGCGGGCTTGCAGCGCCGGCGGCGTCCCAACCTGGGCCAGAGGCGATGAACGGGAGCTGTTTCGGGAGCTTCCACAAACCCGGGCGCGGGGCTGGCATCCAGCGGGGGCGGCAGAACAGCCGCGGAGATGGGCTCCTCCAGGTCTGCACCGGCGTCTTCTTCAAGATCAGCCTGATCCTGCAAGGCAGCGAGCAGGCGCAGGCCTTCTTCAGCGTTGATCTGGCCGCTGTCGATCATTTCCAGAATACGGATCCGTTCAGCCGAATTATCCATGACGGTGATCTGCTACTCCTTACCTTCCAGGGCGGAGAGAAGCTGTTCGGCTTGCTCCAGGGTGATTTTCTTCTGCTCCAGCATGCGCAGGATGGCCAGGCGTTCTTCGTCGCTGACAGCCTCCTTAGGCGGGCCTTGCGTGCCTACGGGGGTGGGCGGGAAATTCACATGAAAAGCGCCGCGCCCGAAGCGCGCCCCCCAGGTTCCCTGGCCTGGCCGCTGGCTTGGCCGCTGGCTTGGCCCCTGGCTTCCGCGCTGCTCATCGCGGCGGCGGCCTGCTTCTAACTTGCGTTCCAGTTTCTCCTGCGCCCGGCGCACTTTCTCCTGGGCCTGGGCGTTCGAACGCTCGCTGCGCTCGCGCGCCTGGCGCATAATCCGCTCGGCTTCTTCAGCAGACATGCCGGCGCGGCCCAGCGAGGCGGTCAGGGTGGCCATTTGCTCGTTGAGCTGGCGGTTCATCATCCCCAACTGGGCTTCAAGCTGCGCCTCCACCTGGCGAGCGATTTGTTCGTTGAAATCATCGGGCATGCCTGGCGGGCGGCTGCCGGCGCTGTTCTCGGAGCCAGCAGCTTCGTCCTCGTCCAGGCCAGATTCGCGGGCGGACAGGTAAATCGAGCCGCCGGCTGTGATGTTCATCGTCCCCGCGCCATCGCCCAGGGTCAGCTCACAAGATTCCTGCTGGGAGACTTTTCGTTCGTCGGGCAGCCTGACGGTGATAAAGCCGCCGCTGTGTAAATTCAAGCGCAGGCTGGCATCTTCCGGCAAGCGCACATGGACGTTGCCGCCCGCTTCGAGCTGATATTGGCTGCCCATCAGCAGGCTTAAACGCAGGCGCATGTTGCCATCGGCGGTCACCTGGATGTCGCCCTCGACATCGCGCAGATCCAGGTTGCCATGCACATTCGCCAAACGGCAGCTCCCCTGGATCTCGCGGGCAAAGACGTTGCCGTGCACCAGGCTCACCTCAAGATCGCCGGCGACCTGTTTCGCCAACAGCTCGCCATGGATCGTCTCGGCCTTGGTCTCGGCTACATTGCGCAGGAACAGCGAACCATGGACAACCCCAATCGTCAGACTATCATCCAGCAGCCGGAAGCGAGCTTCGCCCTCGACGCTGCCAACCTGGACTGCCGCGCCGGACGGCAGGCGAATTTCACAATTCGCCTGGCAGCTCACCCGAACCACATCATCCTGATCTTCCAGGCGCAGGTTTTGGGGATCTGCCTGCACCGCAACCTCCGGCTCATCCCAGCCTTTGACTTGTAAATTACCGGCAACCTGATCGATAAAGACCTCGGGGGCCAGGCTGGTCGGGATTTTTTGTTTGCTCATTTGGACCTCAACTTTCTTTGAGAAGCTGCATGGCTTCTTCGGCGCTGATCAGGCCTTTATCCAGGTCATTCAAAATTCGTTGGCGCTCCTGGTCGGTCATGCCGATGTTCACCTCGCCCTGGCCTGGTTCATAGCCCAGGGCGCGAATAATCTCGTGCAGGCGATTGCGAATGGTTGGATAAGAAAGCCCAATTTCATCTTCCATGCGGTTGATTTTTCCTTCGCAGCGCACGAAAGTTTCCACAAAATCAAGCTGTTCGCGATTTAACTGGCTGAACGGGCCGGCTTCGAAGCGGCCTTCGATCGTGCTGTCACAATCCCGGCAGTGGATGCGAGTTACGGTAACTTCGCCGCCGCACAAGGGACATCTGGTTGGCAGGGTATTCATGATCTGCTCCATCTTGATTCTATATTTTCGACTACTCAATCAATATTATAACGCTTGAGTTTAATAATGTCAATATTGAATTTAATAATATTAAGGTGTGAATCAAAAAAAGTCACGTGGAGGACCACGTGACTTTTTTTGATTATCTCAGGACTAATGGCGATCGGATTGGATAAAGCTCCTGGCATTCGAGCAGGTGCAGGCGGTCACCACCAGGGCGTTGCGGGTGAGGGTGCCGGCGTAGGGCTGATCGCCATTGTGCGGCACCCAACCTTCCAGGTTGAAGGCCAGGATGCCATCCACGCCTTCGGCGGGCAGCCATTCGCCATTGTACTTGCGGGCGATATGGACATGGGTGCCGGTCGAAGTGCCGCCCTCGCAGGAAGGATGGCCCACCGGGTCGCCCTGCTTGAGGGTATCGCCCACCTGGGCGCGGCCATCGCTGGCGAGGTGCAGGTAGAAGATATTCCAACCGGTGCGCTCGTCTCCATCCCCGTCCAGGTCCAGCACCACCTCGCCCACTCCCGAGCGCACGACCAGGCCATCGGCCACGGCGGTGGCCCATTCGGCGGTAGGCAGGCAGCCGGCAGCAACGGTTGGCGGGGCAAAATCCAGGGCGGCGTAAGGCTCGCCTTTACCCCAGGCGGTATGCGGCCCGCCGGTATAAGCCCAGACGCTGCCTGGTTCGAATGGCAGGATGAAATTTGGCTGGACCAGGCTGCCCGGGATATGCCCGTCTATTTTTTGCCAGGGATCGCCAAACAGCTTGCGATAGGTTTGGGCAAAGCCATCCGGGGCAATTGCTTGCTGGTAGCGCTCGGGTTGATACAAAACGTTGAAATACTGATACAGGCTGGCGCTGGCAGCATTCAGCCAGGGGTCAAAGCGCTCCAGGCGGCCATCCTTGTGTTCGATGGCGAGCATGTGCGCCGTGCGGTAGGCATAGTAGCCGCTGTTGAGCAGATCCGCCGCCCAGGTGAGCTGCAGATACAGGTTCTTGTGATCCCAGGATTTGTAGCCCAGGGGATACTCGAGCACATCGGCGGAGACCTGCGGCTGGGAGAGCGCCCCGGCCTGGTATTCTAACAAACCCAGGAGCAGGCGCGGACTGACGCTGAATTTGAGGGCCACATAGTCGACAATCTCCGCCCCGCTGCGGTTGGCGTCGGCGGCGTATTCGACGTAATTTTTCAGCCAGCCTGGGTGCCCGGCGACATAGCCAACCGTGTCAAAGCCGATCTGGGCCGGGCCATTGATAAACAGGCTGTCGGGGACGATGCGATAGGGAGATCCCCATAGGGGCAGATAGTAAATCGGGATCTTCATCGGCATGCCGGGGGGCATGGTGGTGGCGTCGAGGGGAATTTCCGGGTTTGCGGCGAGGATTTCCGCCACGCTGGTATTGAAACGTTTCGCAAGCTGGGGCAGGGTATCCCCGGTCTGAGCGGTATAGTCGACAAGCTCTCCCGGCTGGTAAAGCGGGCGAGCTGAAATTGTCTCAGGGGGGAGAATGGTGGCGGTGGGGTCAGCCTGGACAGGAGGGACTTCACCGACCAGGACAGCAGCTTCCTGGGGAACGCAGGCATTGAGCAGGATGCTCGCCAGCAGACCGCCGAGCAGGACGAATACCCAGGCGTTCGCCCACAGCGCGCCCAAGGTTTTTTGTTTTTAAGGATTTGCTTCATCATGTGTAGTGTCCGGCTGCATCCAGGGTTTTATCACCGGCTGCGGCTCCGGACGGGTGATATGCGTTTCAAAAGAGGCATAATTATGGGCAATGATCCTTTGCCCATCCTTTACCATTATACCTTGATAGGGGGCGGGATCCGGGCCGGCCTGAACTCGCCAACCATCCAGGACAAAAGGCAGGGTTCCCGCGGCGGCGATCCACTCGCCGTTGTATTTACGGGCAATATGCAGGTGGGTGCCAGTGGCCGGGCCGCCCTCGCACGAAGGCTGGCCGATCCGCTGCCCGGCGCGCAGGCGCGTCCCGGCTGCGACCCGTCCCTGGCTGGCAATATGCATATAGACGATGGCCCAGCCTGTAGCCTCGCGGCCATCGCTGGGCGTCTCGCCGTCCAGGTCCTGGACGACCAGGCCCGAACCGACGCGCACCACCGGGCCATCGCCAACGGCGACAACCCAGGCGTCGGTGGGCAGGCAGCCGGTCTGCTGGCTGGCCGGGGCAAAATCCAGCGCGGCCCACGAGCCTTCTTTTTCCCAGGCTTTGTGCGGCCCGCTGGTAAAGCTCCACAGGCGGCCCGGCTCGAAGGGCAGGATGAGTTCGGGCTGGCGCACTCCTGGAGGAATAACGGGCTCAACCCCGGCGGCGCGCTCCTGGTAATCGCCGAACATCTCACGGTATAAGGATAGAAAACCGGCCTGGGGGTCGAGGGCCTGCTCCCAATCCTGAGCATTGAAGCCATCTGGGTGGAGCGCCGCCCAGGTCTGTGCGCCCAGCCTGGCGGACTGGTCGTGGGCCGCCCACAAGCGTGAAAAATAGCTGAGCAGGGCCAGGCTGCCGGGGTTTGCCGAGGACGGAGGGGCCAGCAGCCTGCCATCCGGTAAAGCGATTTCTACCTGCCAGCCTTCAAGTCCACCGTAATAGCCCGCCGAGAGCTGGTTGGCCGCCCACCACAACTGGCCATACAGCCCGTGCCAATGATAATCTTGAACGCCCAGGGCCTGGCCGCTTTCCAGCGCGGAGACAGCCGCGCCGCGCACGCAGGCGCACTGCTGTTCCAGCAGGGCCAGCAGCAGGCGCGGGTTAATCGAATTTTCCAGGGCCACACGGGCGAGGATATCGGCGGCGCTGGTCCAACCGCTGCTGGCCAGGTACTCTTGATGGCGGCTCAACGCCCCGCCGGCCTGTTTCAGGTAGGCGGCGATATCGAAATCCATGCTGGACGGCCCATAAACCACCTCGCTGTCGGGCAGAAATGGGAGATCGCTCGGGGCCAGGCCTGGCTCCGGCGCGCCGGTGGCGGCGGTCGGCAGCTGGGCGGGTTGGATTTCCCGGCGGCGCAGGCGTGGGAACGGCGTCTTTTTGGACGAGGGCCAGGTAGGCGCGCGAGTCGGTCGCCTGGGGAGCGGCAGCGGCGGTCTCGGATGGCGTGACCGCCAGAACTGTGGGGGTCGGTTCGGCGGCGGGCTGTGTCGCCAGCGGGGGCGCGGGGAGGTCAGCCGGCGCTCCCGGAACAGGACGGCAGGCGCCCAATAACAGCGCTCCGGCCAAAACCAGGAGCAGGCCAGGGCTGTGCATGAATTTGCGATGGGATGTGAACGAGCTGACTAACAAGGCTTGCTTCTATGGGTCGTCAGGGCCCCGCTCGATTAACGATGTCGAATTTGAGCAGGTGCAGGCGATCAAAGTCTGGTCGCCGCGGGTCAGGGTGCCCTTATAGGCTTCCTCGCCAGCGCTGGCCACCCAGCCGCCCAGGTTGAAAGGCAGCGGCCCATCTGCCGGGATCCATTCGCCGTTATATTTCCGGGCGATGTGGACATGGGTGCCTGTGGAAATGCCGCCTTCGCAAGAAGGCCGGCCCAGGTGATCGTCCTTGTCCACCCAGGTGCCGGGGGGCAGGCGGTCGGTGGTGACGTGGAGGTAAACCAGGACCCAGCCGGTTTGCTCCCGCCCATCCCCGTCCAGGTCGAGAACGACCACGCCTTTGCCCGAACGCACCACCAGGCCGGAGGCTGAGGCTGTCACCCAGGTGCTCGAATCGGTGCAGCCGCTCTCCACGCTGCCCGGGGCGAAATCCAGGGCGGCATACGCGCCATCGTGCTCCCAGGCGCCATGCGGCCCGCCGGTGTAGCTCCAGCCCCAATTGCGCACGAACGGCAGGCTGAGCGGCGGCTGTTTCAATCCGGGCGGAAAGAGCGGCTCGACCGTGCTGGCCCGCTGCCAGGGATCGCCGTACATTTGCTGGTAGAGGGCCGGAAAACCACTCTTCGGGTCGACCACCTCCTGCCACGCCTGGCGATCATACAATTGAGCAAAGAAATACTGCAGGGCCGCGGTACCGGCGTTCAAATCGGGGGCC
Organism: uncultured Chloroflexia bacterium; assembly: GCA_963770655.1. GTDB lineage: Bacteria > Chloroflexota > Anaerolineae > Anaerolineales > UBA4823 > CAZAGA01. The sequence goes on along the minus strand of CAVYQO010000003.1, from coordinate 79,336 downwards.
AGGCGGGCGCTGCTGCCATCGCTGGAACGTGATCTCGGTCAGGCGGCCTTCGCGATAGGCGTAATAGCCGATCGAAAGCTGGTTTACCGCCCAAATGAGCTGGCGGTACAGCCCCTGGGTTGAGGGATCGATGAACCCCAGGGGGTAATCTTCGGCATCCTGGTTGGCGGGCTGTGCATACACCCAACCGCCCTCGTATTCGAGCAGGGCCAGGAGCAGAGCGCGGGTTGATCGAATTTTCGGCGGCGACGCGGGCGATCACCTGGGCGCCGGAGATCAGGCCGGTGCTTTTCAGCCACTCCTGATAATTACGCATCTTGCCGCCCGCCTGTCCGAGGAAGGCGCCGATATCGAAATCGGTGACGGAGGGCGAATAGACCACCTCGCTGTCGGGGATCAGCTTATCGGCTGAGGTGGTTTCGCCGAGACGGCGGGGGATGATCAAAAGCTGGCCAGGATCGATAAACTCGGTTTGCGGAATAGGCACATCCGAGCGAATTTCAGCGGGATCGACCCCAAAACGCACGGCGACCACCGGCAGCGAATCGGCTGCCTGGGCGTAATACAGATAGGGCGAATCGGGCGCCTGCGGCGGGAAAGGCGTCGGCGAGACGGATAAGGTGGATTTCAGGCGGCGCTTCGACAAAAACAGGATCGGCCGGCAGGGGGACGGGCGTCTCCACCGGAGCAGCAGGTTGGAGCTCCTGGGCCGGCTGAGTCGTTGGCTCGGGCTGCGGGGCGGCTGCAGCCTGGGGCAGGATGTAGGGAAGTAAGTCCGTCACCGCCAAAAGGGCGCCGGGAGGGGCGCTGGGTGGAATCCAGGGAGCGCTGCTGGCGCAGGCGCTGGTCAGCACCGCCAACAGCAGGAGGGCGCGCAGGGCGCGGGTGAGCTTAGCGCTCGATCTGGTTAATCGCTTCGCGACCTTCATACGCCTCAATCTTCGCCCCGTTACGGGTCAGATAACCATCATATTCTTTGCCGGCCCCGCTGGAAACCCAGCCATCCAGCACAAAAGCCAGCTCCGCCTGGTCGGCCGAGATCCATTCGCCGTTGTACTTCCGCGCCAGATGGACATGGGTGCCATTGGAGACCCCGCCCTCGCAGGAAGGATGGCCGATGCGCTCCCCGGCCTTGAGGTACTCCCCCGGCTTGACCCGCTGGCGGGTATCGATGTGCATATACAGCACCGTCCAACCGGTCTGCTCGAGGCCATCGGCAGCGGCGGCGCTTATATCCAGATCCTGGATGACGGCGCCATCGGCGGCGCGCACAATCGGACCGTCCGCCACGGCAGTGACCCATTCATCGCTGATCACGCAGCCCAGGGCCTCGCCGGGCGGGGCGAAATCCAAGGCCGCCCAGGCCGAGCCATCCGCCCAACCGCCGTGCGGCCCACCCGTAAACGACCATTCCTTACCCGGCTCAAAGGGAAGCTGAAACCCCGGCTGCTGCAGATCCGCCGGGCGCAGCGGCTCCACGGCGTAATCAAACGGATAGCCAAACAAGGCGGTGTAGGTTTCGAACAAACCGCCTTCTGAAACCGCCTCGAACCAGCCCGCCCGGTCGCTGAGCAGGGCAAATAAATTTTGCACACCGGCAGTGCCGGGGTTGATCAGGGCCGAAACCGGGACGACGTTCCCATCCGCCAGCAGCCAGGCGCCGGTCGCCATTGACCCGCCACAGGTAGAAGCCGCGGTTCAACTGGTTGGCCGCCCAGGACATCTGGCGGTAGAGCCCTTTCCAGGTGGGGTTTACTCAGACGCATGGGATAATCCCAGGTGGGTTCGGGCGGGCGGGCTTTCGTCACCCAACCGCTCTGGTATTCCAGGACGGCCAGGAGCAGGCGCGGGTTGACCGAATACTCCTGGGCGATGCGGGCGATAATCTCCGCTCCGGTGTAGGAGCGATCATTGATTTCTTCGCTATAGCCGGACAGGTAGCCGCCTTGACCCTGGATGAAACCCTCCAGGTCAAAACCGGCCGCAGCCGGGCCATTGACCAGCTCCGAATCGGGGATGATTTTGAATGCCGGGCCAGCGTTCTCAGCGGATGGCAGGGAAATGGTCAGCGCCTGGCCGACTTCAACATAATTGGGGTTGGCCAGGCCGTTATCCCTGGCGAGCTGGTCGACGCTGATTTGAAAGCGCTGGGCGATCCCGGCCAGGCTTTCGCCGGGCTGCACGGTATACTGCTCGACCTGGGTGCGGGCCTGGGGCAGCGGGTGAGGGTTGTCGGGGGTGGGGGTGTAGATCGGGCCGCCGGAGGTGCGCCGGGTCACGCCGTCTGCCTGGGCAGGGGGCGCGGCGGCAAAATCGAGCGACTGGGCGGAGCCCGCTGAGAGCGGGGCAGCCGCCACGGGCGCCGCCGCCCGCGGGCGCTCGGGCTGCAAGGAACGAACCCCGACCAGGACCAGCCCAAAGAGCACGGTGAACCCCACCAGGGCCAGCCCCAGGTTGGGGCGAAACGGTTGTGGATGCATATCCATCCTTTGGATTCTACATTAACAAAACGGTCTTAGACAGGGTAAAGCCCGGAAATTCATGCTTAGCTAATGTTAAGGCTGACAGCTATCAGCAGTCAGCGGTCAGCGGGCATTTGCATCCGCAGTAACGACGTTCGTCGTTCCGGCCTTGCGCGCTTTGCGGTAGGCCAGGTACAGGTTTTCGAACGAGCAGATCTGAGCAACAAATCCGGGGCAGCGTCCATATACCTGGATTTGTGCAAGCCGCGTGCCAGCCCAGGTGAAAACGGGATTGGTAAGCGGTAACTGGTGATCCGTGATTTGTGATTGGTTATCAGTCGATGACTACTCTTTGTTGCCCAATCACGAATTACCCATCACGAATCACCCACATCCAAAACCGCCGCCCTTGCGGGCGGAGGGGGTCAGAAACCAGAAGCCAGGAGCCAGGAATTCCAAAAGATTAAGGGAGAGAGAACTACCGACGCCGAACCCACCGCTGGCACAGCGGGCGTAAGCTCGCTCGAAGGTTCCACGAGCCGCCCCGCACCACCCGGAATTGCCCGCTTTCCGGTCCGCCCGGATCGACGATCTCCCGGCCCTGGCGGTTTTTATATTCTTCCGGATCGTACCAATCCCGGCACCATTCCCAGACGTTGCCGGCCATGTCCGCACAACCATAGGTACTGTCGCCTCGCGGCGAGTACTGCCCGACGGGTGTTGTCTCTCGGATTTTCGATTCGGCCGTGTTCGCTTTCCCTGGGTCAAATGCGTCCCCCCAAGGATAAATCCGTCCATCGGCACCGCGGGCCGCTTTCTCCCACTCCGCCTCGGTGGGTAAATGGTAATTCTTACCAGTCTTCTTACCCAACCAGTCGCAGTAAGCCTGAGCATCTTCCCAGGATACATTAATAACTGGGTGCGCCCCTTTTTCCTCAGGGAACTGGCTTCCGCTCCAACCGTGTGGCGAGGGTATTCCGACCTCCTGGATAAAAAGCTGGTACTCGCTGTTTGTTACTGGATACTTACCGATAAAATAATCAGTGAGTTCAACGGTATGCTGAGGCTGCTCCTTTGATACCCATTCTGTATCCAAGCCATCTTTGACTGCCTGGTTAGCCTGCGCTTTGGTCGATCCCATCAAAAATTTCCCGGCCGGGACGCGTACAATTTGCGGCTCAAAAACCAGGCGTAGTGATTCAGCAGGTACAGGTTGTGGAATCGTGACTGGACGGGTGAGCGTAAAATACAGGCGCAGCTCAGGATAATTTAACCCATCGAAATTAACATCCTCCACATTCTTTGGATGCATTACCAGGATCTTTTGTAAAACAGGCGTTTCAGAAATCAGGCGCAAAAGGTCTTCGGGCAGCTGCGCATTCTGTGATTCGGTTGCTATCGAGCGTTTCTCCAGGGCTCTCGTTTCTTCCATCAAGTCTTCGGTTCTCTGGGTAAGATTTTGGCGATAATAAGCCTCGATGTCTCGCAACAACTCGGGCCGGTCAGTCAGCAATCGATATAAATCCGGCGCTACAGCCTGAATGACCACGATTTTTGCCAGCCGCACGGGTTTCACTAAATCTTGCAGTTTACGCTCTTGGGCAAGCTGCCAGAGCATCAGAAACACATTGACTGTACGTTTAATCTGGCGCGGATTATCGCCCAGGCCTTCGGCAAAGACATCTGGACATTCGGCACGTGGCCAGCCACGAACAAGCCCTTTCACGAAAGGCTCCATATTCACGCGTTCGATTGGTGGTATGGTAAAGGGTAGTTGAATGATCTTTTCCAGATAATGTGCGCCGTCGATCGGGTTGGTTCTCTTCCCCCCCTTATCTTGGATAAAATCTTTGTAACGAATCTCGACGCCGCGGGCAATCACGTCCTGGGCCAAACCTAAAATAAAAACACACCGAGGGGCGTCTACAAATAGTTTGATCGCTTCTAAAACCTGAATGGCCTTATCAGGCAGGCAGCGATCCAGGTCGTCCACGAATACAACCAGCCGCCCTGGCGCTACATAAGTCTGCATCAATATTTAAAGTTGCGCTCGCCAAAATTAATCAAAAGACCAATTGGACATCCTGAGACTGCCAGATAGCCAATCACCTGAGCAAGATGGCTATTATCAACCCCTCGAAGCGCTTTAATTTCGACAATCACTTTCCCATCAACCACATAATCGGGGATGTAATAACCAATCAAACGCTGCTGCTCAGGATCATCATAAACACTATAAAGTTTCTGAGATTCAAAACTTAACCCCGCATCTTCCAGAGGAAAGCGTCAAGCGCCCGTTGGTAGCTGTTTTCACGTAAACCTGGTCCAAGTTCCCGATGAACCTTCATCGCACATCCAATGATCTTATAGGTCAAATCATCATAAGGCGTAACCACCTTCTTTTCCGGCATATCCACAGCCACCTCCCCTTCCAGCTCTAATCCGTTCAATCCGTGGTCAAAATCCGTTGCCAGCATCCGTTCAATCCGTGGTCATAATCCGTTGTCAGCAATCCGTGGTCAAATCCGTTGTCAGCAATCCGTGGTCAAATCCGCTGTCAGCTCAGCTCCTCCAGCCTGTCCACCAGCCCGGCCAGCACGGCGAAGGCGCGCTCGACCGGCGCGGGATCGGCCAGGTCGACCCCGGCCAGGGCCAGGGCTTCCAGCGGGTAGCGCGAGCCGCCGGACTTGAGGAAATCCAGGTAGCGCCCGGCTGCCCCGGGCTCGCCGGACAGGATGGCGTGGGTCAGGGCGTGCGCTCCGGAGATGCCGGTGGCGTACTGGTAGACGTAGAAGTTCATGTACATGTGCCCGAACTGGGCCCAGGTGACGCCGATCCGCTCGCGGTCGAAGACCACTTCGTCGCCATAGCCTTCTTTGAACAGCTCGGCCATGCGCCCGATCATAATCTCGGCGCTCAGCGGAGCGCCCTGCTCGGCGCGGGTCGTGCATCTCGAGCTCGAAGCGGGCCAGGGTGGGCATGATGAAGAAGTAGCGGTGGTAGTTGGCCATGGCTTCTTCGATCAGGGCGATCTGGAAGTCGCGCCCGGTCTGGGTGCGCATCAGGTAGTCGCGGACCATGGCCTGGTTGAAGTTGGAGGCCACCTCGGCGACGAACAGCCCGTAGCGGCTGTAGATGAACGGCTGGTTGGCGCGCGAGTAATAGGAATGCAGCGAGTGGCCCAGCTCGTGGGCCAGGGTGCTGAGGCTGAACACGTCGTCGGCGTAGGACATCATAATGAACGGGCGGGTGCCGAACGAGCCGCTCGAGAAGGCGCCTTCGCGCTTGCCTTTGTTGCGGGCGCGGTCGACCCAGCGCTCTTCCAGGCAGCCGCGGCGCAGGATCGACACATATTCTTCGCCCAGCGGGGCCATGCCGGCGGTGATCCACTCCACGGCCTGGTCGAAGGGCACGAGCGGCCGGGCAGTCGCCAGCGGGGCTTTGATATCGTAGACATGAAACTGCTCAAAGCCCAGGGCGCGCTTGCGCAGCCGCCAGTAGCGCTGCCAGGTGGGCAGGTTGTGTTTGAAGACTTCGATCAGGTTGTGGAAGATTTCGACCGGGATCGAATTGGCTTCCAGCGAGGCTTCCAGGGAGGAAGCATAGCGGCGCGCCCGGGCGGTGAAGACATCCTGTTTGATTGCGGCAATCAGCGCGGCAGCGTAGGTGTTCTTGAACGCCAGGTAGCCATCGGCGTAGTTTTCCCAGGCGGTGCGGCGCAGCTCGCGGTCGGCGTGGGTGAGCAGCCCGGCGATGCTTGACTGGCCGACTTCGTGAGCCTGCCCGGTCGGAGGCGATCGCCGGCTTGAAGGTCAGGTCGGCGTTGTTGAGCATGGCATAGATCGACGACGGACCCGAGAAGGGATCGCCGGTCAAGGCCAGCGTTTCTTCCACCTCGCCCGAGCGCACGTGGGCCTGGCGCTTTTCAAGGCGATCGAGGTAATGGGCCAGGAAGGCCAGCTCGGGGGTTTTGGCCAGCCACTCCCCCAGGCGCTCGAAGCCGATCGCCGCCAGCTCCGGGTCGAAGAAAGAGCCGGCGGCGGCAAAGCGCGCCATCAGGCTGCGCGCCTGGCCGGCCCGGGCTGCGGCGGGCTGGTCAGCGGTGTCGACCGCCGAGGCGTTGAAGGCGTAGGTGAGGATCTTGCCCATCAGGGTCCCGGCCTGCTGGGAGAGCTCGACAAAGCCCAGCAGCGTCTGCGGACCGTCAGACAGGCGGCCCTGGTAAGCAGCCAGGCCGGGGAGCATCCCGACAAGCTCCTGGCAGGCCGCCTCCCAAGCGGCGGGGTCAGCGAAGATGCTTTCCAAATCCCAGGTTTGGGCGACGGGCACTGCGGAGCGCTCGGGTAGGGTGGTCAGGTCGGACATTGGGGCAAGCTCCTTTGAAAATGACGAAATTTATGAAAGGATGAGGCGCGCGTCCAGGGCCAGGCAGCCCTGGCCGGAGGGGAAGACGCGCAGCGGGTTGATGTCGATTTCTTTGATCTGCTCAAAATCGACAAGCAGTTGCGAAAGGCGCAGGAGGGCATCGACCAGGGCTTCCAGGTCGGCTTTTTCTCCGCCGCGGGCGCCCTGCAAGATCCGCCCGCCGCGCAGCTCGGCGAGCATTTCCCAGGCTTCCGCCCGGGTGACCGGCGCCACGCGCAGCACGGCCTGTTCGAGAATTTCGACAAAAATACCGCCCAGCCCGACCAGCACCACCGGCCCGAACTGCGGGTCCTGGCGCCCGCCCAGGATCAGCTCTGCGCCGGAGGCGGCCATCGGCTGCACCAGCAGCCCGTCGATGGCGGCTTCGGGATGGCTGGCCTGGATCCGAGCGAGCATGGCCGCGGCGCCGGCCTGCACTGCCCCCGCATCGCCCAGGTTCAGCAGCACCCCGCCGGCGTCCGATTTGTGCGAGATCGCACCGGCGATCAGCTTTACGGCGACGGGATAGCCAAGCCGCTCAGCCGCCTGGGCCGCCTGCTCGGGGGTGTGGACCACGGCGCTGGCTGGGACCGGCATGCCGTAAGCTGCTAATACGGCCAGCGCTTCGGGCAGGAGCAGATCACGCTGGCCTGCCCCGGCTTCCGCCAGCAGCGCTTCCACCGCAGCGCGGTCAACCGAAAATACCGGCGCCTCCGCCTGGGCATGCATCTCCTGGGAGCGGTGGTAATATTCATAGCTCATCTCCAGGGCGCGCACGGTCTCGACGACCTGGGTGAAGATCGGGAAGTTATAGTTCTGCTTGAGGTAGGTAATTTCCTGGGAGGCCGTCGAGAGATAATAAGCCACCGGTTTATCGTACTGCAGCCCGTAGGCCATTAAGCGCTCCAGCAAGGCCCGGCTGGCCAGGTTTTCGGCTTCGGAAAGGGCGGTATGCAGAAAGACCACCCCATCCACCCCTTCGAGCTGCAGGGTCTGCTCGACAATCTGGGCATACACGTCCAGGTTGAACAGGTCGCCCAGGTCGAGCGGGTTGGTCAGGCGGATCACCGAGGCGCGGAAGTGTTTTTCGATCTCGCGCAGAAAGCTCTCGGGGAAATGGGCCAGCTCGAAACCGGAGAGCTCGCAGGCATCGGCGGCCAGGACGGCATGCCCGCCGGAGCGCGAGATGATCGCCAGGTTATTGCCGCGCATCGGCGGCAGGCGCAGGATTTTCAGACCGCCGGCCAGCGAGGTGGCGTCGCGCACGCGCAGGATGTCCGCCTGGTGAAAGGCTGCATCGACGACCTTGTCGTCGCTGGTCAGCGAAGCGGTATGCGACAGGGCGATTTTCTGGCCCAGCCGGCCGATATTGGATTTGAAGACCAGGATGGGCTTTTCCGAGCGGCGCGCCACTTCCATCAGGCGGCGGCCGTTATGAATGCTTTCCAGGTAGACGAAGATGATCGCGGTGCCCTCGTCTTCGATCAAATATTCGAGCATGTCCTCGGCGCTGACATCGAGCATATTGCCGACCGAGACAAACTTGTTCAGCCCCAGGCCTTCATTCGCCATCAGGTTGAGGGCGCTCATCCCCACCCCGCCGCTCTGGGTGACGATCGAAACATCGCCAGGCTTGACGAACCTCTTCAGGCGCGGGAAGGGGACGCAGAAACCATTTTCCATGCTGATGATGCCGATGCAGTTCGGGCCGGTGAATTGGATCCCGTAGCGCCCGGCCACCCGGCAGATTTCTTCTTCCAGGCGCAGGCCATCTTCGGTATATTCGCGAAAACCGGCCGTCTCGATGATCGCCCAGCGAATGCCTTTTTGCCCGCATTCTTCCAGGACGCCCGGCACCGTCCTGGCCGGGGTCAGGATCACCGCCAGGTCGACCGGATCGGGGATATCCACCACGGAGGGGTAGATCCGGCGGGTTTCGATCACCCCGCCGCGCGGCCCGACGGCATAAACAATGCCGTTGAAGCCGTACTCGACCAGGTTGGCGACGATGTTGGCGCCGAGGTTGTCGGGCCGGTCGGAGACGCCGATGACGGCGACGCTGCTGGGGTAGAAGAATTCGCGCATGGCTGCCTGCCTGTGGGTAGATCCTATTTGGAAGTCGGGAACAACTGTTTAAGATTATACCAACAAGGCCTGGCCCAGGACGAATCCAGGGGCCAGGCCCGTTGGGTATTTGTCTGACGCATAGAGCGCCAGGCCGGATACGGGCTGATTTTATCCCTGTGCGCTGTATTGACAATTCATCTACCTGAATCTAAACTTAACCCATGCTAGCGCGCGTTTATTCCTGTGCAGTGATCGGCCTGGAAGGGGTTGTCGTCGAGGTGGAAGTGGACACCGGCGACGGGCTGCCTTCGATAACGATTGTCGGCTTGCCCGACACCGCCATCCAGGAAAGCCGTGAGCGGGTCCAATCGGCGATCAAGAACGCCGGGCTGTATTTCCCCCGCCGCAGATTAATCGTCAACCTGGCGCCGGCCGCGGTGCGCAAAGAAGGCCCGGCTTACGACCTGCCCATCGCCCTGGGGGCGCTGATCGCCAGCCGCCAACTGCCGCCCGAGAGCGTCGACGGCGCGCTGATCATCGGCGAGCTGTCGCTGGATGGCGGGGTGCGTCACGTGCGCGGCGTGCTGCCGATGGCCGCCCTGGCCCGTGAACAAGGCTTCCGGCGGATTTTCACCCCGGCGGGCGACGCCGCCGAGGCTGCCTTGATCCCCGGCCTGGAGGTCTACCCGGTCGACTCGCTGGCCGCCCTGGTCGCCCACCTGTGCGGCCAGGCGCCGATCATCCCTCAACCCGCCCTGACCGCTGAGGACGTCGAAGTGCTCGTCCAGACCGATTTCGGCGAGGTCAAAGGCCAGGAGCACGTCAAGCGCGCCCTGGAAGTGGCCGCGGCCGGGGGGCACAACGTGATGATGGTCGGCCCGCCCGGCGCCGGCAAGACCCTGCTGGCGCGCGCCCTGCCCGGCATCCTGCCGCGCATGTCGATCGACGAAGCCCTGGACGTGACCCGGATCTATTCGGTGGCCGACCAGCTCCCGGCGGATGTGCCGTTGATCCGCAGCCGCCCGTTCCGCGCTCCGCACCACACGATCTCGCACGCCGGGCTGGTCGGCGGCGGCAACCTGCCCCACCCCGGAGAGATCTCGCTGGCCCACCGCGGGGTGCTGTTCCTCGACGAGCTGCCCGAGTTCGGGATGCGCGTCCTGGAAGTGCTGCGCCAGCCGATCGAGGACAAGGTGGTCACGATCAGCCGCGCCCAGGGCACGCTGACTTTCCCGGCGAATTTCCAACTCGTGGCGGCGATGAACCCCTGCCCGTGCGGCTACTATGGCGACCCGGTCAAGGCCTGCACCTGCTCGTCGGCCACGGTCACCAAGTACCAGAAGCGCATCTCCGGCCCTTTACTCGATCGAATCGACATCCACATCGAGGTGCCGCGGGTCGAGTACGAGAAGCTCTCCGACCGGCGGATTGGCGAACCCTCGGCGGCGATCCAGGCCCGCGTCGAAAGAGCGCGCGAGATCCAGAGAGCCAGGTTTTATTCTTCACAACGCCCCCAGGGTGTTGTGAAGAATGAGAATATGATTCTCTGCAACTCCGACATGCGCCCGGCCGAAGTGCGCCTGCACTGCGAGCTGGACGATACGGGGCGGGCGTTGATGAAGGCGGCGATGAGCCAGCTCCAGCTTTCGGCGCGGGCATACCACCGCGTGCTCAAGCTGGCGCGCACGATTGCCGATTTAGCGGGCAGCGAGAAGATCCAACCCTCACACCTGGCCGAGGCGCTGCAGTACCGGCCGAGGATGCTGGCGGAGGGATAGTTTCACGTGTATAAAAGGGGTCTATGGCCTAATGCCTAAAACTATCCTGATGATCATCCTGGTGATCGCCGCGCTGGCGGTTTTGATCCCGCTGGGGGTGATCGTGCTCGTTAAGATCCTCAATCGCACCAACGGGACGATCCAATCCTCGGGGATTGCGCGCAAATACCTGCTGTATGTCCCAAAAAGCTACGACCCGGCCAAACCCACCCCGCTGGTGATCAGCATCCACGGGTTCATCGAGTGGCCCGCCCATCAAATGCAGATCAGCCATTGGAACAAGCTGGCCGACGAGCATGGTTTCATCGTCGTGTACCCATGCGGAACCGGCATCCCGCTGCGCTGGGACGCCTTCCCCCGGGCTGGCGGCGGAAATGACGGCCTGCGCGATGTCACGTTTATTTCTGACCTGATCGATAAACTCGAGGGGGACTATAACATCGACCCGACCCGCATCTATGCCAACGGGCTTTCCAACGGCGGGGGGATGTCGTTTCTGCTGGCATGTAAGCTGGCCGACCGCATCGCCGCCATCGGCGGGGTCGCGGGGGCTTACTCGACCCCATGGAGCGAATGCAGCCCGTCGCGCCCCGTTCCGGTGATCGTCTTCCACGGCGATGCTGACCCGATCGTGCCATATGGGGGCGGTACGGTCTCGAGGGCCGGTTTCACCTTCCCGTCTATCGCCGACTGGGTCGCCGGATGGGCGCAGCACAACGGGTGCGCCGGCCCGCCGCTCGATTTGCCAGCCAGCGGGGCAGTCAGCGGCATCCATTACCCCGGCTGCGTCCAAAACGCCGACGTAACGTTTTATACGATCCACGGTGGTGGGCATTCCTGGCCGGGCGGCAAAGGCCTACCGAAATTCATCGTCGGAAATACCACCCAGGACATCGATGCCACCCAGGTGATGTGGGATTTCTTCAGCGAGCACCCGCTGACCACGACCGGCGATTGAATTTTGATGCCATCAGAGCAATTTTAGTTTGGAGGCGGAGAGCCTATGAACCCTTCTGCAGTCGAAGACATCGTCATCCGTTTGGACAGCATCGACCAGCTTTTCAACGCGCCGGATGTCAACCCTTTTTCAGATAAAGAGGTCAATGTGATTGGCGAAGCCGGCCTGCTGAACGCAGTCCAGAAACTGATCGCAAAACGATCGCTGCGCTGGGAAAATGTGCGCTTCGTGATCCAGCTTCCGCCGGACCAGGTCACCGGCAGCCTGGAGGGGGAGTTAGCGAAAGCCGTGCACCGCTTTTGCCAGGCAAAGATCGAGGATAATGCCCTGACGATCCGCCTGAGCCGCATGCGCAACCTGATCGGTCTGGGCATGGTAACCGTGATTTCGATCGTGCTGCTCGGGCTGGGCTACCTGCTGTTGAACACCATCCTGGCGAACGCCGCCGATGCGGTCCAGGGGTTGGTGGCTGCAGCCATGGGGGTGTTTGTCTGGGTCATTTTATGGGATCCGATGGAGGCGCTGCTGTTCCAATGGGTACAGCCGGCGCTGGAGAACCGCGTCCTGCGCAAAGTTAGCGAAGTGGAATTCAAGGTTGAACCGCAACCTTAGGCGGGCCAGACGATGAGCACAAAACCAGCTATTTCCATGGTCCTTGACTTGAACAGCATCGCTGAACTGTTCAACGCGCCGGCGTCAAATCCATTTTCAGCATACGAAATCGAAACCCTGGGCGAGTCAGGCATCGATTATCTGCAGAAACAGCTTTTAAAGAACTGGCCGCGCTGGCCCGGACCCCTGCGGTTGGTCCTGCGCCTGCCGGCGGAACAGCTCGAGCCTGGGCTGGAGGCTTCCATCCAGCAGGGGCTCCGGCGCTACTGCGCTGACAAAATCCAGGCGAACCTGACCATGCGGCGCAACACGTTTCAAATTTCCTGGCGCCAGCTCGGCATGGCTTTCCTGATCCTGCTGCTGGCCTGCGCTGCCATCTATTTTGGTTTCATCAACCCGCCGGGGTTCTTGCCGCCTTACCTGGGGGCAATCCTGGCGGTCCTGGTCGTATTTGCCGGTTCGGTTTCGATCTTCGACGCGATTTGGTCGCTGCTGTTCGATTGGATCCCCTACCAGCAGGATATCAAGCTCTTCCAGTACCTTACCGAAATCGAGGTAGAGGTAGAGAGAAGAACGGCGGGGTGATTGCCGTTCTTCCCTCGCAATGACCATCAAGCAATACCACCATACCGAAATCGAGGTCGAGGTAGAGGGAAGAACAGCGGGGTGATTGCCGCTCTTCCCTCGCAATGATCATCAAGCCATACCATGCACCTTGGCCAGCAATTCATCCACCAGCGCTTCGGGCGGGGTTGGCAAAGAACCACCCAGGAAGTGCATTAACACCGCCAAAGGTGTGTCCAGCAAAAAGCCCATCGGGTCCATACCGATTACCTCTTCCCCACCAAAATTAGCCTGCATCTGCACACTCATTTGCGCGTAGAAAGGCCCGAGAACGCTCATTCCGCGTGGATCTTCTATCCATTCGCGCAACGTCGAATCGCGATCCAAGATGCTGGGCAGAGCAAGGGTGGAATGCAGCGTGACCGTCTTTGCACAGCGAATGTCGGCAGACGAGGCCCCGATCAGGATGTCGAACTCCCCATCCTCAGTGATCCATTGTTTGTAGGCCGGGTGGTAATAGGCAAAGGAGCGAAAATCAAGCGCCACGCTCACGGTCCTGGTCTCGCCGGGCTGGAGCTCAACCTTGGCAAAGCCTTTGAGCTCCTTGGGAGGGCGGACCAATTTTGATTTGTGATCATGCACATACACCTGGACCACTTCCTTGCCCGCCAGCTTGCCGGTGTTGGTGACGTCCACAGAAACGGTCAAGCCATCCACATCTTCGAAGGTATCCGCGGAAACCTTGAGATTTTGATAAGCGAAGGTGGTATAGCTCAACCCATGCCCAAAGGGAAAGAGCGTCGGAACCTGTTTGGCATCGTAATAACGGTAGCCGATAAAAATCCCCTCGCCATAGCGCACTGCGCCATTTTCGCCAGGATAGCTGATAAAGGCTGGGGTGTCGATCAGTTTCAACGGGAAGGTTTCCGCCAGCTTTCCAGACGGATTGACCTTGCCAAAAAGCACCTCGGCAATCGCCCCGCCGCCAGCCTGTCCCATCATCCAGGCTTCGAGGACAGCCGCAGCGCCGTCGATCCACTCACTCATCACCACCGGAGCGCCATTATTAAGGATGACGACCGTATGAGCCTGGACGGCAGCAACCGCGTTAATCAATGCTACCTGATGCGCAGTCAGGTCGAGGTCAAGCCGGTCATAACCTTCCGACTCTTTGGTTGCCGGCAGGCAAATATAGAGCAAGGCCACATCGGCTGTTTGGGCATTCTGACAGGCCTCATCGATGAGCGCCTGGTCAAAACTTTCGTCCGCCGGATAGCCAACAGCGTAGCTCAACGCGGCGCCTCCGGCCATTTTTTGCAGCTCTGCGTAGGGATTATCCACCTGGGTCGGATTGATGTGCGAGCTGCCGCCTCCCTGGTAATAGGCTTCCTTGGCGGAGCGACCGATGACTGCAATCTGCTTTTGATCCTTTAAAGGCAAAACGCCATTGTTCTTGAGCAAAACAATGCCTTCCCCAGCCACGCCGCGGGCCAGGCTATGATGCGCTTCGGCATCGAAAGAACCGCCTTTTTTCGTCTCAGCCGCTTTGAAAACAATTTCCAGAATCCTGCGCACCGCCTCATCCAGCACCGCTTCATCGAGTTTGCCGGAGCGAACGGCGTCGATCACGGCGTTTACCCGCCAGGCCCTCGGGCCGGGCATTTCTAGATCCAGGCCAGCGATCAAGGCTTCGACCCGGTCATGCACAGCTCCCCAGTCGGAAACAACAAAACCCTCGTAACCCCACTCGTCGCGGAGGATCTCCGAGAGCAGCTTGTGATTCTCAGCGGCATATATGCCGTTGAGCTTGTTGTAAGAGCACATCACCGTCCACGGTTTCGCTTTTTTAACCGCGGCTTCGAAGGCTGGAAGGTAGATCTCCCGTAATGTGCGTTCATCTACTTCGGAGCTGATCGTTGAACGCTGGTACTCCTGGTTGTTGGCCGCGAAATGTTTTAGCGAAGTCCCCACCCCTTTACTTTGCACGCCATTGATAAAGCTGGCTGCCATTTCGCCGGCCAGGTAGGGGTCTTCGGAGTAATACTCGAAATTACGCCCGCAAACGGGGGTGCGCTTCATATTCGCCCCGGGGCCAAGGACGACATCCACCTTCAAGGCGATGCACTCTTCCGCAATGGCCTTGCCGACTTTATCGATTAAATCCACATTCCAGGTCGAAGCCATGCAGGCCGCGGTTGGGAAACAGGTGGCAGGTAGGCTCTGGGCAATAAAGACATTTAAATCTGCTGCGCGCCGGACCCCATGCGGGCCATCGGTCACAGTCAGCTCTGGGATGCCCAGGCGGTCAACAGGGGTCGTTGTCCAGGCGCCGGCTCCAGTACAGAGTGCGGCTTTTTCTTCAAGCGACATTTTTTGGATCAAATCTGTTATTTTCGGCATACATCAATCCTTTTTTGGTGCATCATTTTTGAAGAGATTAATACTTCCAGGTTGTTATCGGCGGCTTCAGCGCCGATAACAACCCTAAATTCCATTTAGCCGGGCTTACGCATAAGAATCAAAGACTGAAAAGACGCGGATTTCTTTCTGCGCCTGGCTCAATGTCCACCCGTCTGGCATGGGACAAGAAATCTGCATCGATCGTCCTGCGGGCAGGTTGAAATAATTATCGCTAAAGACGGCATCCGTGCCGTTCAAAGACACCTCAACCAGCGCGGCCAGGGAATGCGCAGTCAATTCAACGATTAATTCGCCATCCTGACTTTGCAAGTTCACAGTAACCGCCGGATCGGCCAGGGCTAAGTGCTTGATTGGGGCGAAGTATGCAGTTTGACGAGCGAGCAACTGTCCGCCCTGCCAGAGTTCAGCGATAAATATTAGCTTGCGGCGGTTTTCATCCGTGACATCGTCCGAAAAATCCTGCTGGCAGACGAGCGTCGAGGCCTGGGCAGCGACATTAACAGGCGCTTGACCCGCGGTGATCACCTCGCCTTCAAGCGTTTCCAACGACCAGCGCACAGTCCCTGCCCAGGGTTCGAGGGCATCGTTGGAGATATAAACAGCCTGCTCAGGCGGCCTGTCCTCAATCGAAAGCATGAGGGGCGCATAGAAGCGGCGGGCAGCATAATGCAATGCTTTCCAACGCCCGTAGTAATCCAGGCTGGACCAGGAAGCGACCGGCCAGCAGTCATTAAGCTGCCAGTAGAGGATCCCGGCGACACGGTCAGGGTGGCGGCGCCAGTGCTCGACGCCATAGCGAATGCCTTCCGCCTGGAGGACCAGGCTCAAATATACCAAGGAGCGAAAATCATTGGGCAAGCGGAAGGTGTCCAACATCTGACCGACCATCAAGGAATTTCCGCTGGCATTTTTCTGGTGCTGCTCCATCATGTAAGAAGTCATATTCCAATCCGCCTCATCCGCAAAGGTGCGGATGGTGGCCAGGGGCGGCAGGGCCTGGAAGCCAAACTCGCTCATGAAGCGCGGGAACTGATCACGATAGGCGGTAAAGGGTTTTCTACCGTGCCAGACATCCCAGTAATGCGCGTCTCCTTCCTGTTGGCCGTTCGGATTAACGAATGGCGTATTGGAGGTTGGCGAGCTGGGCAAATAGGCATGATCTGGGTCTTCGCCCTGGCACCATTCCGGCAGGGTGTGGTGGAAAAATTGGTCATAGGCGGCTTTTAAATCCTGCAGATCAGGTCGATTCCA
Source organism: uncultured Chloroflexia bacterium (assembly GCA_963770655.1). Classification (GTDB taxonomy): domain Bacteria; phylum Chloroflexota; class Anaerolineae; order Anaerolineales; family UBA4823; genus CAZAGA01. Next base: position 62,819 of record CAVYQO010000003.1, on the reverse strand, counting down.
ACCCCAATCCGCCCAACCCCATTCCATCTCGTTATTGCCGCACCACAGCGCCAGGCTGGCCCGATGGCGAAGGCGGCGGATGTTCTCGACCGCTTCTGTGCGCAGATTTTCGATAAAGGCCGGGTCATCCAATGGATAAATGCTGCAGGAAAAGATAAACTCCTGCCAGGCCAGGATGCCATATCGATCGCAAAGATCGTAAAAGCGCTCTTCTTCATAGAAACCGCCGCCCCATATGCGCAGCATGTTCTGATGGACCTGGGCAGCCGAGCGAATAAGCCCTTCCAATTGTTCATCCGTAATCCGAGTGGGGAAGGATTCAGCCGGTATCCAATTTGCGCCTTTACACAATATGGAGACGCCATTGACGACAAAGACAAACGAGCGCCCCCACTCGTCTTGTTCCTGGCGCAGCTCAATTGTGCGCAGCCCAACCTGATAAGTGCGCTGCTCCAACAACCCGGCCTGGGAAGGCTCAGCGCGGATGAGGGAGACTTCCACCTGATAGAGCGGCTGCCCGCCATAGCCATTCGGCCACCACAGCTCAGGATTGGGGATCGAGACGCTGACAATCCCTTCAGCCTGTGTTGTCAGCGCAGCTCTTTGTTCAATCATCTCGCCCTTGGGGGTCGTTATGCGCACAAGGGCGGCGAGCGGGGTCTCTTCCCAGCGCTCGACCACAACCCGGGCGGCGAGGGTCGCCTGACCTGCGGCATGCTTTTGCTGAATATGGACCTCGGCAACGCGCGCCTGGTCGTACCCTTCCAGGCGGATATCCTTCCAGACGCCAATCGGCGGGAGCTTCGGACCCCAATCCCAACCGAACTGGCAGGGAGATTTTCGCAGGTAGGGGCCTCCTGGGATAGCCTCACGGACGCCCGGAAGCGGGCGGATGGCTTGCTTTTCAGCCGCATATTTCACTGGCGAATTGAAGGTGATGGTTAACTCGTTGAGATCCTCAGCAGCTAAATAGGATTTGACTTCCCATTCATAGCGTCGAAACATATTCGCAGTGCGCCCGAGCTCATGACCGTTAAGCACGACCGTCGCCAGGGTGTCCAGCCCGTCACAGACCAGAAATACCTTTTCTTTGGCCAGGATTTCAGGCGAGGCGCTGAACTTGCTGCGGTACACCCAATCGGATTGCGCCACCCATTGGACGCGCTGTTCGTTATCGGCTACGAAGGGATCGGGGATGAGGCCGAGGGCCAGTAAATCGGTATGAACGCCGCCAGGGACGCTGGCAGGCAGCCACGCTTCAGCGCCAGCCTGGCGAAATTCCCAGGCGCCAGCCAATGATTGTTTTTTCATATCCTATTTTCCTTCATTCGTGTGATTTTAGAGAAGAAATTACAGCAATGCTCTATGACGGCTTCGCCGCCATAGAGCATAATCAAATACGTCCGACCCGATCTCACACAGGGGTTACAGTGGTGAGATCCCATTCTTCATATATCTTCGGAACATCATTGAGCAAGCGTTTGGTGTAAGGCGCTTTCGGATGCAGGATCACCTCATCCGCGCTTCCGCTTTCAACGAATATTCCGTGTTCCATAATATAAACCTTGTCAGAAACATAATAGGCCAGGCCAATATCATGCGTAATGAAAATTACGGTCATCCCGATTTCGTCACGCAACTGCATCAGCATATCCAGGATGGTGGCGCGGCTGCAGGCGTCGATCATCGAGGTGGGTTCGTCAGCGAACAGGATCCGAGGCTTCAACAGAAAAATCCGGGCAATCATTAAACGCTGCATCTGGCCGCCGGATAGCTCGAACGGATACTTGTTCGTCAATTCCGCATACTTCAAGTTGACAAAGCTGCACGCTTCTGTCATCATCTCAACTTTTTTCGCTTGCGGAAGCTTTCGACCACCGCGCATGTGAATACAATCTAACAGCACGGCATCGACCTTATGAAAGGTATTGTATGAAGAGAAAGGATCCTGGAAGATCGCCTGAATGTTTTTCCAATATTCCTGTTTCTTCTTATGCGAGCTGATATCGCGTTTTACCCCGTTGATGTAAATCTCCCCTTCGGTCAGATTGAGCAATCCCAGGAGTAATTTCGCCAAAGTTGTCTTTCCGCTGCCCGATTCACCAACGATCGAAACAACTTCGCCTTCATAAAGGTCGATATCCACATGGTCGACGGCGAGGGTTCTCTTATTGCCAAAACCAAACACCTTGGTAAGCCCGGTCCCTTTCAAGATTAAGTTTTTTTCAGCGTGCATTTTGATGAGCCTCCCTTCGAAACATCTCCCGCAGCTCCTCTTCCGAGAAGATACACCGGTAAGCGCGCCCGCTTTCCAACTCACGCAGAGCGGGAGCGATCACCCTGCATTCTGGCTTGACGAAGCTGCAGCGTTCAGCAAACCGGCAGCCGGTCGGTGGGTCTTTCAGGTTAGGCGGCACCCCAGGAATGGCCGCCAGTTTTACATCGCGCAGACCGCTTTCGGGCACGATAATCGAGCCCATAAGACCTTTGGAATACGGATGGAGGGGGTCAAACACGGCTTGCTTGGCAGAAGCTATCTCCACAATCTGGCCAGCGTACATGATCATAATGTCATCGGTGACGTTATAAAGCAGAGGAAGCTCGTGAGTGATAAAAATCAACGAGCTGATCAGGTCACTATCCATCAACTGCTTCAGCATCTTGACCACCATTTTCTGGGAGGTGACATCAAGGGCTGACGAGGGCTCATCCGCAATCAACACCTTTGGCAAAAGGATCACAGAGATCGCGATCACCGTGCGCTGTTTCATTCCGCCAGAAAGCTCAACCGGGTATTTTTGGAGCACTTCCGCCGGGAGCCCCAGGGTCTCAAACAAACTCCTGGCGCGATCGTAAATATCTTTTTTAGAAATATAAAAATCATGCGCCTGAAGAACATCTTCGATAAAGTTGATAATCCTGCGAGTGGGGTTCAGGGCGTTCATCGCTGCCTGGGGGATATAGGATATTTCCGTCCCCAATATCGATTTGCGCACATCATCGGGATCCATCCCGGTAATATTCCGGCCGTTGATGATAATTTCGCCGCTCGTGTAGTGCAACGGAGGGAAGTAATAACCCATCAAGCTGAGCGCTAGCGTTGATTTTCCGCAGCCGGATTCTCCCGCGATTCCCAGCGATTTCCCTTCGGCGACTTTCAAAGAGACGTGATCAACCGCGTAAATATTTTCGTCGTAGCGGGTGATATACTTCGTGGTAAGTTCTTTTACCTCTAGCGTTACTTCTGACATACCGTCACCTATTCCCTCAATTGCGGGTTGTATACCTGGTCGAGACCAGTATTCATTAAATTCATCGAGAATGAAATCAGAGTAATGGTGATGAGCACGGGGAAGAACGCCCACCATTTTCCTAAGATATGCGCCTGGTAGATCAACGCCCAGTTCATCATCAAACCCAAAGTGGGCACCTCTGTCGTTCTGGGTCCCAACCCAAGGATTGACAACCCAGCCTCCGCCAGGATCCCAGCAGAAATTTGTAGGATCAGGGCCATGATGACATAGGAAGCAATGTATGGAAAAATGTCTGTGAAGATGATGCGTGTGATTGGGTGCCCGGAAAGCCTCGACAGATTGACGTGGTCGCGATTACGCAGCGAAGTCACTTGCGCCCGCACAGCCCTGGTAGTCCATACCCAGGAAGTTAACCCGATCACGATTGCAACCGTCATTGGGCCGCGTTTTTCCTGCCCGATACTATATGAAATTAAAATCAATAAGACGAAGGAGGGGATTACGATTAAGATATTCGTAATAAACATAATCACATCATCCACCCAGCCGCCCAAATAGCCTGACATTAGACCCAGGACTAAACCGATCGTTGTGGCAATTAAACCTGCAACAAGGCCGATCCACAATGATGTGCCGGTTGCCGAAACCAACTCGGTTAGCACATTCCGCCCGAAGTTATCGGTTCCAAGTGGCAGCACAAGGACGTTTGGAACCTCGTTGACATTCACATAATCATTTTGGTTGACGAATTGTGTCTCCTCCAAGACTCCCGATTCCGCGTTCTTTACAGCAATGCTCACCCCTGCAGTTGCCAAAAGTCCTTTGAGCGATTTATCAAGCCGGGAATAGTAATTTCGCTTGGCATTCGTCATCCCAGGAACATTCTTCTTTGAATCATAATTCTGGGTCCATTGGTCCAGGAGTTTTTTGGTGTCGGTGATATCGATATCGGTTTCAGAAATACCGGCTGCTACAAGCCATGTCTTAAGCGCCAGACGATCATCTTCGTTCAGCTTATTGGCAATGCGCTTGGTGGCAGCATCATCCAATAAAAGCGTGTGCGGGGTGGCTCCAAAGCTGTCGTATACGTTGACGTAAATACCGGGTGAGAAGAAAGTCCCTTGCGCAATAATATCTAATGGGGGGTTCGGCACGAACAAGGGATAAATGACCATCGTCAGCAGAATAAACATCAGGATAGCGAAACCAATCACAAATTTTGAGGAGTGGAATGCCAGTTTGAGGGTACGTTTCATGGCCGCTTTTCTCCTTATTGATCCGATTGCGTCGCTTTAATGCGCGGGTCGATGAAACCGTATAAAATTTCGAGAGCAAAAGTCGTGATCAATACCATAAATGTAATGATCATCGTGACGCCCGAGATCAGGGGATAATCCTGTCCCATAATACCGTTCAAGAGGGTAGTGCCTAGCCCCGGATAACTGAAAATAATCTCCGCCACCAGCGCGCCGCCGACGATCGTGCCGACTGCCAGTGCCAAACCCGTCACCTGGGGAAGCATTGCATTTCTAAATACATAGCGGACGATCACCCGGTCTTTAATGCCCATAAAACGGCTGTATTTTACATAGTCCGCGTTGAGCTCATAAATGCACATCGAGCGCATGCCGATCGCCTGGCCGCCGATAATGATCAAAACGAGTGACAGGAATGGCAGCACATAATGAACGGCCACAGACCCAATAAAATTCCAGGAAAAGTTGGGTATCAAGTCAAACCCATATCCCCCTGAAGTCGGAAACCAGTTAAGCTTAACGCCAAAAATGACCAGCAAAATAACAGCCATGCCAAACGCCGGTATACTGCTAAACAAAAGGCTGGTGGGCATCAGGACTTTATCATATCCCCCCTTAATATAAGCGGCTAATGCGCCGAGTAAGTTACCGATCAACCAACCGACGAGGATCGCCGGGAGCTGCAAACCCACGCTCCACAAAACTGATGATTTGATCACATCAGCAACTGTTCTGGGGTATTGACTGAAAGAGAAACCGAAATCGCCACGGAAAACATTTCTCACATAGATTACAAACTGCTCGAGGATCGGTTTATTCGTTCCAAATAGCTCTGTGTATTGCTCATAAATCCTTTGGATTCCAGTCGCATTGGACATACCTTGGGCCATCCTTGCGGCGATCGCTGCCACGGGATCTCCCGGCATGAGGCGGGGCAAGAGAAAATTCAATATAAATGCAAAAACAAAAGTGATAAAGAACCACATCAGCTTGTTAGCAAAATACTTTCGGTATCCTTTCACTGCTGCACCTCCTCGTAAACACGATAGGAATCATACCAATTCTTGTAGCATAAGATTGTTAATAAACAGCCATGCCCCGTGCGGGACATGGCTGTTTACATTCGGTAATTGGTTACGGGTTAACCAACGTCAGATTATAGAGACCTGCGACACTCCAACCGTCCGTCAGGTCGAGCGGCGGAACGGGCGGGTTGGTGCCGTCATCCTGGTGAGGGAAGTTCGTCCAAACCGTCTCGTTCACGGCGTGGAACGATTGAGGGCGGTACATGAGGGTGAAGGAGGGCACATCGGTCAGGTATAGCTTGACCAAATCCGTATAGATTTGCGTTACCTTGGCGGGATCGGTCTCAGCGGGGATCGCATTGATCAATTCGTCAGCGGTAGGATTGCTATATTGACCCCAGTTGCCATTCCAGTTACTCGCCATACCAATGAATTCGGAACTCAGCAGCTTGCGGATACGTCCCCAAGGTTGGGTAGGACCAGCGCCGTCGCTCCACATCATGAAGATGTCATAACCTTCGGGCAATGGTGCGTCTGACTTGGTGACGACCGTCTGATAAACGCCCCATTCAGGGTAGTTGGTGGTGATCTCGATGCCGATTTTCTTGCCAGCGGCGGCAACGATTTCAATGGCAGCCTGCCAATCGGACCAGCCATTGGGGCAGGTCGCGATGTAGGAAAGGTTTTTGCCATCGATATCGCGGATACCATCGGCGTTAGTGTCTACGATCCCGGCATCGTCGAGCAGCTTATTGGCGCCTTCGATGTCATTGCCAGCCCACTGCAGATCTGCGACAGCCGCATGATCAAAGGTGGCCTGTTCGCCAGCGGTTGGGTTCATCAATGAGCGCGGTACCTGGTCGAAAGTAGCCGATTGGTTGGTCATCGCGTTGGCAATGATCGTGGGGTAGTCAACAGCCATGGCGATCGCCTTGCGAACCGCAACATTGTCCAAACCAGGAGACTTCAGGTTGTAGAATGCGGTTGGGAGGCTGGCGCCGATTCCGTAAGGGGCCTCGGGCAGATAGGTAGAGACCGGCAGAGCGTAGTTTTCCCACAGTACTTGAATATTGGAGTTAAACTGCTGGCTGACATCCACTTCGCCCTGGGCTAAAGCCACAGAACCGGCGGCATTATCTTTGAAGATCGTGTGCGCCAGGTACTTTGGTGCGGGCAGCTTGCCCCACATGGAGGCATCTTGACCCCAGTAGTTGTCATCGCGAACATAGACGACTTTCGTATCGTCAGTGAAGAATTTGTGATACGGACCGGAGTAAACCACGTCTTCAGCGGGATCAGCCAGTAACGCGGTGGGATCGCCGTTGACGCGGGCTACAAGAGTGTCAGTCCAGGCTTTCTGGATGACATAATTGGTGCTAACGTATGCCTGCACCTGCAGCGGATTGACCGCTTTGCCGTCCGCATCCAATTTCGCCTTGACGACAACTGTCTGAGGATCCGGGGCTTCGATGTTCTCGATGAAATCGATATTGGCAGCGCCGGTAGGGGTATTGTATTTGACATGGGTTGCCCAGGTATAAGCGACATCATCCGCGGTTACCGGGGTACCATCGCTCCACTTGGCGGCAGGATTTCATCTTGAAGGTGATCTCGGTGCGTGCATCGTTCCACGCATAATCGCCATCAGCCAGCAGAGGATACTGCTTGCCATCGAGCATGTTGTACAGATACGGGGTTTCGAACATAATGACGCGGGCGTTGTCCTGCTGGGCAATGGCCATGGCATTATTGTTGCTGTTGGAGTAAGGATTCCAACCGACAACCGGGCTCCATTGTTGCCCATTGAAGTACAGGGTTTCATTGCGGGGCAGGGTGTTCGCATCGGCCGGCGCTTCGACGACTGGCGCTTCGGTGGGCGCGGGCGCTTCCGTGGGTGCGGGGGCTTCGGTCGGCGCAGGGGCCGCTTCGGCGGGTTTTTCAGTCGGAACCGCACCTCCGCGGCTGGCGCTTCAGTCGGCGCTTGAGTCGCTGGTTGGGCGCAGGCTCCTAAGAGCACGGCCATAACCATAAAAATCGAGATCAGGACGTACAAACGTTTCATTTTCTTTCTCCTTATAAAGTTAGTTGATCGTTAATTAAGCTGTCAAATCCGTTTTTTTACCGCGTCTTTCCACCTCCTTTCAATGCCAGAACGATCATATTCGGCTGGATTCAGATACGCTTAATGGATCACGTCCGTTTTGGGGCCTGGCCAAATGACCATTCTTTTGGGATGCCCCGCAGGTATCGCGAACGACGAGCTCGGTATCCATAATAATGCGGCGGGAAGGCTTGCACCCGTTTTCAATCAAATCAATCAAGGTTTCGACAGCCCGTGCGCCAAACTGGACGATCGGTTGGCGGATCGTGGTAAGTTTTATGTCTGCTTGCGTGGCAACCGGCAGATCATCGAAGCCAATCATAGCAACATCCTGGGGAACACTCAACCCGGCATCCTGGATTGCCCGCATCGCGCCGAGCGCCATAACGTCGGAGGCGGCGAATACAGCATCGGGTTTAAAAACAAGCAATTGCTTCATCGCCGCGTAGCCGCTCTCCTCAGTAAATTCGCCTTCTGCAATCAGGTTTTCATCCACCTTCCAACCCTGCTCCAGGATGGCCTTCCGGTAACCTTCCAGCCTATCGATGCCCGGTGTGCCGTTCATTCGACCGGTAATGGTCCCAATGCGCTGATACCCAAGCTCGATCAGGTGGCAAACCGCAGTTTGGGCAGCCTGAATATTGTCTACATCGATATAAGAGATTTCATTCGGATTGAATGGTCGCCCCGCCACAACCATCGGGAAATCAAACTGGACCAGGCGGTCGATCAATTTATCACCCACCTCAGCCGTCTGCAGCACAATGCCATCCAACAGACCTCTGCTTGAGATACGGGGGAAAATGCGCCTTTCATCTTCTTTTGTTTCCACTAAAAAAAAGACCAGGGTATAGTTATGCTGGTTGCAAGCCTGCGCTATACCCTGGATAAGGCGGGGGAAATAAGGATCAGTAAAAATACTGCTTACAGTTCTAGGCAGCACCAACCCGATCATCCAAGAACGATGGGATGCCAAGCTGCGGGCAGCGGCATGCGGGTGGTAGCCGGTGGTGAGGATTACCTCTTGGACTCGCTTCCGGACAATCTCTTTGACATGTGGATCATCATTCACCACCCGTGAAACAGTGGAACGTGATACTCCGGCTTGCTTGGCGATGTCTTCGAGAGTCAGGTTTGGCACGCAGCTCTTCCAGTTAGTTGACAAATTTCAGAAAAAAAGATTTCGGGAGCGCTCCCAATAATTATATTATAGTAAATTTTTTAAATAGTGTCAAATCCATATTAAGCATCGGAATGAATTGTTCGCTTCAGGGTCAGCACACACACTCGAAAAGCCCCTAAAAAAGGCCTGGAGCAGTTGCTCCAGGCCCTTACTTCGCTTGTGCGCTTCTTCAATCTGCCGGCGTGGCCTCATCTAAGGGCGATATGCCCACCACTGCTTGACCCCCTCCATTACGTCCTTTCTCGAAATTCATCACCGCTGGCAGCATCAGCGAACCAACGGCCATCAATAAGGTCATTATCCCACCCAACAGGAACCAGGTCTGCACGCCGTAGCGATCCGCCACCGGCCCAGCAATGATCAAACCAAGCGGGGTCATCGCACCGGCAAAGGCGCTAATTAGCGTGAAGATGCGGCCCTGCATTTCCGGCGCCACCACCGCCTGGACAGCCGCCATCAGGGGTCCGTTGGTGATCGAGTTGGTTGCACCCAGCCAGAACATCAGCCCAACAGCCATCAGGAAGGCGTTCGATGGGAGCAAGCCCATCGCCAGGCAGCCCAGCCCCATCCCAACCAACCCAACCAGGGTGGTCAGGATGCGCCGCTTAAAACCACCCCATACGCTCAACAGCAGCCCACCCAGGATGATCCCGGCGCCCATTGCCGACTCAATCCAGGCAAGCTGAAAAGCCTGACCGTTGAAATGCTTGGTCACCAGGATCGGCACTAAAGAAAAAGCCGGGCTGAGCAGCAAATTCACCAGTGTAGCCATCAAGCCAATTAGGACCAGGCCTGGCCAGGAAAAAGCATATCGAAAACCTTCTTTGAATTCATGCCAGAAAGAGGTCGGGGCGCCGCTCGCATGCACCTGACGGGATGGCTGCGGCACCGGGATGAAGAGCAGCGGCACCACAGCAATCATTGCCGTAATCACGTCGATCGACAGGATCCCGGCAATGGGCAGGACCTCCAGCAGTAATGCTGCCAGGGGAGCCGAGACAATATTCATCCCACCCTGCAGCATCTGGTTTAATCCCTGGATGCGCGCCAACTGCTCACTCGGAACCATCAAGGTGGTCGAAGCAGTCATTGCCGGCCAGTGGAAACCACCGGCGATCGACCGGATCGCCATCAGCGCATACACCTGCCAGATCTCAACCTTGCCAGTCAGAAAGAGCAAAGCCAGCACTAAGGTTGCCAGGGCGATTACGCTGTCGGCTACGATCATCACCAGGCGGCGGCTCCAGCGATCGACCAGGGTCCCGGAAATTGGCCCAAGGAGGATTTGCGGCAGCAGCCCGACCAGGGTTGCCGTTGCCAGCACGGTGGCTGAGCCGGTGGTCTTGGTCAGCCACCAGATCAGGGTAAACGAGACCAGCATACTGCCAAGCAGCGAAAAGGCTTGCCCGCCCCATATTGTAAAGAAGGGCGCCTGCCATTTCTGTGCATATTTCCAGTTTGAAGTTGTTTCCATAAGTTACCTCATATCAAGACAGTAATATCATTATACTTAGAATCTTAATTTCTACCAATATAATTATTAAGTAATTTGTTGGTTTATTTTATTATCTTTAAGATGATTTAAATAATATGCAGCTAACTCAGGCTGTGCATCTAAACTGTCGCTGCTTGTGAGCTGCACCGGCTAAACCAGCGCGCCAGGATTATCTGGCAGCCAGCATTCAATTCCCCCGATAAATCCGCTCTACGCGCCCTAAAAGCGAAGTCGTTATCTCATAGTTAATCGTCCCGGCCCAGGCGGCAACTTCTTCGGCACGGATTTCGCCCTCGGCTTGCCTGCCGACCAGGACAACTTCAGCATCCATTTGCACACCCTGGATGTGGCTGACATCGACCACAAACTGGTCCATGCACACCCGCCCCAGGATCGGGGCCCGCTGGCCTCGAATTAATACCTGGCCTTTATTCGATAGACAGCGATGGTAGCCATCCCCATAACCCACGGGGACCAACGCCGGCCCTGGTTGGTCTTTGGGTGATGTATGTGCGCCCGTAGCTGACGCCCGCTCCCGCGGGCAGTTCGCGCACCCGGCTGACCCTGCTTTTCAGGGTCAAGGCCGGGCGGATTTCGAAAGTCGGCGGCCAGGCGTCCGAGGGATCCAGGCCATACAGGGCAATCCCAGGGCGGATGGCGTTGAAATGCGCTTCGGGCAGGCGCATGGCTGCGGCGCTGTTGCAGGCGTGCAGCAAGGGGATGCTGATGTCGCTTTCACGTAGGGTGGAAGCAACCTGGTTGAAAACCGCTAATTGCTGGCGCACAAATGTCTGATCCAATCCGTCGGCGGTAGCGAAATGGGTGTAGAGGCCTTCCAAGCGGATACCTGGCAAGGCCTGCAACGCCCGGGCGAACTCCAATACCTCATCCGGCAGCAGTCCATAGCGGCTCATCCCGCTATCCACTTTGATATGCACCGGCGTCGCGACCCCAGCCGCCTGAGATCTAGCAGATAGAGCCTGGGCAAACTCAATCGTGATCAGGCTGGGTGTCAGACGCCAATCGACGATCTGGGGTACCCCGGCTGGCGGGGTATAGCCCAGGATCAGCACCGGCGCTTCGATCCCTGCCTGGCGCAGGGCGACGCCTTCGCTGAGGCGGTGGACTGCCAGGCGGGTCGCGCCGGCTGCCAGAGCTGTGTGGGCGACAGCCGCGGCGCCATGTCCATATGCATTCGCCTTGACCACGGCGATCACTTCCACATGTGGAGCAATGTGACGGCGGAACTGTCCCACGTTGAAAGCAATCGCGCTTAAATCAATCTCAGCCCAGGTAAGCAATTCTTCCATGCGTTTCACCCACCCAGGTAGGCTTCTTTGACTCGCGGGTTGCCCAAAAGCTCCTGGCCGCTCCCGCTCAGGATGATCTGACCGGTCTCCAGGACATGGCCCCGGTTCGCCAGGCGCAGGGCCATAAAGGCGTTTTGCTCCACCAGCAGGATCGTCGTCCCAGATTGGTTAATTTCCCGCAAAACCCTGAAGATCTCACGCACAAGCACCGGCGCCAATCCCATCGAGGGCTCATCCAGCAGGAGGATCTTGCCCCGGCTCATCAACGCCCGTCCGACCGCCAGCATTTGCTGCTCGCCGCCCGAAAGCGTCCCGCTGAGCTGGTTGATGCGCTCCTTCAGCCGTGGGAAGATCACAAAAACCCGCTCAAAGTCCCGGCTGATCTCGGCTTTGTCCCGGCGCTGCCAGGTGGCCAGCTTCAAATTTTCCATCACTGTCAGGTTGCCAAAAATGCCGCGTCCCTCCGGAACCTGGGCGATACCCAGGCCAACCAGCTTGTCAGCGGGAACCTTGTGCAGGTCTTGCCCGTGATAGGTGATCATCCCTTTGTAGGGAATGATCCCCGAAATGCCCCGCAGCGTCGAGGATTTCCCAGCGCCATTTGCGCCGATCAAAGTGACAATTTCGCCTTCATTCACATCGAAAGATATGCCTTTTACTGCGCTGATGTTCCCGTAGGAGATGCTTAAATCATGCACGGTTAATAACGCCTGCAACTCGCCGCTCATAGCTCAGCTCCTTCTCCCAGGTAGGCTTCCAGGACTTTGGGGTCATTCTGGATTTCAGCCGGTGTACCTTCAGCAATCGTCGCCCCGAAATCTAAAACTTTGATGCGCTCGCAAATGCCCATCACCAGGCGCATCTGGTGCTCGATCAGCAGGATAGTCAGTTTGAACTCCTGGCGAATCCACTGGATAAATTCCATCAATTGGTCGATCTCATTCGGATTAATCCCGGCTGCCGGCTCATCCAACAGCAGCAGCCTGGGTCGGGTGGCCATCGCCCGGGCAATTTCCAGACGCCGCTGCAGCCCGTAAGGTAAGTTTTTAGCTTGCTCGGCGGCGTAACTTTCCAGCTTAAACATCGCCAGCAAACCCATTGCGGCGTCGATGAAACCCAACTCTTGTTTGTTGAACCTACCGATGCGAAACATCGCTTCGAACGGCGAGTATTTCACCTGTTGGTAAGCAGCAATACGCACGTTATCCAGGACCGTCAGGTCATTGAACAGGCGAATATTCTGGAACGTGCGCGCAATTCCCAGCCCGGTAATTTGATCTGGGCGCTTGCCCACCAGCTCCACGCCATTCAAATTAACGCTGCCCTGGGTAGGCCGGTACACCCCGGTGATTAAGTTGAAAACCGTCGTCTTTCCCGCCCCGTTCGGACCGATAATGCCCACCAGCTCGCCGTTTTCCAATTCCAGGTTAAAATCGGAGACGGCCAGCAGCCCTCCGAAATACTTGGTCACCTTCTTAGTCTGCAGCAGCATCGCTGGCCTCCGCTTTCGGTTTCTTCCCAATCCTGGTCACAGTGCTGCTGATGATTTCGTAGCCGGGGATAAACCACCTGAATTCACGCAATCCCATAATCCCCCTCGGCCGGTAGAGCATCAGAAACACCAACAACAGCGGCATCAGCACAAAGCGCCAAACCTGCAGCGGGCGCAGGACCTCCAGCAGCACTGTATACGTGGTCGCGCCGATAATCGAGCCAGCGATCGACCCGATCCCTCCTAGATAGACCATAATCAGAAAATCCGTCGATTTGACGATATCGAAGACGCGCGGGCTGATAAACTGCAGCAGATGCGCAAACAACGCCCCGCCCACGCCGGCGAAAAAGGAAGAAACCATAAAAGCGAGCACTTTCACCTGGCGGGTATTGACACTCATCAGATCGCTGGCAATTTCATCTTCACGAATCGAGAGCACTCCCCTTCCAAAATTCGAATAAACAAAGTTGCGGGTCACCCACAAGGCCAGCACTGTCCAGAAGAAGACCCAGGGGAGGGTTGACAGCCGGTCGATACCGGGGATGCCGCGCGGCCCACCGATCGCATCGACGTTCTCGATGACCGATTTGACGATGAATAGAAAAGCCAGGGTCACAATCGCCAGGTAGTCGCCCCTGGTCTTGAACGACGGTATCGCTACCACCAGGCCGATCAAGGCTGTTACCAGGCCCGCCAGGGTCACCGTAAGTGGAAACATCCAGCCGACGGCTGCGGGAGGCCAGACGTACATCGTCAGCAGTGCGGCTACATATGCCCCGACCGCCATGAAACCTGCATGTCCTACCGAAAACTCACCCATATAGCCATTGATCAGGTTTAGACTAACCGTCATAATTGTGTTAATTCCGATATACATCAAGATTAATTGGTAATATGGCGAAATCCAGTTAAACCTCGGGATCAAAAGCGAAAGCACGAAACCTAAGCCGACCAGCACCGGAAGGATCTTCCGGTTGGCCATAATCCTGGCGTAGAGCCGTTTAAGCGTCTTCATTGCCCCACCCCCGCACATACCTCAGCAGCGTTCCACAAGATTTGAGAAATACTTCCGTGAATAAAAGTCATGGCCTGGCTCCAATGCTCACACTTTTTGCGGCCGGGGCTGGCCGAGGATGCCATATGGACGGAAGATCAGCAAGATCAGCAGCAGCGAAAAGCTAATAAAATCACGATAGGTAGACGGTAAAAACGCTGCCACCATGATTTCCACTGACCCGAGTATAAAAGCGCCTAATACCGCCCCGCGAATATTTCCAATCCCGCCCACCACTGCGGCAATGAAAGCCTTCCAGCCAATTAACACCCCCATGTATGGGTCAATCACCGGGAAAGCCTGCCCATACATCACTCCGGCGGCCGCGCCCAGGCTGGTTCCGATCAGAAAGGTCAGCGAAATGACCAGGTTCACCGGCACGCCCATCAACGGCACAATCGCTTTATCCCAGGAAATCGCCCGCATGGCCATTCCGACCATCGTGCGCCGGACGATGTAATCGAGCAGCAGCATCAAACCGAAAGAGAGCAGAATAATAATAATTTGGAGAGAGGAAATAGTCACACCAAACACTGTCCAGGTAATATTCGGCAGCAGCGGCGGAACATGCTGCGGATAAGGAAAGAAAACCAGGGTTAAATTCTCCAGAAAAATGCCTACTCCCAGGGCGGTGATAATAGCCGAGACCCGCGGCGCATTGCGCAGGGGTTTATACGCCACCCGTTCGATCCCTACTCCCAGCAGACCCACTCCCAGCATCGAAAGCAGCAAAGTGGGCACAAACGGGAGTTTGCCAAAAGTTGCAATCATGAAGGAGAAGAAAGCCCCTACCATGAACAAATCGCCATGGGCGAAGTTGATCATGCGCAGGATGCCATACACCATCGTATAACCCAGAGCAATCAAGGCATAGATGCTGCCAAGCTGCAAAGCATTCAGCGCTTGCTGGAAAAGATAGGTCATAGGGATACCCTGTTATAACTTGATTGGGCCGCTGAGCGGCCCAATCAAGCACTAAGTTATTTCGTAATCTTATGGGTTAGCGTTGGCAAAGAAGTTGAACTTCCCATTCATGATCTGCAAGATCACCGCGCTCTTAATCGGGTCGCCCGAGCCCTCCTGGAACTGCATCGTCCCGGTGACGCCTTCGTAGTTCGGGATCTTAGCCAGGGCGTCGCGAATTGCCTGGCGATCAATGCTGCCGGCTGACTGCAGCGCCTGCCAGAGCAAGCCAAACGAGTCGTAAGTCAGAGCTGCCACATCATCTGGGGTGGTGCCATATTTCGCTTTATAAGCATCGATCATCTTCTTGGCAACCGGAGTGGCGTTATCGGCGGCATAGTGGGTGCTGAAGTAGTAGCCTTCGCAATCCGCGCCGCACAGGGTCAGCAACTCAGCGCTGCCCCACGAGTCGCTCCCCAGAAATGGGGCGGTAATCCCCAGGCGCTTGGCCTGTTGGATTTGCAGCGGTACCTCGCTGTAATAATTGGGCAGGAAGATCACATCGGGGTTGGTGTCTTTAATCTTGGTGAGCTGAGCGGAGAAGTCCTTATCGCCAGTGGTATAGGTTTCAAAGGCCACCACCTCGCCGCCGTTCTCTTCAAAGGTTTGCTTGAAGAATTCGGCAATACCCTTGTTGTAATCGGAAGCCACATCGTACAGAACCGCGGCCTTCTTGGCATTCAGATTCTCCAGGGCGAACTTGGCCACCACGCGGCCCTGGAAGGGATCAATAAACGCAGCACGGAAGACGTACTTTTTCGGCTCATTGGTTTTTGCGTCCAAGGTGGTTTTTGGGTTGGTGGACCATGGGCTGATTAAGACCGTCTTGGAGCTTTCCGCAATCTCCGAAGCCGGGATGGCGTACCGGCTGGCATTCGGCCCAATAATCGCGACAACATTGTCCTGAGTGATTAGCTTCTGCGCCGCGGAAGCCGATTGGTCAGCTTTACCAGCATTATCCTCCAGAACCAATTCGACCTGGTATTTCTTTCCGCCTACATCCAGACCGCCAGCAGCATTGATATCTGCAACGGCCATCTCAGCCCCGTTTTTGAAGGAGGCCCCTACTGCGGGGATATCACCGGTCAGCTCGCCAATCCCGCCTACTTTGAGCGTATCCCCACTGCCCGAACTGGCGCAGGCCGACAAAACCAAACCGATCATCAGAATTAAGCTAAACAGCAAAAATCTTTTCTTCATCGCGCTCTCCTTAGCATCTTGTCGATTGAATCAGGTTTTCGATATTTGTTTCCATGGATGGATGCCGCCCGCCTAAACAAAGACCCCCGATAAGATCACCTCCTTCGTTTCACCGATATTGTACAGGCAGACTGTAGGTCCGCCCCTCAACGACAATATTATTTTGGCATCCAATCTCAGAAAAGTCAACTACCAATTAGAGCTTCCTGGCCTGGGCGTGGCTTTCCGCCCCCCGGTAAAAAAGGGATAAGCCGTGTACAATTAACCATCAACCGGGAGCAATTCTTAGAGGCCTTGCATGTCCAACCCATAAGCGCATTTGGAGAAAAAAGAATGGAAACAACCAGCGCTTTGAATTTCTTTTTCAATCCTAAGGGTATCGCCGTCATCGGTGCGTCACAAGATCCAACCAAGCTGGGCTACGGGCTGGCGCGCAACTTGATATTTTCCAATTTTCAAGGCGCAGTCCATTTTGTCAACCCACACGGCGGCAGCCTGTTTGGCCGGCCAGTGTTCAGCCACATTTCTGAAGTCCCTGACCCGCTCGATCTGGCGATGCTGCTTATCCCAGCCGGCGCAGTACCCCAGGCCCTACGCGAATGCGCTGAACGCGGCTTGCGCGCCGCGGTAATTGGGGCGGGCGGTTTTCGCGAAACCGGGCCAGAAGGCGCAGCATTAGAGCAGGAATGCTTGCGCATCGCCCGGCAGTACGAAATGCGCCTGATCGGGCCAAACTCAATCGGGCTGCTGGATACCCACCTGCCGGTGGATGCCACTTTTCTACCGCCGCCAGGTCCGCTGCTGGGAGAGGTAGCCTTCATCTCCCACTCCGGGGCGATTTGCGCCGCGGTGATCGATTGGGCGCGCGGCCAAGGCTTTGGCCTCTCGCGCCTGGTCAGCCTGGGCAACCAGGTTGATGTGACCGAGACCGATGTGATCCCTGCTGTGGCAGCCGATCCGTTCACGCGGGTATTGGCCATGTACCTGGAAGGTGTCAGCCAGGGCAGGCGCTTCGTCGCCCAGGCAGAACAGGTCACTCGCCACAAACCGATTATCGCTCTAAAAGTCGGGCGGTTCTCTGCCGGGCAGCGCGCCGTCGCTTCACATACCGGGGCGATGGCCGGCTCTGAAAACGCTTACAACGCGGCTTTCCGCCGGGCCGGGGTTATTCGCGCTGAGACCAGTCAGGAGATGTTCGATTGGGCACGTGCCCTGGCCTGGTGCCCGCTGCCAACCGGACGGCGAGTGGCTGTGTTAACCAACGCTGGCGGTCCTGGGGTGACCGCTTCAGACGCCCTGGAGCTGAACGGCTTGCAGCTCGCCGAAATCAGCCCGGCCTGTCACGCCGGCCTGGCAGCGCTGCTGCCATCTGCCGCCAGCTTGAAAAACCCGATCGACATGCTCGCCTCGGCCTCCCCCGAGCAGTATTCCGCCTGCCTGCGAGTCTTGCTGGCAGACGCTCAGATTGACAGCGTGCTGGTCATCCTGCCACCGCCGCCGATGTACACCGCTGGCGCAGTCGCCAAAGCGCTGATTCCAGTGATTCACAATGCGGCTAAGCCGGTTGTGATCGCATTGATGGGAGAACGGCTCATCCAGGAAGCCGTCGAGCACTTTCGCGCGGCGCGGGTGCCTGAATATCGCTTTCCCGAGCAAGCCGCCTCTGCCCTGGGTGTGCTAGCCGGACGCGCTGACTACCTGTCGCCGCGCGGACGAAGACAAGCTTGAAGATGAAACACTGGATGGGATCGATGTCGAGCTGGCCAGCTCGATCCTGGCAACATACCCTGGTCAAGCTGGAGGCGCGCTGCCCGCCGAGTTGGCGCAGCGCCTGGTTGCTGCTTACGGGCTGCGCCTGCCCCCCAGTGCGTTGGCGCGATCCGCAGAAGAGGCAATCGCGGCAGCCATCCAGATTGGCTTCCCGGTTGCGATTAAGATCGCCTCGCCCGACATCGCCCACAAGTCGGATGTGCATGGAATCTTGCTAAACCTGCACAGCCAGGCCGAGGTTCAGCAGGGATATGCTCAGGTCATGGCGAATGCCCAGGCAGCCCGCCCCACAGCGCTCTTAGAAGGCGTCACCGTGCAGGCTATGTTGGCGACCGGCCAGGAGCTGATCCTGGGCGCCGTCCAGGACCGGCAATTCGGTCCGCTGGCGATGTTTGGTTCGGGCGGCGTCGAAGTGGAAGGGTTAAAGACGTAAGTTTTAAACTCGCCCCACTCACCCCTCTTGATGCTGACGAAATGATCGCTGAAACCTGGGCTGGGCGTAAATTGGACGGCTTCCGCAGCTTGCCTCCAGCAGATCGCCAGGCAGTCAAGCAGGCGCTGTTGCGCGTGACCCGCCTGGCGGCCGATTTTCCTCAGTTAGCCGAAATTGAGATCAATCCACTGCGGGCTCTGCCCGGCGACCTGGGCGCATTTGCGATTGACGTCCGGGTTATCTTAGGTTAAAGACGCCCACCGTCAAGGCGGCTAACTGCGCCAGGCCCAAGGCTAACGGGCTGGTATGAATATATTCCTGAACCGTATGGGCGCCATATCCGCTGGAGATGCCAATACACACCGCGGGAAGTCCCTGGCTAAGGGGGATGTTCGCATCAGTAGATCCAATCGTCAGTTTGGGCTCGATGCCCAGATCTTCCAGGCAGCCCCGCGCCAACAAGACCAGGGGGTGGTCTGCTGGAATTTTTCCTGCCGGCCGGCTGCCAATCACCTGGCAGGATGCCTTGACCTCTGGACGATTCGCGGCGGCAACCAAATGCTGCACCCGTTCCACAAGGTTTTTCAAGGTCTGTTCTCCCTCTGAGCGCAAATCTAATTCCAGCGTGGCTTCAGGCGCGATCGTGTTCACCGAGGTTCCCCCAGAAATCTTGCCGACATTTAACGAAGTCCTTGGGCTGCGTGAAACTGGCAGGTTATTCAAGCGGGTTACCAATGCTGCCAGCTCGTGGATCGCCGAAGGGCGACCGTAGTCCACCCAGGAATGCCCGCCAGTCGTATTTATCGTGATCTGATAGCGCTGTACACCCAGGGCACGATGGTACACCTGACCGAGCGCCATCCCCTCCAACACCAGGTAAGCCCGAGGGCTATCACCGAAGCGTTCAACAACCGCGCGCATCCCGCCCAGGTCGCCCAGACCCTCCTCGCCCACGTTCGCAACCAACCACACATCTCCAGGCAAGTCGGGATTACTTGGGGCTGCACTGCGCTCGCGCAGCATCCATACCAATCCAAACAACCCCGCCACACCCAGCGAGTTATCTCCAATCCCTGGCCCGTAGATCTTATCTGTTTCGCGCCGCAGCCGCAAATCCGTAGAGGCTGGAAAAACCGTGTCGGTGTGTGCGGAAACAACCACAGGCCGGCCAACCCCCGCACCTGGCAGGCGTCCGTACACATTGCCTTGTCCATCGATTTGCACGTCAGCAAGCCCTTCGGCTAGAAAGCCTTCCTGGACAAGGGCTGCCCGCTGCCCTTCGTAGAAAGTAGGCGCGGGTGTTTGCTGTATCGCCACGGCCCGGTCAAGCACACGCTGGATTAGAGCAGGATTCATCGTCACACCCTTCGGACAGTCCCACGGATTGTTTCCAGGCGCGCTTCCGGCAGGCCAGGCAGGGTATCGAGTGCATATGCCGGGTCGTTGCCTTCAACAGCCAGGGAGGCGGATATATTCCCATACAGCACTGCATCCAATGGATCGTACGTCCGGCGGTAGCCCGCTAGAAAACCTCCACAGAAAGCATCGCCTGCCCCTAGAGGATTCGTCAACCGAGACGGGTAGGGCGGAATTTCCCAACGACCATGGCTGGCAGAGTCATACAAAATCTGGCCATTGTTGCCGCGCTTGATCACGATAATTTCGCAGCCAAAAGCAGCCAGCGCTTCGGCCATCTCCCAAAGATCTGTGCTGCGCCCCTTGAATAATAAGCGTACTTCCTCCTCGGAGGGCAAAAATGCAGTCAACCCGGTCAGCAGGGCGGGTACATCATCGAAAAAAGTTGGATTCATATATCCCGGAGCGGGATCCAGGGTGATGGCGGTAAATTGGCGTTGGCGTAAGATTGCCGGAATAACGCTGTGGGTGAGGTAGTCCAGGGGACAGAGATGAGCGGCATTCGCGTCAAGGAATTCGGCAGGAATGTCTCCCTGGCGAAGCGAAGTGGACAGCAAGCGGGTACGGCTGTCCAGGTGATCTTTATTGCTGGTGGAGCCCCCTAAGCTGGTATACCCCAGCAAGGCTCGCGGAAATGTCATTCCCAGGCGAGCGAAATGCACCACTGGATCTTCGCTTGAGCGCGTCGTCCGATCCGAAAAAGCCCAAAATGCACGCACATCGACCGGCTCCGGCAGCCGGCGGACGCCATTCAGATTCAGTCCAAGGCTGGTATATTTATCCAGCCATTCCTGAGGATAATCATCGCCAACCCGCGCCATCACCCCCGGCGGCGGATCAGGCTCCCACACCGCCAGGCCGACCGCAGCATGCAGTGCATTTCCGCCGGGCACATCCAAGAGCACAAGCCCATCCGGAAAAATGACGTAATCCCGAGTGAGCCGTCCAAGAATTAGAAAGCGAGGTGAGGTTTCAACCATTGTAAATGGACACCCGGACACATGAGTCCGCCCCTTCGGATCAGGTATAATTCGAGCGATAAATCACTCACAATTATTTTACTTCAAAGGGCGTTTATGGTATCTGTTTTTAGCGCTTTTATTGGCATCTGTTTTGCTGCCAGCCTGCAGCCGCGCCGCTCCTGATGGCACTACTACACTTACACCTGAGTATTCTTCCCCGGTCGCAAACCCATCCCCCTCTTTCGTGCCCACTTCCGAACCAGTCCCTACCCAGACCGAACCACCCCAACTACCGCTGGCGGTGCGGGTAAATGGCAGCGGAATTACTCAGGAAGAATATACAGCCGAGCTGAACCGCTACCAACAAGTTGTTGGGCGGGAGCTGAATGCTGAAGATCGCCAGCTCGTCATGGATGATTTGATCAACCAGACTTTGTTGGCCCAGGCCGCACTGAAAAACGGTTTTAGCCTCAGCGCGGCGGAATTGCAAGAAAGGCTGGATCGCTTAGCCGATCAGACTTCGAGCTCTACCCTGGCCGATTGGCTGGCCGCCAATGGATATAGCGAGGATTCCTTCCGCCAACAGCTCACCCGGGCGATCGAAGCGGCCTGGATGCGCGATCAGATCGTCTCTCAAGTTCCACAAACAGCCGAGCAAGTCCATGCCCGCCAGATTTTACTGCGCAGCGCTGCTGAAGCAGAGCAAGTCCTGGCGGATTTGCAAGCGGGTGCGCCCCAGCAAGCCAGGGAAAATTTTGATAACCTGGCAAAAGCCGCCGATCCGCTCACCGGCGGGGATATGGGCTGGTTCCCACGCGGTTTTCTGTTTTCCCCTGCTCTCGAAGAAGCTGCTTTCAAACTCGAACCCGGCCAATTCAGCACCGTTATCCAGACCCTGGCTGGTTTTCATATTATCAGCGTGATCGAAAAAGACCCACAACACCCGCTGAATCCTCAAGCCCGGCTGGCTTTGCAAGAAAAAGCCGTGCAGGATTGGATCACAGCCGAACGCCAGCAAAGCCAGATCGAAAAAATATCCCCCTGACCTTATCTTAGCCTGGCGGGAAAAGCCGCTCGACGTGAAGCTTGATTAATTGAACCGCCTGGCGGACACGCTGGCGGTTTTCTTCGCTCTGGTGCCAGCGGCTGGCCCCAGATGGATGCGGCAGAGGAACAACCCAGCGTCCATCCACCTGCTTTTGAGTCCCAATGATATCTTCGAGGGCAAACTCCGCCGAGAAAAACAACTGGATCGCCACACGGCCTACCGGTAGGATTAAAACCGGATCGATTATGGATATGTCAGCCTGCAGAAACGGGCGGCAAAGCTGCTGTTCAGCACGTGAAGGCACGCGGTCGCCGCTGCCAGATCCAGAGCGCCCTGGGTAACACCGTGTTACAGAGCAGATATATTGAGTCGAGCGAAACCAGGCCTCGTCGATTCCAGCTCCCGCCAGCCACTGGAACAGGCGCTTTCCGCTGCCGGCATTGAATGGGCGGCCGGCCTCTTTTTCCGTGATCCCTGGGGCCTGTCCGATGAGCATCAACCGCGCCCCCAGCCCACCTGAAAAGATTGCCCGCGGATAAATATCATAGCCTGCCTCCAGGCATTGCCGGCAGGCGCGCAAGCGGGCATGCAAGTCTGCCAACGCCTGCACCCGGCCAGCACTGCTCAATTCTGATCCGCCATCGATACCAACAAAATTATTCAATCAGTTCCCCAATCCGTTGTCAGCGCTGACCTCGCCCCAGATCGCCTTCATTTTCAAGGCATCATCCTCCATGGCAGGGCTTTCGCACAAAATCCGCCCGGCACAGTTCATATCCCTTAAAGCCTGGAACAGGGCGGTCAGGTTCAAGTCGGACTCCGCCAGGGTAAGATGGTTCTTCTCACCCTTTTCTCCATACTCAATCCCCGAAAGGTGAATATGCAGCTCCTGCATTGCGGCCTCTCCTAACGCCTGGCGATAAGCCTGCAGCGCCGCCGTCCACTCCGCGTAGGTGTTCAACGAACCGTCCCCCGCCCGAGCATGCAGGTGGGCAAAATCCAGACAAGGCAGCACCCCTGGGAACCCTGCCCGGCTTAATTCTGCGCTCATCGCAAGCGTGTCGTCCAACGAGCCAAGCATAGCCGATTTTCCCATGGTCTCAGGGCGCAAGATGACCGGGTTGCCGGAGGCGCTCAGCTCCTGCCGGCATTCCTGCAGCCGGGCAATCGCCAACGGCAGGACTTCTTCGGCGGGTTTACCGAAGTAGGAGCCGGGATGAAAGATGATATCGGTAGCGCCGGCAAGGTTGCCAAAATACGCCGCGTCCATCAGGCGCTTGCGCGATTTTGGCCATTCTTCCTCGTTGGCATTCAAGTTAATGAAATATGGCGCGTGCACGCTTACCATTACTTGATTAGCCTCGGCTGTGCTGCGAATCTCCTGGCAGGTCTGTTCACTGACGCGCACAGACTGAACCCAACCCAATTCCAGAGCCGTTAAACCCATTTCCGCCAGGCGCAGGATCCCTCCTATGCTGCCGCCGGGTTTTTTAGGAGTTGAAATCGGTGAACCAACCGTACCAAAACGAAAAGATGCCATTTCCGCCTCCGTAATCAAGTGATTGATAAATTCCTGTCCAGGTGTTTAGAATCCAGCCAGGAGTGGTTTTATTTTAATCCACAGCGGTGGGCCTAAAACAAGCAAGCCGATTATCACCGCGCTGAACGCAGCAATTAACACAGCGGCTGCGCCGACATCTTTACCAATTTTGGCCAGGTAGTGCTGCCGTGGGCTGGCCAGGTCCACCACCGCCTCCAGGGCTGTGTTCAGGAATTCCGCCGTCCAAACCAGGGTGATCGATATCGAGATGACCGCCCATTCCAGGCGAGAAATATGCAGCCAGATAGATACAGCGATCACAGCCAGGCTCACTACGGCATGAATCCAGGCATTGCGCTGTGTGCGCAGGACATACCACCAACCATTAAAGGCATAACGAAAGGAGTGCACACGGCTTTCAACGAAGCGAGGGGTTGGTTTCGACTCCATATAGGCGACATCCTCCGCTTAACTTGTTTCCACATTCTCTTGGCGGAGACCAGTGGAATGCTTCATCTTCTCAGCAAGCCAGCTTCCGGCCCAACCCAACATTCCCAGCCAAAGCAAGGTCACCCCAGGCATCAGCATCCGCTCCAAACCGGTATCGACCCACCAACTGGTATTGCTGGCCGGGTCATTGGCCAAGCAGTACATACAAGCCGAGAATGGCCAGGGTCAATCCCATTCCGGTCACGAGCAGCAGATTGTGGATTTTGGCCGGGCGGCTGTATTCAACCGCTGAAACAAAAATAGGGTGAGGACAATCAGCGCAACCAGGCTGAGACCTACGATACCCCAGGTTTTGACATCCACAAACCCGGCCAGGAAGCTGCGCAGGACAAACAGGCTGCTTTCCAGGTTGAGATTTCCTGAAAGAATTTGGGCAAGACCGGCGCGCATTTTCACATCGCTCCACCCGCCCTGCTGGTAAACCAGTCCTGACGTGCTTCCCCACAACAAAGCATAGCCTGCCAATGGACCAGCCAGGGCTAATACAGCGGTCAAACGCTGACCTTTCCCCACCTGCCTCAATAGAAACCAGGCGCAGCACAGCGCGGCCAGGGCGCTCAAGGCCAGGCCTTCCGGACGAGTCCAGGCCGCCAGCGCAAAAAAGACGCCGCTGAGCAGCAGCCCCTTGCGCCAAAGGCTGGGAGGAGTCGCCCCGCTTCCAATCGAGTTTATCGCCCGCCCGGCGGCGATGACCGCCGCGCTTAGATAAAAAGTCAACGGCAGGTTCGCGTAGGCCAAGGAAGCATGTGTAAAAATAAGCGGGGTCGCAGCATATGCCAGGGTGAGCCAGCCCGCCAGGTGCACCCCCCGCCAGTCGGGGATCAGATCGCGCAGGAAATCAAAAACGAGCAAAAGCTGGCAAAAATAAAATAATGGAAACAGGATTTTCGATTCTGGCAGTCCATCGCCAAAGGCTACCCGAAAGGCGGCGATCAGCAAGGGGAGATTCAAGGGATAGCTGGTGGTGCGCGTCCCCCATTCTGAGACGCCCGGCGACAGACCCAAAGAGGCAATCCCATATCCCTTCACGCCCCACAGGATAACTTCATCCCCCCAGTGGAACCCCATCCCAATCGATAATACCGCCGCCAACCCAGCCAGCCCAGCGAAAAGCAAAATATAGATCAACGCAGACCATGACCAACGGGATTGAGCCGGGTGGGCTCCCTCGCCGGCCTGCGCGTCTTCCCCGGAATGGACTTTTTCCCAGGACTGACCCTTATTCGCCGGCTGGGTCTTCCTGAGCGCAAAATAGGCAAGAGCGCCTGCGCACGCCCAGAGCAGGGTTAGCCCGAACAGCAGCGCGCGGCTGAAGCCAAAACCCAAAAGCAGCGCCGCGTACAAAAGCAGCGCCAGTCCACCTATGCCAAGCCCATAGCCCAGGGCTGCCCGACCAGCCAGCCGCCAATCTGGCGCCAGGAAGGTGACGATCATCAAGCCGGCGCCGCTCAGGACAAACAACCAGGCGCCAGGCCAGAAAAGGCTGGCCGCGATCTGGAGAAGGCTGCTATTTCCCGAGGCAGGCGCTTGCGCGAACTGTGCACCTGCTGGAAAATACACACCCAAATTCTGGTTATACAGGTGGAGCTGCTCGGGGTTCGTTGCCAGGGTGGCAGGGTAATGATCGTTTTGCACCACCAGCACATAAGCCCCCGCCTTCGAGGCGTTGATCGCGCAGTCTTCGCCAGGAAGCGCACTTGTGTTGCTTGAGGGAGACGTGACCTGGCTGGTACAGTTTGCCACCTGGCGCGGCGCCAGGAAGAACTGCATATATGGCGTGCGGCTGATTGCCGGCGGCCCAACACCGTCAGGCGGCAGTATCACCTGGGCATCCTTAGGGAGCGCCTGGTCCAGGAATTCCAAATAATTGGCAAATTCCTGGCCCGCCGAAAAATTTACCCCGCGCCAAAAGCCAGACTTGCCGATTGCCCTCCACACCTGCCGGGCAGGCTCAACGGAGCGCCAGGTTGTCGCGCTGGCTTGATAAAGGATGCCCACCATTATCAGCAGCGCCAGGACAATTCCTGCGCCGCGCAAGCTGAAGGGCGGCCGGCGTCCGCCCCTACCCTGGGGTGAAGCCATCCGTCCCTAGCTTGGAAAGGATTTGTGATTGGGCAGACCACATCGTCGCCTTTTCGTCTTCGTCGGCGTGATCATAACCCAGCAGGTGCAAAACGCCGTGCACCACCAGCAGGCGCAGCTCAGCCTCAAGCGAGTGGCCTTCCGTCTCGGCCTGGATTTGGGCGCGGGGAACTGAAATCACAATATCGCCCAGGTAAAGATTGCCAGTATCAGGATCCGTCTCGCCAGCCGGAAAAGAAAGCACATCGGTTGCCGCGTCCACCTGGCGGTAATTCAAATTGAGCTCATGCACCTGCGCATCATCGGTGAGCACCAGGGTGAGTTCAGCCTCTTGCTCCAGTCGAGCAAATTTTAACGCCTGGTCAGCGGCGCTTTCAAAAAAAGCGGGATTCTTGAGCAAGGCAAGGGAGCTGCCATCCAATGACTCGGATATCTGCAGATTGATCATCACACCTCTCCTGGATTAGCCCGGCAAATGCTGTGGATTTTCCGGGGCAGTTCCCGGCGGACTGGTTTCACTGAGCAGGCGTGGATCGCTGCCGCTGCGTTCGAATGCGGTTGGCCGGGTGACCAGCTCAGTAGTAGGCGGCGGTTCGAGCTGCGGATAGATGATCCGGGGGTGATATACTCCCCGCAGCGTCCCGGAAAAAGAATCGAGGATTTCATTTAAATCCTGTAAAGTCAAGTTGGTGTGATCTAGCTGACCAGAGGCAACCCGCTCATCAATTACAGCCTTTATCACCAGGCGCAGATCTTCCTCTTCTTTGGGCCTTTCGGCGCGCACGCGCGCCTCACATCCATCCGCCAACATTAAGATCGCGGTTTCGTTGCTCTGTGGCCGCGGCCCTGGGTAGCGAAAGCTTTCTTTATCCACCTGGTTTTCATCTCCCCCAGCCTCCTTGACCGCTCTGACATACTGGTAGCGGGTTATTGTTGTGCCGTGGTGTTCGGCAATGAAATCGACGACCCGCCGAGGTAAATGATATTTACGACCTATTTCCAGGCCGTCCGATACATGCCGGATGACCGTCAGCGCGCTGACCAGGGGCTCCAAGCCATCATGTGGGTTCAAGCCTCCCGGGGCCTGGTTTTCAATAAAAAATACGGGATTGGCCAGTTTGCCGCAGTCATGATACAACGCGCCAACCCGCGTTAACAAGGGGTCCGCGCCGATTCTTTCGGCTGCTTGCTCTGCCAGGTTAGCGACCTGAAGGCTATGTTGGTAAGTTCCCGCGGCCTCGCGCAGGATCCTTTGCAGCAGCGGATGATCCGGGCGGGTCAAATCCATGAGCTGCATCGGAGTTGTAGTGCCCAGCAACTGGGCCAGCACGATTTGCAGCAAAATCGTCAGGCTGGCGGCGGCCAGCCCATTAACCACGGCCGCGCCGCTGAGTGTCGCAATCCCGACCCAATCGCTGGTTGGCTGGGGCAGCCGGTAAGCAACCATGACCAAGATGCCAGCCAGGGCTACAACAGCCCCGGCCCAGAAGAATGACGCCACTCGCCGGGCGCGTCCCAAAGCCAGGATGCCAACAAGACTGGCGATCATGTAATACAAGGTTAAATCAAGCGAATTGGGCAAGCCGAATGCGGCCAGGATGGCCAGGGGCAGCGAGCTGACCATCGCCAACTGCGAACCGAATAAGGCAACAACTGTCAGGCTGTAGGCAGCCAGTGGAAATGCGTACGGCACCACTGTGTGAAATGGAATGATTAAACGAGCTGCGTAAAGAAAAACAAGGAACAGCGCAGCAACCATCGTCAAGCTGCGCGGCTTGGCCAACAACAGCGCAGTCGGGGTGGAAGGCCCGGCGCGAAGAAAATAGAATAAGATAAAAATCGCCATTACCAGGATCAGGGCAGCAGCGCTGACAAGATCGTGCCAACGGATCGGCTGTTGGATCAGACCCAACTGGTGGAGTAATTCAACATCGTACTCGCTCAGCACCTGCCCACGCCGTACCAAAGTTTGACCAGCCACATAGGTCCGGCTGACTGGTTCAACAGCGCTTCGCGCTGCCTGGCGAGCATCCCTGGTTAATTCCTCACTAAAAAAACTATTCGGAGCAGTAAACGCCCCGGCCAGCTCCGCAGCCACCCCAGCCTCCGCCTCGGAAAGCGATAAACTGACCAGGCTGGGAGCCCGCTTCCTGGCGTCATCCAGCCCCTCAGGCCGGATTGTGCTGCTCATCACCCGCTCGAGAGTGAGAGAGGCTGCTTGTCCAACTGCCTGCCAGCGCGCCTCGCTCAACGCCAGTATCCCCAGGATCATATTTTTGTCGAGGTGGAGATCGTCCATTGCAGCCAGGTCTTCCAACTTTTGGAGTGGGGCGGCGTGACTATCCGAACGGACACTGTTTGTATAGGCCAGGGCGGCGCGCAGCCGCTCCGACTGCCTGCGGGCGATGTTGGTGTCTGGGGGAGTATAAATAGGCGAGATGCTGTTTTCTGCGTCTACTCGCTTTTGTTCGGTTAATACTTCACTGGTAATCCCAATTGATTTCGGCGCCAGGTAATCTTGCCCGGCTACCTGACCAGCCGCCAGCGTTTCAGGGAGAATTTGGCTGCGCAGCGGCAGCATTAAAGCTACCCAGGACAGGATCGCAGTAAGGGTTAGCAGCAAAGCGTAATAAATCCGGCGTCTACCTGACAAAATCGTCACCATCGTGGGAATTGCCCGCTGGTAATGAAAACGAGGCGTAAGAGGCGGGGATCATCAGACTGCCTGGTGGGCCTGGGCGCAGCTATAGAACTGGCTCGCCTGGTATGTTTGATCACCCAAGCTGCTTAACCAGCTAACAGGCGTTTGACTGCCTGGCTGGCCTGGTCCCCACTTGCCCGACCCTGCAAGCGAGGCTTGAGCGCCTTCATCACCTGGCCCATCTCTTTGGGCGAGGTTGCGCCTACCTCAGCAATCGCCTGGCGGGCCAGCTCATCCAATTCCTGAGCCGAAAGCTGTTGGGGTAGAAATTCTTCCAAAACAGCGATTTCCTGGAGAGAAGCCGCTTCGAGATCGGGGCGCTTGGCCCGCTGGGCGTCTGCGATCGATTCCTGGCGTGATTTGATTTCCTTCTGCAAAACAGTCTGAACTTGAGTCTCGTCGGCAGGTCCACCTTTTTCAATTTCAAGAAATCGAATCGAAGATAGCGCCATCCGAATCGTGCGTTTGCGCACCTCATCGCTAGCTTTCATGGCTTCTTTCAAGGCAGCTTCAAGCTTCAATGTCGTTTCGCTTTTCGTGTCCATGATTCATCTCCGTTTGGTTGGGCGGATGGGTGGATCGATGTGTCCGCCCCTACGAGCCGGCATCGGCCTGAATAATTCGGGCGGCCAGCTCGTTCAAGGCCTGCGCGTCCTCGGGGCTGGTATGGTTCGCTCCCCAATAGCGCTCGAGCAGCTCCAGCGGCGTCAGGCTGCCCACAGCCAGGTCTTCAGGCAAGCGCGCCCGATTATCGATATGCGGGCGCTTGACCAGTTGAAATTCAAAAGCTTCCGCGGCTGCCTGGCGCAGCGCTGCCTCGTCGATCAGCGGTTCGTAATTTTTTGGGTAATCGATCACCAGGCGCAGATAGGCGCCGCGAATTTTTTCTGGGATCAGGCAGTTTCGCCCGCACGCTTTCCATCACGTCCTGGTCGCTTTCGACGGAGATATGGCGATCAAAGAACGGGCGTACGCCGTCTAATTTGCGCCAATCTACCTCGGTATGGCCGCGCTGGACAGTGGCAATCACGAAAAATTTATCATCTTCTGCCTCGCCCCAATCCACGCGCTCAATCGAGCCAGGATAGATCACCGGCGGGTGGGCATTTTCATTAAGGTTTTGGGCTTTGTGAATATGCCCCAGGGCGACATAATCCAGGCGAGGATTCTTCACCAATGAAGCTGGCA
The DNA here is from genome assembly GCA_963770655.1 of uncultured Chloroflexia bacterium. Lineage (GTDB taxonomy): Bacteria > Chloroflexota > Anaerolineae > Anaerolineales > UBA4823 > CAZAGA01. The sequence continues at coordinate 32,833 of CAVYQO010000003.1, read as the reverse complement.
GAACCAGGTCGGCGCCGAGCATAACCATCCGCTCCCCGCCATACTTCGCACCCTGCACCGAACAGTGGGCGGTCAGCACTGCGGGCAGGGTAGAATCGAGCTGCTCGACCCAGCCGTTGATCAGATCCGTCAGGCGCTGCTCCAGCGCTTCGTACACCAGGTTTGGATCGCTGGCGCTCATCCCCAGGTGAGCCATCAGCCCCGAGCGAGAGACCCACGGCAAAGCCAGCACCTGCAGAGGCAAGTCTTCCAGGTCTTCCGGACCCAAAAATTTCGGCGAATCGATCACCTTGATATGCGGGACTTCAAGCGTATCGAAAGATTCCATGGCATGAGCGCGCCCCAAAGCAGGAGCGATGTCGTGGTTACCGACCAACAGCAGGGTGGGAATGCCAGCCCGGGCCAGGCGCATCAGCCGCCGGCCCCATTCCCTTTGAAAGGTCGGCGCAGGGGTGCGGTCTTTGAAAGCATCGCCAGCAAACAGTACCAGGTCGACCTGCTCATCGATCGCAGTATTGACAATGGTATCGAGCGATTTCAAGAAATCCATCACCCGCACCGGCAGACCGCTGGCGGCGTCATGGCGGCCATAATTGGCCATATCGATGTGAGCGTCGGCAAAGTGCAGGATGTGTAAGCTGCGCTGGCTCATTTGACTTCAATTCCCAAGGCGTTTAGCTGCTGGATTGCCGGTATGAAACCGGGATGGACCTCTTCACTCTTGCGGAAATCGGCGATGGCGCCATCATTATCGCCGAGGGCGAGCTTTGCCATGCCGCGCCAGTAATAGCTTTCTTCCAATACTGGCTCGTTGGTAATGCTTAACACCCCGTCTGCCAGGTCCAACACATCCTGGTAGCGCCCGGTGTAGTAATAGGCAAAATACGGTCCGGTCTGGTACCACAGCATCCGCCAGGGGCGTTCTTCCTTGGGAATGGTAGGCATAGTTGGCAAAAGCTGCATCAAAAGCAGTCGGCGGCATTCTGGTAATCGTGCAGCAGGACCAGGTTGGCGCCGCGGTTGAACCAGGCAAAATATTGATCGCGGCCAGTCAGGCTGGCTGTCTCGGCGCTGGCTTTCTGCAAGGCCGATTGGAAATTCGCGGTCGTATCAGCCTGTGGGCCAAGGATCTGCCAGCACCTCGCCTTCGCGGTCCGTAGGGTAAATCACGATATACGTATCATTGAAAGCGCGCCACTGACCGGTCAACTTTTCGTAGGGTACTTCCAGGTTGGGCCCATTATACGAATCCTGCACATAAAAGACCTGGGCGGCGTCATCATAGCCGTTGATCACCTCATAATGACCCATCCAGCCATCGAAACTAGCCCCTTCGAACCCCTTCTCAACCACCACCGGAAAACCCGCCGCTACCAATGCCTTGAGCATTTGCACGTCGCCGCCGACCCGCACCAGGGCGCGCAGATCGGTCTGTTCGTTGACAAAGTCAGCCATTTCGTAAGGCATTACATTCTTATCGCGCTTGTTCGGCTTGAGAATTGCGGCAGTGTCGCGCTGGTCGCCCTTCCAGCCCCAGAATGACAGCGCCATGGCCAGGTTGGCTGGTCCGCAGTTGTTCCACATCTGATACATATGGGTGATCCCAGTTAGCATAGCCTGGGAAGGGATGGGTGTGGGGATCAGAGTGGGCGTGGCGGTAGGAACCGGAGTCTCGGTTGGGCCAGGCAGAGTTGGGGTGACTGTCGGCGTGAAGGAGGGCGTGGCACGTAGGGAGCGTGTCAGCCAGGTTGGGCAGTGGCTGCCCGGCTGGCTGGAAGACAGCCTGCTCAGGCGGGTTGATCGCATAGCGCAGGCGCGCCTGCAGCCCCTCGACCCGCCAGGCCAGGCGCTCGTTAATCGGGGGAATCTGGTAGAGAAGCCAGCCGGTCATGCACAGACCTACCAATACCAAAGCGAAACAGCCGATCGTTTGTCTGGACATAATATGTGGATTATAACATTTAAGCTCGGGCGGATACCGTCCGCTAGGCGGAAGGCCCCTACCCCTAGGAAGGGGTTGCCCCTAACTGCCCAAGCTGGTAAAGCGCCGCCTCAAAACCGGGATGGTACTGCAGCGCTGACCGAAAATCTTCGATCGCGCCAGCGCTGTCCCCCAGGGCTGCCTTGGCCATTCCCCGCCAATAATAAGTCTCTTCGATATTTTTTTCGCTCTGCATGGCGCTCAAGGTGGTTTCGGCCAGGCTGAGCACGTCCCAGTAGCGACCGGCATAATAATAGGCAAAGTAAGGCCCGGTCTGGTACCACAGCATCCGCCAGGGACGTTCGGCTTCGGGAATGGATGGATAAACCTGGAAGGATTGGTCATAGGCCTGCGGCTGCCCCGGCGTAATCCTGGAGCAGGCGCAAATTCGTACCACGGTTGAACCAGGCAAAATACTGATCGATGCCTTCCAGGCCATAGATCTCATCCGATGCCTTTTTAGCGGCGCGCTGGATGTTCGTCCCCTCATCAGCATCCGGCCCGAGGAGTTCCATCACCTGCGCTTCTTTATCTTTCGAATAAATCACCAGGTAGATGTTATTGAAATGCTCGCCAGCTTTTCTCCATCACCGGATATGGGACCGCAAAATCCGGACTGGTGAACGAGTCTTGGGTAATGAATTGGCCCTGGGCATCATCATAACCGGTGACCACCTCGTAATGGCCCATCCAACTCTTAACCCCGGTCAGATCGGTCAGGTAGGTGCCCTTTTCAACCAGCACCGGAAAACCAGCCGCGAGAAAGCGTTTCAATGTGTCGTTGTCACCACCGACGCGCTCGACCACCCCCAGATCCGTATTGTTCCGGACATAATCAGCCATCTCATACGGCATAACATTTTTATCTTTTGGATCCGGTTTGATCACCGGCCCTACGACATCCCGATCTCCCTTCCAGCCCCAATAAGACAGGGCCATCGAGAGATTGGCAGGGGCGCAGTAATTCCAGCGCCCATGCTGGTCTTCATAGCGCACCCCTTTCAAAGCCACTTTCGCTGGCAGCGGGGTGGCTGGGATCGTCGGAGTGGGAGATGGCAGGGGTGTGCCTTCGGGTTCTGTCGGGCCAGTTGGCGTGGGAGACTCGGCGGAGGCGCTTGTCGCGGGGAATGCCGGCGTGGCGGTATAAACCAAAGGCGCCGGAAGGGCAGTACTTTTCTGCGGCACAAAGACGACTTCTTGCGGTGGATTGAGGGTGTATTTGACCCGCAGCACCCACTCATCCACCCTCCAAGCCAGGCGGTCGTGGACGGGCGGGAGAAAATAGACCAGCGTGCCCAGGAGACAGACGGCTGGGATGGCAATAGCAATCGCTAAAATCGTTTTTCGTTTCATCAAAACGCCATTCAACCAGAAATGCCCAGTCGTTCCAGCTCTTGTTTCGCCGGGGTTGAGAACGGGTTGATCTCGACGGCTTTCTGGTAATCGTAAACTGCCTTGGCTAGATCACCGGTAGCCTCACGCGCCCGGCCCAACCAATAAAATGCTTCCTCCAGCACCGGTCCGCCGGCGCTGTCCAGGGCCTGGTTTCCCAGGGTGATCACATCCTGGTAACGCCCGGTTTGGTAATACGCCTCGTATGGCCCGGATTGATACCACAGCATGCGCCAGGGACGATCATCTTCGGGGATTGAAGCGTAAATCTGAAAAGCCTGATCATAAGCCTGGGCCGCGCCCGGGTAGTCGCCCAGCGCCGTCAGGCTAGAGCCGAGATTATACCAGGCAAAGTAGCGCTCGAGACTGCTGGCTGAAGCAGCACCGTCAAGCAAGCCCAAAGCTTGTTGGTTTTTCATCACGGCAGAGCGGAGATTATCTTGCGGGTCTGCCTGGGCGCCAAGAATCCCGCGCACTTCCGCCTCTTTCTCTTGCGGAAAAACGACCAGATAGACCTGGTTAAATGCTCGCCAGCCAGCTTCGATCTCGCTGTAATCACGCGGTAGATTTGCCCCGATCAGCGAATCCTGGGTGATGAAACGACCCTGCTCCTCATCATAACCTGTGAGCAAGAGATAGTGTCCCATCCAGTCTTTGGCATGCTGCTGGATGCCGATCTCGATCACCACCGGGTAGCCCGCCGCCAGCAAACGTTTGAGCGTGTCCGTCTCGCCGCCCACCCCGCTAATGGCTTTGAACCCGGCCTGACTTTCCGAAAAGGCAACCATTTCAGCCGGGTTGACATTTTTATCATCGACCGCGGCGAAGTTCGGGCGCAGAGCGAGGCGGGTATCACGCTGGTCGCCTTGCCAGCCCCAGAACGACAGCGCCATGGCCAGTGTCGCCGGACCGCAATTATTGAACTGCTGGTATTCATGAGTGACGCCGCTCAGGTTCACCCCCGCCGGGAGCGTGGCTGTGGCTGCGGGAGTTGGCGTCTCGGTAGGAATAAGCACCGCGCTAACTTCTGTGGCCGTTTGGCGTGTGCCACTGAAATGCTGAGGGGCAGGGAGCGTCGTGGAGGTCGCCGCCGGCCAGGTCGCTGGTTCAGTCGTCCGTCCGTGCGGGACGAAAACCTGCTCCTCCGGCGGTTTCAAGATGCGCAAGACACGAACCCGCAGCGTTTCTACACGCCAGGCCAGGCGCTCGTGGACTGGCGGCAGGCTGTAGAACAGCGCGGCAGCCAGGCACAAGCCCAAAATCCCCAGCAAAACAAATAAAAACTTGTTTTTTATCATTTTAGACATCGCACCAGAGAAAATTCTACGATTAACATTAAATGTTCAACGTTAACTGGATTTCATGCAGAACACCTGAGTCCGTCTCAGTTTGTTCGGCTTGAAGGAGCGCCTGGCGGGCGGCATGACCACCCACTCGCCCCAGCGCCCAGGCGGCGTGCTGGCGGACCAGCGGCTCCACTTCCGTCTGCAGAATGGTTGAAAGAGCTTCCACAACTGGGATGACGCCTGTTCCGGCGTAATTGTTCCCGCTGGCGACGGCCAGGTTGCGCAGGTAGCCGCGCCGTTTGGCGCGCTTGACCGGCGAGCCCTTAAATTTTTTATTGAACGCCTCGGGCGAAAGGGACAGATCCCCCAGCAGCTCAGGCCGGGGAACATCCGGGCGCGGCGCAAAGGCCGGGTCGCCCTGGGCCGGGGCGAAGCGCAGGTTCCAGGGACAGACCTGCTGGCAGATATCGCAGCCAAAGACCCAATCGCCCAGGCTGGGACGCAGCTCGCTGGGGATAGAACCCTTCAGTTCGATCGTCAGGTAAGAAATACAGCGCCGGGCGTCCAGGGTGCGCTCCGGCAGGATGCAGGCCGTCGGACAAGCCTCGATGCAGCGGGTGCACGCACCGCAGTGATCCGCAGGAAAAGGTGGATCAGGCTCGAGGGCGACCCCCAGCAATATTTCGGCTAACAAAAAGTAAGAACCGGCGCGCGGATGAATCAGGCAGGTATTCTTGCCGATCCAACCCAACCCGGCGCGCTGAGCAAGCTCGCGCTCCAACAGCGGGCCGGTGTCGGTATACCAGCGGTTGGGAATGCTCTCGCCCACCTGCTCTTCGATAAAGGCCACCAGGGCGCGCAAGCGCGGCGGCAGGGCCTCATGGTAATCTTCGCCCCAGGCATACGCCGCGACCCTTCCAGGAACGTTTAAACTTGATCGTTCACTGTTAAATGCTAAATCATCGGATTGTGCATGAAAATAGGGGATCCCCAACACCAGGATCGACTGGCACTCCGCCAGGACCTGGCGCGGATCGGTGCGCTTGTGGACTGCCGCCGGGTCCCCCAGGTAAGCCATCTCGCCATGCAGAGCCCTGTTCCAGCCATTCTTGATAAACATCCAGGTGCGGCGGCGGGTCGGGCGTCGTCACGCCCACCAGGCTGAAACCCAGGCGCCGTCCTTCAGCCTTGATTCTTTCAGTTAAAGATTTTCGGTCTGCCATGTTATTCTGGCATGTTATTTAAAAACGTTTAACATTCAACGTTAAACGTTTAACAGCCGAAAAGCCGGCGGATTTACGGCGTCGGGTAAACCATCGGCGTCGGGCAGGCCAGTACCAGGTTGACCGGGTTGGAATAGATATCCTCTGGGGCGGTCAAGTGCAGGCGAGCCACCCCGTTGAAGGACTGGTTGAAGTTCACCTGGAAAGGCAGGGAATGCTGCCCAGGGGCCAGGCTGACCGTCACCGGGTCAAAAGTCGGAGCAGGCACGCTGGCGCTGTTCGAAATCACCTCCAGGCGGTAGGTGAGCGTGGTCGGGTTATTAATCGTCACCTGGCCGGTGAAATTGAACGTATGCGGACAGGTATTGGCATTGGCGTTATCCACGCTCAGGAAGACCCAATTGATAATGTTGCCGCCGGTTCCAGGCGTGGTCGCAGCGCCGGGCGTCGGGGTGACCGGGGTGGGTGAGACCGCCGGGGTGCCGGCCTCGCGGCTGACCACGATCACCACGTAAAACGGCTGGGCCGCGCTGGGATCCAGGCCAAAGCGCTGTCCACTGGCATTGGCCAGCAAGAAGTTCGCAGTGTAAGTGCCTTCTGTGGCCGGAGCCGCCATCGACACCGAAATATCGACCGTCCCGCCGGGCGGAACAGTGGCGGGAAGGGCGATCGAAACCGGTGCGCCCATCTGCTCGCCGTTAACATACACCGCGGTGTACGAAGGCGTCCAGGTGGTGGTTCCGGCGTTCTGCAGGCGCCAGGTCTTGACAAAGGTGGCGTTGGGCTGATAGGCTGTGCCATCGGGGACGGTCAGGTCAGCCACAAAGGCGGCCTTCTCACCGACGGCTGGGGCAGGACCGCCCCCCGGTTGGGTCGGGACGCCCGGCAGGGCTGTCGGGCTGGTCTCGGGGGTGGGCGTGGCCGGCGGCTGGGTCGGCGTCGGGGTGACCGGCTTGGGGGTCGGGCTGCTGGCTGCCATAGTGCGCATAATCGCCTCAGCCGTAATCGCCGCTTGGGTCAGCACGGTTTGCGAATCTTTGGTAGCTTCCTCTTTCTTCGAGGAGCCGCAAGCGCTGAGCAGCACGGCGAGGGCCAGGATGAGGGTCAGAATTAAGGTTTTTTTCTTCACGGTTTATCCTCCGTAGGGTGTTTCAGTTTTTAAGTATAACGGATTTTAAGCCTTTTCGGGAGAAATATGCCCGAAAAGAAAGGCTATGCGGAGGAGTTGCACGAAATGCGCCGGATGAAGTCATGCGCTCATTCTGTTCTTATCCAGAGCAATGTCACTGTTTGATCCTTATTTGATGACTGACAGGGACTCGATGGGCGCGGGAAGCGTTAACAACTCCGCCATGATCCAACCTTGCTGCCCATCAGCAAGCGCTGCCTTCACCCAATCGCGCCCGGCATTACAGCCGATTATCTTCACCTGGTCACCCTGGCGCAGCCCGGCCAGGGTCGTGGAGTTTGTGTTTGGTGCGCTGCGCACCCGGATCGAGCTGGATTTAACCGTCGCCAGCGGTTGTGGGGTGAGTGAAGGACGGGGTGTCGGCGATTTGGCAGCGGTCAGGGTTGGGATAGGCAGAGTGGGCGAGGGAGTAAGGAGTATCTTGCCAGGTTCATTGCTGGCAGCCACTCGCCATTTGGAAAGAAATGTCTCAAACCAATCAAAAACCTCATCAACTTTCACCTTACAGGAAATTTTGCCTATAAAACTTAATTCCCAAGATAGACATGCCCTTGGCTGGCAGGTGAATGTCTTGCTGGTGACCCTCTCACCGGTCCGGGCGGAGATTAACACCGCGTTGATGACCTTCCGGTAGCGCTCGATGTCACTCCCACCCGCATAATTACAGTTATTCACGAAGACTTCCTTGGGGCCATCGAGGCACAGCACGAATTCGGAATCTGCCAGCGCCGCTGGCTTCCAGGCTGCAGGGGCACGATCCGCGTCCTTGTAAATTTCACTTTGCATATTCATAACTACCACCTTGTAACCCCCTGCCTGGGTGGGATTGGTGGAACCTGCCTGGGGATTACCATTCCCACGGCAGGCGCTTGAAAGTGCGCTGTAGATTTCCGGAGCAGGACAAGCCAGCCGGGCGCGTTGACTGCCAAAATAAAACATGGCCGCGATGCAACCCGCGGTGAGGATCAAGCCCAATCCACAACCCCATATCTTCTCAAAAATCTCGAAGTCGGAGAATAAAAGGGCAGCGAAAATGATCGTGATGAAGATACCCAATCCAAATAAGACGCCATACAGGATCACGCGACCAGAGTTATCCACGCAGTAAGCCCCGCTCAATGTGTTGATCCCCCACCACACCAGACCGGCAGTCGCGCAAAAGCCGAGCAAACCAATTAGCTTCATGATTTTCGTCTCCGCCGCGATGGTTTTTGCTTAGTGAATTATACCCCGATAGTGGTGGGGCTTTCCCCGGCGGCATACGTTCTACACTGCCGATTATCCTCTCAGGAGACTACCCATCTGATCATCCCAAATTTTTCGCCCTCTCAGTGCATCATTCATCTTTCAGCGCCTTAGTGATTCATACTATTTTTGCGCATCGATTATCACGCGCTGATCAGTAAGGATGTATTCTGGGTAAAAATTGGGGGAAGGTGTTGTTTTCTGAGGGAAATCCTATATACTAATTATTGTCTCGTTTTTTTAAATTCAAGGAGCAGCATGATAACAATCCGCAGCTATACAGAGAGAGACGCAGGCAGCGTTGGGAGACTCATCGCAGACACATACAGCGAGTTTAATTTGTCCTTCGTACCACCCGCCGAATTAGATCTATTTTTAGGTCCCTTTCGTTATGCCAGATCACAGGAGAAGTCTCATCAAGATTCGATTGCCCAGGTGATCAGGTCGGCTATGGTGTTTGTGGCTGAAGACGATGGAGAGATTGTAGGAGTACTGAGGGGCAGAACAGTGAGATTGGCGAGTCTGTTTGTTAGGGGTGATCATCATAGGCAGGGGATTGGGCGGAGCCTGGTTGAGCGTTTTGAGCTAGAGTGCCTTCAGCAGGGGGCGACAGTAATTCGAGTTGCGGCAACGCTGTATGCGGTCCAATTTTATGTGGCGATGGGGTATAAGAAGTCGACAGGGATAAGAACAGGGTGGAGTTTTGAAGGGAGAGGCCTGAAGATACAGCCAATGAGGAAGGTGCTTGGAAATCTTTAGCCAAGGGGCTAAACGACCGTAAGAAAGTTGGCTGTGGGAGAATAGGAAAATGAAGGCTATTTTGGATGAGGATGCCTTTTACCACTGTAATCATGTAATTGAAACAGAAGGTGAAGGGTCTTATTAGCTGCTTGGCTTCTTAGCGTCTAAAAATCTTGCCACCCCCAAAGCCAACAAACTTTCACAAAGGATTTTTGAGTGGTGATTTCAGCAATCAGAAATCCTTGGTACCCTGGGTGTTATCAGGTGTTTGGGAATGGACATGCTAACAGCCTGTCCTACATGACGGGAGTTAGCCGTACAGCTTGCGGTGCACCGCACTCAGGACGCGCACCTGCTCAGCGGCGTGGTAGGAAGAGCGCACCAGCGGGCCGCTCTCGACCCACTTAAAGCCGATTTCTGCTCCGTAGCGCTTGATTTCTTCAAACTCTTCCAGGGTGTAATAGCGGGCGATCGGCAGATGCTTCTTGCTCGGCTGCAGGTATTGCCCGACAGTGAGGATATCCACGCCCCAACTGCGCTGATCGCGCATCACTTCTTTGACCTCGTCCAGGGTCTCGCCTAGCCCAAGCATAATTCCCGACTTGGTCAGCACTTCGGCATCGAGCTGGCGGGCGTTGCTGAGCGTGGCGGCTGCCCATTCGTAGCGATCCTGGGGCTGGACAACCTTGAACAGGCGCGGCACTGTCTCGACGTTATGGTTCAAGATTTCGGGACGGGCGTCCATGACGATCTTCAAAGCTTCCAGGCTGCCTTTGAAGTCGGGGATGAGCACTTCAATCGAACAGCCGGGATGGAGCTGGCGGATGCGCTGGATAACCATCGCGAAGATCGGCGCGCCGCCGTCTTTGCGATCGTCACGGTTGACGCTGGTGATCACGGCGTGTTTTAGGTTCATGGCCTTGACCGCCTGGGCTACCCGCTCGGGTTCCAGCCAGTCCAGCACGTTGGGCTGGCCGCGCTTGATATCGCAAAAGCCGCAGGTGCGCGTGCAGATATCGCCCATCATCAGGAAAGTGGCTGTGCCAGAGCCCCAGCATTCGCCCATGTTTGGGCACATCGCTTCTTCACAAACGGTGTGCAGCGACTTGCTGCGCATTAAGCCTTGCAGCCATTCATACGTCTCGCCCGATGGGGCGCGCACTTTGATCCACTCTGGGCGGCGGCGTGGGGTGGTATCGATTTCCTCCGGTTTGATCCGGTCACGGGTTGGTTCAAATGGCATACAGTACTCCTCACCAATAAAATGAGCTTAAAAACCTTCTAACTTTGAAAAATCCGCCACGCCCGCGGCCAGGGCGGCGATGCGCTGCAGGATGGCCAGGCGATTGGCGCGAACGCGTGGGTCCTCGGCCATCACCAGGACTGTTTCGAAGAAGCGGTTAATCACCGGGATCACCGGCAGGAAAGCGCCCCACAGGTCATCCACCGAACCTGCCCGGCGCGGCGTGTTTTCTACAGCCAGTAAAGCCTGGTACAGGTCAACTTCCGTAGTCTCACTGAACCCGGCTTGATCCAGCGTAAATTGTTCGCCCAGGTCGCGGGTGATGCGTACACAGCGGGCATACGCCGGCAAAAGTGTGTTCCAATTCGGGCGGGCGACCCAGGCACTGAGTTCTTTGACAGCCCGGAACGCCCCGGCCGGGTTCGCCCCCTGGGCAGCCAAGACTGCATCGACCACGTCATAGCGAAAACCCTGTTCGAGCAGGATATTGCGCAGGCGTTCGACGACGAATTCCAGGACAGCCGCCTGGTTTTGCGGGCTGGCCGGTATGGGCAGGCGCGCTGCTGCAAATCCCACCGCACTGTGCAAGTCAAAATCAAGATCCCAGCTCATCAAGCTCTGCACCAGGCCCAAAGCAGCGCGCCGCTGGGCGAAGGGGTCTTTGTTGCCAGAAGGCGCCAGGCCGGCCGCGAACAAACCGGTTAGGGTATCCAGACGATCGGCCAGGCCAACCACCAGACCAGCCCGGCTGCTTGGCGCTTGATCGCCGGTGTAGCGCGGCAGGTAGTGCTCGAAAATCGCCAGCGCCACCGCCTGGCTTTCGCCCGAAATCCAGGGCATAGTAGCGCCCGATAGTCCCCTGCAGCGAGGTCATTTCGACCACCATGTGCGTCCCCAGGTCAGCCTTGCACAACCGGGCTGCCCGGCGGGCGACAGCCATTTCTACCTCGTCCAGCCTGGCCTGCCCGGCCAAATCGCCCACCAGGGCTTCGATCCGCTGAACCTTGTCCAACATCGAGCCCAGTTTGGTTTGGAAGGTCAGGGTCGCCAGGCGCGCCAGGTAAGCCTCCAGCGGTTTCTTTTTGTCTTCACGCACGAAGAAATTCGCATCGGCAAAACGCGCCCGGATGACGTGCTCATTGCCCTCGATCACCAGCTCCAAACCCGTTTCATCGCCGTTGCGCACGGCAATGAAATAGGGCAGCAGGCTGCCATCGGGGCTGTTGGCAATGACTGGGAAATAACGCTGGTGCTTTTTCATCACGGAGATCAGCACTTCGCCTGGCAGCTTGAGATGAGCTGGGTCGAACGAACCTCGCAGCGCCAGGGGCGCCTCGACCAGGTTGGTCACCTCATCCAGCAAAGCGGGATCGTTGGGAATTGCACCATTGACCTCAACCGCCAGCGCCTGCACCTGAGCAGCGATCACCCGGCGGCGTTCGTCCTTGTCCAGGAGGATGCCCTGCTCGGAGAGATAGCTAAAATAGGCTTCCGGGCTGTCTACCGAGATCTCAACGGGCTGGCGGAAACGCAGGCCGCGGGTGGTGCGGCCGGAGTGTAAGCCGGCGTACTCAAACGGGATCACCTGGCTGTCCTTGCCTGCGCCATACAGCGCCAGCAGCCAGCGTATCGGGCGAGAAAAAGCTACGTTGCTGGCGTTCCAGCGCATCGATTTATCGAAGCGCAGCCCGGCAATCAAGCCTGGCAGCGCCTCGGCCAACACCTCCCCCGCTGGACGCCCCGCCTGGTGCACCACCGCGGTTACATAACGCCCGCCATCGATCTCACGCACCGACAGGTCGCTGATCGCCACGCCTTTGCTGCGCGCAAAACCCTCGGCGGCCTTGGTTGGCTGGCCCAGGCTATCGAAGGCGCGCTCGGCCGGGGGACCCTTGACCACTTGATCGAGGTCTGGCTGAACCGGGGCGAGATCCTGCACATAGACCACCAGGCGGCGTGGGGCGCCGGAGATCTGCACCGCGCCATGCTCCAGGCGCAGTTCAGCCAACAGGGCCGGGATGCGCTGGGTAAGCTGAGCGAGGGCAGCTTCCAGGTCACCGGCCGGCAGCTCTTCAGCGCCGATTTCAAATAAAAATGGGGCCGGGCCGGCCAGGACTCGTGGCGCTGAAACACGGCTGACCGGCTTCGCTGGCTCACTCGTGAGCGCATCCGTATCGTTTAAAAATGGGTATTCCAGACGCTGGCGCTGTTCCAGGTAGGCTTCGGCAACCCGCCGGGAGAGATCGCGCATCCGCCCAAACAGGGCCTGGCGCTCGGTCACGCCGACCGCCCCGCGCGTATCGAGCACATTGAAGGTATGCGAGCATTTCAAAATGTAATCGTGCGCCGGCAAGACCAGCCCCTGGTTCAGGCAGGTATTGGCCTCGGCCTCGAATAACTCGTACATCTGACGTAAGCGCTCGACATCGGCAACCTCAAAATAATATTTGCTGTGCTCTTGCTCCCCTTGCAAGTTCACCTGGCCATCGGTGACCGTCGGGCTCCACTGGATATCGCGAAAGCTGTTCACCCGCTGCAGGGCAATCGCAATCCGCTCCAGCCCGTAGGTAATCTCGACCGACACCGGGTCAAGCGTAATCCCTCCAGCTTGCTGAAAGTAAGTAAACTGGGTGATCTCTTGACCATCCAACCAAACTTCCCAGCCCAGTCCCCAGGCGCCCAGAGCGGGCGATTCCCAATTATCTTCCACAAAACGAATGTCGTGCTGTCGCGGGTCGATCCCTAAGGCTTCCAGCGACTGCAGGTAGATTTCCTGCGGGTTGCCGGGATCGGGTTTAAGGATCACCTGGAATTGGTAGTGCATTTGCATGCGGTTGGGGTTTTCGCCATAACGACCATCGTCCGGGCGAATGGAGGGCTCGACATAACCCACATTCCATGGCTCCGGGCCGAGTACACGCAGCGAAGTTGCCGGATTCATCGTCCCAGCCCCAACCTGGGAATAATAAGGCTGCCAGATCAGGCAGCCTTGCTTGGCCCAAAAATCCTGCAGGGTCAGCATGATCGATTGGAAATCAAGTGGTTTGGTCATATCTTTATTTATGGGAGGATTACTTTGGAAATTCGCCGGCCAGCTCTTTTTCGATCACGTACTGGAAAACATCGAAAGGTTGTGCGCCGATAACTGGGATGCCATTGATGAAAAAGGTCGGGGTCGAATTTACCCCCAGGTTGGCGGCATATTCCAAGTCGGCTTCGACTTCTTTTTGATAGCGACGTTCGGTCAGGCACTGCTTGAATTTAGCCATATCCAGGTTCAGCTCGCTGGCATATTGTAGGAAGCCTGCCTCTCCCAGTTCAGTAGTTCCTCCGAACAGCTTATCGTGGTACTCCCAATAAACGCCTTGCTCGTTGGCGCAGTTCGCAGCTTCAGCCGCCGGCTGCGCCTGTGGATGGATGCTCGTCAGCGGAAAATCGCGATAAACAAAGCGCAGCTTGTCCCCATAGGTTTCTTTCAGCCTGGTGTAGACCTCATCATACCAACGCTTACAGAAAGGGCATTGATAATCGCTGAACTCGATAATTGTAATCGGGGCATCCGCTGGACCAAAAGCCGGGTCGTCATCCACCGGCACGGGGTAACGTTTGATCTGTTGGGTCGCCTCAGCAGTGACTGGTTGGCTTTGGGTTTCAGCTTGAGGTTCGGCCGCGGCGGCCGTTTTAGCAGGCGGATTCCGCCCCCAGACCGTATAGCCCACCAACAATCCGATTGCAAAAGCCAGTGGGACTAATAAGATGTAGATATTGAAGCGAGCAGGAACTTCATCTTTGCTTTGTTCTGGGGGAGTAGAGGTATTGTCTTCCATAGCGCAAAATTATATCATGGGCAGCCTGGTGAGTTCTGTGGCTTACCGTTAAATGAGGATAACCGGCTGAGAACGCCGGGGTCAAAATCACGGATTAGTTTCCCGTGCATACCAAAAATTTGGAAAACGAAATATTTTTCTTTAGCAGCGCACGGCTGGTGGTTAAAGTCCTCAGGTACTGCCACTGCTGCAGCTCGAAGCCGAACTGCTTGATGAGAAAGAAAAGGAGCTACTGCCAGACGTCCTGGCCGCAATCGTGGACATCTTTTTGCGCACCTGCGGGCTGCCGCAATCCGGGCAAACTACCCCCGAAATCGCGCTGCTGCTGCGCAACAGCTCCTCAAACGGCGTCCCACAAGTCTGGCACTCAAATTCAAAGATCGGCATGAAAAACCTCCAAGGAAGATGATAACAATCAATAGATGCAAACCGGTGGGAAAGGTTACATGGATCAAAAAAACTCCCCTTCCGGGGAGTTTTAGAGGTGAAGGCAGGTAAAACTGGCTAGTTTTCTGGTTCCAGGGCCACGACTTCCTGGTTAGCCAGTCGCGGGGCATGACCATCTTCAATATGCATGATCGCCGGGATTGTGAAAGAGACGACCCCTAACAAGGCGGTGACAATCCCGCCCACGATATACCATATGCGCACGCCAAAGATATCCGCTACGGGTCCGGCAATGATTAAACCAATCGGCGTCATCGCCCCAGCAAAACTGTTGATCAGGGTGAACACCCGCCCTTGCATCCCTGGGTCGACAGTTCCCTGTACAACGGCCATCAAAGGTCCGTTGACAATCGGGTTCACCAGGCCAAGGAAAAAGGCAGTGCCGATGGTCATAAAAAATATAGCCTGCGGCGTTAACCCCAGGGCGACCATGCCAATCCCCAATAGAATTAAACCTGTCAGGGAGGTGACAATCCGCCGGCGAAAACCGCCCCAGGCAGCCAAAATAATACCGCCGAAAATTGTTCCAATTCCCCAGGCCGACTGCATCCAGGCTAGCTGGAGAGCGCCGCGGCCAAGTTCTTTTGTCACCATGATTGGCATCAGCGATGATGCCGGCGTCACCAAAAGGTTGATCAGGGTGGACATCACCAAGATCATCACCAGCCCAGACCAACCGAAGACATAGCGCCAACCTTCCTTGAAGTCCTGCCAGACCGTGGGCCTGGCCTCGCCTGCGACAGCCAGCTCCCGTTTTGGCTGCGGGATGCGGATGAAGAGCAGCGGCACAATAGCAATGATTGCCGTGAAAATATCGATCATCAAGATCTGGTAGGTGTCCAATGTTGCTACTAACAAAGCGCCCATCGGCGCCCCCAGGATCGTCATGAAACCGGCCATCGCCTGGTTCATGCCCTGCACACGGGTGAAAAAGACCTTAGGAACCATCAGAGTGACGGAGGCCTGCATCGCTGGCCAATGAAAACCATTCGCCAGGGATCGCACGAACATAATGATGAACACCTGCCAGACCTCAATCCGGTTTGACCAGAACAAATAAGTCATTACTACAATTGCGAGGGCGCTCACGCCGTCGGCGACAATCATGATCAGGCGCCGGTTCCAGCGGTCGACCAGAGTCCCGACAAAGGGTCCAAGGATCACCTGCGGAAGCAATCCCACCAACGCGGCTGCCGCCAGCAGCGTCGCTGAACCGGTTGTCTTGGTAATCCACCAAATAATTGCAAACTGGACCACCTGGCTGCCGACCAGAGAAAAGGCCTGGCCAATCCAGATGATAAAAAATGGCGTTACCCATTTCTTTGATCCTGGGGCAAATACGCTTTCATCCATGATTGAATACCCTTTCTAACTTAACCTTGCTTACCTCTATCTTCAGGCCGTCACGACGGATCGGGAGGCCGCCCGCCTGGCCAGCAATGAAAATCCAAATGTGCTGATCATGCCTACGATAAAGCCGCCATACCATATATATACCGGGCCAAAATTATCATTCAAGAAACCACCCACCAGTGGGCCAATCCCTGCGGCAACCCCCCAGGTCATCCCATACACGCTCATATACCTGCCGCGCATGTCGAGCGGGGCCAGGTTAGCCACGTAAGCCATCGAAGTCGGCGAAAGGATTAACTCCCCAGTGGTCATGATCACCATGCTTATCCAAAAGCCCAAGAAGCCCTGACCCAGCGCCACGCTGCCAACCGCTAATGCATAGAACAAAGACCCAACTGCCAGGACTGCCAGAGGCTGATAGCGTTTGGTAACCTGGGTAACCGGGATCTGAAAAAGCACCACCATGATCGCATTGGTCGCCGGGATCAGACCGTACAGGCTTTCTGGCACCTGGAAGTTTTGCTTGGCATACACACCGAGGAGCACCCAAATCAAGACCGCGCACATCTGAGTCAGGGTAAAAATCACAGCAAATGTTACGAATGGCCGGTCTTTGAGAATCCGCCCATAACCGCCGAGTTTATCTTTTTGGGGTTTGCTCTCCGCTGCTGGCGCAGGCAGGGTTTCCCTGGCAAAGAAACCTACCAGGAGTCCGTAAATTGCCATGCCCACCGCCCCACTTACGAAGGCAAATGTATAGGATACCGAAGCAAGCACCCCACCGATCAACGGGCCTAAGGCAATCCCCAAGTTGTGGCTGGTGCGCAGTAAGGAGAAGGCATCCATACGTTTTTCGGCCGGCACCAGGTCAGCCATCATCGCATCTGCACCGATTCGGTAAAGTGGGTTGAAAGCCCCGCTGATTGCCATCAATACGGCGAACGCTCCCAGGCTTTCCGCCTGGCTCATCAGCAAGTAGGCCAGGGAGTTCATGCCCAGGCTGACCACCATCACCCACTTGCGCCCAATCCGATCGGTGAGCGGGCCGGCCAAAAAGGAAAATACCAGCCCCATCGCCGCATTTAAAGTCATCAAGCTGGCTGTGGCTGCCAGGGGCAGCTCCAGTTTCTCGCTGACATAGATCATCAAGAAAGGCCAGACCATGCTGGCCCCAAAAGTGCTGATCAGCATCCCAAAGAAAAGCAGCCAGAACTGGCGCGGGTAGCTGTGGTAAGTTCGTTGGATCCGGTTGAGAAGAGTCATGGATGCTTCAGGCGACCAGCCAGGTTACCCACCGGTGAATTTTGTTTTATACCCGAGGGAGCGAAGCTTGGCGGCAATTTTTTCACGATGGTCGCCCTGTATTTCGATCATTCCATCCTTTACAGTGCCGCCGGTACCGCAAGTCTGCTTGAGCTGTGCAGCCAATGCTTTCAGATCATCAGGTGATAACAGCAGATTGCGAATCACGGTCACAGTCTTGCCGCCGCGGCCTTTGGTCTCGCGCTGGATGGCTGCGGTCTGCTGGGCTGGCGGCAGGCTGACCGGCTTCGGACAGCGGCACGGATAGCGCTTACAGCGGGGACAAATCTGGAAATCTGATTCGGTGGAGTATACAGTCGGACGGTCATCGATGGGCATCATCTCACCACTTTGTGGTTTCTATTCTACCATCGATACGTTGCAAGTCCGCCTGGCAGAGAGTATACTTAACCGAGTGAGCGCCTACTTGGGCGACGTAAAGGAGTTCAACAATGGATCTCGGCTTGTACCGGCAATACGTTGAAGATTATCTAAAGGAAGCGCTGGAGAACGGCAATGGGACAAATGCCGGCGCATCAGAATATCTGGCAACCATTAAACCAGCCGGTAAGTTAACCAAGCATCGCGAGGAGAAAACTCGGGCCCTGGCCGAGGTGCGCAAAGCCTTTGACGAACACCGCCACTGGCCGCTGCAGGTGATTTTGACCTACCTGGGGATCGATAATAAAAATTTCCTAGCAAAATAACCTGTAAACGCTGGGCTGCCTGGCGGGGTTTCCAGTGCAGCAGATTGATTAAAATCAACAATTATCGTACAATTTAGATCATCTAAATCTTCAACCCAATGGGGTCATTTCTCGTTTGCATCGCTATCTTTCCCCCTTGATTAATTAGGCTGTCGTGGAGGAAAAATGAAAACAAAGGGCAAACACGCCGGACTGGCCAGCTTTGCCGCTGGGCTGGCGTTTGGAGCTGGCTTGATCCTGCTGCGCAATTACCGGGCGCGCCAGGACCCTCAGCATCTCCCCGATCAAAAGCGGATTAGCCTGGCCCTAGACCGGGCTTTGGCCAGGGCACGGCGGCAAGCGAACATTCCCCTTGCTCCCAGGCATCGCTACGTTATCTTTTCAGATCACCACAAAGGCGCCGGCGATCCCGCCGACGATTTCCGCCATTGCAAAGAAACCTACCTGCATGCCTTGCAGGATTATCACCAGCGCGGCTTCACCCTGATCCTACTGGGAGATGCTGAGGAATTATTGGAAAATCCCCTACCCGAAGTGCTGGAGACCTACCCGGATGTCTTTGCTCAAGAACAGCGCTTCTATCCAGATCGCTACATGCGGGTGATTGGCAACCACGACGCCGCCTGGGGTGTTTTTGGCAATGTGCGCCGCTACCTGGACCCGTTCTTCCCCGGCATTCGCATCTACCGGAGCCTGGTCCTTCAATATCACCCTGATCCGCTTCATCAAGGCGAAATCTTCCTTGCTCACGGCCACCAGGGCACCCTGGATTCGGATGTTTTCGGCTTTCTCCCTCCCCTGGCCTTGCCCTTCTACCGCCAGTTTCAAAACCTGACCAAACTTGGGCAAACCAGTCCATCGAAAGACGAATGTCTGCGCGGAACGCACGACACGATGATGTATCGCTGGGCCAGCGGACAGCCTCACCTGCTGCTGATCGCCGGTCACACGCATCGTCCAGTGTGGAGCTCGCGTACCCACCTGGACAAGCTGCTTTGGGAATACACCAGCCTGCTGCAGTTAAAACCCGAGGAGCGTCCAGTAGATTATGCAGACCGCCTGGCTCAACTTCAGCAGGAAATCGAGCAGCGCGAGGAGAAATTTCCACCTTGCAATGACACGCTCAAAACCCGTCCGTGCTACTTCAACACCGGCTGCTGTCGTTTTAAAGATGGCGATATCACCGGCATCGAACTCGAGGACGGCGAGTTACGCCTGGTGAAATGGGGCCGGCGTGCTGGTGAAATCCAGCGCAATGAGCTGGAAGCTGCCCCTTTAAGCGACTTTTTTGCAATTTTGTAAGCCAACGGAGGCTGTTATGCTAGATTGGCATGAACTTCACCACAATGCCACGCTTCTGGATCTGCACGCCCACCCATCCTTTAACGTCTCCCTATTCAACCGCAGTATCACCTCCCGATTTTATCCATCGCGCAGCGCCTTCGATCCATTCAGCGTGCGCACCAATATCCCTGCGCTGCGCCAGGGTGGGGTGGATATTATGCTGTCGGTCGTATATGCACCCGAACGGGGGATCTTCGATGAGTGCCGTTATCTGCGCATCCTGAGATTTTTTATGAAGTCCGTCTGGAAAAAGATTTACGGCCGGCCATATTTCGATGTCACCAGCGAAATGTTGGACGAAATGGAAGCAGCCCTGGCGCAAGCCGTCGACCCAACCACAAACAAGCCCCTGGCAAAATTTGCCCACTCGCTCGCCGAGCTGGATGGCATCCTATCCGGAGGCCCTGACCGGCCGGTCGCGTATATTCACGCCATCGAAGGCGGGCACTGCATCGATGGCAAGCTCGAAAACCTGCGAGCGTTCTACGAACGCGGCGTGGCTTACCTGGTGCTGGCCCACTTCTTCGCCAACGAGATCGTCAACCCGGTCTTTCCATGGCCTGAAAAGATCCAGAAGTTCGGCTGTTTCCAGGGCGAGCGCGATATAACCCTGGGTTTGACCGCCTTCGGCGAGCAGGTTGTAGAAATGATGGTCGAGATGGGAATGCTGATCGATGTCTCGCACTGCACCCCAACGGCGCGCGCCCGAATTTATGAAATCGTGGCAAATCGCCGCCCAATCCTGGCTACGCATGTCGGCGCGTATGAAATCAACCCCAGCCCGTATAACCTGAAAGATTGGGAGTTAAAGAAAATTGCCGATAGCGGCGGCGTCGCCGGGGTGATCTTCATGAATTACTGGCTGATGCCGCATGAAACCAACCGCGGCCTGAATTTCATCGCCCGTACGATCGAACACTTCGTCAACCAGGCGGGCATTGATCACGTCGGCATCGGCAGCGATTTCGATGGCTTCACCGACCCCCCGGATGATTTAAAGACGCCTCCGAGCTGCCGTATCTCACCCAGCGGCTGATCGCCGAAAACTATGGCGAAGAAGCCATTCGGAAAATCTTGGGTGGAAACGCCCTGCGCGCCCTGCGGAATGGTTGGGGAAAGAAAGTGTGACCCGCTGTCGATTTGACCGGAGAGTGGTATCGGTGTAAAATTTAATCGGAAGACCTGGGTAAACCAGGGTTATTCGCGATCCCTTTCAATACGTTCAATCAAACAAACGCCAGAATTTCTACATTGTAATCGGGAGGGTGTTATGTCGAAGCTGCTAAGGTATGCTTTTCTGGTGCAAGCCGTGTTGGCGATTATCGCCGGCGCGGCGCTGTTTATTGCCCCGGGGAGGTCTATGGGGCTGCTGGATTGGGCGCCAGTGGAACCGTTGCTCTTTCGGCTGCTTGGCGCAGCTTTGTTAGCAATGGCCTGGACTTCGCTCTATGCATTTCGAGCCGAGCGCCGCGAGCAGGTGCTGGTCTTGGTTCAAATGCAGGCGATTTTCTGCGGGCTGGGTGCTGTCGGTTTCCTGCGCCATTTCCTGCCCAGCTATATTTTCCCGCCTGTCGTCTGGATTGTGTTTGGTGTCCTGGCGATTTTCACGGTGATCTGGGTTTGGAGCCTGATCAAAAAATAATCCACAGAATCATCCATTCGACCATTTTATTTTTGCTTCTGAAGTTTGATCGCCGTAAGCTTTGTTTTTTGAATCGCACCAATCTGTTTGCGCAAACCGATCAGGGCTAGCTTGACCTTGGGGATGCGCAGGAGAAGTAATATCACTGCGATGCTGCCATAGAGCAAAGGCTGAACAATGTTGCCCTGCAGTTGGGTAATACTGCCCTTAACCACCAGTAAAAAGTGAATCACTACCAGCGGTGATATGATGTAAACAACTTTGTGCAGCCGCTTCCAGTTTTTCCCCAGGCGCTTCATCCAATAATTGAATGAAGTAACCGCCAGCAGCACAAGCAGCAAAAAGGCAATTGCGCCGATAATGATGTAGGATTTATTCCAGACATCCCTCCAAACCCCGACGAGATCAAGTCCATAATCGATCACAAAAAACGTAAATACATGCAGCGCGGCGTACAAAAAGCCGTATAGACCCAGCGCTTTACGACGCTGAGTAAGCTCCCTCCAACCGAAAACAGAAGCAGCCGGAGTACATGCCAGCGAAAGCAGCAGAAAGGTTAACGCCAGGAGTCCAGTGCGCTGTTCAATAGCCTGGATGGGGTTGGCAGTCAATTGACTGGTCAGGTAATCATAAACCAGTACCGCCAACGGCAGCCAGCCAAGTATATGAACGATGATTTGCAGGGGGGTGAAACGCCGTTTTGTCATCAATAATTCTGCTTCAAATCCATCCCAGCATACAAACCCGCAACCTGGTCGGCGTAGCCATTGAAGGGAAGTGTTTCGCGGCGGCCCAGCTCGCCAATGCGCCGCTCGCTTGACTGGCTCCAGCGTGGGTGATCCACTTCTGGATTGACATTTGCGTAAAAGCCATATTCGTCGGGGGCGATGGTGTTCCACATTGTCGCGGGCTCGTCGGCAACCAGCTCAATCTTGACGACCGCCTTGATCGACTTGAACCCGTATTTCCACGGCGTTACCAGGCGGATGCCGCCTCCATTCTGGGCGGGCAGTTCTCCACCATACAGCCCTGTTGCAAGCAAAGCCAAATCGTGCATCGCTTCGTCCATGCGCAAGCCTTCCTGGTAAGGCCAGGGATAGAACCGGGATTTTTGCCCCGGCATTTCATCAGGCCTTAAAACCGTCTCGAATCGAACATACCTGGCCGCGGAAGTCGGCTCCACGTCATTAAGGATTTTCGAGAGCGGGAAACCTACCCATGGGATGACCATGCTCCAGGCTTCGACACAGCGCAGCCGGTAGATACGCTCTTCAGGCTGGAATTTCTTGATCAAGTCATCCACACTGTAAGTTTTGGGGCTATTCACCAGACCATAAACAGCCACATCCCAGGGCGAAGTCTTAAAATCTTCTGCCAGGGAGGCGACCCCTTCTTTGTCAGTTGTGAATTCGTAATAGTTGTTATAGTTCGTGATTTCCTCGAAGGAGTTGACTGGATCTCCCAACTCGTCAGTTGCATTCTTCGACATGGGCGAGGGTTGTGCTTGCAGAGTTGGGCTGCTCCCTTGGGATGGCGCAACGCAGGCTGCCAACACCATACTTCCCGCAATGACCCCGGCGGATTGGATAAAATCGCGCCGCGACAGGTAAGTTTGCTTAGGGGTTATTTCGGATGATGGGATATAAGGGTAATTGGATTTGTTCATTCCGGGCTCCTGATTTGTTTCTTACTGGGCCGTCTCACCCAGTAAGGCTTGGATTGCTTGTTCAGTCTCAGCATAGGCGCCTTCGCCGATATGAACATAACGGATGCGTCCATTTTTATCGATCAAGTACATCGTGGGCCAGTAGCGATTATTGTAAGACTTCCAATTTGCGCCATCGTTATCCTGCACCACTGCGTAGGGAATATCCAGGTCGCTGACCGCCTGCTTCAGGTTTTCCAGTTTGCTTTCATAGCCAAACTCGGGAAAGTGGTTGCCGATGACCACCAAACCATCATCGCCGTATTTCTGATGCCATTCCCTCAACGAAGGAATCACGTTGCGGCAGTTAATTCAGCCATATGTCCACATGTCCACCAATACCACCTTGCCGCGCAAATCGGCCAGATTCAACGGGGCAATCGTATTGAGCCAGGTATCGCCGGCCAGCTCAGGAGCGGCGCCCAGGTCTGGATACCTGGAGCTGCTGGGTTGGGTGACAGGAGCAGGCGCTGATGAGCAGGCAGCCAGGAGTAAGGTAAAAAAGAATATAAGCCAGCGTTTCATAGATTCCTCGGTTTACGTTACACCCATTCTATGCGACAGATATTACAAAAAGATTACGTAAAGATGATGAGATGGTTATAACCTCCCAGTGACGTACCCAAAATATCGAAAACCGGTTTATAGATGAGGAATTTATGCTGACAGTTCGATAAAGAAGGTCATTCCCGCATCGGGATTGCTCATCGCAGAAATGTCGCCGCCGTGCGCCCGGGCAATGCCTTGGGCGATGGCAAGCCCCAACCCGGATCCACCCGTGCCACGATTGCGCGATTTCTCACCGCGATAGAAGCGTTCAAAAACATGGGGGAGGTCATCTGGACTGATTCCTTCACCGCTATCTACAACCGTAAGCTGGATTTGCGCGTCTTCACGCCACGCGGCAACCGTGACCGCGCCGCCGGAGGGGGTATAACGGAGGGCATTGCTAATCAGATTGTTGAGCAACCGCCCGATGCGCGGCGAATCAAGGAAAACCGGATCAACGCCAGGAGCGATTGAGCCGCTTAACCTTATCCCTCGTTCACTGGCCATCGCCGAAAAACTTTCCAGCGTATCCGAAACCAGATCGGACAGTGAACAGACAGCGCGCTGGATGACCAATCCACCCGCGTCGAGCTGGGCAACCTGGAACAGGTCGTCGATCAGCAATGAAAGGTCATTTACCTGCCTTTGAGTCGTTCGCAAATAGCGCTGAGTGGTTTCCGGATCTTCCACCACACCATCGGCAAGCGCTTCAATCTGCACGCGGATTGCAGCGAGCGGGGTTTGCAGGTCATGGGTTGCCCAGGCGACCAATTCGCGGCGCAGATCCTCGAGCTCGCGCTGACGGGCGTCAGCAGCCTGTAGCTGTTCCGCCATCTGGTTGAAACTTGCAGCCAGCGCAGTGACCTCGTCACGGCCCTCGACCGGAGCGCGTGTAGATAGGTCGCCAGCGGCGAGGCGGTAGGCAGCATTCTTGAGGGTCTCAATGCGGCGTGTAATACCGCCTGACAGAAAATAACCAAGCAGCATGGCTATCCCCGCTGAAAAAACGAGCAAGACAGTGGCAAGCTGCAGATCGTGATCGCTAGTGAACATCAGGCGGGCAGTGATCCAAACATTGAAAAAGGTTAACAGGCTGGCCAGGGCGTAGCCGGCGATTAGCGATAAACGCAGGGAAGGGGAGTGTTCCAACCAGCCCAGGCGATAGGCAATAAACCCTGCCAGGCCGGAGAGGGCCGCGGTAACTCCCAGGAAAAGCGCCATCAGGTTCAGGTCGCCCATCGGCGGGTGCATGACGAGATAGAAAATTGCCAGCGAGAGCGCCAGCACTGCTAAAAGACCGATGGCAAAACGCAGCGAAAGCGGTAAACGGGATGGTTTCATGGCTCAAATTTGTAACCCACACCCCAAATGGTGACCAGCCGGGTGGGGTGGGAAGCATCTTTTTCGATTTTCTCACGCAGGCGGCGCAAGTGAACGGTGACCGTACCAGGATCGATATACTCGGTAACACCCCAGACGCGCTCGAGCAGTTGCCCACGGGTAAACACCTGTCGAGGGTGCTGTGCCAACAGCCATAAAAGGTCAAATTCGCGGCTTGTCAGGGCGATTTCCTGCCCGGAAAGCGTGATCAGCCGGGTCTGTGGGTCAATTCTCAAATCACCGTAAGTCAGCGGTTTATTTGCTTTGTCTTCCTCGCGGTGGATACGGCGCAGCACCGCTCGTACCCGGCTGACCAGTTCCTGTGGGCTGAAGGGTTTAACCACGTAATCGTCCGCGCCCAGTTCCAACCCGGCGATTCGTTCAACTTCTTCGCGGCGTGCGGTGATAAAAATAACCGGCGTATCGCTGCGGTCACGCAGCCAGCGCAAAATTGAAAATCCATCCATGCCGGGCAGCATCACATCCAAGACGACAAGATCTGGCAGGCGCTCTTCGAGCATTCTCAGTGCGGCATTACCATCGTTGACCGCACGCACCTGGTAACCGGCGCGGCGCAAATAGAGCTCCACCACCTCGGCGATGCTCGGCTCGTCTTCGACGATTAGAATTTCTGGCGTATTCATCACAATACCTTTGACTCAATTTACCCGGTCCCATTCCTGGCAAGTGGAAGCCCGCCTGGAGCGGCGAACTCTTGTATTATCCCCCATCCCGCATACAGTGCAAGGTTGAAAAGATTACCCAATTCTTACGAAATCTTGGGGACGTTCAGCATCGTGTAAGAATTATGTATTGTCCGCGTAAGCAGCGCTGGATAAGATTAGCAAATCGATCTAAATCAACCCTATCGGAGGAACAATGAAATTCAACAAGATTTTACTCTTTTCAGTAATGGCGTTTTCACTGGTACTAAGCGCCTGCACACCTACCAAGACAGACGAAACCATGATGGACAAGCCCACCGCAGCCATGATGGAGGAAACACCTGAGGCGATGATGGCTAAACCCACCGAGGCAATGGATGAAAAGCCGACTGACGCCATGATGGAAAAAACATCCACACCCGGAATGATGGCGCACGAAACGTCAACTCTTGAAGCGATGGAAAAACCGACCGGCGATCAAGCCATGATGAAATCTCCGGCGTGGTTTGACGCCGCACTTATAAATGTCAACACCGGTGAAACCTTCACCATCAACGACTTCACTGGCAAAGTATTGCTCGTCGAAACGATGGCGCAGTGGTGCCCCACCTGTAAGAAACAACAGATCGAAGTCAAAGCCCTGCATGAAAAGCTGGGCATGCCTGCAGATCTGGTTACCATCGCCTTAGATATTGACCCCAACGAAAACGGGGACGCACTTAAAAATTATGCCGCCAGCAATGGTTTTGATTGGATCTATGCCGTACCTTCGGCAGAGGTATCTCGCGAAATTGGAAACCTCTATGGTATTCAGTTTCTCAATCCGCCTTCCGCTCCTATTCTAGTGATCGATCGCAAAGGCGAAGTCCACCCACTGCCATTCGGAATTAAGAGCACAGATGAGCTGATCAAGGCGATTGAACCATATCTGAACGGAATGTAACAGCTCCCAATCTCACCCCAGCTCCCTGACCAGGAATTTGGGTGAGGGGAATTACATCTATGGAAACCATCCTCACCTCCATTTCGCTCGGATTGCTTAGCACAACCAGCCCATGTATCCTGCCGTTATACCCCGGGTTTCTGGCTTACTTGAGCAGCAGCCAGGCTGCAAACAGCAAAACGCGCTACTTCTTGGGTGTGTTCGTCCTGTTCGGTGTGCTGACGATGATGCTTGCGCTGGGGAGCATGATCGCCTTGCTCTCGGTTTCGATTGGCAACACCCTTGCGGTGATCATCCCTATTGCAGATATGTTCATTGTCGCCTTGGGTATTCTGCTCCTGCTGGATATCAACCCTTTCAAAAAATTACCGCAAATTCGAGCACCAGGTCTGTCCCACCCTTTTGCAAATGCTTTTGTTTATGGTCTGCTTTATGGTCCGCTCGCTCTACCTTGTTCTGGACCGCTGGTGGTGGGAATTTTCGCCTTCTCACTCACCACAGGTGAAGCCATCGGCAAACTCTCGGTCTTTTTCTGGTTCGGAATTGGCTTTGGCATCCCCTTGCTCGCGCTCTCTTTGCTTTCTGGCACGCTCCAACGACAAATTACGCGGCTGTTCGCAATCCATGGGCGGAAAATCAACATTGCCGGCGGGATCTTGCTAATCGCAATTGGACTCTACGATTTCTGGGCCAACCTGGATTTGATTTTGCTGTATCTGCAATAAATTGCTAACAAACACCTTGACAGATTTTTAAAAATCGTGATAAACTCACCAAGTTCTAATCTCTCAACTGGAAAGGAGGCGCGTTTTATGGCTCAAGTCATCCGAATACTCAATACCGACCTGGAACTATGGGCGCGCCTCAGCAGCACGAGCTAAGATCTTTTTTGCATATTAACGCTTAAAGCCGCGGGGCTCCCATTCCCTGTGGCTTTTTGTTTTAACCTGCAAAAAAGGATTTTTAGCAATGCATATCGACTCTGACCCAACAATCAACTCATTCGAGGAAGACACTTTTTCTCTCGAAAGGCAAGTCCGCCTGGGAGTTGTGTATAAAAAAACAATTGGCAGTTATGAAGTATTCGTAGACGGAAAGTTAATCCCTTGCGCCCTCTCTCGCCGCCTGCGCAAACAGCTTATCTATCCAACGGCCGATCCAAATTCACTTCGCCATGTTGTGCGCGAAGTCAAGCTGATTGAGCATACCGACCCGGTCGCAGTGGGCGATTCGGTGCACTTTATCGATGCCCAAGCTGGCCGAGGCTTGATTGTCGAAATCCTCCCCCGGCGCAGCAAGCTGACCCGGCGCAGTCCGGTACCCATGCCCGGCGCTCATCCCTTTGAACAGGTGATCGTAGCCAATCTCGACCAGGTGGTCCCCGTATTTGCTGTGGCAAACCCGACCCCCAAGTGGAATATGCTCGATCGTTATCTGGT
The DNA here is from genome assembly GCA_963770655.1 of uncultured Chloroflexia bacterium. Classification (GTDB taxonomy): domain Bacteria; phylum Chloroflexota; class Anaerolineae; order Anaerolineales; family UBA4823; genus CAZAGA01. The sequence goes on along the minus strand of CAVYQO010000003.1, from coordinate 5,230 downwards.
CTCGGCTGAATCGCTCGGTCTGAAAGTGTTGATCTGTATCAACAAGCTGGACCTGGCCCAAAGGCAGGACGACCAACTGGCAGGCGAATTGGCCGAAGTGATCGCTGACTACCGCCAGATCGGCTATCCGGTTGTCCTGGTCAGCGCCGCCAACGGTGAAGGCCTGGCCGAGTTGCAGACTGCTCTTTCCGGACGCATCTCGGTTTTTGTTGGAAAATCCGGCGTGGGGAAGACTTCTCTATTGAATGCCTTGCAGCCTGGTCTGGGCCAACGCGTCAAGGAGGTCAGCCAGGCGACTGGTAAAGGTCGCCACACCACCACCAATCTGGAAATGTTTCCGCTCATCTCCGGCGGCGCCGTGGTCGATACGCCGGGTGTGCGCGAATTTGGCTTGTGGGAAATAGAAGAAGACAACCTGGCCATCTACTACCCGGAGATGCGCCCCTACGTCGGGCTGTGCAAATTTGGGCTGGATTGCCAACATGACAGTGAGCCAGGCTGCGAGGTCCGCAAAGCCGTAATGACCGGAAAAATCAGCCCGCGCCGGTATAAGAGCTTGCTGATGATGGGGGCAGAACCATGAGAAATCTATCCAGTAACAGCGATTTCCGCTGCCTATACTGCCGCCAGGTTGTGTCGGCTTTCCCAGGGCTTTCGGGTGTGTACAATCGCAACCATTGTCCTTACTGCCTGTGGTCGCGACACCTGGATCTGAACCGAGCGGGGGATCGCCTGTCGGCCTGCAAAGCTGGCATGCGCCCCCTCGGTCTGACGATCAAGCACGCGCCAAAAAAATATAATCAGCTTAGCGGTGAACTGATGATCATTCACCAGTGCACCGAGTGCGACAGGGTTTCGATTAATCGTATCGCCGCTGACGATTTGGCCGAGAACCTGTTTGAAATTTACCAGTACTCCAGGGAGCTGGAGGCTCATGATCCGCGGCGTGCTCGAAACCAATGGGATCCGGGCGCTGCAAGCGGCTGACCAGCAGCTTGTGCAGTCCAGGTTATTTGGCGTAAACTGATTCGCCGGACCGAGCCGTCCAGATTGATTGTGCTGGGCTGCTCGGTTCGGCCAGATGACAACCCTACCCATCAAAGGTGATGAATGACACGTGACATTTACCTAGAAATTAGTCAGAATAGAGAATAATCCATTTTATTCTTTTGAGGTCAACAATGAAAAAGCCAAGACGGTATTTCCTGGTAAAACCCTCCACCCTGGAATTCTATCGCCAAGGACGCCAGACCCCCGGCTACAGCCTGGTTGACTTTCTGCATGGGTATATCTATGCCCGTTGGACATACCTCTATATCGGCATCGGCACCGGCGAACACCGCCTGGCCAAGACCCTGAGGCCGGTGATCAATACCCTCGCGCGGCTGCTGCCCCAACGGGATGGAGGCGCACCTCCACCAGCGCAGCCAGAGACTGGCATTCAACCTTCAGGCACCTATGCCGATGGCTATCATGGCAAAGTCGTCCCGCTCGGTTCGGCAGTGCAGTTGGTGACCATCCATGAAGATGTAAAAATCACCAATCTGGAGAAAGTCATCCCCTACGTGCGCGCCCGTGAGATCGTCTTGCAAAACCCAGAGCACATCCTGGCCCTGGAATGTCCGTGCCGGGCCAGTCGCGAACACCCGTGCCTGCCTTTAGATGTCTGCCTGATCGTCGGCGACCCGTTTGCCAGCTTTGTGGAGGAGCACCACCCGCAGCGCTCACGGCGCATCACCCCGGATGAAGCCGTAGAAATTCTGCGCGCCGAGGACGAGCGCGGTCATGTTCATCACGCCTTCTTTAAAGACGCTGTACTCGGGCGCTTTTACGCCATCTGCAACTGCTGCGAGTGCTGCTGCGGCGCGCTGCACGCCCACCAGCATGGCACACCCATGCTGGCCTCATCGGGGTATATATGCCAGGTCGACCAGGATCTCTGCATCGCCTGCGGTGAATGCCGCGATTACTGCCAGTTTGGCGCTCTCAGCCTGGAAGATTATTCCGCCAGGGTCGATCAGGAAGCCTGCATGGGCTGCGGGGTATGTGTGTCGAAGTGCCAGCAAGAGGCGCTCTCTCTCGAACTTGCCCCAGCAAAGGGCCTGCCTTTAACCATCTTCGCCGATCTGATCCATTCATAATACTGGATTGGCTTCCCTAACAGTGACCAAAAAAGGGGCGAACTGGTCTTACCGTCCGAGATCCTCCATCACCTGATCTGAGATTTCATTTTGGACTATAATTGGTGAAATTGTTTTCCTGGTTCCGGATTAACACCGCTTTTTAAAGGTGCAGAATGGTGGCAATCTCCTCTGAAGGACCCTCACAAACACTTACGTTTTTATTTACAGATATTGAAGGCAGCACGCGGCTTTGGGAGCAGCATCCCCAAACCATGAAAGCGGCTTTAGAAAGACACGATGCCATTCTGCATGCGGCCGTGCAAAATTCGAACGGAAAGGTGATCAAAACAACCGGCGATGGTCTGATGGCCGTCTTTGCCTCCGTCCTTGACGGGGTAAGCGCCTGCCTGAAAGCCCAGCGTCGCCTGGTCAGTGAGGCATGGGGAGAGACAGGACCTCTGCGTGTGCGCATTGGATTGCATGCCGGAGAAGCTCAGCCGCGCGGAGGAGATTATTTCGGCCCGGCCGTAAACCGCGCCGCCCGGCTGATGTCTTCTGCCCATGGTGGGCAGGTGCTTCTTTCCGCAGCGGCCGCCGGCCTGGTCATAGACAGGCTGCCGGATGGCGTTGAGCTGCGTGATCTGGGGGAGCATCGTCTGAAAGATCTGGAACGCCCTGAGCACATCTTTCAGCTGACATGTCCTGATCTACCATCTTCATTCCCTGCCCTGGCAACGCTTGACCGCCGGCCCAACAACCTCCCAGCGCAGCCGACTGCCCTAATCGGGCGGGAAACGGAATTAATAGAGATTGTTAAGCGCCTGAGCACTGAGGGAGTGCGGCTGCTCACCCTCACCGGACCGGGTGGAATGGGAAAGACCCGCACATCACTCCAGGCAGCAGCCGAACTCATCGATCACTTTGAGGATGGGGTTTTCTTTGTTGACCTGGCGCCGATCCGTGACCCCGAGACGGTTCCTGCTACCATCGCCCAAACACTCGGTCTCAGAGTGGCAAGCGATCGATCACTCTTGGAAGAAGTTAAGAGTTCAGCTGCGCACCAGGCACATCTTGCTGCTTCTGGATAACTTTGAGCAGGTAACCCAGGCGGCAGGACTGGTAGTGGAGCTGCTGCGTGAATGCCCCGATTTGAAGCTCCTGGTGACGAGCCGCGAAGCGCTGCACGTGCGCGGCGAAAATATCTTTCCGCTCTCCCCACTCGCCCTCCCGAATGGCAGCGCCGGAAAGCTCTCGGTCGAACAGCTTACCCGCTATGAGGCAGTGCGGCTGTTTATAGAGCGCGTCCAGGCTGTGAAGCCCGACTTTTTGGTGACCCGTGAGAACGCTGTGATCGTGGCTGAAATCTGCGCCAGGGTCGATGGTTTACCGCTGGCCATCGAGCTCGCCGCAGCCCGGATCAGGTTGTTTTCACCCCAGGCGCTGCTTGACCGGCTGGGAGATCGGTTAACCATGCTGCGCGGTGGGGCACGCGACCTACCTGTCCGGCAACAGGCGCTGCGCGACACGATTGAGTGGAGCTTTGAGCTGCTTGATGTCGCTGAGCAGCGCTTGTTTGAGCTGCTTTCGGTCTTCTCTGGCGGCTGCGCGTTCGCAGCGGTCGAAGGGGTCGCCAGCAGGATAAATGAATTAAAGGACACAGCATTCGATGTCCTCGATCGGTTGACCTCCCTGGCGGATAAGAGCCTGGTCCGGTTTACGGATCAGAAAAGCGGGGAGACCCGGTTGGTGATGCTGGAAACGATCCGTGAATACGCGACAGAGCGACTAAGAGACCAGCCTGAATTCGAAGCCGCCGCCCGCCGGGCTCACGCAGCATACTTTGCTGAGTTTTCTCGGCTTCAATGGGAGCGCTTGACCGGCGCTGAACGGGAACCCGCGTTAGAAGAGCTGGGCGCCGATCTTGAGAACGTGCGCACAGCCTGGCGCTATTGGGTGGAAAATAAGGATCTGGAGCAGCTTGGAAAACTCGTCGATAGCCTGTGGCTGCTCTTCGATGTGCGTGGTTGGTATCATGCCACGGTGGACCTGACCACCGAGTTGTTGGAACTCCTTTCAACCACCCCGTCAACACCCGAGCTCGCTCAACAAGAAATCGTTTTACGCACCAGCCTCGCCCGGGCGCTGCTTGCGACCAAAGGGTACACCCCCGAGGTCGAGCAAGCCTACCTGCGCGCCCTGGAGCTCTCCCAGGCAGCGGGGGAGAATGCCCAGTTATACCCCGTTCTACGCGGGCTATTCTCATTTTATTCGTTGCGCGGAGAATTCGAAAAGGGGTTCTCGATCGGGGAGCAGATCTTGAGCCTGGCCAAGCTTAACGACAATTTGAACATGCAAGTGGACGGGCATTTTGTGCTTGGCACCAGCTACCTGTTCACCGGGAACTACCAGCATGGCCTGGAGCACCTGGAAAAGAGTATTTCACTGATCGACCCCGAGCGGCGCCGTTCGGGCCGCTACCGGATGGGTAATTACCCTGGGGTATCGTCTTATAACGCACTCTCTTTGATACTCTGGGGGCTTGGGTACCCCGAGCGTGCCCTGAACCACGCCAACCAGGCGGTAGCCCTGGCCAAAAAGCTCAACCACCCCTACAGCCTGGCTTATGCTTTGTTTCATGCCGGCTTTCTCCATCATTGGCGGCGGGAGGTAGAGATCAGCCTGGAGTATGCTCAGGAAGTGCTGGAGCTCGCCGAGCGGCACAAGTTCCAGATCTGGCATGCCGTGGGCGCCTGTCTTCATGGCGCCGGGTTGGCAAGCCTGGGTAGGGTCGAGGAAGGTTTGGCCGAAATCGAACGCGGTGTGGACACCTACCAGGAATTAAAAAGCCCGCCCGTCTTTTGGCCGCTCTTACGCAGCCTGCAGGCCGGGGTGTATGGGCAGGCAGGCAAAACCGAGCAAGGGTTGGCGCTTATCAACGAGGTGCTGAACTTCCCCCAACAGGGTTATGGTAAGGTGATGCTGGTGGACCTGTACCGGTTAAAAGGAGCGCTGCTCCTGGCGCTTTCCCCAGAGAAGCTGCCCGAGGCCGAAGATTGCTTTCTGCGCGCCTTTGAAATCGGCAGAGAGCAGGGCACCCCCATGCTGGA
>CAVYQO010000002.1:0-202406 GCA_963770655.1 uncultured Chloroflexia bacterium | reverse complement strand
CAAAACATTCTTGTCACCGGCGGGGCCGGTTTTATCGGTTCGAATTTTATCCATTTCGTGCAGCGCGCGGCGCCGCAGGTTCATATCGTCAACCTGGATCTGCTGACCTATGCGGGGAGCCTGGCGAACCTGAGCGATCTGCCCCACCCCGAGCAGCATACCTTTGTCCACGGCGATATCTGCGACGGCGAGCTGGTCGAGCGGCTGCTGCGCGCAGTACGAGATCGATACGGTTGTGCATTTTGCGGCCGAGAGCCACGTGGATCGCTCGATCGCCAATCCCGAGCCGTTCATCCGCACCAATATCCTGGGGACGTTCACCCTGCTGGAGGCGGCGAGGAAGGTCTGGCTGAATGGAGGCGAGGGAGCGGTGAACCGCCGTTTTCAGCACGTCTCGACGGATGAGGTGTACGGGACGCTGGGGGCGGATGAGCCAGCCTGGACGGAGGAGACGCCTTACGCTCCCAATTCGCCGTACGCGGCCAGCAAAGCGGCCAGCGACCACCTGGTTCGGGCGTATGGGCACACGTACGGGCTGCCGGTGACGATCACCAACTGCTCGAACAATTACGGGCCGCGGCAGTTCCCCGAGAAATTGATCCCGCTGATGATCGCCAATGCCCTGCACGGCCGGCCGCTGCCGGTGTACGGGGATGGGCAGCAGATCCGCGACTGGCTGTTCGTCGAGGATCACTGCGCGGCGATCTGGCGGGTGCTGGAAGCGGGGCGAACCGGGGAGACTTATAATCTCGGCGGCGGCAACCAACCTGCCAACCTGACCGTGGTGCACACCCTGTGCGAGATTATGGATGAATGCCGCCCAGGCTCGGACTTCGTCCCGCACGAGGGCTTGATCCGTTTTGTCAGCGATCGCCCTGGGCACGACCGGCGGTATGCGATGGATATCAGCAAGATCCGCGGCGAGATGGGCTGGCAGCCGGAGCATTCCCTGGCGGAGGGGCTGCTCAAGACAGCCGAGTGGTACCTTTCGCACCCGGAATGGATCCAGGCGATCCAGGGTCAGGATGGGTACCGGGCGTGGATGGAGAAAAACTATGTTAATCGGTAACAGTTTAAAAGTTTAAAGGTTGAAGGTTGAAGGGGTGAGGTTGGAAGGATTGAGGAAAGGAGACTGGCGATGAAAGGGATTATCCTGGCCGGCGGGAGGGGCACCCGGCTGTACCCACTGACGATCAGCATCAGCAAGCAGCTGCTGCCGGTGTATGACAAGCCGATGATTTATTATCCGCTGGCGATGTTGATGCTGGCGGGTATCCGTGAAATCTTGCTGATCAGCACGCCTGAGGCCCTGCCAGCATTCCAGGCGCTGCTTGGAGATGGCAGCCAGTGGGGGCTGCAGCTCAGCTTTGCCCCCCAGGCGGAGCCGCGCGGGCTGGCGGACGCCTTCCTGGTGCAGCCGGAATTCCTGGCAGGGGAGCCGGTGTGCTTGATCCTGGGGGATAACATTTTCTTCGGCACCGGGCTTCCCGAAAAGATCCGGGATGCGGCGAATTTAGGCGAAGGGGCGCTGATCTTTGCTTATCCAGTGCGCGATCCACAGCGCTATGGGGTTGTCGAATTTGACAGCGAGGGGCGGGCGCTCAGCATCGAGGAGAAGCCAGCCCACCCGCGCTCGAATTATGCGGTGCCCGGGTTGTATTTTTACGATCACCAGGTGGGGGAGCTGGCGGCGGGGCTGAAGCCTTCGGAGCGCGGCGAGCTGGAGATCACCGATTTGAACCGGATTTACCTGGAGCGCGGGCAACTGCGGGTGGAGATTATGGGGCGGGGGGTGGCCTGGCTGGACGCGGGGACGCACGAATCGCTGCTCCAGGCGGCCAATTTCGTCCAGGCTGTTGAAGATCGCCAGGGGATGATGATCTCCTGCCCAGAGGAGATTGCTTTCCGCAAGGGGTATATCAGCGCTGAGCAGTTGAGGGAGCAGGCGCTGGCCTTGAAAAACAACGGCTATGGGGATTATTTGCTGCGCTTGTTGGACGAGCCAGTTTCGTTTTCTGGGTAGCAAAGATAGAGGCGCACCCGTACGTGGGCGCGGCCCGCGGGCCTTAACGGAGTCTGATGCGAATTTTGCTGTTCGGTAAGACCGGCCAATTGGGATGGGAGCTGCAGCGCTGCCTGGCGCCGCTGGGGGAGGTGATCGCCCTGGATTATCCCGAGATCGACCTGAGGCAGCCCGAAACGCTGCCAGGGCTGATCCGCGCGGCACGGCCGGAGGCCATCGTGAATGCGTGCGCTTACACCGCCGTCGACCAGGCGGAGAGCCAGGCGGAGCTGGCCTTGGCGATCAACGGCCTGGCGCCGGGGGTGATGGCGGAGGCGGCCAGGGAGATCGGGGCGGCTTTTATTCATTATTCGACCGATTACGTTTTCGATGGGACGAAGGGCAGCCCATACGGAGAGAACGACACCCCCAACCCATTGGGGGTTTATGGGAGCAGCAAGCTGGCCGGGGAGCAGGCGGTGGCGGCGGTGGGTGGGGCAAGCCTGACCCTGCGCACGAGTTGGGTGTACAGTTTGCGCCGCGACAGCTTTGTCACCAAGGTGCTGGGCTGGGCCAGGCAGAATCCCTCGTTGAAGGTGGTGACCGACCAGGTGAGCGGACCGACCTGGGCGCGTGTCCTGGCGGAGATTAGCGCCCAGGTGCTGGCGCGGGCAGGGGGCAGTTATCAGCCATCAGCTAACAGCGGGCAGCAGGCAGGGGGCGGGGAGGTCTTTGGCTGGATTGAGGAGCGCAGCGGGCTGTACCACCTGGCGGGGAGCGGGTATGCGAGCCGGATGGAATGGGCGCAGGCAATCCTGGAGCTCGACCCTCATCCTGAAGAACAGGTCGTTCAAGAACTTTCTCCGGCTTTAACCAGCGATTTTCCAACGCCGGCCCAGCGGCCGTTATACTCAGCCCTCGATTGCCAGCGCTTCACCCAGGTATTTGGTCTGCAGCTGCCAGACTGGAAAGCAGCGCTGCGCCTGGCGATGGAAGCAATGTGATCCGTTCGGTGGCGGCGTTTGCGCCTTACCCCTGGCGGCACCCCGTGAGCACCTTGCGGGTGGTCGAGCCGCTCAAACAGGCCGGCATTCAACTCCTTTATGGAAGCGATGCCGGCCAAAACCATCTTGATCCAAGTCACCTCAACCGGCTGCTCGGGCAGGCCGAGGCGGTCTTGTTCCAGCGCGAATTTCCCGCGTATGCGGATGAATACGCGTGGATTGCCGGGCAGGCGCGGGCAAGGGGTAAGCTGGTCATTTACGAGATCGACGACCTGCTCTTCGAGCTGTCTGCGGGACACCCCGACCGCGATTCGCATTATTACACCCGAGCGCTGTGGCCGATGCTCCAGGCGGCTATCCAGGCCGACCTGGTGACGACGACCACGCCGCAGCTTGCCGGTTATCTCAGGGCGTTCAACCCAAATGTGACCGTGCTGCCTAACTATCTGCCCGATTCGCTGTGGATGGGTGCAGTGCTTGAACTGCGCCCAGAAGCCTCTGACCCGGTTGTGATTGGCTATATGGGCTCGAACACCCACCATGCCGACCTGGAGGAAATCTCCCCGGTGCTGGAAGGTATTTTGGGCGAGCGCGGCGAGCGGGTGCGCTGCCGGTTTTGGGGAGCGCCTCCACCGGTAGGGATCCGCGGGCTGGCCAACGTCGAATGGATTCCGCTGGAGCAATTCGATTACGCTGAATTTGCTGCTTATTTCCGGCGGCAGCAGTGTGACCTTTTCATCGCCCCACTCGCTGACAATACCTTCAACCAATGTAAGAGCGCTATCAAATTCCTGGAATACAGTATTCTGGGCATCCCTGGAGTTTACAGCCGGATGGCGAGCTACCAGGCGGTGGTGGAGGATGGGCGCAACGGCTTGCTAGCGGGTACAGCAGAAGAATGGACGATGTGTTTGAATATGCTGCTGGATGACCCGGGACGGCGCCTGGCGCTTGGCCGGGCGGCGCGGGAGAGCGTCGAGAGGGATTGGATGCTCTCCCAGCATGCCGGGGAATGGTCGACCGCCTACCAACGCGCAGGCGAAGGGGGGGATTTTGCTGAGGGCAGGGTTGAGATGATCGAACGTCTGGCAGCCCAGGTGGAGGATTGGGTGGAAGATCTCCAGGCCGGACTTGCTGAAGGGGATGGAGGTGAGGAGGAAGGTGGGCGCCGTTCGCACCGACGGGCTGATGAGCTCGAGAATGAATTGTTAACCGCGAGGCGGGCGTTGGCGGGTTTGAACGGCTTGCTCGCTCACCCCGACCCTCGCCCGGATGTCCAAGAACGGACGGCGGGAAAGGAGGTCCCCGGGCCAGTATTATCCTGCTGACCTTCAATAATCTACATCTAACCCGGCAGTGCCTGGAGAGCATCCTGGCTAACACGCCGGATTCGGACGCTGAAAGACGGGAGGACACACAGGCCTGCCCCTACGAGCTGATTTTGGTGGATAACGGTTCGAGCGATGGCACGTCCGAATATCTGCGCAGCTTCGCCCAGGCTCATTCCAACGTCAAGGTCATCCTGAATTCGAGCAACCTGGGGTTTGCCCATGGCAACAACCAGGGAGCGGCTGCCGCCACTGGCGAGATCCTGGTCTTCCTGAACAACGACACCCTCGTTACAGCCGGATGGCTGGATGGCCTGGAGCGGGCGCTGCAGGATCCCAGTGTGGGCATGGCCGGCCCAGTGACCAATTCAATCGGCAACCAGGCCTGCATCCGGGTTGATTATGGCGATGTCGCTGATCTGCCGGTTTTCGCAGAAAGCTACACCGCTGCTCATCAGGGGGTGATTTTCGAGATTGAGATGCTGGCGCTTTTCTGTGCAGCGATCCGCCGCCCGGTCTACGCCGAAATTGGGCCGCTGGATGAGCAATTCGAAATGGGCATGTTCGAAGATGACGATTATGCGATGCGCCTGCACGCCCATGGCTACCGCCTGGTGTGCACCGAAGAGGTATTCATCCATCATTGGGGAGGCGCTGGATTTCACCTGCTCGGTGCTGTTCGTTATTTGGAAATCTTCAGCGCGAACCTGGAGCGTTTCGAAGAAAAGTGGCAGATCCGTTGGTCGCCGCCGCTCTATCGTGAGGAGCTACGCGGCCAGCAGATGCGCGGGTTGGTGGATGACAAACTCCAGCTTGCCGCTGAACTGCGAGCACAGCAGGCGGCAATGGCAGAGCGCGAAAGTAAAATCATCGAAGTCGAACGCGAAAATGCCCGTTTGCGTATCCTGTTAAACGGAACCTACGCCAGCCGGGGGTGGAAGCTGGTTGCCAGCTTGCAGCGGGCGCGCGGCAGGCTGTTTCCCAACGGAAGCCGCAGGGACCGCGCGCTGCGCGCCTGCGGACGGGCGGGGCTGGGCCTGTGGCGGTTTATCAACCCAGCCCTATCCCCCCATGCTTTATCGAGCCCCCGGGGGAGAGCGGAGGCACTGGAGAGCCTGGCGCGCTGCATCGCGCGGAGCCCGCAGGCAAAAGGTGTGGCGGTTTTTGTCCCGACGATTCCCTGGGATGTGCCGCTGTACCAACGGCCTCACCAACTGGCCGCTGCCCTGGCGCGGCAAAAATACCTGGTCTTCTTCTGCGAGACCGTCCATGGATCGCCAACCGACTTTCTGCAGGTCAGCCCGTATTTCTATCGTTTGATTAATGTCGATTTGGAACTCTTCAAGGCAGGGTTAAAGGTTCAAAACCCAGAGCGCAAGCTCCCGACGCTGGTTTTCACGCTGGCGTATAACACGCATTATTTGAACCATTTCGAGGATCCCACAGTGATCTACGAAATGATCGATGAGCTGGAGGTGCTGCCTGGCAACCTGCAGGAGCTGCACCACAACCATGCAATTATGGTTCAAACTGCCGATGTGATCACCGCGACCGCAGATGTGCTTTACCGCCGCATCCGCTCGGTGCGAGAGGACGTGGTGTTGGTTCCCAACGCAGTTGATTTCGATTTCTTCCAGGAAGCGCTGGCGAACGTAAGCGAGCCGCCCGCCGATCTGCGCAAAATCGTGGGGCGAAAACAGCCGGTTATCGGTTATTATGGTGCACTAGCGAAATGGTTCGATTACGAGCTGGTGGCGCAGGCTGCGCTGGCCCGCCCGGATTATCAATTTGTCTTAATCGGTCCCGATTATGATGGCTCCTTTTCGGCCAGCCTGTTGGGCCAGGGGCACAATCGCCGGGAATTTCCCAACGTGTCCTGGCTCGGGATCAAGCCCTATGCCAGCCTACCCGGCTATCTCAAGTATTTCGACGTGGCCACCATTCCGTTTGAAGTGAACGAGATCACCAAGGCTACTTCACCCTTGAAACTTTTTGAATACATGGCCGGCCAGAAACCCATCGTCTCGACCGGGCTGCCTGAATGCAAGAAATACCCCGTGGTTCTGATTGCTGAGAGTCCGCAGGAATACGTGGAAAAGCTGGATCAAGCGATCCCCTTGGGGGCCGATCCGGTCTACCGCGAGCAGCTCCTGGAAACCGCGCGGCAGAACACCTGGAATGCCCGCGTCGGACAAATCCTCCAGGCAGTAGAGAGTGCAAACCGGAATGCCATCCCGCGAGTATGACTCGGATCAGCGCCAGAACGGGCTGATCGAGGAGGTCCGCGCTCTGTTCGAATATCGCGAGCTGGTTCGCCAGTTCGTGTCGCGGGCGATTAAACGCGGTATAAACGCTCCTTCCTGGGCGTCGCCTGGACGATGCTGAACCCACTGCTCACCATGCTGGTGCTCACCGTGGTGTTTTCGCAGCTTTTCCGGATCTCGGTACAAAATTATCCGGTATATGTGCTCAGCGGGTTGGTGATGTGGGGCTTTTTTGCCGGGTCCACCAGCTCGGCGATGAGTGAAATGATGTGGAGCGGAAACCTGCTTGGACGAATCTATGTGCCTAAGTCGATCTTTGCGGTTTCGGCGATCTGCACGGGGATCATCAATTTGCTGTTTGCGATGATCCCGCTGCTGATCATCGCCCTCGCTTTGCAGGTGAAGATCACCCCGGCGATTTTGGTGCTGCCGTTTTCGATCCTGATCCTGGCAGTATTTGCGCTTGGGATTGGGCTGCTGCTGTCCACGGCTGTGGTATATTTCGCAGATATGCTCCCGGTTTACGAGGTTTTGCTAGTGATCTGGATGTACAGCACGCCGATCATCTATCCGCTGGAAATTATCCCGGCGCGGGTGATCTGGCTGGTAAAACTCAACCCGCTGTATTATATGCTCAGCCTGTTTCGAGATCCGCTGTATACCGGCACGGTTCCGGGGCTGACAACGTGGCTGATCGCCAGCGGCTTTGCGCTGCTCGCCCTGATTGGGGGTGGGATACTCTTCACCGCAAGGTCTCATGAATATGCCTACCGGATCTAACCCAGCCATTCTATTTGAGAATGTCTCGGTCTGCTATCGCGTACCGCATGAGCGGCTGTCGGGGATTAAAGAGTACGCTATTCGATGGGTCCAACGGCGGATACAGTACCAGGATTTTTGGGCGCTGCGGGATGTGAGTTTTGCAGTGCGGCCCGGCGAAGTGTTTGGAATTATTGGGCGGAACGGGGCCGGGAAGAGCACGCTGCTCAAGGTGATCGCCAGGGTGCTAAAGCCGGTCGAAGGACGGGTGGTGGTGCGCGGGGCGGTCGCGCCGTTGTTGGAATTAGGCGGCGGTTTTCATCCGGAATTGACCGGGCGTGAGAATGTATACATGAACATGGCGCTGCTGGGCCATTCTCGAGTCACAACAGCGGGGCTGTTTGACTCCATTGTGGAATTCGCTGAGCTCGGTGAATTTATCGATGCGCCGCTGCGCACGTATTCAACGGGCATGACGGCTCGCCTGGGCTTCTCAGTGGCCACCTGTCTGCAGCCAGACATCCTGCTTGTCGACGAAATCCTTGCCGTGGGCGACAGCCCCTTCCAGCAAAAATGCCTGGAGCGATTGTTTCGCTTTCACGAGCAGGGCGTGACCATCCTGATAGTCTCGCATGGTCTGGGGGCGCTGGAGGCTTTGTGCCAGCGAGCCTTGCTGCTGGAGCAGGGAAATATCCGCCTGATTGGGCCGGTTGAGCAGGTTGTCGAGGCTTATATCCTTTCTGCCGGGGAAAGGCCCCCTGCGCCAGAAAGCCAGCCGGCAGTGGATACGCCGGATGATGACCGGGCGGATCTTCGCCCTCAAAAAGAGATTTTCAGGCCGGGGATCCCAATTCTGTATCCAGATTATGCGAGTCTGCCAGAAACCGGCGGAATTTACCCGGCGCAGGGGATTTTTGACCTGGCGCAGGGCAGTGTTACGGCGTGGATCCGGTTTGTTGGGGCGAGCGCGCCGCGAGATGCTGTCATTTTCCATACAGACGACAGCAGTTATGTCCTGTATGTCAGTCTGGTGTATTCGCCTGGGGAGAGGCGCTATTTACGCCGGCTTGTCGCCCGGGCTGGCGGAAACCGACGCGTCCTGGATACATTCTATGGGCGGGCCGATTTTCCCGAGGCGGGGGTTTTGCTCGATGGGGACGACGAGCACAAGGTTGTTCACTTTGCTGAAAATACATGGCGGCTGGCAGCGATGACCTGGGAAGGGCACCCGCAAGGACAGGTAAAATTGTTTGTGGATGGCGAGATGCTGGCTGAAAAAAGCTATAATGAGCGCTATCGCCAAAAAATTGAAACCAGGCCGGAGGACCCTTCCCCCGCTCTCTTGGACCTGGGCTTTAACCCTGGTTCCATCGCCATCGGCGTGCGGCCGCTGTCCTGGACTGGTGAGATTGTCCAACGAGACGACGGTTTGCTTGAGGAAAAGCATCCTGCCTCGCTGATGTGGGCCGGCGATGCGGGCCTGGAAATTCGCGACCTGCGCCTGTACCGGCGCGCTTTGGGCTTAGAGGAAATTGTCCAAATTTTTAATGATCGATCTGCCTGAACACATGCTGATGGATACTCAATTCCAGGGCGGACGGCGTCTACAAGTGGGCGGACGCCGTCCGCCCCTACGGGTAGGTGGATGATGCGAGTTTTGATTTGCCGTTCCAACCCGATTGACCCTGACCCACGCGTTGAAAAGATGGCCGGTGCGCTGGCATCTTGCGGATATTCGGTTACTTTGCTCGGCTGGGATCGCAGCGCCCAACTGCCATCGAGGGCGGAAGCAAATCTCCAGGGAAATGCGATAAGGATCTACCGGCTGCCTTTGAAGGCGGCTTTTGGGCACGGGTTGGCGAATTTGCCGAACCTGCTGCGCTGGCAATGGCGGTTATTTGGCTGGCTGCGGCGCCATCGAGGTGAATTTGAGGTGGTGCACGCCTGTGATTTTGACACGATTCTGCCTGCGCTTGATGTGCAAATGGTTGTGGGGAAAAAAGGTGATCTACGATATCTTCGATTTTTACGCCGACCACCTGCGAGCCACCCCGAACTTAATCAAACGAATGATCCGCGCAGTGGATTTAAGGGCGATTGGTTGGGCGGATGGATTAATCCTGGCAGATGATTCGCGTTGGCAGCAAATCGCTGGGGCCAAACCACGCTGCAGCGCGGTGATCTATAATAGCCCTAACCTGCCCGAAAATTTTCCGGCCAGCGCTCCCGATCTGCACAATGGGTTCCCTGAACAGAACAGAGAGAAACTGCGCCTGGCCTATATTGGCTTGCTGCAGGTGGAACGCGGCCTGATCGAGATGCTGGAGCTGTTGGAGAAACATCCGGAATGGAGCCTGGATATCGCCGGGTTTGGCGGCGACGAAGAACGTATCCGCACCGTATGTCAGGGACTGCCGAACTGCCGTTGGCATGGCCGGGTGGCATATGAACGGGCGCTCGAGCTTAGCCAGGCGGCCGATGTGCTGTTTGCCACGTATGACCCGGCAATTCCAAACCACCGCTACTCCAGTCCCAATAAGGTTTTCGAGGCGATGCTGTTGGCGAAACCGATCATCGTTGCTCGCGATACCAATATGGACAGAATTATTCTACAGGCTGATTGCGGGATTATTGTAGAATATGGCAATATCCCGGATTTAGAAGCCGCCCTGCTGCGCTTGGAGCACGATCCTGCGCTGCGATTGCGCCTGGGACGGAACGCCTATCAGGCCTACGTGACGATATACAGTTGGGCTGAGATGGAAAAACGGCTGCAGGAATTGTACCGCCAAGCGCTTGCGCTCCCAGGCGATAACCAGGCTCAATGACCAAAGTACTCCTTTCTGCGAATACCGATTGGTATCTGTATAACTTCCGCCGCTCCTTTGCCAGTTTCCTGCGGTCAGCAAGGGTTTGAGGTGGTGCTGGTTTGCCCACCGGGTGAATATATCCATCGTCTGACGGATAGCGGTTTCCGTTGGGTGAGTTGGGAGCTCGGGCGCCAGACGGTTGCTCCATGGCGAGAGCTTGCCGCTTTGCTATCCCTGGCAAAAATATACCGCCAGGAACAGCCAGGTCTGGTTCATCACCACACGATCAAACCGGTTTTGTATGGATCCCTGGCAGCCCGCCTTGCCGGTGTCCCTGCCATTGTAAATTCGATCACTGGACGGGGCTATGTGTTTATCAGCAAAGAAACCAGAGCTTCATTGATCAAGCAAATCACCAGGCCGCTGTATCGCCTGGCTTTCAGCCGCGCTGGCCAGGCGGCTATTTTCGAAAATGACGAGGATCGCCAGTATTTCATCCGGGAAAAGTTGATTCCTGCTGAGCGAACCTGGTTAATTGCCGGGGTGGGCGTCGATACTGATCTGTTCGCCCCCAGCCCAGAACCGAGCGGCGCCCCGATCATCTTGCAATCCAGCCGGATGCTGTGGGACAAAGGGGTAGGCGTGTTGGTCGAGGCGGCGCGACTTCTTCATTCAACCTGGCAAGTGCGCGTCGTTTTGGCGGGCGCGCCGGACCCTGGCAACCCGGCCTCGATTTCAGAGGAACAACTACGCGCCTGGGATCGCGAGGGGGTGATTGAATGGTGGGGCTGGCAGGCTGAAATGAGCCAGGTGTACCAGCAAGCCCATATTGTGGCCTTACCCAGCGCGTATGGCGAGGGAGTGCCCACCGTGCTGCTCGAAGCTGCGGCGTGCGGCCGGCCGCTGGTTGCCTCCGACATCCCTGGCTGCCGGGCAATCGTTATCGACCAGCTCAACGGTTTGCTGGTGCCGGCAAATGATCCCCCTGCACTGGCAGAGGCCTTGGCCAAATTGCTCGCTGATCCCGCCCTGCGTGGTAGAATGGGTGCAGCAAGCCGCCAGCTTGTCATGGAGAAATTTACCGTTGAACTGGTCAACCGCTCAACCTTGACGGTATATTTGAGCCTGCTCAACAAATCTTCGGCTTCGGGCTGAAAGTCTTTGAATACCTACATTACCTTTGGGATTATCTTTCTCACCACAATCCTGTCCTTAGCCTTGGGTCCAGTTGCGATTTGGCTGGCGCCAAAGCTGCGCCTGGTGGACGATCCCAAGAGCGCTCCCCATAAAGTTCATTTCCATATCACTCCCGTGGTGGGTGGCGTCATTTTGCTGCCGGCGATACTAATCATCTGCGCCTTAACGGGCATCCTCCGTCAGCCGCCCGTGCCGGCGATCATCATTTCTGCTTTGATCATATTCTGTTTCGGGTTGTGGGATGATTACAAAAATCTTCGTCCGGTCTGGAAAATCCTTGGACAGATCATTGCGGCAATCGTCCTGATTTTGTTGGGAGTTCAAATTCAGCTATTTCAGCAGAATTGGCTCAATATCGCACTGACTTTGTTCTGGATCGTGGGGGTTAGCAATGCGTATAACTTTGTAGACAGCATGGACGGTTTGGCCATTGGTTTGGCCAGCCTGGCGGCTGCTTTTTTTATGCTTATCACCATCGAGTCACAACAAAGCCTGGTCTCCCTTTTTAGCACAATCTTACTCGGCGCTGGTCTGGGGGTGTTTTACTATAATGCCCCACCGGCCAAAATTTTCCTGGGTGATTCGGGTGCGCAGTTGCTAGGATTTATCCTGGGGGCGGTAGCGATTGTTTACAATCCTCTTGGTTATTCGCGGTTTGCCTCCTGGTATATTCCAATCTTGTTAATGGGCGTGCCCATTTTCGACACAACCCTGGTGGTGTTTTCGCGCATGCGTCGGGCTAAACCGGTTTATCGAGCGGGCAAAGATCACACCTACCACCGCCTGGTGAAACTCGGCTTGAGTCCCAACCGGTCAGTCATTACGATGCACATGGCAGCGCTACTCCTGGGCGCCCTGGCATTTATTGCTCTAGATCTTGAACCCTGGTTTGGCAATGTTATTTTTGCGAGTGTTCTTCTGATCGGGGCAATTGGGATCATTTTTTTGGACACCAACACCAAAGCCCTGGACGAATACAACAATGAACCCATCCACACCTCCCCGGACTGATCTTAACCGGGAGTGGCGGTTATCGCAAGCGCTGTATAAAGGGCTGCACCAATGGCCGCTGCTTATCGTATTGTGCATCGTCGGGGCTGCACTGGGATGGGCCGCTTCATTCTTATGGCCGCACACCTTCCGCACTCGTGCCCAGATATACGTGGGTTTGAATCCTTATCGGGCATACTCCGACAGCAATTTTATTGCTCTGGCTTATCCTCAATATTCGAATGTCGACGATTATAAAAACTGGCAGATGTCGCAGCTTTCATCGGTGATTTTAAGCGAAGATATGCTCGAGCAAACCCTTGAGACCCTGCGCGATGAAGACGCTTACTGGAGCGAGGTGGACACCCCCAGGCTGCGGGATATGCTGCGGGCCGAGTGGCGTACTGCCGGAACCTGGACTCTGTTATCAGACAGCCGCAACGCTAAACGCTCAAACCAGGCTGTGCGGGCGTGGAGCCGCGTCGTTGTTCGAGAAGTCAAAGAGGCCGTTTTTGCCGCTGAGCAAGTCATCCAGCTCGACGAAACCCGACGAACCCTGACCGATGAGCGAATCCAAACAAACTTGCATGAGCAGGAATATCAATCTAGCGCGGCGATGCTCACAGAGTGGCTGGAGCAAGCCGGCGATCTGCCTCAGGATCAGCCCCTCGAGCTCTCCGAGCGCTGGCAGATTTTGTACCTGGCTGGTCGGGTGGCGCAATTTTCATCCGGTTGGGCTGGTATCCTGAAGGAACAGCCTGGTGTAGATGCATTGCCGCCAGCTTATGTACAATGGGTCGAACGCCTCCTGGTTGCAATCAAGAGTGAGATGCCAGCCATGCAGCAGCGCTCGGAATACCTGGCTGAGCAGCTCGAGTTGCTGCAAGAGGACTATGATCGGCAAATGGCGGCTAGCCTGGGGATCTCGCCAAACCTGGTTGTAAAAGGACTGGATAAATCCCTGCCCGAAATATTGCGGCCAACTGCGTTGATGACTGCAATCGGGGTCGTTAGTGGGCTGTTGATTTGGGTGATCTGGCTGTTCGCCAGCCTCACTCGGGAGAAGCTGCGCCAGTGAGTTTTACGAAATTGCTGCACATCACCCAAAAAGTATTTTGGGTCCTGTTTTTAATCTCCTTGCCCGTGACCAGCTTTCCTTACCTACCGGGAGGGCTAGGCGGAACTACCCAGGTGCGCCCGCTGGCGGTCTATCCGCTGTTGGTCTTGCTGGTATTGGCGACTATCCCGCGCCTATTTCAAAAGAAACTACCTCTCACCTTTCTACCGCTGTTTGCTTTTATCGTGGCAGTTATTCTCAGCAGTGTCATCTCTCTCGGGCTGGATATCGAGGCGTTCAAGGGGGTGACGATTGCGGCGCGGCTGACGCGCAACCTGATCACCCTCGGGATTGGGGTGGCGTTTTATCTTACCGTGGCGCTGTACCCGCGCAGCGATGATGACTTGAATTTCTCCCTGCGTTGGCTCTATTTCGGTTTTGTCCTGGTGTTGACCTGGGGATCCATACAGTCGGTTAATGTTTTTGCTTATGACGAAAGATTATTTAGCCTGCTCAATCGGATTCAGAGCCTGATTTCCACGCAGACGCTCTTCCAAACGCGAATTTCTGGTTTTACTTATGAGCCAAAGTGGTTTGCTGAACAAATCACCTTCTTGTTAATGCCCTGGTTGATGGCGGCGGTGATTTCAAGACGCTCTGTATTTCGCTGGCATTTCCACTGGGTAAGCCTGGAGTTGCTCTTGTTGGTTTGGTCTGCATTCGTCCTGATTTTTACCTTTTCTCGGACAGGCCTATTTATCTTGATCTTGCTGACTTTTGTAAGCGTATTGATCAGCCGGTCGTTCCGCAAGCCCCAGGGCAACGTGCAGAGCGGAGCGCCTTCGCTGGCTGCCTCCGCCCACCCATCAGCCGCAGGGGAGCTTCAACCAGTAGAGGATGTTCGGGTGGGCCAGCAAACGCCGCTGGGCCAGCAAACGCCGCTGGGCCAGCAATTGCCGCCCAGCCAGATGTTTCGCCGGCGCAATTTGCGCGTCATCGAGGCCGGGCTGGCAGCTCTGGCTGTGATTATTATCCTGGTTGTTGTTGGTTCGCAGAACCCTTATTTTTCGCGTTTGTGGCGATACTGGAGCGATGAACGCGCTCGCGACAAGACTTACCTGGAATATATCGCCTTTGGACAGCGTTTCGCTTATGCTGAGACTGCATTACGGATATTCGCGGATTACCCAATCTTAGGCGTGGGTTTGGGTAATTATGCTTTCTTCTTCGATAAAGAGCTGCCCAATCGACCCTGGCAGAACTCGCCTGAGATTATTCGCCAAATAACCCCAACCGAACGGGGCAGCCAGCTCATTACCCCGAAGAACCTCCCCGCGCGCTTGCTGGCCGAAACAGGGCTGGTTGGGGCGATTCTTTTTAGTGGATTTGTCCTTGCGGTATTAGGAGGCGTGCTCTATTTGCTGTTTGCCCCACTGGAGGGCAGCCGTTATTGGGGCTTGGCTGGCCTGCTTGGGCTTGTTGCATTTTTGATGGCTGTTTTTTTCACAGATTCGTTTGCTGTGCCGAATATGTGGGTTGTATTCGGCTTGATCACAGCTGCTGCTCACCTCCGAGAAAATTCCTCACCGGTTGAAAATCCGACGCTGGTCGGCTCCAGCCAATGTACTTGCGCCAGCCAATCAGTAATTTACTAGAATTCCGATGACGCCGACCATTCCTGCAAACCAAATCGGCACACCATCCGAGCGCAATGAGCTGCGTTTCTGGCGGGGCTTTTTCCTGCTGGCGGGCTTGCAAAGCTTGTTGGCGCTTAGCTTACTGCTCAGAGGAATGTCAGAAACCGGCAGCCGTCTAATCTTCGGGTTGTCGCTGGCGCGCCTCGGTTTGGGCGCTATTATCCTGGCGCTGCTGGTTGTCTTTGGCACGTTGTTGGCAGTCTCTTGGATTACTCCGGGCTGGACGCGCAAGCAGATTGCCAGGGTGCATCATTTGCGCGATCGGCCCCGTCTTCTTGGCAGCTTGATCCTCCTGTTCGGGGTTGGATTGTTTTTGGGAGCCTACGCAGCCAGCTTGACCCCAGAAGTCAGCGAGCCATTTGCAGCGGCCATCTTTCAGCGGATTTTACCGTTAGTGATTTTAGTAGCCGGTTTAAGCGCTCAAGCACTCCTGGCCTTGCTGCTGGTTCGTTCCAAAGTCAACTTCACAGAGCAGCTAAAAGGGCAGGGTATTTTTTGGGGTGGGGTGATCCTGTTCTGCTTGTTTTTTGTCGGGTGGGGATGGGTTGTCAGGCATACCATGCCGGGTGAATCGGCGATAACCGGCTGGAACGACCTGGGAACGCCGCTGCTAGAGACCCAGGTTATCCTGGCCTGGTTAATTGGCATGCTGGTATGGGGGTTGATCGCCTTGGGCCAGGCGGGAGGTACCCGCAAGCTTAATCCGCGGGTGGTGGATGGATTGATTTGCCTGGTCATCTGGTTTGGGACCATCTTGCTGTGGAACAGTACTCCTGCTCCACCTAGTTATTTTCTAACTGAGCCGCGCGCTCCGAACTATCAAGCCTATCCTAATTCTGATGCACTGGTCTATGATATGAGCGCCCAAGTGCTGCTGAACGGAGAGGGGCTGCGCTTTGCCAATGACATTTATGTTCGCCGCCCGATGTTGGCGCTATTCTTCACGGTGCTGCATGTGCTTGGTGGACAGCAAGCCGCGGCCATCTATTTCTGGCAAATTGTCTTCCTGGCTGCTGCGCCTGTTGTGCTGTACTTATTGGGGAAAAGCTTGCACAGCCGGCTCGCTGGAGTAATCGGAGCGATTCTGTTGGCGCTGCGCGGTGCGAATGCGATTCTGCTATCCAACGCAATTACCACCTCACATGTCAAAGTATTAATGGCTGATCTGCCGGCAGCGCTGGCAATGCTGATCTTTGTTTACGTGTCAGTCCGCTGGATGCAAACACGCTCTCAAATTCTCGGAATCCTGGCAGGCGGTATGCTTGGACTGGCAGTGTTGATTCGCCCAGAAACCGGTGCGGCTTTGTTCGCAGTTGGCTTGATCTCGTTTCTGGTTTTCCAGAAGGAGCGGCGCAAATGGCTGCTGCAACTGCTGCTCTTTTTTGTGGGGCTGCTTCTCGTGCTTTCTCCATGGGTCTATCGCAACTGGTCGCTGACCGGTTTGATTTTTCTGGATACGCCGTCGTTCCGCACAGATTGGCTGCAAAACCGCTACAACATCGCACCCCAGCCTACCCCCACGCCACAACCGACGAGTGCCGTCTTGTGGGTCTCTCCCAAGGCGGCTGAGACCGGCCTACAATTTGCTGCCCGCAGCCACGTTCAACCCGTGCTTGCCTTACCGAAACCGAGGAATGCCTTGATATCTGCTCAAAGCGACCTGGGCAGCGCAAAGACGGGCCAAAACCCGACAGTCGCTCAAGTAACAGCCACACCTTCGCCAGCGCCGGATCGCCCGGATGTCGGTGGAATGTTATCGGCCCTGCAGCAGAGTTCTGGCGACCTACCTAAGGTCTTCCTCAGCCATTACTTGAACAGTCAGATCCAGATCTTCCTGACCTTGCCAACAACTTTCAGGCCTTTGGACAGCCTAGTGGGGTATGCGGGACACCACTCGCTTGAAAGACTATGGAGCGAATGCTGTTCGATTGAAGGTTATTACCGTCGCTTACCGTATTGGCGCAAGTGGGACGGTGATATTCCCAGCCAGGCGGTTACGCTGCTGCTGATCAACTTGTCGTTGATAGCCCTGGGAATTCAACAGAGTTGGAAGCAAGCTCAAATTAATGGCGAGAACCCGGTTGGAAACAGCCGCGGCTGGGTGGGATTGCTGCCTTTGAGCGTAGGGGTTGTTCACTTGCTGATCAATTCCCTGGCGCGTAATTCAGGTGGCCGGTATATTCTGCCAATCGATTGGATTGGAGTCCTTTATTTCAGCTTTGGCCTGGCGACCGCCTCGGTCTGGGTAGTGAACCTGTTCACTCGAAAGAAATTGCCGGTCGAGCTTATCGAAGCGATCCAGCCGCCCGCCGCTCCAGCCAAGCAGAAAAAACTTTTGCGCACTCCACAATTTTGGCTGGTGGCAGTTTTCCTGCTGCTTCTCGGTAGTGCCGCGCCGCTCCTAGAAATTGCTATCCCTGCTCGCTTTACCGAAGAAAGTCAGGCGCAAATGATCGCAAAATTGTTCGCCTCCCCTGATCTCGGCGCAGAGCAAAAACAAGCCCTGAGCGATCTGCTTAATGCGGATGGCATTGCTGTGGTGGGGCGGGCATACTATCCGCGCCATTTTGGGGCGAGGGAGGCAGAGGAGATTTCAGAGGATCCCCTTGAGGCCCAGACCTACCCGCATCTCGGTTTCTATCTTGTTGGGAACAGCTACCTGGCGGTGCGGCTGCCGCTTGATCTGTCGCCGGAGGCTTTCCCAAATGGCGCGGATGTTGTGGTGATTACCTGCCCGGATGGAGACGCGGCAGCGGCAGCTTTGTTTTCTGCGCCATCAGGGACGCTAAAGGCGATTTGGTATCGCTCACCTGGCGCGCCACCCTTATCCTGCCTGGCGCCAAATGAATGATCGATAACAGGCATTGAGCCTGCCGTGAAAATGCTGAAAAGGGTAAAATCAGAAAGGAAGTCAGACCGAACAAGGCCATTTGAGAGTTCGCGGCGTGACGCTGGCGGCGTGTCGCCGAGGGGCGTGTCGCTTGCCGATAAACGGATATTGTAGATGAAGATTTTCTCGAAACGGAACGGATTGACGCTGCCAAACCAGCATGGAGCGCGCTTACGCTTTTTGGTGATTGTGGGCACCTTGCTGATCGCAAGCTTTATCGGGCTGCGCCCGGGAAGCCGCCTGGCCATGCTGCCCGTCTTGCTTGTAGTGGGATTGCTCGGGCTGGCGGCGCTGCTGCGTTATCTGCCCTGGGGGGTGATTGCTATCGTCCCGATTTCTTTCCTGGTAGATTTTCGGGTCGGCACAGGCACCAACGTTGCCCTGAATGCCGCTTTTTTGTTCCTGTTTGCGCTAATCGGCGTTTGGCTGTTGCGGATGATTGTGGTAGAGCGGCATCTGCGCTTGGTCGCCTCACCGGTCAATCTACCCGCCCTGCTGTTTATCGGCGCGGGGTTGTTGAGCTGGCTGACCAGCTTTCTGCCCTGGCTGCCGCTGGCCACGGGGCGACCAAGCATGGCGGCCCAGGCCGGAGCGTTCTTGATCTATGCTTTGTCAATTGGGGCGATGCTTCTGGCAATCAACACTTTAACAAATCAACGCTTGTTGGAAACATTTACATGGTTCTTCATCGTCTTTGGGATCATTTATCTGCTGGCGCAGGTGGTAACCTGGGATTTTAAATTCGTGATACGCTGGTTTGTCGATGCCCATTACGGCAGCGCTGCTTACTGGACCTTGCTGTCTGCGATGACCTTGGGGCAAGCCCTTTTCAATCGCCGACTTTCACACTGGATCCGTGGTGGGCTGCTGATTACTGCGGTAATTGTGGTGGCATTTGGGCTGCTTAAACGACCGGAATGGATCTCCGGTTGGCTGCCGCCGATCATCGCGGTGGGAATATTAATCTGGCTAAAAAACTGGCGACTGGGATTGCTGGTAACTGTTTTTGGGACATTGCTGCTGATCCCAACGATACTCAATTTTTACAATACCCAGGTCAATACCGAGACTCAGCAATGGAGTTCTTTAACTCGCTTTGCGACCTGGCCGATTGTTCTAAATTTGTTTAAAATTAACCCATTGACGGGGCTCGGTCCAGCAGTGTATCCTTACTTAACCTCATTCTTCTTTTACCTGGGGTATTACGTCACCTTTAACACGCACAATAATTTCTTTGATATTGTTTTGCAGATGGGGTTGATTGGATTTGGCCTTTTTAGCTGGTTGGTTGCAGTTATTTATCAGCAGGGATGGCGGCTGAGATTAAAATCTGGTGATGGATTCAGCCAGGGATATGTTAATGGCGTGCTGGCCGCCCTTACCGCAATATTAATCTCAGGGGCTTTTGCCGACTGGTTCCTGCCGTTTTTGTATAATATTGGCATTCCAGGTTTCCAGGCAAGTGTCTTTTTGTGGTTGTTCTGCGGGGGCCTGTTAAGCCTGACTCTTTTGAAGCAAGAACAGTCGCAAAATGCTTAAGACCCAGCCTGATATTTCCATCTCCATTATCAATACCAATAACCGTGAGATCACACTGCATTGCCTGGAGTCGGTTTTCGCCGAAGCGGGCGATCTAAAATTGCAGGTGATCCTGGTCAATAATGCCTGCCGGGATGGCAGCACGGATGTGGTGCGCCAGCGCTTTCCCCAGGTAGAAATTATCGAGCATATGGAGATGTTAGGTTTTTCAACCAATAACAATCTAGCCTTTAATCAAGCGACCGGTCGATATTTACTCATGCTGAATGACGATACCATTATTCATCCGGGGGCTCTTGAAAGTATGATTAATTATATGGATTGTCATCAGGATGTAGGCGCGTTAGGCCCGAAACTTTTGAATAAAGATGGAAGTTGGCAGCCATCCTATGGGTTTAAGCCAAATCCGATCTACGAGGGATTAAGCCCCTTTTCGGATTTTATTCTTCCTCGAAAGTCTACTGAATTTCCGCTGGCTGTCGGAAATGTATGCGGCGCTTGTATGCTGGTTCGAGCAGAGGTCCCAAAGAAAATAGGTTTTTTGGATACACGATTCGATCCAATTTACTCAGAGGAAATTGATTGGTGTTATCGAATTGTTGAAGCCGGATGGAAAATTGTGTATTATCCGGAAGCTGTCGTCACCCACCTTGGCGGATCGACTATGGATCGTTTGCCTACTCAGAAGATTCATCAGCATTTTTGAAAAGAAGCTCATTTTCTTTCGAAAACATTATCGCAAATCTGCAGTTTTACAATATCAAATATCTTTGATCGTTGCTAATTCCATAAAGTTGCTTTATTGGGCAACCTTACTTGTTATTAAACCGAAAGAAGCCTCAATAGAATTAAATGCGCATTGGAACCTTATAAAAAGAATGCTAAATGCTTGAGATGCTTTGACCATGAGTTCTCCGCAAAAAGTTTCTATAATTATTGTCAGTTACTCCAAGCAACCGACAACGCGTCTATAAAAATTTCTCGCGGTTATTGGAAAGCGCTATTTGAACTCGGCGAGTATTAGTATCCTGTTCGCTTAATCGAAACGGTCGATGCGCATTCTCTACTTGTGCCAGCTTGTCCCATATCCACCCGACGCCGGGCCAAAGGTGCGCGCCTATTACACGCTGCGCTACCTGGCCAAGCAGCATCAGGTGACTTTGTTGGCCTTTTCTCGCCCGGATGACCAGCCCGAAGCGCTTGAACATCTGCGCTCATTCCTCGATGCGGTTGAGGTTGTGCCGATCCAGCGCAGCCGGCTGAAGAATGGACGCAGTCTGCTGACCAGCCTGGCAACCGGCAGGTCTTTTGTGATTGGGCGTGATTATTTGCCGGTCATGGCTGCAAGAGTGGATGCATTGCTGGCTTCCGGTGGGTTCGATGCGGTTCATTCCGACCAGCTCTGGATGGCGCAGTATGCGTTGAGAGCTAAGCGGCTAGACGCGTCAAGTATGAAAATTCAAACAGTTTTGGATGAGCATAATGCTTGTTTTCAAATCGTCCAACGGCTGGCAGAAGGCGAACCCAACCCGGTAAAACGGATGGTGATGGAATTGGAGTGGCGGGCGCTGCGCAAATTCGAAAGCCGGGTATTAGGGGAATTCGATCGGGTGGCAACGGTTACAGAAGAGGACCGGCAAACACTTGAAAATCTGAGGTCAGAAGCGAGTGGGATAGCAGCTAACCTTCCGGATTTGATTAAGATCCCAATTTGTGTGGATACGGTCGAGATACAGCCGGTTCAAGCGAGCCCTGGTGCGCGCGATGTCCTGCACCTGGGGACCATGTTTTGGCCGCCGAATGTGGAGGGGGTGCTGTGGTTTGCACGCCAGGTCTGGCCCAAGATCCAGGCAGCTCTGCCGGAGGCGACCTTTACGATTGCAGGGAAAAATCCGCCTGCAGAAGTACAGGCGCTGGGGGCGATATACAGTCAGCAATCAACGATTCGGGTGACCGGATATGTGCCTGATCCACTGCCCTATTTGGAAGCTGCAGGGGCTTTTATCGTTCCGCTGTTCTCAGGAAGTGGGATGCGGGTGAAGATTGTGGATGCCTGGCGGTGGGGTCTGCCCGTGATTTCGACAACGATCGGGGCAGAAGGCATCGAGCGCCGGGATGGTGAGAACATCTTGATTGCCGATGATCCGCAAGCATTTGCCGAGGCAGTAACCAGGGTTTTAAGCGACGCTGACCTAAACCGGGCATTGCGATTGAACGGGCGGCGCTGGGTGGAGCAAAAATATGATTGGCAGAGAGTTCTATCCTGAATGGGATACGATTTATCCAGGTTAAAAATACTTACCTAATGATCGCCATGGACGCCAAGAGTTAAACGATATCGATCGAGCTCTTGGCGTTCTTGGTAAAACAAGGAGGATGATTTGAAAGCACTTATAACCGGAGGAGCTGGTCTGATCGGCTCACATATCGTCGATCTTTTGATTGAAAAAGGTCACCAGGCTGTGATCCTGGACAACCTGGCGAAACCGACGCATTTGAAAGGCCGGCCAGGGTGGATAAATCCACAAGCAGAATTTATCGAAGGAGATGTGCGTAAGAGGGAGGACTGGGAGCGAGCCCTGGTCGGGGTGGATTGGGTATTCCACCAGGCGGCGGATGGCGGTTTTACCAGCGCGATTGGACATTACTTCAGTAATAATTCATTGCCAACAGCGACACTGTATGAGCTAATCCGCGATAAATTCCCGGTGCAGAAAGTGGTGACAGCTTCGTCGCAGGCGGTATTTGGAGAGGGGAAGTATACTTGCCCCGAACATGGCGCGGCTTATCCCGAGCCGCGGCGGGTGGAGCAGTTGGAGGTTGGCGAGTGGGAAATGCCCTGCCCAGTGTGTGGGCGGGCGATGGCCGGCGCGCTGATTGGCGAGGAGCACGTCAATCCCTTGACGCCATATGCACTGTCGAAATACATGAATGAAATCCTGGCGCTGAATCTGGGTAAGCTCTACGGCATCCCTACAGTGGCGCTGCGCTATTCACTGACTTATGGGCCGCGCCAGTCGCTATTCAATCCTTATACCGGGATTACCTCGATTTTTTCGACCCGCATCCTGGCAGGAAAACCACCGGTGATTTATGAAGATGGGCAACAGACCCGTGATTTTATTTTTGTGGAAGATGTTGCTCGGGCAAACCTGCTGGTTGCCGAAAAAGAAGCAGCGAATTTCCAGGCCTTCAACGTGGGCACTGGGGTAGCAACGACGGTGCTAGATTTTGTGAGGCTTCTCAACCTGGCTTACGGAAAAGAGATCCAGCCAGTTTTACGAGGTGAATTCCGTCCGGGGGATTTTCGCCATCTAGCGGCGGATGCCAGTAAATTAAGAGGACTGGGTTGGTCCCCGCAAACCTCAGTCGGAGAGGGATTGAAATGTTATGCTGCCTGGATTGAAGGTTTTGGGACAGTAGAGGAATATTTTAGCGAAGCCGAACGATTGCTAAAGGAGACTCGAGTGATCCGCTCGGCGCACTCTGTAAGCTGATTTTTTGGCTATTTTTTACGTGCCGCCTGGGGGAAAGATGGCATAATTTCAATTAATATGCGCTTTGTATTGGCGACAACCGGTTCCTTGGGCGATGTTCAGCCTTTTGTAGCCCTGGCGGTTGGATTACAACAAGCCGGGCATACCGTGCGGCTGGCTGGGCCAAAAGATGCAAGCAGTCTATGTGCGAAATTCGGAATAGATTTTTATCCGATCGATGGGGAGCACCAGGCCCGCTTGAACAGGCAAGATCAGCCGCAGCTAGAGTCTGGGAACACGCTGCATTTTGGACTGCAGCGCCTGGCAGCCAAACAGCGCATATTTCAGGAAGTGAACCGGGCTGCATGGAAGGCCTGCCAGGACGCCCAGGCAATTGTTTACCGGATCGGTGGCTTCCTGGCGGCAGACAGCATTGCTGAGCGAATGGGGCTGCCGTGTTTCAAAGCTGGTCTGGTGCCTTATACGCCCACACGGAATTGGCCCAGCCTATATCTGTATCGTGGTTTTGATTATGGTGGGCCGGGCAATTGGCTGAGTTATTGGCTGGGAGAGGGGTTGGTGTGGCAATTTTTTCGAAAGGGTGTGAATACCTTCCGAGAGGCGTTAGGGCTCAAGCCTTTTGGGACCTTCGGGCCAGATCAGATGGCTTTCACCCGCCAGCTTCCTGTGTTGTACGGCTTTAGCCCGGCCTTGCTGCCCCGCCCGTTGGATTGGCCAGCGCATGTGCACATCACCGGGCACTGGGCGTTGAAGGAAAAACAGGATTGGCAGCCTCCTGTCAGGCTAGTGGAGTTTTTAGAAGAAGGCTCAGCGCCGGTGTACGTGGGATTTGGCAGCATGCTTAATAAAGGTAAACAGGAGATGTATAAGTTGGTGGTCGAGGCTGTAGAACGCAGTGAACAGCGAGCGGTGTTGGTGGGTGATTGGAACGGCTCAACCAGCGCATCCACCATCCCTGGGAGAATTTTGACCTTGGATGGCGCGCCACATGACTGGCTCCTGCCGCGAATGACTGTTGCTGTCGCACCACGGTGGGGTTGGAACGACCACTGCCAGCCTAAAAGCGGGTCTTCCCACAATTGTGATTCCGTTCAATTATGATCAGCCCTTCTGGGGAACCCAAATTGCTCGCCAGGGGCTAGGTCCACCACCTTTAGCTCGCAAAAAACTGAACGCAGAGCGCCTCGGTCGGGCGCTGCGTACCTGTCTGGAGGATTGTGGAATGCGCCAACGAGCAGGTGCCATCGGCCAACGCATCCGGGCTGAAGATGGCGTCACGGTGGCTGTACAATTAATACAGGATTATTTGTAATTGAATGAATTAGTTAACAATAAACTATGCAAAAAGGCATTTCTGATTATAATAAAACTATTCTGGATTTCCATTCCAGATCGCATTGTATCCTATGCAGGGGGGCTGCAAGGATTTGATCTTGCACCTCAACATGGAGGGGTTGATGACGCAAATCGGTTCTGTTGCACTTAGCTTAAAACCAACCTATGAACATTTCGTTAAGCGCCTGTTCGATTTCACAATTGCATTGCTATTGCTTTTATTGTTATCGCCCATCATTTTTCTGCTTGCAATCCTGATTCGACTGGATAGCCCGGGCCCGGCAATTTATAAGCACGTGCGCATTGGCAAGAATGGAAAGCCATTCAACTTGTATAAGTTTCGATCAATGACCGTGGGCGGCGAAGATAAAGGCTACATGGATTATTTGAAGCAGCTCATCGAGAGCTCGCAGAGTGGCTCGGGCGGCATTCCCTACCGAAAGATGGATGGCGATCCCCGGATCACCCGAATTGGAAGCTTTTTGCGGAAATACTACCTGGATGAGCTGCCGCAGTTTTTGAATATTTTACGCGGGGAAATGAGCCTGGTAGGTCCGCGTCCCCATGTCCAGTTTGAGGTGGATTATTACACATCTGAGCAGCGGAGGCGGTTGAGCGTGCGTCCAGGCGCGACCGGTCTTTGGCAGGTAGATGGTAAAGCAGACTGCTGCTTTAATGAACTCATTGCTTTGGACCTGGAATATATCGATCACTGGAACCTGGCAGAGGACTTTCGGATTATCTTTAAAACGGTTCTACTGATGGGGCGCGGGGGCGAGAGCTTTTGGGCGCGGATGTCCAAGCAGGTTCCCATCCAGACCTTGCGCAGAAATGGTATGCAAAAAGTTAATTCATCCAGCTACAACCGAGCCGGCGAAGATTCTGCCGGTTCTCAGCCAGGAAGATGAGGGGTAATTTTTCGAGATCAGGGAGATGACATTGAACCAGACAAAAGTTGGTGTAATTGGCGCTGGCTATTGGGGCCCGAACCTAATTCGGAATTTCTATGAAATCCCCGAGGCTGATCTGCAAATGGTTTGTGACGCCCGGTTAGAGCGGCTGGAACATATTCATAGCTTGTATCCCTCGGTGCAGGTTTGCCAAAACGTTCAGGATATCTTGGATTCAGATATCGAAGCGGTGGCAATTGCTACCCCCGTCTCCACCCATGCAGGCCTGGCCCAGGCTTGTTTACAGGCAGGTAAACATGTCCTGATCGAGAAGCCGCTAGCCTGCAACAAAGCAGAGGCCCAGGCGATTCTCCGGGCGAGCGAAAAATACCAACGCTTGGTGATGGCAGGGCACACTTTTTTATATAACCCGGCTGTCGTAGCGTTGAAAGCCATTATCGACAGCGGCGAAATCGGAAAGGTTTATTACGCCAATTGTACGAGGGTGAACCTGGGTTTATATCAGCCTGATGTGAACGTTGTTTGGGACCTCGCTCCACATGATATCTCGATACTGATGTACATTTTAGGCCAATTGCCAGTTTCAGCCAGCGCCAGAGGTGGGATGTATGTCAAACCGCATATTCACGATGTGGCTTATCTTTCCTTGTTTTTCCCCGATGGGGTCATGTCCGATCTACGCGTGAGTTGGTTGGATCCAAATAAGATTCGCCGAATTACAATCGTTGGCAGCAAGAAGATGCTGGTATATGACGATATCGAACCAGTCGAAAAGCTAAAAGTGTATGATAAGGGCGTCGATGTGCAGCCCTACACCGATACCTACGAGGATTTTCACCTGGCTTATCGTTACGGAGATGTAACTACATTTCCTCTGGAATGGCAAGAGCCGCTGCGAGCTGAGTGTCTGGATTTCTTAGAATGCGTCCAAACGGGCAGATCTCCGCGTAGTAATGGTCATTTAGGTTATCAAGTAGTGCAAGTGTTGGAGGCTGCACAGGATTCATTGAACAATGGCGGTACACAGGAGCAAATCTTATGGTAGTTGATGGGGAAACCATTCGAATCAGCCCAGATGTTCGTCTGGGACGGGATGTCAAGATCTATGCCTTTGTCAACCTGTATGGCTGTGAGATTGGGGATGAAAGTAAGATTGGAACTTTTGTGGAGATTCAAAAAGGGGCCAGGATTGGAAAACGCGTGAAGGTATCCAGTCACACGTTTATCTGCGAGGGAGTGACGATCGAAGACGAAGTTTTTGTTGGACATGGGGTGATGTTTATCAATGATCGCTACCCGCGCTCAACAACTACCCAGGGTGGGCTGCAGAGCGAAGCCGACTGGACAATGGAAAATACACTTGTCAAGCGCCGGGCTTCGATTGGCAGTAATGCCACAATTCTTTGCGGGGTGACAATTGGCGAAAACGCAATTGTGGGAGCCGGCAGTGTGGTGACGCGTGATGTTCCCGATAATGCCGTTGTCGCGGGTAATCCGGCTCGCTTCAAGCGCTGGATGGAAGATGTATAAATACAAACAAAAAAAGGTGAAAAAATGGTCGCTTCTGTTCCGCTTGTTGATTTAAAAGCGCAATATGAACCTCTAAAGTTAGAAATCCAGGCTGCCTGGGATGAGGCCTTGGGCAGTATGCGCTTGTTTTTAGGACCAAATGTTCAGGCTTTCGAAAAAAACTTCGCTGCTTACCTGGGGGTTACAGATGCGATTGGAGTGAGCGATGGCACCACTGCGCTGCACCTGGCGCTGCGGGCTTGCGAGATTGGACCTGGCGATGAGGTAATCACCGTGTCCCACACGTTTATTGCCACCGCCGAGGCGATTCTTCTTGCTGGAGCGAGGCCAGTATTCGTTGATATCGACCCGCTTACCTTCACTATGGATCCCAGCCAGATTGAGGCCCAGATTACCCCGCGAACTCGGGCTATCTTACCTGTACACCTGTACGGGCAGTGTGCGGATATGGATGCGATCATGGAAATCGCTCAGCGGCATGGGCTAGTCGTGATTGAGGACGCCTGCCAGGCGCATGGTGCGGATTATAAAGGACGCAAAGCAGGTAGCATAGGAACCCTGGCAGCTTTTAGTTTTTATTTTTCTAAGAACCTGGGTGCATATGGGGAAGGGGGCATGGTTACCACGAGTGATCCAGACCTGGCCCGGCGGGTGCGGATGATCCGCGACCATGGTTCGGAGAAACGTTATATTCATGAAATGTTGGGTTGGAATGGCCGTCTGGATGAACTGCAAGCGGCAGCGCTGCGGATTAAGCTTCCGCATCTTGATGGCTGGAACGAGCAGCGGAGGCGTGTAGCCGCTTCTTATAACCAGGCGCTTGGCAGCGCCAACCAGGAACGCGATCTTTCCCTGCTTTTGCCGCTAGAAGCCAATGATCGCCGGCATGTTTATCACCTCTACGTGATCCGCAGCCTCGATAGGGAAGGGCTGCGCAGCCACTTGAGCGAGCAAGCCATTGGTACAGGAATTCATTACCCACTGCCGGTGCACTTGCAGAAACCTTTTATGGAGTACGGTTCAGGCCAGGGCAGCCTACCGGTGACTGAGCGGATTGTGAATGAAATTCTATCCCTGCCGATATATCCGGAAATTAGCCAGGAGCAGATCGACCGGGTCGTCTTTGAAATTCTGCGCTTTTACAAATAACTTCCAGTAACGCTGGATCTTTAGTAACGACCTAGGTCGTAGGATTGTAGTCAAGACGGTATTCGTTGAATTTTAAGCAAAGGTGAGCTGTGGTATATTTGAGATATGGAACTACGTGAATTTTTTGCTCCTTTAATTCGTTGGTGGTGGCTGCTTGTGGCCGCAGCAGGCGTCGCGGCTGGATTCAGCTTGTTAGCAGGAATGCAGCAGCCGCCTGTCTATCGCACACAGACGACCCTGATGATTGGCCGGGCAATTGACGACCCGAATCCATCGGATATCTCAATTTACACCAGCCAACAGTTAGCCACTACCTATGCGGACATTGCCTTGCGCCAACCGGTGCAGAATGCCACCATGAAAGCGTTGGGCCTGACCTGGCTGCCCGCATATCTCGTCCGCCCGGTGGTAAACACGCAACTGCTTGAGGTTGTGGTGACAGATACAGACCCGGTGCGTGCTCAGGCGGTAGCCAATGAGCTTGCTAATCAGCTCATCCAGCAAAGCCCCACCAGCCGGCAATCCAATCAGGATCGCCTGGCTTTTATCAACCAACAGCTTGACGAATTGGAAACTAAAATTCAGGAAACGCAAGACCAAGTCGATGCTCGCCAGGGGGAATTGGCGAATCTGACCAGTGCACGCCAAATTGCGGATACTCAAAATCAGATCTATGCCTTGCAGTCGAAATTGGATACCTTGCGCAATAACTATACCGACCTACTGGCAAACACCCAGCAAGGCGCCTTAAACACCCTGACGATTATCGAGCCAGCGCTTTTGCCTGATAGCCCGATTGGGCCAAATATTCCTTTGCTGGTTGTTACAGCCGCTGTTTTCGCCGTGGCTGTGGCGGCGGGAGCGGTTTACCTGCTCTCTTATATGGATAGTTCAATTAAGTCTCCTGAAGAGATTAAGCGTCTGACTGGGCTGCCGATGTTGGTTGGCATTCCGACGATCAACGGGGAGGCTTACCCAGATAAATTGATCACCGTGAAGCAGC
This sequence comes from uncultured Chloroflexia bacterium, assembly GCA_963770655.1. GTDB lineage: Bacteria > Chloroflexota > Anaerolineae > Anaerolineales > UBA4823 > CAZAGA01. Next base: position 173,444 of record CAVYQO010000002.1, on the reverse strand, counting down.
CCCGTTCACCAGTGGCAGAAGCATACCGGTCGCTGCGCACTGGCGTACAATTTTCGACAATTGACCGCCCGGAAAGCACGGCGCTGCTTGTGACCAGCCCGAATCCATCCGAAGGGAAAAGTGTTACCGCGGCGAACCTGGCCGCGGTCATTGCCCAGGCTGGTCAGCGGGTGCTGTTGATTGACGCCGATCTGCGCCGCCCGGTGATGCATAAAATCTTTGGAGTGAATAACCACGCTGGGCTGACTGAGCTGCTGCGCAATGTCAAGCTTAATGAACTTGATGAATGCCTGGATGCCTGGTTGGATCAGGTAATCCAAGAAAGCCAGGTGGAGGGTCTGTGGCTATTGACCAGTGGACCGATCCCGCCAAACCCATCTGAATTGCTTGGCTCAAATACCAATCGCGGATTACTGAGCGCTTTAAAGAAACGATTTGATTATTTGGTCCTGGATAGCCCACCTGTGTTAATTGTGACTGACTCTGTTGTCCTCGGCGCCCAGGTCGATGGCGTTATCCTGGTGGTAGATGGCGATCGGACCCAGAAAAACCAATTACGCCAATCTGTCGAGCGGATGCGCGAGGTCAATGCCGGCCTTTTGGGCGTGGTTGTCAACCGGCTTTCTCCGAAAATGGATGGTTACTCGAGTTACTATCGTTATTACGATTATCGTAAATCGGGCGATGGCAGTTATGGGATCGAGCAGCCTCGTACGAATGGTAAAAGCGCGACAAAGGGATTATCGGCCTCGCTCCGGCGTTTCCGCCGTTGATTTTTTGATAACGACGAAAGTCGCTGAATTACGATTTGTCTTCCTAGTGAATTCAGGAACACTAAGCCCATCAACGATACTGGTTATCAGCCCGAACACCATTTCTGCGGGGTTAGATGGTGGGGTGGTCATTATGGGTCTGGACCCAGCGGGTCTGGACCCCGCGGATAAGCAGGAACAATATTACGCGCTGAACGAGGTTGGGGCGCGCATCTGGCAGTTGATCGAGGCCGGCTTGAGTTTGGCCGAAATCAAGGTGGAACTACTCAGAGAATATAACGCGTCTGCTGAGGCGCTCTGGCAAGATATCCAGGGTCTAGCTATGGATTTACTTCAAGAAGGATTGGTTTCAGTGCAAGAAAGTTAAGTAGATAGCATCCCAGGATATCATATGATATTTGTCTACAGGCCCGCCGTTGAAACCCGGCGGGCTTTCCGTTTTTATTTGACGAAAGGTCTAATCGGTTCGCTTCAATCAGCGAGAGCCTATGGTATTGCAATGAGTCGGCGACTCCAAATACCAAGGCTCCGACCGGCGCCAGGCCGGGCTGCCAACGGGCGACGATAACCAGAGCGGCTGAAAGTCTACTGTGAAAGTCTTTTTGTGTGGATCAGACGCGTTGGTATTTACAAACCTCAGCCAAGGCGCAATAATCACAGGTTGTGCCAGTCTGGTTCATTTCGGGTCCGAGCCCGATGACCAAAGAGAGCGATTTCAATGGCAGCATGATGGCTGAGTTTGTCAGGTGAACACCGATCGGGCTGGCATCGAGCAAGGAGAAAATTTGGGGCTGCCCTTCTGCGACCGACCAGCCGATCATTCCCGGGCTGAGCGGAATAGTGGAATGCCAGCCGCGTCCAGCAGCCTCAGCCTCGAAGCGCTGGCAAGCGGCATTCGCCAGCGCTTCGACAGCGGCTGAACCGGCGCCATAGAGCGCCAGGCCATGAATCATTTCAGTCTCCATAACTTGATTGGCAAGCTCTTCCAGCCCAGACCCGATGGTGCAGATCACAACCAGGACTTCCTGAGCTGAGCCGAGGTGCTGCGCTAAGGTTTCGCTTTTGAGCTCGCGACCACCTGACAGGCGAACCCGAGCATGCAGGACCGATTTCGACCGGGTAGCGTCCATACAGGACTTGGGGCTGAATAAGCAGCCGGGCCTCGTCCAGCGCCTGAACAGCAATGTCGAAGAGTTGCGGCTTGCGGCTGCGCAGCAAGGCAGGGTCGGCGCCTTGCCCGCGCAGAACTGCATCAGCATCTAAAGCCAGTTCCCAATCAGTCAGAATCTCAGGCATTGAGCATCCAGCGATCAAGCTGTTTCATTGGCCTTTTGGGCAGCTTGAAAAGCGCGCCAACCGTTTAGATAGCGCCGGCCATGATCATCCCGGCCGAGCAGCAAATCAGCAGCGCGGATTGTCAGGGATAGTTTAAGCGGATCAGTGATCGCGCAAGTCGCTCCAGCGCTGATCGCCAGGACCAGGAAAGCCTGGTTGATGACATGTCTCTCGGGCATTCCGAAGGATACATTACTGGCGCCCAGGCTGATATTCACTCCAAACTCCTGGCGCACGAGTTCGATTGTCTGTAAAGTGATGGCGGCGGCTTTGCTGTTGGCGCCTACGGTGAGCACCAGGGGGTCGATGATCACATCTTCAGCCGGAATACCCAACCTGGCGGCGCGCTCCAGGATTACCCCAGCCACTTTAAGGCGGCGTTCGGCGGTTTCAGGGATACCGTTGTCATCCATGGTCAGGCCGATTACGGCTGCGCCGAACTCTTTGACTACCGGTAAGACCCGAATCAAAGAGGCTTCCTCGCCATTCACTGAGTTGATCAGGGGCTTACCTGGTAATATCGCTAAAGCAGCGGTCAAGGCTTCGCGGTTGGCAGAATCCAAACAGAGCGGGGTTTCGACCGTTTGAGCCAGCATCTGAGCTACGGCTGGCAGTACTGCCACCTCGTCGATTCCAGGCGCGCCGACATTAACATCCAGTATGTCTGCGCCTGCGGAAACCTGTCCGATTGCCAGGCTGCGGATGTATTCGAAATCTTGATTCGCCAGGGCTTCGGCAAGCTTTTTACGTCCGGTTGGATTAATTTTTTCGCCGATCACCGTTAAGAATTTTTGCGGATCGACGACGACCTCACGTTTTTCGCTACGTAATACAGTGCGCATAGATTAGAGTTCCTTTGTTGGTCGTCAATATTTCGTCATTGATGTTAGCCATGCCTCACCTTCTTCCAGCCTCCATCGAGGTCTAACCCCATTTTTATCACAACCTTACGAACTTTGGTATATTTTTCCAGCCAGATCTCTTTCGGTTCAACCGTATCCTCGTGGTAGTCTTCAGGAAGTGGCAGACCGTGGTTAGGGTCGTTAAGGTTTTTCGTAATGGCTAAGTAATGCCAATATTTGTGAAACCGGGAAAGCGTCGGAGAGACGCAGTCCGTAATCTCGGTCGATTGTGGCCAATATTCCCTGGCAGGTGAGCGGAAGGACCAGGTGGCTGAAGTGCAATCCAGGGCGACCAGCGCAGCGAACTACATCGCCGGCAACCACTGCAACTCGGCGGGCGCCGAGGGCAGGGCCTTCAACCGCATCCCGACCAAACGCGTCTGCGCCGATCTGGCGGCTGTACTCAGGCGTGATTGGGACGCCCTCGACAATAACTTTGAATTTGCCCTTCATCCCAAAGCCGTCATGCAATTCGACGGTCTCTTTCATATAGGGCATAGAGGTGGTCAATAAGGAGGATAAACCGATGATATCCGTGCCAACCTCGCGGGCTTTGTTTAGAACGTCACGGGGTAGGACATCGATGCCGAGGTCGATTACCTCAAAACCGAATACCTGAATCATCAACTTGACCATATTTTTGCCGATGTCATGCAGGTCGCCCTTGACAGAGCAAAGCACTACCTTGCCGCGAACCGGGCTGACATCGGCATTCGACACGGCCAACCTTGGTTGGACGATATCTTCGCTGACGGTTTTGGCGATCTCAGCCACATCCATCAACTCTGGGAGGAAGATATCCAGGCGACCGAACTTATCGCCAACGGAGGCCATGGCGGGGTTGAAGATCTGGTTGAAGAAATCCAGGGGGGCGATTCTGGATTAGCTCGGCATATACTTTGTCGAACATGCCCTGCCATGCGGAGGTGGGCTCGACAGTGTCGACATCTTATCCTTCTTCAAAAGGGCGGCCAATCGGGTTGGTTGGCAGATCTGGCTCGTAGATTGCCAGCAAACGCCGCACCAGCTCGTCGGCCTGGAGGCGGCTCATCCCACTGACTGCATGAGCGACTTCACCGCACAGCCGGACATCCAGCCCGCTGACATGCCTGGGGATGCGGCCGCCTGCTGACATACTCGCCTCAATCATGGCCTGTCCGGAAACACTGGTGGCAATCGTATAGGCGGCCAAGTCGACTTCGGCGGGCAACTGCGAATCAGGTGCGTATTTCCCGCTGTGGATGCGGTCGATGAGAATTTGCTCGATTTGCTGGGTGAGCGGCTTCTGGCGAACAGGGGTCTCGTGAGGTTCCATTTACCTGATCTTGTCGCTGACTGATCTGGTTGAACAGTTGACCGAATACAAAGAGGTCTGACGACTATCGTAATACTATAAAAATTCCACTCGCGTATGAGTACCTGTCAATGGATTTGCAGTCATTCTGGGATAAACTTTTTTTGAGGCATTGGATGTATCCGATGCATGATAGGGAAAACCCACTCGAAGTGGGTTGAAACCAGCCCCAAAAGGGTATTCCATGCTGAACGATGTGAGTGGCGTAGGTTTTTGGGGTTTTAACAGGGATGGGCAGGATATTCAGGAAAAACCGGGGATATCCTATCCGTCCTGGATATCCCTGTTGGGAAGGACTGACGTCCTTACGGTGTAAAAGCCGCTTGGGGTATGTCTCTTAGGAGAGGGCTTTGTGATCTGGCGGGCGAATGAACGCGCCATCGCCTGGCAGCTGCGTTTTAAGTCGTCCGCCCCGCTGAGCAGGGGAGCGGCAGAACTGTCTCCGCTGATGAAGAGCATGGAAAGGAAACTGGTTCAGATGCGAGAGAAAGGAATGCAGGAGGCGCTTAACCCATGACGATAAGCACCGAAACGATACCGCCATCCAGCGAGAGCGGGATCAGCTTGTCTGGGAGTGTCTGTCCATTTAGAGACACTTGCTGCACTCCCTGGTGGACGTGATCCGGGTTTTGCACCTGAAACTCATAGCTCGTCGATCCAAACCGGTATGTGAAGCGGAAGCCAGGCCAGTCTTGAGGAATGCGTGGGTTCACTTCAAGTTGCTGCCCTCTTTTTTTCAAACCCAGAAACCCTTCCAGGCCCAGGCGGAGCATCCAACTGCTCGAACCGGTGTACCACGTCCAACCGCCCTGCCCAGTGAAGGGTGGTGCGCCATAAACGTCGGCTGCAACCACATAGGGTTCTACCCGGTAGTGGGAGGCCTTTTCGGAGGTATCGGCGTGCAAGATAGGGTTCAAGAGCTGGAAACATTCAAAACCTTCCTCAATCCGTCCCAACTCCAGGAGCGCCCAGGCAGACCATAAGGGCAGCATGGGTATACTGACCACCGTTCTCGCGCACACCAGGGGGATAGCCCTTGATATAACCAGGATCGCGTGAGGTTTTATCGAAGGGTGGTGTAAACAGCAAGACCAACTGCTGACTACGCCGCACCAGATGCTCGGAAACTGACTGCATGGCCTGGGCGGCGCGCTCGAGGATTTCCGCCGCCAGAAAGAACCCCCCACGATTGGGCGATTGAATTGATCTGGCATTCCTGGTTCTCCGACGATCCCAGGGGTGAGCCGTCATCAAAAAAGGCGCGCCGGTACCATTCGCCGTCCCAGGCGCTATGTTCGATCGCCTCGGCCAGGTCGGAGGCCCGCTGGCGATAGCCGGCGGCTGGCTCGTCCTGGCCACGTCGGTCACATAAATCGGCAAAGCGGTTCAGGGTGCTATATAGAAACCAACCCAGCCAGATGCTCTCGCCGCGACCTTCAATCCCCACCCGGTTCATGCCGTCATTCCAATCTCCGCCGCCTATCAAGGGCAGGTTGTGCAGCCCGGAGGTCATCCCTTTTTCCAGGGCTCGGCGGCAGTGCTCGAATAAGGTATAAGCTGTGCTGGTTTCCGGGTACTGCCCATAGCGCTCGGCCTGCCCCGGTTCCAAGAGAGGCGCGTGCCGGAAAGGGACCTTCTCGGTCAAGACCGTATCGTCGCCAGTGATGCTTACGTATTCGGCGGTCACATAGGGCAGCCAGAGCATATCGTCGCTGACTTGGGTGCGTACCCCGCGCCCAGATGGCGCATGCCACCAATGCAACACGTCCCCGGCCTCGAATTGGTGCCGGGCAGCGCGGCAGCAGGTGCTCACGGGCCAACTGCGGGGCGACATGCAGCAGCGCCAGGACGTCCTGAAGTTGATCGCGAAAGCCGTAGGCTCCGCTGGATTGGTAAAAGGCGGTTCGGCCCCAGATGCGGCAGGCCAGGGTCTGGTAAAGCAGCCAGCGGTTGATCAGCAGGTCGAAAGCGGGTTCGGGGGTGTGAACCTGCACAGTTCCCAACAGGTCGTTCCAAAAGCGGTTATTGGCCTCCCAGGCAGCCTGCACTTGCTGCGGGTCCTGGAAGCGGCGGGCTAGAGCCAGGGCTGCCTGACGATCTTCGGCCTGGCCCAACACGAAGTAAATTTGTTCCGAAGCGCCAGGTTGGAGGTCGATGTGGAGCTGTAAGGCGGCGCAAGGGTCCAGCCCGGCTTCGACTGTGCCCGCCAGTCCAATGCGCGTGAGGGCTGCCGGCTCCTCCAGGCTGCCCAGCCTGCCGAGGAACTCCGCCCTGTCGGTGGTGAGACCGTGCAAGGGATTGCTGGCCGAAACGAAGGCAACACGTTCTGAGAACTCAGGATTATACGGATTGCGTACCAACACTGCCTGAGGATCGCTGTTGAATTCTGAGATCAAAAACTGCTGTGAGCTTTCTCGGGTGAGACCCAATACCCATTCGACGTAATAGGTGGCGGTGATGCGTCTGGCCCGATCCCAGGTATTTTCCAATTGAAGCTGCAAGATTTTAAGCGGCGCATCCGGCGGGGTGAACACCCGTAACCGCTGGCGCAGGCCGTGGCTGTGATGCTCGAAAATGGTGTATCCAGCGCCATGTCGCACCAAATAGGGGGCCGGCGCAGGAGTTGGCTGTGGGGTGGGCGACCAGACAATCGATGTTTCTTCATCTCGAAGATACACTGCTTCGCCTGGCTCATTGGAAATCGGGTCGTTTCCCCAGGGACTCAGCCGGTTTTCACCACTATTTTCCGACCAGGTGACGCCCAACCCGGACTCGGAAGCCAGGAAACCGAAGTGCGAGTTTGCAATCACGTTGACCCAAGGAGCAGGAGTCGCCTGTCCGGGAGCCAGGAAAATGCAGTACTCGTCTGCATCCGGGCTGAAACCGCCCAGACCATTGTCATAAAGCAGGCCGTGCGGACGGGGCAAGGGATTGGTCGGCTGTGGGTCTACGCCGCCGGGCAGCGCCGGAGACAGGGGCGGCAGCCGAGAGGGCTTATGGTCCAGCGCCGAGGTGTACTGAAGATGCTCAGCCAAAGTCCCCCGAGCACCGTCCAACACCACCCGGGCAGCGGTTTCCAGGAGGACCCGGTCGGCCTCTCCCATCTGGTCTGCATGGAGCAAGAAGATGCCGCCGCGACGGTTAAGCCATCCTTCGCTATCCGTGCTGGCGACCAGGCGGTAGAGCAGCGAGCTGAGATCCTGGTTATAGCTGGTGCCCTGCTTGTCTAAAAACACCAGATCGATCATGAGCCGACGCCGGCGCCAGTAGGTGTGCGCCTGGAGCAGCTCTCGGGCCAGAGTAAGCTCTTGCTCGGCTTCAATTTCGACCAGGAGGATGGGGTAATCCCCAGAAATTGCAAAAGGCCACAGTCCTGGTTGACCTTTCTGATTTGCAGCCAACCGCTCGGGGTTAGCCCGCAGTGCAGAAGATGGAAAAACCAACAAAGACAACAGGGTTTGAAAATTTTTTAACTGGGCGGTAGAGATTTCCAATTCATTTATTTCTTCTTCAGCGAGCGTCCGAGCCTGTTCCAGGGCAGCCTGGATTGCACCCAACGATGAATAACGCTCTATGATGTCTTGGGATCTCTCCGCCGAGCGGGCTGCAGATGTCAGGAAAGCCAGACGGAAGGTGTCGTTTGGCGGCAAATAGACTACCTGGCTAACCGAGAAAATTGGATCCAGAGAGGCTCCAGTGCCAGGTTGCGAGCCAGCTTCCAGTAACGCCGGACGTCGGGCGGTGCGGCCGCGCCCCAGGAACCGGCCGCGGTCAGTTTCCAGTCTCGGATGCACAACCGTGATCTCGCCTGGGCTGGTCACCACGGCATGAGCCAGATAAATCCCTTCTTCCGACCCGGAGCGCGGCCGGCGGTGGAACAGTAAACCGTTACCCTTTGGCAATCGCTCGCTTTCGATAAAAAGCTTGTTGAAGGCTGGATGGCGGGCGTCCGTAGCGTGATGAGCCAGAACGACCTCTCCATAACTGGTCAACCGCAGACGCCGTGGCTGGTCCCCATGGTTTGTCAGGGTCACCAGGCGGACCTCGACATCGTCTTCTGGGGCGACGAAAACCTCAGTCACCAGAGCCAGTGAGCCGTCTTGGCGGCGGAACTCGGCAAGGTGACTGCTAAAAGAGACATCATGTACATCGCCAATCACCAAAGAAGGCTGGAGGCCTGACGACCAGATCGCGCCGCTCTCCTGGTCCTGGACGTAGATCCAGGAACCCCAATTATCCAGGGTGGTATCGGGTCGCCAGCGGGTCAGATCAATGTCCTCCCAGGCGCTGTAACCGCCGCCTGCAGCGGTAATAAGGATGCTGTAGTGACCATTCGAGAGGTAATGCGCCCTGGGCTGCGGCGCCTGTGGATCCACTTTCCAAGGACTGGCAAGGTTGCGGGGCCGGACGACCCGCATTACCGGCGAACCATCGGTATTCGGCTGCTCGATAGGGAAATCTCTTGGAATCTGTTCCAATAACAGCAGTTCTACACTCTGGATGCGCGGGTCGTGCTGGAAGCGCTGGACCATTGGATCTCCCCGCAAATAATTGACCAGCGAGAGCATGATCATACCCTGGTGGTGAGCCATGTAGGACTGTACGATGGCTATCTGCTGTCCCACGGCGAGGCGCGACGGGGTGAAGTCGGCAGCTTCATAAAAACCGTACATGCCTAACATACCCAGCCGCCTGAGTCGCTCCATATTCTGGATAACTGCACCCGGGCGCAGCGGCAGGGTGAGAAGTGAAGCGTAGGGAGTAATAACCAGGTCATCGGCCAAACCGCGCTTATAACCCAACCCTGGCACGCCAAAAGCGCGGTATTGATAGAATTGATTGGCGTCAAAACGGTAATAACCCGATTCCGAAATCCCCCAGGGTATGTTTTTCTCACGCCCATATTCGATCTGGCGATCGGCTACCACTTGCAGGGTTTGACCAAGCAGGGTGTTGGGTTCGCTGCGCACCATCAAACGCGGCATCAGGTACTCGAACATGGTGGCGCTCCACGAGATGAGCGCTTGCCGGCCGTCTACCTGGGTAAAAGGGCGGCCGAGATGCAGCCAATGACTCTGCGGGGCGTCGCCTTTGGCGATGGCTACCAGACTGGCAAGACGCGCTTCCGAAGCCAGAAGGTCATAATAATTCAAATCCAGGCCGCTGGTGGCGAGGTTGTAGCCGATATGGAAGACCTGGCGTTGAGCATCGAACAGGAAGGAAAAATCCATCGCCTGGAAGAGCGCATCGCTGCGCTGCGCCAGGTCATAAAAACTGTTCAGGACGTCCTCAGCCTTCATCTCGCCCGTATCCAGCGCCTCTACCAAGCCTTGCACCCAGCGAGCCACAGCCTCCCAATCCGCACCGTCCTTCGTTTTCAGGGAATCCTCGAGCTGTCTCAAGACCAGTCGACCGGCGCGGCAGATTGCCGGGATCGCCGCCAGAGACGGCTGCTCGGGAAAAGTCGCCTGCAGTGCCTGCCAGGCTTCTGCCAGACCAGGTGGTACTTCTCCTCCATCCTGGAAGGGGGCCGGAATATTCTGGAAAGAGGCGACCCAGGGCAGGAGTAAATCGACGCAGCGCTGGATACTATTAAGCTGCTGCCTTGCCCCCCGGTTGTAATAGCGCAAACGGCGCAGGTTTTCTGGGCCCAACTCCTGGGCATGGTTCTCCACCAGCTTAACTATGAGCCGGTCGAGCTCGGACCAACTCCGTTTGGGAACCTGGCTGTTGCCTCTGCTACTCAAATCGGAGAGCAGACCTACCCAACAGGCGGGCTCTTCTTTCACAGATTGGATAGCTTGAACAATCGCGCTGAGTGCACTCCTCAGCTCCTGAATTGCTGGGCGTAGAGATGGAGCCTCCAGTTCACGAAAGACAGCATCCAGAAGGTCGATGGCGTCCAGCAACCCTTCGAATGAATCCCAACGCAAGACCGGGCGATCCGGAACTTCCAGGCAGCCCTGGCGCAGCGCCAACAGACAAGCTGCCAGGTTACCGCTATCCACTGTGGATACATAGCGAGGCTGCAAAGGATCCAGACTGCGGGTGTCATACCAGTTTAAAAAGTGACCCCGGAATCGCTCGAGCTTGTCGAGGGTGTCAAGGGAGGATGTCAGACGCGTAGACAGGGTAAGGGCTTCAAGGTAGCCCAGATCGTATGCCCCCAGGGATGAAAGCAAGGCCAAACCGATATTGGTAGGCGAGGTGCGGTGGGCGACGACCCCCAGGGGCGCCTCCTGAAAATGGTCAGGCGGCAACCACTGATCATCGGGACCGATGAATTGTTCAAAGAAAAGCCAGGTGCGGCGTGCCAGACGGCGTAACTCGCGTTTTTGCCCGCTGTCCAGCTTCTCCACATGCTGCGGGAGTGGTCTGCTAACCCAGATAGCGATGCCGGGAGCCAGGAACCAGGCTGCCAGCAGCGGCGCTGACCAGATCAAGGCGGCTGGGCGAAGCAAGGCGATCAGGGGAACCAGAGCAATCGCAAACAGTGGGGAAAAGGCCATTCGCCGCCAGGTCACCTTGGCATCTTTTTCCCCCAAACGGCGGGCGGCCTGGGCGCTGGTTGTCCAACGCAACAACCTGCGATGGGTGATAGCCAGCCGGACCAGAGTCCTCAGAATGGCATCAACGGCGATCTGCGCTTCATAGATCAAGAATGCCAGGGCAAGCAGCCAACGGAAGAAACTGTTTTTCAAAGAAGCCTCAGTCTGGCGCACCGGCTGGCTGTTCAGGCGCCGGCGCAGGGCAGTCCAAAACCCGATCAAGACAGGGACGGCCAGGACGAGTACTCCAGCAACCGTCCAACCTCCAGGATAGCCGGGCAGAACCAACCAACCGATCAAGAAGAACAACACCAGGGCTGGGGCCAGCAGGCTGCGCCGCAGGTTATCTAGAATCTTCCAACGGCTGATCACTGATAGGCGCGACGAGAACAGCCATGGAAGGAGCTGCCAGTCACCCCGCGTCCAACGGTGCTGCCGGCGGGAATGCACCAGATAGCTGGGCGGCATGTCTTCGACCAGGACGGTATTGGTTGCCAAAGCTGCGCGACCATGAATTCCCTCCAGGAGGTCGTGGCTGAGAACGGAATTTTCGGAGATGCAGTTTTCCAGGCTGCGCTCGAAGCTATCGACCTCGTAGGCTCCCTTACCGACGAAGCTGCCTTCCCCGAAGAGGTCCTGGTAAACATCCGATACTGCCCGAGTGTAAAGATCAAGGCCCGTATCACCAGAAAAAATTCGGGTGAAGTAAGAGACTCCGCTGCTGGTCGGATTGATATCGGTGCGCGGCTGGAGAATGGTGTATCCCGAAACGACTTCTGCGCCGCATTTACCCACACCCACCGGGTTGAGGCGGGCACGGTTCAGGGGATGAGCCAGGACGGCAATCAATTCCCGGGCAGCGTCGCGGGGGAGAATCGTATCTGCATCCAGAGTAATGACGTAACGCACGTGGCGAAGGAAAGATAGATCGCCCTCGTGGATCGGGAATGAAGAAATGCTATCCAGAGAGCGATCGCCCGAGGAGACTTCTCGGGCAGCCAAGATCACGCGATTTAGCTCGTGGAGCTTGCCGCGCTTGCGCTCCCAGCCCATCCAAACGCCTTCGGATGGATTCCAACGCCGCTCCCGGTGAAGGAGAGCGAAACACCCTTCAGGAAAATGACCCAGCCTTGCCTGCTTGTATTTTTCATTCAAGCCGCGGATCCCCCACTGTGCTCGTTCGACCAATCCGGCATCGCTGGGTTGGTTTTCCTCCGGAGCATCCAGGTAATCAGTCACCAGGGCAAAGAAGAGACCCGAGTCAGGGTTGCGCAGGTAATGCTGCTCCAACTGCGCAACCAGTGAATTGACCTCAGCCACTGCCGAGAGCATGGCCGGGATGACCACTACGGCTGCACACTCCTCCGGAATGCCCAGGCTGAAGTCCATGCGTGGTAAAGCCTCTGGTTTGACAACCTGGGTAACCACCCAGTTGACCAGTTCAACCGCGATGGTCAATGCGGGAACCCATGAGACAACGACAATCAACAGGAGTACAGCCCACGGCGTCCTGGTTATAACAGCAAGGGCCAGGGGGATCAGAATCAATCCCAGGGTGAGGATTGCGATTGATCCCAGGTAAAGCGGAGCAGGGTGAGCGCGAATGAAGCGCTCCACGCGCTGCCTGCCTTGCGGCGTGTACCCGGCAGCCCGTTCCAGGGCTGGGCGCCCTCGCCCTAGAAGATAATAACCAATATGCGCCTCTGGTTGCGAGCAAAAACCATCCCAGCCGTCGGGAGGACCGGCCAGACCTTTATGACCATCTGGATTCGGCGAAGGTTGCGGGGGAAACGGGTCTAACCCAGCGCGAGCCAGGGTTACAGCGTGCTGGGCGACCGCAAGTTCATCACTTTGCCCGGAATTGGCAATTTCTTCGACGGCCTTCCGGTAACGGTCGCGGGTCTCAAAATCCATCCCGGCATACAGACTGGCCGGGTCCTGGCGCAGGGCAATATCGACCAGACTTAAACTTTCAAAGAAGCGTTTCCAATCATAGACCGCCAGGGTTCGCAAGCTGCGGATACTGTTTTCCACGATGAGCTGGTCGTCGGGCTGCCCAGGGGATTTCAAGATGGGAGCAATATCTGGTATCGCCTCTTCGGCGAGCTCGGTGAGCCGGGCAACCGCCGCCAAAAGACACTCCAGAATCCCCAGACGCAGCATGGTCGGCAATGCCCACAGCTCCCCCATAGTTAGGGGCAGGACTTCCTGGTAGGCCTGGACGAAGCGCTGGACACGCCTCAGGTCGAGCAAGACATTTTCGGTCTGGATAATCTTTGTAGAAAGGTCGTAGATGCGCGGGCGCCCGGTTTGCAAGCGGGGGAGCTGACGTTCATAGTGTGGCGGCAGATCAAGCTGCACTTCACGGAGCGTCTGGGAGGCAATGTGATAGTTATCCAGCATCCATTCAGCGGCCGTCGAGAGCTGGCCAGCTTGGGAGGTTTGCGCTTGCAAGCGACCGGCAGCTTCTTTCAATATTGAAGAGAAATGCGGGAGACGCGCCGATAATAACGCTCGTGAACCTGGCAAACTGTGAGCTACACCAGAAGGACCGGTGTGTGCGCCAGGAATATCCATGGCATGCCGGCGGTGATCTTCTGCCAGCCAGCGACCGTGAGCATCCAGGTCGATAGGTGGGATCTCCGGCTGAGTCTCGGGCGGATAGCCTGCCGGCATGGTGGGAGCCTGGTCCGACACGGGCTAGTAGGCTCCGGTTTCGCGGGCGGCGATCTCCGCTCGGGTTGGCTCGATCCGGTCGGCTGGTAAATCTTGAAGGATAAGCAGCGGCGAACTGCCGTAGACGATAAAGCCGAGCCCCACGCTGCCATAGGGCCAGCGGGTGTCGCCGGAATAACCGTGGGCGCTTAAAATCGTCAGATCCACATCGTTCTCTTCAGCGATCTGGTGCAAAGAGCGGCTGATACTAGGGCTGACCTCCAGTTTTGTCTGGATGGTCAGGTCAATCCGAGATTTCAGGTCTTCCAGATAATTGGCTGCTTCGGTTTGATTCCGTTGGGTCAATTGGTTGGCCAGCAGCAAATCTTCCTGCGATGGGGATGTCCGGCGAGGTAGTTCCGGCTGGCGAACAATGTGAGCAGCCAGGATCTCACTTTTATGGGCACGCGCCAGCGATTCAGCTAACATCAATGGCATCTCCGCTCGCTGGGAGCCATCCAAAGGAAGAAAGATCTTATGGTAATGCAGATCTGTCAGATCTGCGGTTATCGGTTGGTAGGCCCGGATGATCATAAGAGAGCGGTGCGCTCGCAGGATGACCTGCTGCACAACGCTGCTGACATTCCAGGGGCTTATACCGCTCTGACCGTGGCTGCTCATTAAGATCAAATCTGCATTCCAGGAGTGGGCTACTTCAATAATCCGTTCGGCGGGTCTGCCATCATAAAGCTGGGCGGACACCTGCAGACCAGCATTTTGTAAGCGTTCTACGATACCCGAGAGATAACTCTCTGCCTCAGCTTTCCGGATCTGCCAATCCACCGGGTCAATCATGCGCATGCGCGCCGTTACCCCAAAAGGTTCTAAGACGCGCAACAACTGTACTTCTGGTTCACAGATCTGGGCAATCGCGACCAGATGCGGAAAAACGCATTCTGCTAATTTTGAACTATCCAATGGGAGGAGAATCCGTTTAAACATTGCCCTTCCTTCTGGCGAAATTAACTTGCGGAGAAAATGGCCTGGTTTACCAATGCAAAGCCTCGCTATACCAGGCCATTTTGGATCGCATAATGGGTGAGTTCAGCATTCGTCTTCATATTCATCTTTTCCAACAGCCGCGCCCGGTAAGTGCTGATCGTTTTGGCGCTGAGCGCCAATTCGGTGGAAATTTCCTTGACTTCCTTGCCGGAAGCGATCAGACACAATACCTGATACTCACGATCCGACAGGTGTTTATGGAGCGGTTGATCATCCTCATGGCGGGCATACAGCACCAACTCGTCGGCTACCGATGCGCTGATATACTCCCCGCCACGCAAGATTTTGCGGATCGCCTGAACCAGTTCTTCCGGCGCGCTCTCTTTGTTCAAATAGCCCGCTGCCCCGGCTCTGAATAGTCCGCACAGCATACTGATCTTCTGGAAACATACTCAGAATCAACACTGGCAGTTGCGGATGGTTATACTTGATCTGTTTCAGCGCTTCCAGGCCATTACCGCCTGGCATGGCCAGATCTAACACCACGATATCCCAACGCTGGCTGCCGACCAGCTCTAGCAACTCATGCACATTTCGCGCTTCACCAAAAGTGGCCTGGACAAACGCCTCGGCTAGAATTTGCTTGACGCCCTGGCGTACGACGGCGTGATCATCGGCCAATAGAATTCTGAGCATCACTCTTCTCCAATCCAATTCACATTATTCGCTTTGCGTAACGGGAATGGACACCGTGACGAGGGTACCGTCGCCGGCAACCTTGAATATCGAAGGTACCGCCCAGACGCTTGGCACGCTCCCGCATCCCGAGCAGACCAAGCGAGTGCAGGCCAGCGATTTCTTGAGCTTGAATACCCCGTCCATCATCATGAACTTGGAGCGTCACCGCATCAGGCGTGGCGGTCAGTTTCACCTCAATGTATTGGGCGCTAGCGTGGCGTGCAACATTCGTGAGCGCTTCTTGGAAGATGCGGAACAGGGCCACGGACTGGACCCGATCCAGGCTAAAGTCTTCAGAGGACACACTCACTGCGCACACTATGCCCGTGCGTTTTTCGAAATCGTGGGCCTGCCATTCGATCGAGGCTGCCAACCCGAGGTCGTCCAACATACCTGGCCGCAATTCGGTGGCGATGCGCCGCACAGTTTTAATCATCGTGTCCATTTGCAAGGTGATGGCTTTGGCCTTTTGGGCAAGGGTGGTGTCCTTTTCTACAAGCCGATCAGTCAACCATGCCAGATCGAATTTCATAGCAGTCAACGCCTGCCCCAATTGATCATGAAGCTCACGTGCGATTTGGGTCCGTTCCTCTTCGCGCCCCAATTCCAGATTGGCGGCCAGCGCCTGTAATTGCCTGGCCGACTCTTTAAGCTCTGCGACTGTGGCCAGGCGCTGCTGATACGCCAGGGCATTTTGGATGGCGATGGACGCGGCTGGGGCGAGCGCCATAAGCATTTCTTGATCACTAATTGTAAAGCCCTCGCCGATCTGTTTATTGCGGATGTCAAAATAACCCAGCACTTCACCAACCGAATCCAGGATCGGTGTACAGATAATTGAGCGCACATCGGCATTGATGGCGAGTTCATGTTGGATCACCGGATCGTGAGCGGCATCGCTCGTGCCATACGGGACCTTATACTTCAAAACCCAACCTGGGATGCCTTGGCCCAGCGGCCAGGTATATTCAAATGGGATAGCCACGCCATGCCGAAAATACTTGCGGACGGTCATGCCTTCGGGGGTGCGCAGCCCTGCAAAGCCGCTCTCGCCGTTGACAATTCGAATGGCCTCTTGAGCCAGCCCGTCCAAGATGGCATCCACCTCAAGCGTCGCATTCAATTTGTTGCTAATGCGAAACAATGTTTGGATCGTGGCTTCGGACTGTTTCAATTGTGCGACCGTGGCGCGCAGTTCGGCGGTGTGTTCGCTCACGCGCTGTTCGAGTTCTGCATTCAGTCGTTGACTCTCACGGTAAAGCCGGACCTTGTCCAAATAGATGGCGATATGGCTGGCGAGATTCTCAGCCATTGCGAGGGCGTTCAGATCGAAACGGCGGCCTGATTCTGCTGCCACAAAAGTGATCGCGCCGAGGGTTTGCGGCGCGCGATCAGCGGTACGATCATGTACGATTTGATTGCCGCCGCGGCTGTCCAGTGGTTCAGAGGTACATTCGTTACCAATTTCGGTTCGCCACTGCGTAACACATTCAGTAATCCATCGGCGTAATCATTGGGTAGATGGTTTGGCAGCCAGTCGTAAGCCGCTTGCGGTTCTGCCATCTCAGCAGGAGCCAACGCCACCTGCTCGATGGAGCCATCGGCTTGCAGCAGATGAACAGCGCACCAGTCGGCGAGCTGCGGTACGGCGAGTTGCGCCAGGGTAGTAAGCAGCGTTTCGTAATCCACAGCATCAATGAGGAGCGCACTGGCCTCAGCCAGCAGCCGATTGGCCTCCTGGAGCTGCTGGTGTTCATTGCTGTCAGGGGAAATCCCAACCATGCTGATCAGAGTGTGCTGCCCACTTTGGATGAGCGAGGCTCTGACGTGGGCCATGAAAGGCGTGCCATCTCGACGCTGCACGAGAAATTCTCCTAACCAGCTCTCACCAGATTGCGACTGCCCCAGGTTCGCCCAGGTCGACTCCACCAACAAAGGGGTTGCTAAGACCTCGCCGATGTCCCTGCCCTCGCACCTCCTCCACTGTCCAGCCGTAGAGCCTCTCGGCAAAACGGTTCCAAAAGACGATGCGGCCTGTCAGGTCGATAGCCAGAATAGCCTGCTCCACCGCATCAAACAACTGCGATTGAAGATGAATTATCTCTTCAACGGATATAGGCACTGGTTGAAGTTGCATCGAACCGACCTACCTTTCTTTGGTTGCCATACAGCGACGTGAACAGCGCACACAAACGCATCCAGTACTTCATTATAGCCCTGGTTCGTACGGCTGGGGCAATCAAATGGGCTTATTGAGACCCGTGTAGGGCAAATACTGACAAACTGGTACGCTCAATGCTGACAACTTCTTCAGAGTTGCGCTGATGTTCACCAGCGTTCTTAGGGGATATAGTAGATACAGAAACATAAATGTTTTCGAAGCAAAGTTTTACAGTGAAGGAGAAAATGATATGGACGCAACCAAGGATATCTTATTCGGCAAATGGCATGAACTCAAAGGTCAGGTGCGACAGCAGTGGGGCAAACTAACTGATGATGATATGACCCAACTGAGCGGCAAATCCGAAGAACTCGCTGGTGTTTTACAACAGCGCTATGGCTATGGCAAGGCCCAAGCGGAAACTGAAATTAACAACTGGCTACGCGATAACACTTAAATCTTCAGAGCAGACGCTCCCTGGGAACCCGTTGTGAAACCAACACGACGTTATTCCTTAGTCACTGCCCTCACTGCACCCAATGCAGTGGCGGCGGTGTTGGGCGATCTGATCCTCCACAATATGTCGCGGAAAGCGGTTGCCGGAAAGGTTCTACCGGCTAGAGGTCTGTTGTTCAAATACTGACAGTTTAATCAGCAATGAGCTGATCATCACCGGGGAGTGCAGCGGTTATGCTGAAAATAATAAGCGTTTCGATGGAAATCTAGTTAAGAAATAAAGGAGAATGTTCCCATGTTATGGACAATTGTCGTAGTACTCGTAGTGCTGTGGTTGTTGGGCCTCCTCGGAGGCATCGGTGGTAATTTAGTACACATCCTATTGGTGCTGGCAGTGATTGTCATCGCCTACAACCTGTTATCCGGCCGCCGTGGCATAGCCCGATAGGTGCGGTTGCGAATGGCAATCTCTAAGCTTTCGGTTTCGGGATAATGACGGATCGTGACCTGGCAACGCAGGAAGATCCAAAAGACGTTGTTGGGAAATCGCTGCAAACCATCCCGACACCAATCAAGATCTCTGACTCAGGATGATCAGGACACGGCACAACCGTGATCGGTTCTGCGCTGACCGCATTGGCGGCCAGGATAATGGCCTGGCTCACCAAGTAAAATCGTTAAGGAGAAAATCAAATGGGAATACTATCGTGGATCATTGTTGGAGCAATCGCAGGCTGGATAAGCGGGCTGGTGATGAAGGGTCGGGGCTTCGGCCTGCTGGGCAATATTTTTGTGGGCATCGCCGGCGGGCTGATCGGCGGCTGGTTGGCTACTGTGCTCTTTAAGCTGCCAGATGCCATGAATGGCATCAGTGTGCAAAGCATTCTGGTCGCGTTTCTAGGTGCAGTCTTGTTGATCTTTGTTGCCGGTTTGTTCCGTGGCCGCAGGAGATAACGGCATCGTTGATCCTAGACTTTTTCAGCCGGTGCGGATGCCTCTATCAGCAAAGTTAAGGCATCCGACCGGGTGGCGGAACGCGTACGAGACGCAGTCGCGAGTATTCGTTCTAAATGAAACCGATCGTCCAATCTCGAGTAAAGTAGGGAAGCATGGCGCTCCAACAACCTTCACAAGTAGATAACTGGACATTCCGGCGGGTCGTGTGGGCGACTCTTGTTCTGGTTTTTGTTGCTCTGCTTTTTTGGCTTCTCTACCGGTTTTACCAAGTTGTTTTCATCTTGTTCATCGCCATCGTGATAGGTACGGTGATCAGGCCAGCCGTCACCTGGTTCCACGGGCGTGGCCTATCCCGGATCGCGGGGGTCATTCTAGTCTACGTCCTGCTGCTCGTTTTCTTCATCGGCTTCGTGCTCTTATTATTCCCGATGATTGTCGAGCAAGGTGCAACGATTGCTGCTGCAGTGCCGGGTTACTACCAGAGCCTGCGTGAATGGATGGTTAATGTACCCAATCCATTGATTGTTCGCTTCAGTGAATTCCTCCCAGCGAAAATGCCAGTTCTGGCGCCGATACAGCAAACAGGACAGCAGATGCTGGCTTCAGCAGGGCAAGCGTTCGGATACGTGGCATTGGCGGCGAAGAGCATCTTTATGGTCACGGCTATCCTGCTATTAGCGTTTCATTGGACGCTCGAGGGGCCGCGAACTATCCAATCCTTGCTGCTGCTGATCCCAAAGAGCCAACGTGATGGAATTGGCGAACTGATTTTGGCAATGGAAAACAAGGTTGGTTACTACATTGTCGGACAAGGCGTCCTTTGCCTGGTCATTGGCATCATGGCGCTGGTTGCCTATCTGCTCATCGGCTTGCCCAATGCCCTGGTACTGGCACTCGTGGCCGGGGTGATGGAAGCTGTCCCGATGGTTGGGCCGCTGCTTGGCGCCATTCCTGCGGCCATCATTGCTCTTTCCATCGCACCTTCCAAGCTGATCTGGGTGATCGTTGCTTCGATTGTGATTCAGCAGGTGGAAAACAGCCTGCTGGTGCCCCGCGTAATGCGGAAGGCGGTAGGGGTCAATCCGTTCGTCTCTCTGCTGGCCCTGTTT
Organism: uncultured Chloroflexia bacterium; assembly: GCA_963770655.1. Taxonomy (GTDB): domain Bacteria; phylum Chloroflexota; class Anaerolineae; order Anaerolineales; family UBA4823; genus CAZAGA01. The sequence continues at coordinate 153,454 of CAVYQO010000002.1, read as the reverse complement.
GCCTTCAGCTCTTTACTTGGCCTTGCCGGCGCGCTTATGGCAATTCCTATAGCGGCCATGATTCAGATCTTGCTCGATCGCTTCGTCTTTCATCCAGCCGCACTGGAGCCGGAGGTCTCGACCGGACGCGATTATGCCAGCCGGCTGCGCTATGAAGCGCAGGGCCTGGCCCAAGACCTGCGCAAGCAGGCTCGGCTCAAGAAAGGGGGCTCAGACCGAAGGGTCAAGCAGATTGATCAGGTAATGGATGAGATTGAAGCTATAACAACCGACCTTGATGCCCTACTGGCCCAGGTCCCTACCTCAAGTGCACCATGACGAAGCAACTGGTAAGGACCGGTATGGCGGTTATGACCACATTGCTGGCGCTGGTGGTGCTGTGGCAGTTCCGGACTGTCGTCGTTTACGTATTGATCTCGCTAACACTTGCGGCAGCGCTGCGCCCTTTGATAAAACGCCTGGTTGGGCGACGCTTCGTGGTGCGCCTGGCCTGGATTTTACTGTATCTGGTCGTCCTGGGCATTTTCGGTTTCTTACTCTTCCTGACTGCTAAGGCTGCGATCAATGAGATTCAACTGTTTGCCCAGACTGTGTCGGTAAAGGATACGTGGACCCTGCCGGTATGGTTGGAAGGCAGCTCGCTCCAACAGGCACTGGTTGAGCGGCTGCCACCGCCCAGTAAGCTCTTCGAAGCAGTTACCGGCGACCAAGGGCAGCTCGTACTGCCGGCCATTCTCGGCTTCACGCAAGGCATCGGCGGTATCGTCAGCGGTGTAGTCGTCATTTTGTTCCTGAGCATCTATTGGAGCATCAATCAAATCCATTTTGAACGGCTCTGGCTTTCTCTGCTTCCATCGGGCCAGCGAAAACAGGCGCGCGGTATTTGGCGGACAGTCGAGCCTGACCTGGGGGGTTACATCCGCGGTGAGGTCATCCAAAGTCTCCTGGCCGGTCTGCTGTTAGGCCTTGGCTACTGGCTGCTCGGATCCCCATATCCGGCGCTCCTGGCGCTGGCTGGTGCTCTGGCATGCCTGATCCCCATCGTTGGAATACCTCTGGCGGTCATTCCAGTGCTTGTGGTGGGACTGTTGACCAGTGTGCAGCTTAGCCTGCTAACGGCTGGGTATGCGCTCATCGTCCTGATTGCCCTGGGAGTATGGGTCAAGCCGCGCCTTTTCAACCGCAGGTGGGACAATCCCATTCTGACGTTAGTTATCCTGATTGCCATGGCAAACGCTTTTGGCCTGCTCGGCATCATTATAGCGCCGCTCCTCTCAGTCATATGCCAAATCCTATGGAGACTCCTGGTCAGTCACCGCCTTGTTGCAGGGGCTGCGGCCAATGTTTCAGACCTCAAAGAGCGGCAAGCACGCATATGGGACAACATAAAGGCAATGGATGAACCGCCTCCGCCCTTGGTGACCAGCAGCATGGAGCGGCTCACACAGCTGATTGAGAAAGCTGACCCTATTCTGGAGGCGGCGCTGCCGGCTGGACCTGCCGATATTTCAGGAATTTTATAGGTTGTATTGGGAGGCTGCATGGCTTCCTATTTCTTCCTTATGGGTGACCCGATGGCGGTGATCCTATACCCGTGCAGTTGATTGATCTAAACGTTGAGCGCGGATATAATGATTTCAAAACGGTTAGGTCCTGATAAAATTATTTAATTCAGGTAGACTGATAAAGAAAATGGAGGATACTATGGGTTCTAAACGACAATTCTCGGTTGAGGAAGCTCGTACAATCGGAATGCAGCTCGGCATTGACTGGGCAAAAATAGACCTGGAGCAGTTTCGGCGTGGGCTTGAGGTAGAGCTCGAACATGGCGCGATCGACCCGGAGACCAATGTGACCGGTGATGACCCGGTGCTCACCGGGAAAATTGCCTGGGCGCACTTGAAAGAGATTCGCGACTACTACACCCGATTGGATCGGCTCGAGGCCGAAGCAGAAGCTGCCTGATCGAATTTCCAAACAAAGCCCCGAAAACAACCCCACATTATCAGGTGAGGTAGTTATGATCCAGGATCCGGTGTTGGTAAACGATTGGCACCCGATAGCGCGGAGCGACGCGCTTTTAGCTTGCTTACCGGCGTTGTTTGAAGGAGATGACAGTCAGATTCTATGATCTGAGAAATCAAGAACGTTCAGGGCTATACAAGACAATACTCAGAGAAGGGCGACTATGCCTCCACGATCCGACCCTCAGCCATCTCGATCGATCGCATCCCTGAGGAGACGAGCTGGCGGGTGTGAGTGACGAGAACAATCGTAAGGTCCAGGGTGGCGTGAAGCTCATGAAACAAATCCATGATCTCTGCTTCAGTTCTTTCATCCAGGTTGCTGGTGGGCTCATCTGCTAATAGCAACCGAGGCTGGTTCATCAGCGATCGAGCAATGACTACTCGCTGCTGCTGTCCCGCGGAGAGCTGGCGCGGATAGGAAGCCAACTTGTCGGAGAGGCTGACATTGCGCAGCAGGACTTCGGCCCGCTCATGCACTTCCGGACCGTGACCGTTGGATGAAAACCCAGTGGGTAGGATTACGTTTTCAAGGACTGTCAAGGTTGGCAGCAGGCTGGGGAACTGGAAGACGAACCCGATTTTCCGGTTACGCGTGAAGGACAGCTTCTGATCGTTTAAATTCTGCAAATCCACTCCGTCGAAAGACACCTGGCCTGAGGTGGGGCGGGTCAAACCGCCGGCAAGGTTGAGCAGGGTGGTCTTTCCAGATCCAGATCGACCGACGACAATCGTGAACTCACCGGAACTAATGTCCAGGCTCAGCTCACGCACAGCGGTGACAGTACTTCCCTTCCCCAGATTGTAGGTTTTCGTTACGTTCCGCAACTGGATCATAACCATTACTCCCGCATCGCGATCGCCGGATCCTGCCGGCTGACCTTGAGGGCCGGAAACAAGACGGCCAGGAATACGCTGACCATGGCCAGCATCAGGCCGATCCCGATCTGTATCGCCAACGATCCCAGCGACGGCAAGAGGAAAGGCACTCCCAGCGAGGTCATGATCAACCTCCTAAAAAGGTAGATTGCCAGCACCGCGAGAAAGACTCCAACAGACGCACCACAGAATGCCAGCAGACTCGCCTCAGCAAGCAGGGTTTTAAAGACATAGGCGCTCGTGGCCCCAAGGGCGCGCAATACGCCGAGCTCTCGACGTCGTTCATTGGCGGACAAGAGGTAAACGATTCCAATCAGCAAGATGGCCAGGGGCCAGATCAGCGCCATAATGATCACAATGATGTTTAACAGGCTGGTCAACTGTGCGCGTGATGACTGGAACAGCTTGGCGCTTTCAATGGGAAACACGGTCGGAATAGAACGGTAGATATCCACCGCAATCTGCTCGTTATCGCTGCCGGGTTTCGTCTTGATCAGAACCGCGGAAACCTGGTTCGGAGGGATGACGAGCGGCTTAAGCGCATTGAATAAGGAGACACGGGCGATTTCCGCCGCTGTTTCCATGGTAAAGAAAAGACTCTGATCAAGCCCGGTGCCGGTTGGGGCGAGGTTTCCCTTTAGCTTAACTTCATCCCCATAGACCAGGATTCCATCCTCCCCTTCGGTTGCCGAGATGTAATCGCCGCCGATCACCTCGCCGACACCCAGCCCGCCGGGCAATTCCTTTTCTAGCCACGGGCGAACCGTGAAATCGGTTTCTGGGTCGTAGGCGATCATAAACATCTCTGAAACCGAACAGCATGAGGCTCCTACCAACGTGGCCAGGTAGACCTGTGGGGAGACAGCCTCGACACCTGGGATGGCAGCCAGTTTCTGGATGTTCTCGGCTGGCATCCAGAACTGAGCTGGGACACCCATCAGGAGCGCACCTTCCATCTCGGTCTCGGCTCCTGATGGGACCACGACGATGTCTGCGCCCAGGCGCTGCGTCGCCAGTTCCAGGCTTACAGCGGCTCCGCGCAAGAGCAGCGTTGCGAACAATGCGAAGGCGGCTACCAGTAGTGCACAGATAGCCACGACCCAGCTGCGTAGACTGTTTCCAGAGATGTTCTTCCAGGCAAATTGCAGCAGACTCATGCAGCAGCCTGAGCGGTAGGCAGCTCGGGCTCACGGGCGATCACGATCAGGGCAATGCTGGCGACAATGGCGATGATGCCTGCGCTGAGCAGGATCGGCCGCATCAGCAAATTGCAGATCATCGAGGCATTCATACAAGTCCCGATCAATGCCGTGGGTAACAGAATGGCTACCAGGCCGGACGTCGCGCCGACGAGGCCAGCGAAGCGCATTGTCTCTTTGCGTTTGCTGCGCAGAGCGTAAATTCCTGCCAGACCGAGAGGAACTGCTGCAGCGATTTCGGCGATCCCTGTCCAATGGCATTTCATGGACACGCTTCTCCCGTCGGCGGTTGTCAGCATCTTGCCATGAGACTCGCAGTCGGTGAAAATCGGGGCGACGGCCAGAACCAACGCCATGAGAATCATTACTACACCAAGAAACTTAGTCATACGAACCTCCTTATAAAAAATGAAAGATGATTTGAATATATCATTCCTGAACGGTCATTACACCCTCATACCAGTAGTGAGGGCAGTTAAATCTAAAATCGCCCGGCTCTTCGGGGGTAAACTCGAGCGTCTCCGTATCGGTCAGCGAGTCCAGGGTGAGGTATTGTTCCTGCTGTGAACCCCAGCGGACAAGCAGGATGTTTCCGCCTGGGACGTAACCCAATTGGCGAAAGACCACCCGGACGGGGACGCCGGGCTTGACCGCGAAATGGGTCGGGGTGTAGCCGCTGCGCGAGATGACCAGGACGACCTCTTGCACGCCATCAGCGTTGACGGGCACGACTTCAGCCGGCGGCAGCGCTTGCGGTGTGATCTCCCTGTCCCATGACGCTGCACTGCCCGGGGTAAGCGCCTCGCCGGAGACGCCTTGGGCGAGCAGCTCGATGGCCGGATCGCCGGGAGCCATCTGGAAGTAGCTCGCCGCAGTTCCGATGCTTCTTCTACGAAAGTGCTGTGCGTCGCCGTTGGTGGCCTGCACCAGCCCCCAGTCCGGCGCACCGGTTTGGATTGCCTCGATCTGGATCCAATAGGGCGTGTAGGGAGCAGCCTCGAAAGGGTCCGGTAGGGTGTAGCGATAATCGTAGGTTTCCATCCCGCCCACCTCGCCAGCCGGCGTTTCGCCGGCGTTGCCGCGAACCTCGTAGCGGATTAGCGGTAGGTTGGCGACGTCCGGCTCAGCGCCGACCGGAATGGAGGGGTAAATCTCGACCGTAAAATCGCGCACCGGACCCCCGGCGCCGCGCCAGTTGGGGTCGTAGGCGCCGCGCCAGCGCACTTCCGTGATCGTCTGAACGGTATCAAACGCGAAACTCTCCCAGACCCACTGTCTGGTGGCGTTTTCGTCGCTAGGGTGCAATGACGACAACAGCAGGCCTCCGGCGGATCTGGGAGGTTGGCTGAATAAGATGACGGCCGCGGGCGTCGGGGTGGGGGCTTCAGCCGTAGGCGCTGAGGCAGGGAGGGTAGTCTGCGCCTCGGGTGGTGCAGATAGCGGCGCCTGTGTTGCCGGTAATACCGAGAGTGAAGCCGGCGCCCCAGGCCCCGCGACGGTGCAAGATCCCAATAAGCACGCCAATATTAACGAAACCGCTATGGGTAAGATTTTCGAGAACACTAAAACTCCTGAGTTCTATTATATTATATTGTGGCCCGGCAGCGTCTTACGCCGCCGGGCGTTTGAACTTCTTCCATCGGGGGAGGGATCGATCCCTCCCCCGATTTCTAACGGTGGAACTTACGGTGGTGATACGACAGGGAAGGGCGTGGCATTCACCCAGACTGAATTACCAAAGCTATTGGTAGCTCGAACCCTGACATAGATGTTGGGGATGGTACGCGGAAAGTTTGTCGAGGTGTAAGTGGTGGTGTTCGCACCGACTGTGGCGGTCACGGTCGTGGGGCCGGTCGGGAATGCCGGGCTCGTGGACCGCTGGATGGTAAAGCCGGTTTCGTTGTTAGAATTATCTGTCCAGGTTACCACGACTCGGTCAGCGTTATTGGTCACATGCACCCGGATCACATTTACATTCGACGGAGCAACTGGAGCGATCAGAGCCGCTGTGGCTGTGTTCGAATAAGCCGACATGCTAGGGCCATTCACGGCGGCGACCCGGTAAGCATAGGTGTTGCCGCCTGTAACGGCAGTATCGCTGTAGTTAACATTGCCTGTACCGACCCTTGGTCCTACTGTGGTTAGCGTGGTGAAAGCGCCGCCATTGACAGCTCGCTCGATGACGAAGCCGGTTTCGTTGGTTGCGTTATCCGTCCAAATTAGTTGGACTTGCAGCGAGGGGGTGGTCTGAATCGTTGCCGTCAGATTAGTCGGTGCAGCCACGGCTGATTGCACGGTCACTTGAACTGTGTTCGAGTAGACCGATGCGCCAACGTTGTTCACTGCAGCGACCCGGTAGGTGTATGTCGTTCCAAGCTGGACCGTCGTGTCCAGGTAGGTGGTGACATTCGCGCCTACCGTGGCGATTTGGGCGAACGCCCCGCCGCCAGTAGCCCGCTCAACGACGAACCCTGTCTCGTTATTGGCGTTGTCCTGCCAATTCAAGCTGACCTGTGGCCCGGCCTGCAGCGTTGCTGTCAGGTTGGTCGGAGCAGGCGGCGGGTTGAGCACAGTGAGCGCTGCAGACACTGATTGGACCGTCATAGTCGGGAACAGCCCTAGTCCTGGCTGCGGATTTGACTCCACGTATCCGATGGTGTTCTGCGCCACGACCCGATATTGGTAGTCAGTATACGGATTGTATGTGGCGTCCTGCAGACTGCGTGGACTACCGCTGGTGTTCGGGACATCAAGCGGCGAAGGACTGGTACCGATATTGGTCCACGTGGTCCCGCCATCGGTCGAGCGCTGGACTACGTACCCAGTCTCGGCAACCGAATTGTCGTTCCACGTCAGGGTTGCAGTGAGCTTGTCAAATACCAGCCCGTCCGGACTGACTCTGGCGGCAACACCGCGGAGACCGGCCGCATCATATCCATTTCTTCATGCGATAGGATGTGGCAGTGGTAGACGTACTCCCAGCCGAAGTTAACCAATTGGTTGACGGTCGGAGCGGTCGGGATGCCCTGTCCGTTGACGTTGTTGAACGCCGCCGTCGCGCCAGTTGGCATCGCCGGGTTCAAGTTGCGGATGGCGTTCGGCAGTTCCCACGGCAGCTCGGGGATAATCGGCCGTAAAGCGACGATCGTGTCCTCGAGCGGGCTCACTCGCAGGGTTTCCTTCCAGCCGAACTCATTGGCGTCATTCGGGATGATGATATTGTCCCAGGTGACACGGTTGAGCACCTGGACGTCGAACAGGTGGAAGTGGACCGGGTGGGTGTCAACGCCGTTGTGCGTGATCCGCCAGATCTGAGTGCCGTCGGTCGCGGTGGAGATGGGCGTAATCTTGACGTCACTTAGCGGCAGGCCAGTGATGGCGTCGAATACCACGTCGTTCTTCGGCAGGTTGGTGGCGTCGATCAGCTCGGTCGACGGGTTCACGTACGGATAGAGGGTGACATTCTGCACGCCCGGCGACGGTGGTTGGGCTTCGAGCCCCAGGGTCGCCTGCATCCGGCCATACTCATCGAAGGTGGTCGAGTTCATTTCGTCGTGGATGGCCTTCGGCTGCAGCGCCATGTTCATCACCGTGGACTGCGCCTTCAGCGTGTTGAAGTTAAAGCTTGTTGTGTCGTTGACCCGGACTAAGCCATCGCACTTCTTGGATGCACCGGGGAGCGCGGCGGAGCAATCGCCAGCCCCGGCAAAGCTCGCGCCATAGGCCGAGTTGTAGGCTGCCTGCCCGACAATGATCGGGTGCTGGCCCGACTCGTACACGCCTGTGCCGTTGGCTTTGTGGCTGAACGCAGTGCGCAGCTTGGTCAGGTTGAACGCCGGAGCTGCGGCGCCGGCGATCTTCACCTGCATCACGGTGCGGGTATTCGGCCCGTAGCCGGGCAGGACACCAGGAGCGCCATTCGGGCTGAGATCTGGTGCGCCGGTGTAGTAGTCGTAGCTCGGGACGCGAGCCGGGAACGCGGCGGGCCCGTCGTTGTAAAGGATCAGCGTCTGGCCAGCAAACTGTGAGAAGTCGACGATCACATCGGCCCGCTCGGCAGGCGCCAGCAGGAGCGAGTGTTTGTCGACGTTGCCGACGTCGAAGCGGGTCGGGTCGGTGATCCAGGTAGTGACTTGCTGCCCGTCGATGACGGTCGGAGCCGGCAGGAAGCCGCCCTCGTTGCCAATCTGGATCCAGTCAGGCCCAGGCAGGCTGTAGCTCGGGTCAGTCCCATTGTCGCTGCTGATGTCTGGAGTGGGGAAGACGTTGGGATCGGTCTGAGCCGCGGCCAGCTCGGCCTCGTTGAACGCCACCTCGGTCCCCGATGTCGGGTCAAGTGGGTCGGCCAGGGTCGATGGGTCAGCCACGTACCACTGGAAGTTGAAGAAGCGGTCGTTGGCCGCGTTCAGCATCCGTAAGCGGTAGGTCTTCGGCTGGAGGGTGATGGTCGGGTAGGCCACGCCGTTGACAGTCGGCGTGTCGTTGAACTGCTCCATGCCGACCGAAATGTTCGGGGTGCCGGGGATGAGCTGCGGCTCGCAGAACGGGTCAGTCTGATACTGCCAGGTGGCCGGGTCGTCCAGGTTGCAGACTTGCGGGTTCATCCAGTCATCGGCATTGCCTTTAATGTTGTTGAGTCCATCCGGATCCTTCCCAAAATATGGGTTGGGGATCGGCCCGTATACCGTGTTGGCAGCCGGGGGCCAGAACCACGGACCGTACATCCAGCGGCCGTAGGCGCTCATGCCGCCTGGGTCGCCGGGGTTTTGAGCTGGCATATACACATGGTGATACCAGGTGCTGCCGTATCCGCCCCAGCGGCTGGCATCCCAGGTCGGGTCCAGCCCGTAGCTGGTGACCTGTCCATAAGTGGGGGAATTAGGATCCGTATCAACCTGGTTGTACATTTGTGAGTTCTTGCGCCACGAAGGTCCTATCCTGGATGATCAGGTATTTGGTGTCGGCAGCGCCGGGTATAAGGTTGCGCCCAGTCGGGGATTCTGCCGCAGGGAGCAAGCTCTTCTCAGTCTCGTCGCTGATCACATAGCCGGCGGCTTCGCCAGCCATCACGTTAAGGCGGGTGATGCCATAGGCATGATCGTGGTAGAACTGCAAGCGGGCGCTCTGCTGGTTGGTGTAGTAGAAAGTCATGCAGCCGTCGTCGGCAGCATCACATCCAGCCGCGGCCATGTCGGGGACATTTCCGACGCTGACGCCTTGCGGCCAGGGTGTTGACTCATTAGCGGGAGTGATCCATTGGTGCGGTGTGCCGTCGCTGATCCAGGGTGAGATGCCGCCGTGCAGGTGCAAGGTGGCCCGGTTGTCCTTGAAGCACATGTCGATCTTCAAGCCAGTTATCGGATCGATCTGGGTGCACAGCGGGTTGCGAACCTCGTCCATCACCGTGCCGTTCTCGGCTGGCGCCCACATGCCTGTGGGGCCCATGCCTGAACCCATCAGAGTCGTGTCGACCGGCATGAACAGGTTGCCGTTGGAACCCGTCGGCAGCAGGTTGCGGAAGATGATCCGCACCGGCTTGTTCTTTGTCGCGGCGAGGGTCGGTCCGAGCCACTGTGGAGGAGTCACGCCGAAGTATCCAGTGTCGACAAATGTTCCATTCAGCAATTCGTTCTGCAGTTGGAAGCACTGGCTGCCTGGGATTCTGCCAGCGCCGCCGGCTACGGTACAGCCCGTATCCAACTGCACGTAGCCGCGCACGAGTGTTCCCACAGGAACGCCCGTCACCGGATCCTTCAGGCTGGAGCTGAAGCTCGTGCGGTACTGCACCAGGCCGATTTCGTACTGGTCGGCGGCGATGCCATTGTAATTCATGGGTTCCGGTACGCCGAGCGGGATGAACTTGCCGGTTGTCGGGCATCCGCCAGCGGCAGGGTTGCAGAGGTCGGGCAACGGATCGGTGAACTTCTTGATGCCGCCCGAAGTAATGTAGCCAGAACCGCCGGTAAAGGTGATACCGGTGACGCCACCGGCATCGATTACAGCCGTTGCGGCTGCTTTGGTCGCAAGCCCTGGATTATTCAGGTCGGCGATATCTACGGTGGGAGCGCTGGTGTAACCTGACCCGAACGTGTCCACGGTGACGGACAGGATTTTGAGCGTGGCCGTAGCCGCGGCTTGCGTAGCTGCAGCGGGTCCAATGGCAGCCACTTGAGCAGACGAAAGCGTTTTCGCAGTATCATCCTCGATCACCTGAGCGCGCGCAGCCAAGGCGGCGTTACGTTGGCGGTTGTTTAGCGGGGCGTAGATGGGCCCGTCATGGATGACGACGTTGGGAGAGGCGGAGTAACCGGAGCCTGGGTCGTCTACGACTACCGCGGTGATGGTGCCGTTCACATCAAGTTCCGCATGCGCCTTGGCAATTGTGCCGTTCGGATCGTCGGGAAAGTCGAAGTCGACCACAGGCATCGTATAGCCGAGGCCGCCATCGCTAACCGTCACGGCATCAACGCCGCCGTAGGCGGTCGCAGTGGCGGGCACCGACGCCCCACCGCCCTGGAGGAGTACACTGGGCGCGGTATAGCCTCCACCGGTCGCTGGGAGGCCGCCAACTACATCTATGTTGATTGCGGTGACGATGCCAGCACCCGTGACCAGGGCTTGGGCGGTCGCGCTAGGATTTGTCCCGGCGGCATTGTTGATGGTCACGTTGGGAGGCGTTGCCGAAGTATACCCGCTCCCCGGATCGGTAATCGTGATGCCCGTGATGACCCCGTTTACGCCGACCGTTGCCTGGGCCGTAGCTTGCCGGCCAAGTGCAGCGGGCGGGTCGATCGTGACCACCACGTCCGGCAGCGTTAACGGGCTCAAGGCCCAGTTCGTGTTCGGTCCGAAGTAGTGCGGGACCTGCGATTCATCTGTTTGACTCAACGGCGCGGCAAGCGGTGCGGCATTGACTGGTTCGGATAATGGTTCGGCGTTTTTTGCGCTCACTGATCCGCTGGCTCCTAAGAGGAGCGCAGCAATTATCAGCAGCGAAAAAACGATTGAAAATCTTTTTTGATTCATGGACATTCTCCTTAAAATATCGATCAACAATGAATGGAGTTATCAAGAAATAATTCTTTACGATCTACTCACCTCCTCCTTCAACAGCCAATTTGGGTCCTAATGATTCCATTGGGTTGGGATTATGCAGTTGGCGCAGTCCGTTGTTCGCCACATAACTGTGTCGCTTTTAAGGTAATACTGCTCCTCCCAGACCTGTTTCATGGCAGAAATTTCTGGGAGATTCTGCAGATCCGTTAAATTAGAGGCTGCGACGGCTTTTAGCAGGTAAGCTCCGTCGTTGCCAATCGCCTGGGCGATATCGGATCGCTCCAGGTTGAGCATGCCAAAATTGAAGGCTTGTGTCGAATTCCCGTAGCGTTGGTACCAGTGGGGCTGGTAGATCGTTTCCAGCCAGGTTGGATTGCTGGTTGCTAAAACCCGCAGCGCTTCGCTGAACTGGTCCCATATAATGGCAAGGCGGTTTTGCTGGCAGATTTGGGCGATCACATCCGGGGTTGGCATGCTCAAGCGCGGCTTATGAATCGCCTGGGTAATCTCGCATATGCGCCGCAGCAGGGTCTGAAGCGTCTGCTTATGATTGGGATTCGCTAACAGCCACTGGCGAAAAACACATAATTCCGTTCCCTTCAGACCGTTAGCGTCCAACGGCAGGTGCAGGGCGTATTTCCAGTCAACCCGATTTTTCATTGCCTCGGCTACCTGCTTGTCGGAGAGCATTTCCATAAATTGGAAGATGGAAATCAGGTAAAATCTGGCAACTTTCTGAGCTTCCAGATTGCGTTCGATGGATAGTTCGTCAATCGCCAGCTTTGAAAAAAGACTGTTCGCCTGGCGGCCAATCGAAAGATAAAAATTTCCGTTCCTAATCACCAGCAGGGCTGCATTAGCCGTGTCGGTAGGGATAGGTGGAAATAGCTCAGATCCTTTGAGTTCCATATTAGTAGATTTACCCAGGATTAATATAGCATTAACCAATTCCCCCGTCATGCGTAGATAAGCCCTGTTTTTGAACCGAGTTCTGGTGGAAAATCACCCTCGGTACCTACTCCAAACCCCCTTAAATACGTGCGTAGTTACAGTGGTTTTGATAAAAACTACGTACGTAGTCTGGCGCGAAACCTCATTCTTTCAAGCCATATTTCTCGGCAAACTCAACCAGCTCCACCCGGTTCTTGAGACCCAATTTGCCAAGCAAGCTGGCGCGATGACCCTCGACGGTGCGCATGCTGATGAACAGGCTCTCGGCGATTTGGCGGTTCGTGAAGCCTCGGATAATATATCCCATCACTTCCAGCTCACGCGGGGTTAGCGTTTCCAGGGTGTTGTTTTTGTGATCGACCGCTGGGGTCAAATCGTTTATCAAGAGGCGGGTTATGGCGGGATGGATGTACATGTATCCTTGTGAGACGGCCTGGAGCGCATCCATCAGCTCATCACCGGCTGCCCTTTTGATCACATAGCCGGATGCCCCTGCCCGGATCGCCCCTTGCAGTAAGCTTTGGTCCTCATAGACGGACAGGATGAGCACTTGGACGTTCGGGAACATACTCTTTATACGGCGCGTCGTTTCGATTCCGTCGATGCCAGGCATACCGATATCTAAAATCACGATATCTGGATTCAGCTCACCTGCCAAATGGATGGCTTCATCCCCATTGGCAGCCTCACCAAGCACTTCGATCGACGGATCGATTTCGAGCATCGCGCGCAAACCCGCCCGCATTACTCCATGATCATCCGCGATCAGCACTCGAATGGCCATCAGGCACCTCCACAATGATTGATATTCCGTCTCCGATTGAGCTTTCGAAGGTCAGGCAGCCTCCGAGCATTTCTGCCCGTTCGCGCATCCCGACCAGACCCATGGGTTGGTTATGCTCAAGTGGATCGTATTGTAAACCAATACCGTCATTCTCGACAAAGCTCTTCAATTTACCAGCCACTCTCTCCAATAGCATAGTTTTTTCAAGAGGGGGATGAGAAGGCGGCGAAGCCGCCGTCTCATCCCCCAAAAACCACTTATTTTCTTTTACACATGGGGCGAACCGGAGCGCAGCATCTCATGATCATCGGCGATCAGAATCCTTAATGCCTAACGGCACCTCCACGATAACAGCGGTACCTTTTCCGATTGAGCTTTCGAATGTCAGACTGCCTCCCAGCATTTCGGCTCGTTCACGCATCCCAACCAGACCCATGCGATCATTTTGATCGATCAAATCTGGCGCCAGGCCAATACCGTTATCCTCAACAAACACTTTCACCCAGCCTGCGCCTCTCTCCAACAAGATGCCGACATTGCTGGCATTGGCGTGGCGAATGACGTTGGTTAACGCTTCTTGCACAATCCGGTAAAGAGATATTTCTAGATCGGGGGGGAGCCGTGTCAATTCGAAGCCCAGCGCTTTGAATTGTACAGATAGCTGGGGTGAGTTCAAATTTCGGGCATATTGCTCCAAGGCTGCGACCAATCCGAGATGATCCAGTGCTACTGGCCGTAAATCCATGGCCAGGCGATGCAATTCTTCCAGGACGCCATCTGTTACACCTTTCAACTCTACGAGCCGTTCTCCCAAATACGAGGGACAATCCGGGTCTTGGGCCAACCGGCTAAGACTAAGTTTCAAGGATGAAAGCGCCTGGCCGGCTTCGTCATGGAGCTCACGCGCAATGTGGGAACGCTCTTTTTCCTGGACTTCGACTAAACGATGCGCCAGGGATTGCAACCGGTCCGTACTGGCGTGCAACTGTTCGTACAACCAGGCATTCTGGATGGCGACCGCGGCCTGGCCAACCAGCGCTTCTGCCCAGGTGGTAAGTTCTGGGTTAAAAACTTGCCGTCCTGTTTTACCGAGCTCAATCAAGCCAATGATCTTATCGTTGGCGATGATCGGCACTACCAACCAGTTTTGGATGCGTTCTGGACCCGTTTGAACTAAATCGAGTGGGATCGTGTTCAAATTTGGGATCGCGAGGCTCTTTCTGTCCTGGAGGAGTCTATGGATTATTGAATCGGTGATTCCGTCGATGGGAATGCAGGGGATGTCCTGGTGGTCTGCCCATTCCCCATAACCGCGCTTAACGCGTATGGCTGGTTGCGATCCTTCGTCTAACAGGGTAACGCAGCCGGAATCCGCATGGACAATTTCATGAATGTGGTCGAGCAGGGTATTGATGACATAATCCAGACTTAGTGTCTGGGTGAGAGCCTGCGCCGTGGCGCTCAAGATCTCGGCAAATTGACGAGCGGTCGATTCGGCTTTATATAGGCGGGCATTATGTACCGCCAAAGCCGCGGGAGCGGCAAAAGCTTGCAACCGGTCGAGCGTTTCCTGGGTAAATGTTCCGGGAGTCTCATCATTGAGGTTGATAATGCCAATTACCTCTCCTCCAATAATCAGGGGTACGGCGACATAGGATCCAACCCATTCCATTCCTGGAGCTATCCGCCAATCAGGTTGGCCAGGGACGGTGGAGATTAAAACAGGCTGAAGGGTTGTACAAATCTGTTGGATCGGCGGATAGTCCTCCACCAAAAGGGTGATTTCCATGGTTTGGGTGCTTTGGGGGTAGTCTTCAAAGCCAAGATATTCGGACACCTGCATGGTATCCCCATCCAGTAAAACAATATCGCCGCCCTGGTAAGGAATAACCCTGCGGATATATTCCAGGATTAAATTCAATACCTTATCCAGCTCCAGGGTTGTATTCAAGCTGATCGTTGCCTGGACCAGACCTTCTGCCAGCACTCGTTGGCGGTGTTCGGCAATGGTCAATTCGCGAAGCTGTTGGTTTTGTTGAGAGAGCTGCAATTGAGCACGCTTGCGCTCAGTGACATCAACCATGCTGAGCACAACCCCTTCTGTCTGACCATCACTCCCCTTGATCGGCTGGAGGCTCCAATCCCAAAAAGTCACTCCTCGTTCAGGGAATTCAGGGTTTTCAAATGGTTTTTCCATCACTGTAAAAGCTGTACCGGTTTGGACAACTTGTTGAAAGATGGCCTGGTTTTCCGGATGGGGATAGAGCTCGAAATGGTTTTTTCCAATAAAAAATTCTACAGGATGGCCAGCGGAATGGGCATATGCCTCATTTACCCGGATAAAGTTGAAATCCCGATCCATGTAGGCGATCAGGGTGTGGATTGAAATGAAAAATCTTTCCAGGAGCTCATTTTTCTGGATCAGGGCGTTTTCGGCTTGTTTGTTCAAGCTGATATCCTGGTTGACGATGATCGCGCCCTCGAACGGAATCTTGAGCATCCAGGATAGGCACAGCCGAGTTTAAGATGATTTTGTGAGTTCCATCGAAACATTCGATTTCAATTTCTTGATTAAGGGTTGTCTCTCCATGCAAGATTGCCCTGCTGACCGCCCACTCTTCGGGTTCGACCCTTTTCCTGATAACAGCCCACCAGGCCTTATATTCGTGATCCAGCTCCATGCCGACGTAGCGCGACCCTGCCCAGATATCCTGGCTGGCCGGATTTCCGTGGACGATCTTCCCGCCGCGGTCGGTAATCCACACACCAATCGGCAGTAAATCTAAAACCTTTTTCAGCAGCTCATCGCTTGTCCGCAGGGCCTGTTCCGCTCGCGACCGTTCATTCATTTGCTTCAGGAGTGGATTTAGCTGCAACGCATACAGTCCGGGTAAGATCAGTGCGATCATGATAATCCCATCCAACAAGCTTCTCACCAGGTAATTCTGAATATCCAGGAAATAAATGATCGCCATGGCTGCCATCTCAGCAAGAAAAATCATTCCGGCCAGGCTTATTAAAATTTTTTGAGGAGAAAAGCTTTCTTCAGTCGATGATACTGCTGGGGGTTCTTCAAAGATCCCGGGACTTATGGACATATTAACCTCATCCTAATCAGCACACTTTTTGTCTACCGTTCTCAGTGCAGTTATTTTAGCAACAACGCAAACACTAGTCAAACCTCGATTAATGGGTGGAGAGCGAAGCGTTCCCTGGTTTGTCCTGCAGGTTGGCTGCGTTTCAGGCGGCGCCAATCCATTATTTTGATGGTGATAGGATTGGTTTATAACCGGCCGGCAGGCCGACGGCCTTCTTTTATGGCAGTAGTCTGCTCCGGAGTAAAAGGGGGATTGAAGAGCTCTGGCGTATTTTCATAACAGCGGAACATATCGGCAATGAAATGAATCCGGTCGGGTAAATCACCCCAATAACGAGCGCCGGATTCGGCGGTGCTATCCGGAGTCGGGTCAATCTGGGCCAGGAGGGCGCGCAAATCGGGATTGGTGATTGTTTCCAGATCAGGCGGAAAACTGTCGGGAAGATCATCGCCCAATTTCAGCAACCTGGGACCAGGCAACTCGATCGTCATCAGGGTTTCGGTGATCAACCCCTGCGCCTGGCGCCGGGCTACAGTCACAAATGCATCAATCGCCTCGTTTAGCGCTTTGTTTCTGCCAAACAAGCCCATCAGCCTCCCGAGGGCGTCGCTCAACCAGCCTCGCCCCGGATAGAGTTCCCGGAGAAGATCGCGGCGAAACTCCTTTGGATCAATGATCGGGGCGCTCAGAGCTGCATTGATCTCCGGTTGAAGGCGGGTCTGCTCGTGAAAGCCGATCTCGAGATTTGCCAACAGCATGAGCTCGATCTGGGCTTTGGAATCTGGTTCGAACAAAGCCTGGTAGTAGCGCTGGAAGGCCTGGCGAAGGTAGCGCTGCCCGTCGGGTGGGTCGCCAGGGCGCAGCTCAGAGCAGAAACGTTCGATCTTGTCGGAATTGTAAAAGTCGTCGTCCAGACAGGCAGCGTAAAAGCGGGCGAATTCAGCGCCAATCTCTGCGAAGACTTTCACATTGCCGCGAGCTACTGCTTCGCTTGAGCGAGTGAAAGCCTCCCGAGGATCCCAGGCTTTCCAAATGAGCTTCATAATATCGACGACATCCAACTTTGAACCGCTCTGCTGCGCCGCGGCAGCCAGAGCGGCAGTCTCTTCTCCCCGTAGGATGTTTTCCAATGCCCTAGCCAGGTCTTCCTTGCGGATGGTCTGGCCAGCCTGTTTGGAGGCCCAGACGGCGAAATTGCACCAGTTGGCGCTCGAACCGGTACGCTCGCGCAGGGCCAGGGCAAGCTCGTGATAGCACTGGGTAATTTGCAGGTTGCGGATCAGTGGATCTTCCAAAGCAGCAATGTGCTCGACTTCGGCGACCGAGGGATAGAGCGGGGTTATCATCGGAGGCTCGATTCTACCACGAAGGGTTCTTAGGCGCTCCGGCCTGGCAATCGATTTGGTAACTTCTGGGCTAAGGTTGACGTTACGAAACTTGCTCGCCCCGCTCCTGGTTAGCGGCGGGATGATGTTCGTGATCAGGTTAAGACTCGCTCCCCTGGAATCAAAAAAGGCGCTCAGGGAGCGAAGCTCTCCAAACGCCTCTCAACCGGGCCAACTCAGTTTGTTTATTCGACAAGAAGGAGGGCCTGCTCCTCCTGCTGAACATCGTAGCGCAGGACATGATCCGAATAATCCGGATACATACGCTCGTACGGTTCGCTCATCAGAGGCGATGAAATCACATAGTCGGCAGTAGCCCGGTCACAAGCTACCGGGATGTTCCATACTACAGCGATGCGCAGCAAGGCTTTGACGTCGGGGTCGTGCGGCTGTGGTGATAGAGGGTCCCAGAAGAAAACCAGCAGGTCGACATCGCCATCTGCAATTCGCGCCCCGATCTGCTGGTCGCCGCCGAGCGGGCCGCTGTGCAGACAGACCACCGGGGTATTCAATATCTCGCCTAGCAGCCGGCCGGTCGTTCCGGTAGCGATTAGTTCGTGCTGCACGAGCAGGTCGCGATTGTAGAGCGCCCATTCGAGCAGATCTTGCTTCTTGTTATCGTGCGCCACCAGGGCGATGCGTTTGTGAATGCGCCCGTTGGCCTGGATTTGTAATCTTTCCGGACTCGAGAGCTGGATTGGCTCTTCCGAGGTAGGGTTAAGTTTTTCGTTCATCGTATTACTCCTTTGATTAACCCCCATCCAGCCAACCACAGCGCAGCATGCGCTCAGGTTTTAGAATCGATACCAGGAAGAGTTCACTTCCAGTATTCAGATTAAAAGCGGAAGGGGGGTATGCGTAAAGTTGGTCGAATTGGCGACCAAGTTAGTCGCATTCTACCACATGATGCAGGTGTTTATACGATTAGAAATTGATGAGAAAGGTTGTGGTTCCTTGATCCACACTCTGGCTCGACTTTCAGCGATTAACGGTTAACCGTCTCCCCGTTTCATCTCCGGCCAGGGGATCTTGATCCAGCGCGAATAGCCATGCTTTTCGACGAAGTACAGCCGCCCATGAGAAGGCTCGCTGCAACCCGGCTCGTCCACAATTTTAGCCTGGGTTTCATACACGCCTAAGGGGGTAAAGATCAACTTGCCGCTCACACACACCCATGCTTCGATTAAGTATGGCGCTTCGGCAGTTTCATCCCCGGCCCGGTAGGATACCGGCTGCCAGTAGATCGTGACTTCCCGGCCGTCCCGCCGGGCTTGAACCCATTCCGGCGGAGCATAATACGGCGATTGGGGTAGCGGAATGTAAGTTGGGGCGACGGCCAATACATCACCTTTGAGCTCCATTAAAGAAGCTTTTACCCAGCACGGATTATTTCCGCCGATCGCCTGGACCAAGATCCAGGTTCCGAGTTCGTTTCGTCCGATGATATCCAGGTTGCTGCCTGGGACAAGTCCATACTTGTAGAGATAGGGAGCGCCGGGTCCGTAGCGGCAGTTTGCCCGCACCAGCACCTGGCCGCGCAGGACGATATAGGTGGGGATTGGGGTGGAGGTGGCTGTGATTGTTGGCGCTGACGTCCGACTTGGGGTCGGAGATGCGGTTGGTGTGAAACCGGTCGTGGACCAGGATACGGGCGTGCGCCAGTACCCTGGCGTGCGCCAGTACCCTGGCGAAGGCGTGGATTCAGGGGTAGTTATGGCTGGCCAGGCTGCTACGATAGCTGTAGGGGATACGGTCGCAAGTTGAGGCCGCGTACCTTGAATCTCGGGCGTGCAGGCTGTGATAACCAACAGGCCAGCCAGGATCAAAAACTTCTTCAGGCGGTATTTTGTAAGACGCACTTTCATCATGTAGCTCTTCGTAAGAGTCTATCATATGAAAAACTTGGTGAAGAATTCGGGAAACGGGGACCAGGAAAACCGGCCAGCTTATCGTGGTAGGGTTTGCTTCCTGGCTGATTCAGGCAGGGTGTGAATCCTGTCACCGGGCATTGGGCAGGGGTGTTAGACTTTCAGCGGTCAGCTCTCAGCCGCCGGCCATGGCGCCCACCAGCCAGAGCGGCTGCGCGCCGGTCGCAACCGCCTCAGGCAGTGGGGAATCTGGGGGCTCGTGTGATAAATCCTCTCCACACGCGAAAAAGCGAATAAAAGGCCGGCGCTGTTTGGTGATATGGTCGCGGAGCGTCCCGCGCAGCATCGGATATTGAGCTTCCAGCGCATCCAAAACAGAGCTCAGGGTGACTGGATCTTCAACCTGGATCTCTACCTCACGGCTGACATTCGCCAGACGACGTAGATGCGTGGGGAGCACGACGCGGATCATGGCAGGGTCTGCACTTCGACGGACAGCACGGCGGGAAGATCGTGAACGATGGGCGTCCAGGAATCGCCGGAGTTGGCTGAGGCATAAACCTGACCGCCAGTGGTGCCAAAATAAACGCCGCATGATTCGAGTGTGTCTACCGCCATGGCACTGCGCAAGATGTTGACATAGCAATTATCTTGGGGTAGACCCTTGGTGAGCGCCTCCCACTCGTTTCCGCCAGTCCGGCTGCGGAATACGCGCAATTTACCATCGGGTGGGAAGTGTTCCGAGTTCGCTCTTAATCGGGACGACGTAGATTGTTTCTGGTTCGTGAGCGTGAACGGCGATCGGAAAGCCGAAATCGGTCGGCAAGTTACCACTGACCTCGTGCCAGGACTCGCCAGCGTCGTCCGTGCGCAAAACGTCCCAGTGCTTCTGCATGAAAAGCACGTCGGGGCGGGATGGATGCATGGCGATATTGTGGACACAATGACCGACCTCAGCGCTGGGATCGGGGAGCTCGAAGTTGGAAAGCAGGCCGTTGTTCACCGGCCGCCAAGTTTGACCCCCATCATCGGTGCGAAACGCTCCGGCGGCCGAAATGGCAACGAAGATCCGCATGGGATCGCGGTGATCCTGCACAATGGTGTGCAAACACATCCCACCGGCACCCGGCTGCCAGAGGTGGCCTTTGGCGCTGCGCAGCCCAGGAAGCTCTTGCCAGGACTGCCCGCCATCGATCGAGCGGAACAGGGCGGCGTCTTCCACCCCGGCGTAAACCGTCTCGGGATCGGTCAGGGATGGTTCAAGCTGCCAGACTCGCTTGAACTCCCAGGGGTGCTGGGTGCCGTCGTACCATTGATGTGTGCCGGGAACACCTTCGTAGGTGAATTCGTTGCCCACAGGCGTCCAGGTGACCCCGCCATCGTCCGAGCGCTGGATCACCTGACCGAACCAGCCGGAGGATTGGGATGCGTATAGGCGATCGGGGTTTAGGGGAGAGCCTTTCAGGTGATAAATTTCCCAGCCGGCAAAGTGCGGCTCGCTGACGTCCCAACGTTCCCGCCGCGAATCCGATGTCAAAATAAAAGCGCCTTTGCGCGTGCCAACCAATACACGAACTCCGCTCATACGATTACTCCTTTCAGTGTTTCGACCTTTTTAATTTCCGGAATATCAAATCTTGAAATCAGACCGATGCAATCCAATTCAACTAGACTTATTTTAGCACGGATATTCTAAAATACAAGGCCCAGAATACCAGTAGAAATAGAACCATGCTGTTATCTTTTAAAAGGCCAAGGCCTAACGCCCAAAGACAATTTGAACAGCAAACGAAAAAGGATAATGCTGGCAAAAAAATTTGTTTTTCGCGGCCTGCATGGCCGGTTGGGATAAACGAAGATAAAAAGGTTATCCCTGATTGATTGCGCTGGGTTCCATGAAGAAGACTTCCCAAATGTGCCCATCTAAATCCTGAAAACCGTGCTGGTACATGAAACCAAGATCTTTCGGTTCATGATATGTTTTTCCACCTGCGGCGATCGCTTTGCGAACAAGCTCGTCAACTTCGGCACGGTCTGTGCAATTTAGGCTGACCAGCACTTCAGTATACCTTGTCGAATCGCAAATTTCCTTTGGGGTAAATTCTTTAAACTTTGCCTCAGTCAAAAGCATCACGAAGATATCTTCAGATACGACCATGCAGGTAGCGGTTTCATCTGTGAATTGGGGGTTAAACGTGAAACCAAGCTTAGTGAAGAAGCCGACAGTCTGAGTAAGATTCTTCACAGGAAGATTTACAAATATTTTCCTTGACATGCTCTCTCCAATGGGTAGCTAACAATGGTTAATTGGACATATTATATCCCGAATGCTTGCCCTTGAAAGGTTTGACCGCCAACCAGCAAGCGTCGATGCGGATGGTATAATCTATTGGCTTTTTTGACCATTAACCATTTATAGTATGATGACCAATCACAGAATAAAAAATAGAAGACCTTATGTTAGACAAGCTTTTTGGAATAGAAGAACGCTATCAAGAACTGAACAACATGCTTCTCGAAGTCGGCAATGATTATCAACGTGCCGCCGAGTTGGGCATTGAACGCGCTGAGCTGGAGCCAATCGTCTTTAAAACGCAGCAGTACCGGCATGTCCTGGCCCATATGGACGAGGCCCGACAGGTCCTGGATATGGAAGAAGATCTGGATTTGCGCATGCTGGCAGAGGCTGAAATTATGGATCTAGAACCGCAGATCGAGGCCTTGGAGACCGAGATCAAAAACATGCTCCTGCCAAAGGACCCACGCGACTCGCGCAACGTAATTGTTGAGATCCGTGCTGGAACCGGCGGCGATGAAGCGGCTATTTTTGCCGCCGACCTGTTCCGGATGTACAGCCGCTATTCCGAGCAGCGCCGCTGGAATGTAGAAGTGCTGTCGACGAACGAAATCGGGATTGGGGGGTTGAAAGAAATTATCTTCCTGGTCAAGGGAAAAGGCGCCTATTCGCGGATGAAGTATGAATCAGGCGTGCATCGAGTCCAACGCGTACCCGTCACTGAATCTCAAGGGCGTATTCATACCTCCACGGCAACGGTAGCAGTTCTGGCTGAAGTAGACGATGTGGAAATTAATATCCCGGAAAGCGATATTCGGGTTGATGTCTATAAATCAGCAGGGGCGGGCGGGCAAAATGTGCAGAAAAACGCTACCGCAGTGCGCATGACTCACCTGCCGACCGGGATTGTAGTCGCCTGTCAGGATGAGCGCTCGCAGCTCCAGAACCGCATGCGCGCCATGAGCATCCTCAAAGCGCGTCTTTATGAGATCGAAGAAGAAAGGCGCCGTTCTGAAGTTGACGAGACTCGCCGCTCACAAGTGGGCAGTGGAGAGCGCTCTGAGAAAATCCGCACATATAACTATCCTCAGTCCCGAGTGACCGACCATCGCATCGGTGTCTCCTCGTATAACCTACCGGCAGTAATGGAAGGCGGCATCGATCTTTTCATCGATGAGCTGGCCACTCGGGAGGAATCCGATCGCCTATCGGCAGTCGGAACTGATGATGATGATGGCGAGTAAGCGATTAGCACAGAAACGCCCAGATTAGACGCTCAGGTACTCCTGGCGCATGTCCTGAATAAACCCCGCTCCTGGCTGCTCGCGCATCCCGAAGTGAGCTTAACCGCCGATCAGCAGCAGCGCCTGAAGTCTGCCCAGGCGCGTCTGGCTGCTGGCGAGCCGCTGCCATACATCCTGGGTCATTGGGAATTTTTCGGGCTTGATTTTAAAGTGACGCCGGCGGTGCTGATTCCTCGCCCAGAGACCGAGCTGTTGGTTGAACAAGCCCTCGCCTGGCTTTCCGAACATCCTATGCAGCGGTTGGCCGTAGATCTTGGCACCGGATCTGGCTGTATCGCCATCAGCCTGGCAGTTCACGTTTCCGATCTGCGCCTCCTGGCAATCGATCGTTCCTGGGAAGCCTTGGAAGTCGCCCGTTTCAATGCCGGGCGACATAGCGTTCGTGAACGAATCGATTTCATCCAGGCCGACCTGCTGAGTCCAATCAGGTTTCAAGCCCCAGGCTGCAATCTATTCATTGCCAACCTGCCCTATATTCCCACGGACACCCTGCATACACTCGATGTCTACGGCAAAGAACCGGAGTTGGCCTTGGATGGCGGTCCAGACGGACTAGAGATTATCCGCCGGTTGCTGTCCCAGGCTCCACTTGGGATGGCGTCAACTGGCCTGGCGCTGCTCGAGATTGAACATCGCCAGGGCGTCCAGGCGCAAGCGCTCGCTGAGAATGCTTTTCCTTCGGGGGAAGTTTCCATCTTGAAAGACCTGGCTGGTCTTGATCGAGTCATTAAAAATAAGACTGTTTCGATTATAATTCCGCCATGAAAATTCTAAAATTCAACCTTGTTTTTCTCAGCATTATGATTTTGCTTGCTGGCTGCGCTGCGCCAGCCAAAGCGCCCAATGGAACTCTTTCCTTTATGGTCTTTGGCGATCCTGCTGAGGTCAAGGCATACCAGGATCTAGCGGCTGCTTTCGAGGCAAGGTATCCGGGGGCCAAGGTTGAGCTAACCGAAATCCCTGGGCAATCTGACTATCGTGAACGAATTGCAGCCGATTTTGCGGCTGGGACGCCGGCTGACGTGGTTTTGATGAATTATCGCCGCTTTAGTGATTTTGCCGCCAAGGGCGCCTTAGAGCCCCTGGATCAATACCTTTCGAAAAGCGAATTAATTGCTCCGCAAGACTTCTATTCGCAAGCTTTAGACGCCTTTAGCTACCAGGGAAAGCTGATGTGCATTCCCCAGAATCTCTCCAGCCTGGTTGTGTATTACAACAAGAATCTGTTCGATCAGGCAAACCTGCCCTATCCTAAAAACGATTGGACCTGGCAAGATTATCTGCTGACAGCCCAGGCGCTGACGCGTGACCTGGATGGCGACGGCGTGACAGACCAGCACGGCCTGGGTTTTGAATCAGTCCTGGCGCGCTTCGCCCCGTTCATCTGGCAGCACGGCGGTGAAGTAACCAATAATGATATCAAACCCACCAAACTTGCCCTGGACTGGCCGCTCTCTACCCAGGCCATTTCGTGGGTTGTCGACTTACAATCCAAGTATAAGGTCGTCCCGAATGCTGAGGAAGAGGCTTCTGAGAATAGCGAGAGTCGTTTCATGAATGGACGGATGGGGATGTATCTGAACAGCCGGCGCAGCGTACCAACTTTCCGAGATATTAGCGCGTTTGATTGGGATGTCGCCCCGCTGCCGGTGTGATCAGCATATTGCCAGCATACTCCACTCCGATGGTTATTGCATGGCTTCAAAGGTTGAGAATAAAGACCTGGTCTGGAAATTTATCGAGTTTGCTAATTCGCCAGAAGGCCAGAAGATCGTGGCCAAGACAGGGCGGACGGTGCCGTCGTTGAAGAGTGTAGCAGAATCTGCTGATTTTCTCGATCCCACCCAAAAGCCGGCGAATTCACGCGCCGCATTTCTGGAGATGGCCGATTATATTCGCCCTCTACCAGGCTCGCCGGGCTGGGTGGATGTAGAGGAAATTGTAGACCAGGAACTCACCCGCGCCTTTTATGGTGAAACGAGCGTCGAAGAGGCAATTCAAACTGCCAACAACCTGGCTCAACCCTTCCTGGCTGATACCGACAAACCTTAATATATTTTCCCAAAATGGGTCAATCTGCACGAATCAAATGGCGAGGTAGATCGTTGGCAAATCGGCGCCAGCGACCCGCCTCGCGATTTTCTATAACTACGTGGCTCTATACGACAGCTCTAATGCTTCCCTACTTAATGGGAGCTTTCTTTTTAATTGGGCTGCCGCTCCTTTTGGCTATCGTCCTTTCCTTTTTTAAGTACGATGGCCTGGGGCCGCCCCTGTGGATTGGCTGGAATAACTTTCGTGAGGTATTTCGCGAACCATTATTCCGCGTAGCAGCGATCAATTCACTGACTTTTGTTTACCTGGCGGTCCCACTGCGGCTGCTGGCGGCGTTGGGCCTGGCGCTGCTTCTCAGCCGCCCGCGCCGCGGCAGCGGGTTGTTCCGCGCCGCGGTATACATGCCTACAATCATGCCAGAAATTGCTTTTGCCCTGGTCTGGCTGTGGATCCTTAACCCACTTTATGGCCCGTTAAACCAGTTCTTGCGCTTGTTGGGCTTATCCGCCCCTGCCTGGCTGGTAGAGCAGCACACTGCTCTACCAGCACTGGTGATGATGTCTTTGTTTACAATAGGCGAAGGTTTTGTGATTCTGTTGGTAGCCATGAAATCCATACCAGCGGACACTTACGAAGCAGCCTGGGTGGATGGCAGCAATCGGTGGCAGGCATTTCGCTACCTGACATTGCCGCTGCTGCAGCCATGGATCATTTTATTATTGGTGCGCGATGTAATCCTGACCTTTCAAACCACTTTTACACCTGCGTACATTATGACAGGCGGTGGTCCGTATTACGCCACATTCTTCCTGCCTTTGTTGATTTTCGAAGAAGCTTTTGACCGGCTGCGTTTTGGCCTGGGCTCGGCGATGATGGTTCTAATGATTCTAATCACGGTGGGGTTGCTCCTGGTGCTTGCGGGCATTTTTCAAAGTTGGGGTTATGAAGAAGAATAAGTACCAAAAGGTTTTGGATGCACTGCCTTTTTACCTGGTGGCGCTGGTTGTCGCCCTGGTCTTTGTGATTCCACTGGTTTGGATGGTAGCTTCATCGCTGCGTACCCCCGGCTTGCCCCCGCCGCGGGGTATGGAATGGCTGCCCCAACCCCTGGCCTGGAACAACTACCGGACGATTTTCCAACTAGCGCCCTTGGGACGATATTTCTTGAATTCACTGATCGTCGCTGGGCTGGCGGTGGCCCTGACTTTATTGACCGCCTCGCTGGCCGGGTTTGGCATGTCCCAGCTTGGGCGGCGAACACGCCGCTTCCTGCTTGTCCTGACCATCGGACTCTTAATGGTGCCTCTGACCGCCCTGTGGCTGACGCGCTTCTTGATATTTGCATTTTTGGGCTGGATCGATAGCTACCTGGCCTTGCTGGCCCCAGCAGTGATGGGCTCCAGCCCGTTCTTTGTTTTGCTGTATTACTGGGCGTTTCGCCGTCTGCCTGCTGGCTTGTTCGAATCCGCCAGGCTGGAAGGCGCTTCGCCGCTGGCCATCTGGCGCACGATTGCCCTGCCGCTCACTCGCTCGACCAGCGCGGTGGTGGCGGTATTAACTTTTATCCTTTACTGGAATGATTTCATCAATCCCTTGTTATACTTAAAAACGCAGCATTTGTACACCCTGGCAGTCGGGCTGCAGCAGCTCCAGCAGATGGACCGTACGAATTGGCCGCTGCTGCTGGCGGGCAGTGTTTTGATGACTGTACCAGTCGTCTTGTTATTTTTACTCATTCAAAAGCAATTAATCCAAGAGTTATAAAGGATTCGTCGCCATGTATTGTGTCGCTGTAAAACGCAATTTTATCGCCAAACACCGCCTGATTGGCGGGGATTGGGGAGCTGAAAACGAGCTGCATTCCCATCACTACATCATCGAGTTAACCCTGGAAGGTGCTGAGCTCGACCAACACGGCTATCTTGTGGATATCGTCCAGATTGAACATGCGCTTGACACTCTGACGGCGCGCTACCGTGACCGCTGCTTGAACGATTTGGAGGAGTTTGCCGGGCTCAACCCTAGCATTGAACACTTTAGCAGGATTCTGTGCCAGGCCTTGGCGGATCAAATAACGGCAGCGAATATTAGGGTCATGACGGTTAAGCTGTGGGAGAATGAAATCGCTTGGGCCAGTTACCGGTTGAAAGTTGAAAGTTAGAAAGTTGCAGGTTCCTGGATCAGACTTCTGAATTTTCGAACATGTAAACTTCGAAACGAGCACCTCAATGAAAATCGGCCTGATCATTTACGGTTCGTTGGAAATTGTTTCCGGCGGCTACCTGTATGATCGTAAGCTTGTAGAATTCTTGAAGGATCAGGGGGATCAGGTGGAGATTATCTCCCTCCCCTGGCGGGGTTACCTGCGCAGCCTGGCTGATAACTGGTGCGCCAGGCTTGCATCACCGGTTGGAGGCTGTGGACGTTGACATCCTGCTCCAGGATGAGCTCAACCATCCTCTCTGGCCTGGCTTAATCGGCGCCTGGCCCGCCAGGCGCCGATAGTGACGATTGTTCACCACCTGCGCAGCAGCGAATTACGCCCGGCCTGGCAGAATAGACTGTACGCGTTG
This sequence comes from uncultured Chloroflexia bacterium, assembly GCA_963770655.1. Taxonomy (GTDB): domain Bacteria; phylum Chloroflexota; class Anaerolineae; order Anaerolineales; family UBA4823; genus CAZAGA01. The sequence goes on along the minus strand of CAVYQO010000002.1, from coordinate 125,982 downwards.
GTTGAGCGCCGCTACCTGAGCGACGTCGATGGATTTATCTTCAACAGCCGCACAACCCAAAACGCCGTATCGAAATATCTGCCCCCAGGCGATATGGCTCGCTTACCCGGCCTGGTGGCCTTCCCGGCTGGAGATCGCTTTCAAGTGGAAATTAACCCAGCAGAAATTAGCTCCCGCGCCAGGCGAGATGGTCCGCTCCGCCTGATCTTTCTCGGGAATCTGATCTTCCGCAAGGGGCTGCATATTCTCTTGGAAGCGCTAGCAGCTTTACCGAGCCGCGCCGCCGAGTTGGTCGTTATCGGCAGCCCATTTATCGATGCTGGGTACGCCAGGCGAGTTCAGCAGCGGGCAAATCTACCCGACCTGGCCGGCCAGGTGCTGTTCAGGGGCGCTCTCGACGATGTTCACCTGGCCGCCGAATTGCGCCAGGGTCAAGTCCTGGTTGTGCCATCCTCCTATGAAGGGTATGGGATTGCCTACCTGGAAGGGATGAGCTTTGGCCTTCCGGCAATCGCCGGGAACGCGGGAGCGGCTGGTGAGATTATCACTGACGGGCGGGATGGTTTTCTGCTCCCCCTGAATGATCCCCAGGCTCTCAGCGGCACACTGGCGGAGCTTAGCGGCAATCGACCACGCCTGGTAGAACTCAGCCTGGCAGCCCGCCAACGCTACCTGGCCCAACCCACCTGGCAGGAGACAGGCCAGAAAATACGCGACTTTCTATTGGGATTGATCTCATGAATTATTCGTTTACCCGCTACCTTGCCGCTAAGAAATCAGTCGATGATCGTGCCCTAAATCGCCTGGTTTGGGGCGAGCTGGCGCAGCAGGTATACCAATATCCTGAACCGCTGCGGATCATTGAAGCCGGAGCAGGAATTGGCACGATGCTCGAACGCATGCTCGCCTGGGGGCTGTTCACCCAGGCGGAGTACACCGGCATCGATGCCCAAGGTGAAAATATCGCAGCGGCACTGCAGCGTCTGCCAGCCTGGGCGAAAGCCCATGACTACCAGGTGGAGGACAGTGGGGAGGGCAGATTGCGGATCACCAAGCTGCCAGAATTTACAAACGTACATTTTGAAGCGCAGGATTTGTTCGATTTCATCACCCGCCAGGCCCAGGGTACCTGGGATTTACTGGTTGCGCATGCCTTCTTAGACCTGCTCGACATCCCGATCCGTTTGGCGCAGATCTTCTCCTTGTTAAACCCGGGTGGTTTGTTTTATTTCAGTCTGAACTTCGACGGGCTGACTTTGCTCGAACCCATCCTCCAGGCGGAATTGGATGAACAGATCCTGGCGCTTTATCATCGCAGCATGGATGAGCGCGTGGTCGATGGGCGAATTTCTGGAGACAGCCGCGCTGGAAGGCATTTGTTTCAAAATCTGAGAGCCCAAGGCGCGGAAATCCTCGAAGCCGGGGCTTCCGATTGGGTGGTCTTTCCGCGCCATGGAGGCTATCCTGGCGATGAAGCCTATTTCCTGCACCATATCATCCACTTTTTCGAAGAAACCCTGTTCGGTCATCCTGAATTGGACGTGCAGCGCTTTGCAAGCTGGCTGGCGGAACGCCATGCGCAGATTGAACGCGGCGAAATGGTTTTTATTGCGCACCAATTCGATTTTGTTGGGAGAAATGCTGGATAGGTTAGGTGAGCGGGATGAGCTCTTCTTCTTGAGAGATCACCAAGGCTTGTAGGATGCCGTTCGAAGCCTCGCTCAGCGCTTGATCGAAAGCTGGCATTTTATCGGAAGGAAAGCGCGCCGACACGGTCACCTCACCGGCGAAATCTTCCTCCAGAATACGTCCGCCATAGGCCGAGACCAGACGCCGAAAACGTTCAATCCAACGATAGGGTAAACCTACCATCACGGTAACCGTTGGTAATCGTTCTGCGCGCGGCGCTGCCTCGATGACGGTTTGTACGGCCTCCGTATAGGCTCGTACCAATCCTCCGGTACCCAATTTCGTACCGCCAAAATACCGTGTTACCACGACTACCGCATCACCTAATCCGCTGCCTTTCAAAACGGTTAGCGCTGGCCGGCCAGCGGTGCCAGATGGTTCGCCATCGTCCGAACAGTGTTCGATCACGGATTCGCCTCTGCCGATAAGGTAGGCGGGCACGTTGTGGTTGGCATCGAAAAATTCGGTTTTCATTCGGGCGATAAATGCCCTGGCTTGTTCAATTGTAAAAGCCGGCGCCAGGGTGGCAACAAAGCGCGAGTTGACTACAATCAACTCGCGGCGGAATTCTTCAAGCGGAACAGGATAACGCGCCATCGACTTCTATCATATCTCATTTATTCAAATGCGGTAAAATTCAAGAGTTGGCCGAGATTCGCACTATAGATAGCACAGGCGGGGCTTGGTCGACTACTTTAGCTGTGCGATCCTGGAGACCCAGATTGAAACGTCATTTTCGAGATTATTTTCCCCTTTTGGCCATTGCTGCCCTGGTCATACTATTAGACCAGTGGAGTAAAAATATTGTCCGCACCAACTTGCCTTACACAGAGAGCTGGGCGCCCTGGAACTGGCTGCTGCCTTATGCGCGAAATCGTGCACTGGCAGAATACAGGCGCCGCTTTTGGGATGTTCCAGGGAATGAGCCTGGTTTTTGCCGTGCTGGCTGTGATCGTATCGATTGCAATTATTTACTATTATCCTTTGGTGCCGAAAGAAGATTGGCTAATCCGCCTGGCCTTAGGGCTGCAGTTGGGTGGTGCAATTGGCAACCTTATCGATCGGGTACAGTTCGGCGGGGCAGTGACCGATTTCATCTCAGTCGGGAATTTCGCCGTATTCAATGTCGCTGATGCCTGCGTTTCGGTGGGAGTGGTGCTGCTCATTATCGGGATGTGGATGAGAGAACGGCGCCTGGAACGCGAAAAGACTGTGGTTGAGGCAAATCAACCCGAGGAATTCGAGCGTTTCTCCGGTGGAGCAAACTAAAAGTGAGTGATGAGTCACAAGCGATTACCGTGGAGCGTAAAGATCGCCTGGAGGTGCTGCATTTCCCAGGCGGCGAGGCGCAGCGGCTTGATAAATTCCTGGTAGCCAGTCTGCCTGAATTCTCTCGGGCGCGGCTGCAAGATTTAATCCGGGATGGTATGGTCAGGGTCAATGACCAGCCGGCCACGAAGAGTGGGCAACTCCTGGAACGGCCAGCGCAGGTAACTGTCTGCATCCCACCGCCGCTGCCTTCCAGCCTGGAAGCCGAGGCAATTCCACTTGAGATTATTTTTGAAAACAACGACCTGATGGTGGTGAACAAACCGGCTGGAATGGTCGTTCATCCAGCGGCAGGCCATGCCTCAGGAACGTTGGTGAATGCCGCGCTCAGCCACGCCCCCGATCTCGAAGGCATCGGCGGGGAGCTGCGCCCAGGCGTGGTGCATCGCCTGGACAAGGAAACCTCTGGGCTGATTCTGATGGCAAAGAATGAACGCGCCCACCGTTGGCTGCAGGATCAGTTTCGCCTGCGTAAGGTCGAAAAAATTTACCTGGCATTGGTCGATGGTCATCCTCCGACGCCGGTAGGCCGCGTGGAGGCGGCTATCGGGCGAGATCTAAAGCAGCGCAAGCTCATGGCCGTTGTCCAACCCAACAAAGGTAGGGAGGCGATCAGCGAGTACAGGACTTTGGAGAGTTTCGCCCAGCATACCCTCCTGGAGGTTCACCCAATTACCGGGCGTACGCACCAGATTCGCCTGCATATGGCCTTCATCGGCTGCCCGGTAACCGGGGATACAATTTATGGCAGACGCCAATCCAGCCTGCCGCTCAAACGGCATTTTTTACATGCGCTGCGTTTGTCTATTCGCTTACCCGATGAAAAACTACCGCGCACTTTCAACGCGCCACTTCCAGGCGAGCTGCTGAAAGCGCTCGATGATTTGCGCAAGTCCTAAATCGAACCAGGAGTAAATATGATTGATTTGCGTTCGGATACTGTCACCCAACCAACACCCGCGATGCGGGAGGCAATGGCCAAGGCTCAGGTGGGCGACGATGTTTACGGTGAAGATCCTACGGTCAATCGATTGCAGGAAATGGCCGCAGAAATGCTGGGCAAGGAAGCGGGTTTATTTGTACCCAGCGGGACGATGGGCAACTTAACCTCGATCCTGGCCCATTGCCAGCGAGGCGATGAGGTTATCCTGGGTGACAAGGCACATACCTTTCTATTCGAAGCCGGGGGAATATCGGCTTTGGGAGGGGTACATTCCTGTCAGCTCCCTAATCAGATCGATGGCACGCTCGATCTAGAATCTATCCGCGGGGCGATCCGCTCCGACGATGCTCATTTCCCTCCAACACGATTGATTGCTCTGGAGAACACCCACAACCGTTGTGGGGGAGTGGTCCTGACGCCCAAATATATCTGGGCGGTTGGCGAGCTTGCCGCTGAGTATAATCTCAAGCTGCATATCGATGGGGCGCGCCTGTTCAATGCCGCAGTGGCCTTGAATGCCCCCGCCCGTTCTCTCGTGGAACCGGCTGATTCGGTGACATTCTGTTTGAGTAAAGCCCTCGAGCGCGCCAGTCGGTTCGGTGATTGTTGGCAACCGAGAGTTTATTCATAGGGCGCATCGAGTTCGTAAAATGCTGGGCGGCGGTATGCGCCAGGCTGGAATCCTGGCCGCCGCCGGGATCGTTGCCCTGGAAACCATGATCGAGCGCCTGGCTGAAGATCATATCCGTGCAAAACGGCTTGCCGGGTATCTAATGAAGATCCCAGGTGTAGCGCTTGACCCAGGATCGCCGTACACGAATATGATCTTCGTGAACCTTCATCCCGAAAGCGAGCTGAACGCTGCCCAGGTGGCTGAACGTCTTAAGGAGTATGGCGTATACGTTGGGGTCGTGGGTTCTCGGCGTTTCCGCCTGGTAACGCATTGTTGGATCGACGACGAAGGGATCGAACAAACCCGCATCGCTTTTTCAGAGGTGTTATCGCGACCCTAGTTTATATCTGGCCGCTAAGAGCGCGGCGGGTGCGTTGGTGTGTTCTCATTTTAATGTTCTACACATGTTATAATATTCACATAGATTATTTGTTGGTTATTTGATTGGTGGATCTGGGAGGGGTATGTCCCTTGGCTGGTTACAATGGGGGTCGGGGTGGGTTCTATTTGTTTAATGAGTGAGGATTGGTATGTCTGAATATTTCACCTATGCAGAATTAACGGAAATCGCTCAATTTATTCGAGCCAAAATTCGCCAGGCGCCTAAGGTTGGATTGATTTTAGGTTCCGGATTGGGTTCTCTTGCCGAGGCTGTAGAGCAGGCGCAAAAACTCCCGTACAGCACGCTGCCGGCCTTCCCGGTTTCAACAGTCGAAGGTCACATCGGGCAATTTGTCTTTGGCGAATTGGAGGGCCAGCCGGTGGTGGTGATGCAAGGCCGCTTGCATTACTACGAGGGCTACAGCATGGCCGAAGTTACTTTACCAATCCGAGTCATGCAAATGCTGGGCATCGAAATCCTGATCGTCACCAATGCTGCCGGGGCCGTCAACCCGGAATTCGATCCTGGGGACGTGATGCTGATCAGCGATCACCTTAATCTAATCGGTATGGCCGGGCTGACTCCGCTCCGCGGTCCAAACCTTGCTGAATTCGGGCCGCGTTTTCCCGATATGGGTCGCGCCTACGACCGAGATCTATCCAGAACTGTTCAAGAGATTGCTCTTGAAAAACAAATGACACTTCGAAAAGGTGTCTATGCCTGTCTGGCTGGACCATCCTTTGAAACACCGGCTGACCTGCGTTTCCTGCGTGGGATTGGGGTGGACGCGGTGGGGATGTCGACCGTCCCCGAGGTAACCATTGCCAGGCACGGTGGGATCCGGGCGTTGGGCTTGTCCGGGATCAGCAACAAGGCAAACCTGGACGGTAATACGCTGACCACCCACGAGGAAGTCCTTGCGGCTGGCCAGTTAATTGTTCCAAAACTCGAAACTCTGGTGCGCGGCGTCTTGCGCCGGCTGTAAGCATTCTTACTTTTAGTAGACAGCATGGCAGAGGCGATTGAATTTACCCGCGCCTTCGAGGTATGGATCTATGTATTCCTTGGTCTGGTCGGATTATATTTTATCCGCAAGTTTATCCTGGCCTGGCAGGAACTGCGCGATGCTGGGTTTGGCCTGGAACGAGATAATGCCCAAGGCCGCCTCAACCAGGCGGCAATTATCCTGGTGATTTTGATCATTCTTGCAGTAACCGTTTTTGTGTTGGTTTCATTTGTTGCGCCAAGTATGCCCGATGCTAATCTGATTGCCACTCCAACACTAAGTTTGCTGGTGACCGCTACACCGACGATCGGCCCTGGGCAGACAGAAACCCCCAATAGTGGAATTCCAACTGCTGTCTTGGAACAGCCTCGCGCGACCGAACCAAGTGGATGCATCCCCGGTCAAATCGAGATCACCTCACCTCAGAGCGGCCAGGAGGTTTCTGATGTCGTCGAGGTTTTAGGCAGCGCGTCGATTCCTGGCTTTGGTTTTTACAAGCTGGAAATGAAACTACCGGATGCAAGCGAATGGTTAACCCTCCAGGCAGGTAACGTCCCCGTTCAAGCTGGAAAATTGGGAGATTGGGACACAAGCAGGTTGAGCCCGGGTGAATATCAACTTGGCCTGGTAGCTGTGGATAACCAGGCCCGGTTAGCGCCGCCCTGCGTTGTACAGGTTCGGGTAATCCGCTCGGTACTGACTACTCCTGGACCATGAAAGGATACTTCTACTATGCCACAGATTGAAATCAGACCTGCTGTTGAAGCAGATATTTCCACCCTGGCCAGCATCGATCATAATTACGTCAGTGATTATGTCTGGCAAATGGAGATTAATCGCAGCGAAACAGGTTTAGGCGAAACCAGCCAGACTTTAATCGGTTTTCGCGAAATCCATCTGCCGCGTTCAGCGCGGGTAGAATATCCACGTTCTGCCCAGGTACTGGTGGAAAACTGGCAGCGTCAAGATGGCATGTTGGTAGCCTTGCTTGAGAACGAACCGATAGGCTATGTCCGATTAATGCTTGGGATAGCTCCGATGACTGCCTGGATCACGGATCTGGTGGTGAAGCGCCGTCTTCGCAGACAAGGCGTTGGCAGTGCGTTATTGCTATCCGCCCAAGCCTGGGGCCTCCATCACGGCTGCCGTAACCTGGTTTTGGAAATGCAGTCGAAGAATTACCCAGGGGTCAAGCTGGCTGAAAAATTGGGATTTGAATTTTGTGGCTATAACGATCGGTATTATGCCAACCATGATATTGCCCTATTCTTTGCTCTATATCTGAGGTAAGAAGGAATTCTCCTGCACTGGGAGAAGCATCATAGAAAAATGTACGATTTTTTGGTAAGCGCCCTGCGCACGTTCAACGAGTTTGTCACCGCCGGGATCGCCATCACGGCGTTCTCACTGCTCCTCTACGCGCTCTCATTTAATTTGCGAGACCGAGTCACTCGATCATTTGCACTGATCATGCTGTGTGTGGTTGGCGTTTACGTTGGGGATGCCTTTGGCAGTGTTGCCAATACGCCGGGCCAGGTCGAATTCTGGTTGATGGTTCAATGGCCGGGGATCATCTTCCTCCCGGCAGCTTACCTGCATTTTTCGGACGCTGTACTGGCGACGACAGGGCGGCCATCGCGCGGGCGTAGGCGATTAGCCGTCCGCCTGGTTTATATTATTTCCTTTGGCTTTCTGGCTGCCCTGTACCTTGGCTGGTTGGTCGGCCCGGTCGAGATGTTCCCCAGCCCGCACCTGCAGCGTAACCTGATGACCGATATTTTCACGCTTTACTATGTCGTGATTATGTTCGTGTCATGGGTTAACTTTTCGAGAGCTTATCAGCGCAGTGCAACCACAGCCAGCCGGCGGCGCATGAGCTATCTGATCACCGGCGCCCTTGCCCCCGCACTGGGTTGTTTTCCTTATTTGGTGTTTGGATCGCAGTTCGCAGTCGGACATTCTTTATTCTTTTGGTTCCTCGCCGACCTGAGCAATGTCATTGTTTCTGTTCTGCTAGTGCTCATGGCATATGCAGTGGCTTTCTTTGGGGTCTCCTGGCCGGATCGGGTGGTTAAGCGCCGCCTGTTTAAGTGGCTTATGCGTGGACCTGTCACCGCCTCTACCACGCTAATGCTGACCACGCTTGTGCGGCGGGCTGATACCATCTTGGGTGTAAATGTGTCCGCATTTGCGCCAATCGTTATGGTTTCTTCCATATTGATCTTCGAACACCTGATCACTTTATTAGCGCCAATTTGGGAACGCTGGTTGTTTTATGGGCGAGATCGTGCGGATGTGGAATTGCTGCAAACCATCGAAGAACGCCTGCTGACTATGAGTGATCTGCGTCAATTTTTGGAGAGCGTCCTGGTGGCGGTCTGCGATCGCTTACAAACCAAACAAGGTTTTGTGGCCGCCCTGGGAGCTCAGGGTGTGGAAATGCTGGTCAGCGTCGGCGGCGAGAGTCCACTGGATCACGATGATTTATCAGCCAATCTGCTTGAAATGGCCAACGCGAACGGCCTGGGAGAATTATTCAACTGGGGTGACTTTTGGCTCGTCCCGCTGAAAGATCCAGAGCAAGATCATCAAAACAGTCTGCTCGGTCTGCTGGGTGTGATTCATAACCCGTCTCAGATTCTTGATGAAGAGCAGTCCGAAGCTTTGAAAATATTATCTGAGCGGGCTTCCCTGGCTTTGCGTGACCGTATCCGCCAGCAGCAAGTTTTCAGCACTTTGGAGGCCTTGACTTCCTCAAGTCGAGATGATTCAACGCTTGCGTGCGGCTTCCCGTTACGAAAGCAGCAACGTTCTTGCTAATCTAGATGCTCCGCTGGAAGATCCAAATCTTGCCCATTGGGTAAAAGATGCATTGACACATTATTGGGGTGGCCCCAAGCTGACTGAAAGCCCGCTGCTCGAGTTGGAGGTCGTCCAACAGACCATCCGTGACGGAGAAGAATCTCCAGCCAACGCACTCCGTTCCATTTTGCGAAAGGCGATCGATCAAACACGCCCAGAGGGTGAGCGCCGCTTTACTACCGAATGGCTCATTTATAACTTGCTTGAAATGAAATTCCTGGAAGGCCGCAAGGTGCGAGAAATTGCCATGCGCCTGGCCATGTCTGAAGCCGATTTGTACCGGAAACAACGGGTTGCCATCGAGGCGGTTGCCAAATCGATCGCTGAAATGGAACGGCAAGCCCGCAAAGAACACCCTGCTCCAATCGAAGCAAAAGCCTGATCCGAATTTACCAAAAGCAAGCGAGGTGGATTTAATGGTGAAACAACCGCATTATCAAGAAATACAAGCTGGGCTGCCACCCCAGGATGAATCCTGGTGGGATTTCAATCATGGCGGAGGATGAAGCCAAAAATACGCTTCAAGCGCTCCGAAAACCAGCTCCGGGGAATTCCACCCAGCGGGCGCCCAATCCGCGGGTAGCCGCTGATATGGCTGGCTTAGATTGGGATAAAGCACTCGAAATTTATGGGTGTGACCAAACTGTTAACCTTTTAGTCACCAGTTTTAACCGCGGCGGTCTTTTGGTGAACGGTGAAGGGCTTCAAGGCTTTGTGCCAGTTTCGCATCTTGTCGATGCTCCGGCAGAAGTCCAGGAGGTAGACGTTTGGCTGGGCTCCTATCTGGATCATCATTTGCGATTAAAGATTATCGAATGCGACCCAGAGCGTGGGCGGGTTGTTTTTTCCGAACGTGCCGCACTGGCTGAGCCAGGCACGCGTAATTCGCTGCTGCAGCGCCTTCATCCGGGTGATCATGTGCGCGGCGTGGTTACGAACATTACAGATTTTGGTGTGTTTGTAGACCTGGGTGGGGTAGAGGGGCTGGTGCATGTCTCTGAAATTTCCTGGGGACGCGTTCATCACCCGGGAGATGTCGTTTTCATTGGGCAGCAGGTGGAAGTACATGTCATCCAGGTTGATCGAGAACGAGCCCGGATCGCGCTCAGCCTGAAGCGCTTGTATCCTAACCCCTGGGAAACTGCCGAGACCCGCTACCATCCTGGGCAAATCGCTGATGCGGTGGTCACCAGCATTGTAACCTTTGGAGCTTTTGCGCGTCTAGAAGAAGGGTTGGATGGCCTAATCCATATCACCGAAATGGAAGGTGATGGAGATGGAGACCAGCCTGTGGAGGCTTTGCAAGAAGGCCAACTCGTCAGAGTGCGGGTGCTGCATGTCGATGGAGCGCGCCAACGGCTTGGGTTGAGCTTGAAGGTGGAGGAGGGTTAAGGTATCGAGCAGTGATGAAGCGTGATGTGTGGCTGGTGCTTTTTGGACTTATCTGCGGCTTGTTGGGGACAGGCTTACTCTTCCTGGCTATCCGTCAGCCGCGTGGGCATTCCGTACAACTTTCGTCTCCACCTACCCCCGCGCCGCTGTTAATCCACATCTCGGGCGGCGTCGTCCGGCCGGGGGTCTATAAGCTGCCTCTGGAAAGCCGCCTACAAGATGCGGTGCAGGCTGCAGGAGGGTTGCTGGCCTCCGCCGATTCAAGCATGCTTAACCTGGCAGCCCGTTTGAAAGATGGGGAGCGTTTGATTATCCCTATCCTGGCTCCCACCCAACCGCCTAAGACTATCCAAGCCACCTCGGATGGCGCTCGCCTAATCGTCATCCCGACTGCTCCGCCTCAACCGGCCGAAAACGGCAAAATTAATATCAATACGGCCAGCCTGGATGAGCTGGATCGCTTACCTGGGATTGGTCCGGTTACCGCTCAGAAAATTTTAGATTTTCGCCAGCAAAATGGTCTTTTTCAAACGGTTGAGGCGATTATGGATGTCAGCGGTATTGGACCGGCTACCTACGAAGATCTCAAAGACTTGATAACAGTTGGATTTATTCCCTGAGCCGCTGCTTCTAGGTGGCTCGCCTTGATCGATCATATTTGTACAGTCCCGATTTGGAGAGGATCATGTCAGATTCAGCTTATGACCAACTTATGGCGAGTCTTCCATCAGCCGTGCGCATTGCAATCGAAGCAGTGGATCTTGAGGCGTTTCAATGCGCTATGGACGATCTGCCGACTGAACAGGCGCAATTGATCGTCCAGCAGCTCGAGGCAGCGGGGATTATCGGGATCGGGCCAGCATCTGAAGCTGAATACCAGGCCATGCTGCAGGAATTCGACTTGTTGATCCAGGCGATCGTCAGTGCGGCGCAGGGAGATTATGGCCAGCAGGAGCAGGTGGCGGCGGTGCTACCCAGGCTGGATTCAGCGGGGTATCATCTGGGGCGGGTAATCCCCCAAATTTGGGCTGGCGAGCGAAATTTTATCACGCTCACTTTGGGTTTAGATCCGAACAGCGCCAGGCTGGTGGAGCACATCTTAACCCTGCTGGATGGCTCCCCGGAAGCGGCGGAGCTGGAATGCCTGATCTCGAAGGAATTGCCGCGGAGATACCTGCTGAAGTCCTGGCAGCGATCGAAATCCAGGATGAAGCGGCTTTTCGGGAGGCAATGGAAGGACGGCCTATGGCGGAGCGCCAGTACATCGCTGAGCAGCTCGCCCGTCTGCAAGCCCAGGCAGATCGGGAGGCAGAAGACTGGTTAGCGGCGCTGCCTGTTCACGTACGGGCGGCGGTGCTTGATCAGGATCACCAGCAATTGGTAGGCTGCCCTGCAGGCATTACCGCCATCGCAAGCGCAGGATATCCTCGGACAGCTCGAAGCTGCGGGTGTGCTCCAGGAAATTGAGGATAATCAATCTCAGCAATTGTTGATCGATTTTGAGCCCTTGATCCTGGCTGTCGTCGATGTTGCCAGAGGCAACCGGGCTGCCCGCCCACAGGTTGAATCCCTGTTATCCGATCTGAATAACCAAGGTTGGCCGCTTCTTGAACCAATCCAGCATATTTGGGATGGAGAACGCAGCTTACCGATCTTGAGCGCTGAGCTTGATCAGCAGGATGGGATGGTAGACTCCTGGCAGCGACCGCTCATCCACCAGATTGTCCAGCGGATTCTAGAAGAGCTCGATTCCCCGAATTGAGCTCTGAAAATGGAAACGGGAGCGTTCATGCGCTCCCGTTTCCATTTTCTTTATTCAAGGCTTCCGATGATTTGCTCGACTTCCTCGAGAATCGCTCCGGATTGAACCAGGGCCTTCATCGCGTTGTGGTCTGGGTAGAGTGGGCGGTCTTCGTCAAGGTAGGCGACGTGTTTGCGGATGACCTCTTTGGCAGTGCGTGTACCTTGGCCAGGGGTGAATTCGCGAAAATCCAAGGCCTGGGCTGCGGCCATGAACTCAATTCCGAGAATGCCATAGGCGTTATCCAAAATCTGGCCATTCTTAAGAGCAGTATTCATGCCCATCGAGACAAAATCTTCCTGATCGGCTGCAGCCGGGATCGATTGAATGCAGGCTGGCGCGGATAAGATGCGCTGTTCGACGATCAACATGTCAGCCGTGTACTGGCTGAGCATTAATCCTGAGAACATGCCAGCGCCTTTGGTCAGGAAAGCCGGTAAGCCCACGCTTAGCGCGGGATTTGTCAGGCGGTTCAAGCGGCGCTCAGAAAGCACACAAACCATCGTAATTGCCGCTCCGGCCATGTCCATCGGAAGAGCAACAGGGGAGCCCTGAAAATTGGCCCCGGTGAGCGTCAGGCGGTATTCCGGTAAAAAGATGGGATTATCGCCAACTCCATTCAACTCGATTTCCACCTGGCTGCGGGCATAAGCCACTGCGTCATGCGCTGCCCCGATCACCTGGGGGCTGGAACGCATGGAATAAGCGTCTTGAACCTTCGTTTTAATTTTGCCGGTGACCAGGTCGCTGCCTTCAATAACTTTGCGAATGGATTTGGCGCTGCGGATCGCCCCCGAAAAGCCGCGCAGTTCATGTAAGCGGGTGTCATAAGGCTTCATGTTTGCCAACAGTGCTTCCAGGCTCATTGCACATGCAATTTCAGCTTGTTTCAGCCAGCGGTTCATGTCATAGAGATTTAGGGCGCTCATCGCCGTCAACAGATTAGAACCATTGATAGCCGCCAGGCCATCGCGCGCCTGCAAATCTGGGATGGGGATCCCCGCCCGCTCCATGGCGATCCGCCCCGGCAGACGCTCGCCCTGATAAAATGCTTCTCCTTCGCCCATCAGCAGCAAGGCGAGCTGCGCCATTGGGGCAAGGTCACCGCAAGCGCCCACGGAGCCTTTTTGGCAGACCACTGGGGTAAGCCCCTTGTTGAGCATAGCAATCAGGGTCAGGGTAATTTCAGGCCGGCCGCCGGAATTGCCATGCGCATGCACATTGATCCGCCCAGCCATGGCGGCGCGAACGTGCTCAATGGGGGCTGGGTCGCCAATCCCGGCGGCATGGTTATAAATCAGATAGCGCTGGAATTGCTGTACTTGCTCATCATTCAGGACGATCTCGGAAAATTCGCCAATACCGGTATTGGTGCCATACATGATTTCGTGGGCGCGGATTTTTTCTTCGAGCATCTCCCGGCACACCTGAATCCGTGCTAATGCTGCTGGGGCTAGCTCAACTTGTTCACCATGTCGGGCGATTCGAACCAGCTTTTCAATTGTCAGCCCCGAGCCATCCAAGATAATCGTCATTTTTTCACTCCTACGAGATTTTTAGTTTTTTACTATACTCGATTTTTATGTCTGATGCAAATAGAATGCCAATTTGTCTTACATCTGAGAGAAACCCTGTTTATAAATCATCATCGGTTGTGATGATTCCCTGATCGCCATCTAAATGCAGATGCTGGCCAGTGTGAATTTGGTGAATATCGATCTGATCAACGCAAGGAATTTCGGCAATAATGCACCCAACTGCGGTGATCGTTTCACAATCGATATTTACGATGGCGAGCGGGGCCTTTCCTGCTTGTTTCAAGCGATATAGGGTGTAAGATCCAACCGTTGAGCCTTTGCCTGTTGGAAAAACCAAAATCTTACCCACGATCGCCTGCCCATATAACTCATGCTTGCGCTCTACGATGATCCCGGTATCGGGATCAACGCCGCCGAAAAATGATATCCCCATAGAACTCACCAGCGCCTCTCCGCTGGCTGTACCACCAACGATTTTTCGTCCGCTTAAGCGCATTTAAACCTCTTGATATCAGAATGCTGTGGCAATTCGATCTGCCATTTTAGCAGCCTTCAGCCAGATTTGATACAATCATTGCTATGGAAACCGGATCTACAACCAGGCGCCGCGTCTGGGATTGGCTGTTTAGTGTTGTAATTATTGTAGCAGTTATTGGTTATTACATATTCCATTGGAAAAGTGTGAATGGTTTTGTAGTTGCTATTGACCAATGTAAAACTCTTTTCTGTGATTTTTTTGGGCATTTCTACCCGATGGGCCAGGAAATCCTGGTCACATTCCAGCCGGTCAACCGGTTTTATTATTCTCCCTTTGCAGCGATTCTTATTTAGCTGGACTGCATTCACCTCCGCTCGAACTGCATTGTTTATTTGGGGTCTCATCCAGGCAATTGCAGTGGTTGGGCTTTATCTCGTTCCGATGTTCACCTTTATCCGAGAAGTCAAGCCCGCTGGCCGCAGGCTCAGCTTGACCCTGGTCTATACTTTTTTGTTTATAACCAGCCTGCCGCTCCTGCATAATATAAAATGGGGGCAGGTGAGCGTCTTGATCACTTTATTTATCCTTATTTCCTTGCTGCTCTATGAAGGCGATCACAAATTAGGTTCGGCAATACTGCTGGCATTTGCGATCTCGATCAAGTATTACCCGGCGGTGTTCCTGGTGTACTTCCTACTGCGGCGGGATGGTCGCTATTTGCTGACCTGCCTGGCCGCTTGTGGTTTCTTTTTACTGGCAATCCCGGCTCTGGTGATGGGCCTGGATCGCACATTGGAATTTTACCAGACTGGTCAGCGCAGCATCAGCGCAAGCAGCGCGGAGCTGGATGGAGCAAGACCGCAACTCCCAATATATCTTATATGTGATCCGGCGACTTTCTGTGGGTGAACTACGGCTCTCGCTAGAGACTGGGTGGCGGCTGCTGGGCTACCTGGTCAGCGTGGTAAATGTCGTCCTGTTGAGCCTGGTCTTGAGAAGGGGTTGGAGCCAGCGTATCTATTGGGCCTGGGCGCTGCTATTTAGCACCTTGCCGTTTTGGGTGGTCACATCCTGGCCGCATTATTTTGTGTACCTGCCGTTGGCGCAAATTTTTACTTTGCAGTTAATCCTCCAATCTCAGCATCCAACCTTGGTCAGGCTGGCGCGCCTGACTTTATGGCTGCTGGCTGCTGCTCTATCAAATGTTATTATTTTTAACTTGATTGGGCGTTGGCAGTTTACCAGCGGCAAAGGCTTTTTATTCTTTGCCAACTTGCTGCTGATGCTGGTTTTGTATTCGTTCTTTTTCTCGGTCGAGGTGTTTGAACTCAAGAAGAATCGCCAACTGGTGAACGAGGGGGTTTAAGTGCCTCCAACACAACTTCATCAAAGGGTTTGAAAACCGTTTTAAATTGATGCTTGGCGGAGGCATAGTAACAGGCCTTGGCGCTATCCGTCGCCAGGACACTGAACCGGCCTTTGATCGGGGCGACGACACAGCAAGTATCCGTAGCGAACCTGGCCCCGCTGGCCTCGATACGCTGGGTATAGCCCATCTGATCGGCGATCTGTTTTGTTGGCCGGGAAGTGGTGATCCAGAATTCCTTCTGCACCTGCTTGCCTGCCAACAAGGCGGCGATACGGGCAATCTCCTGGATCGACAGGTGCGGGCAGCCGAGGCTGACAAAGTCGACTTCATCGCCAGCAGCCTCGTTCAATGAGATCAAGGAAGCCTCGATATCGGTTTGGGTCAGGACGATGGTCTCAGCCGGCGGCTGGTGTAAGGCAGCTTCAGGAGTTACCCCGACCATGTGGAAGAGCGCCACGCCGCCATACGTGGCGATGCTGGCACAAAAGGATTTCAATTCCTCTAGCGACGCCTCGGGAACCCCGATAATATAGGGAACTCGCCGTCCGCCGCCGCTTTCGAGGCGCTGGCCGATCGATCTCCCCAATGCTCCAAACCAAACCGTCCGCTGGGCAGTAAATAACCCTGCTGAAGATGGGGTATCCAGCACATGGACCGTCAGCGAGGGCCGCCGGGCTTCGTCCAAGTGCATCCCATACGCCGGTGTGTAACCCGTCAGAGCTGCCGCCAGCGCGCTGGGTCCGCCCTCGCGGTTGGTGCGCGCTCCGATGACTGAGTTCGCATAGCACACTGCACTGCTTTCAGCCCAGGCGATATGCTCAGCGTAATGAGGTAAATTCCCGGCCAGGTAAGGCGTGCAGGTGCAGGTGGTCACTACACCCATACGGGCAAAGGCCTCGATCACTCGCTGCTGATCGTGGGCAAACTCCGGACTGATTCCCAATGCCTGCCAATTTTCGATGTCCATCCCAGCCGGGTTGAGGGTGGTCAGGACGCGTGCTTTTCCGCCGCCATCTGCCATTTCTGAAAGAAAATGCAGCCCGGCCTCCCCCAGGTTATCAAAACTAACCCCGGCGATCTGCACGGAGGTCACCGGGGTCATCTGATCAGCGCCATAAATTGTCCCCAGGGCGATCAGGATCTCCATCGCTTTCTGGGTAGCCCGACCTTGCTCTCCTGCAGACATACTTTCTTGTTCGGCCGTTAATTTCATAAAAACCTGTTCAGGTCGATTTTTGGAAAGGGCGTCTTCTTCAAAATCCTTGCCTTTTGTGGCCAAGGGCCTGGTCAGATCAAAGCCAAGCCGGGTTGTGCGATGCGTGCCGGTTTCAGCGCTGGGATCCAGGCTCGATCCCGGTTCTCTCTCCTTAATCACCAGGTCTACATCTCCCTGGAAGCGGGTTGCCATGGCCCACTCCACCTGCAGGGGATCGTAAATGTCGATATCCTGATCAACGACAAAGACATGTTTGCAGGATCGGTGGCCCGCAAAAGCGGCTTCTATCGCCAGGCGTCCGTCCGCTTCAGTTTGTTTGTCAATCTGCACGATTGCGTGGAGCCAGGAACAACCGCCGGGATTGACGTTGACGTCCAGGCAGCGGACAACTTCGCTGACTTTTCTGAAAATGGTTGGTTCGCGTGGCATGCCCATCAGCAGCTTGTGCTCGAGGCAGCCGGGCAGCAGCGCCTGCCAGATGGCGTCCTGACGATGGGTGATTGTTTTCACCACAAATACTGGCTCCATGCGGATGACATCCTGTGTCTCAGTTAGATCCACAAAGGGGCCTTCGGCGTGTCGGCGATCTGCGAACACCGTGCCTTCCAGAACGAATTCGGCTTCGGCGGGGACTACCACATCCACGGTAACCGCTTTGACCACCTGCAGAGGCTCCAATGCATTGGCAATTTCCAGTTCATCCACGCCTAATTCTACCGATGTGGCGGCAGCCGCCAGGACATTGGGGGCATTGCCAATACATACGGCAACATCCACCTGGCCTAACTCGCTTAGAAATGTATCGAAATGGCGTGAGCGCACCACCCGCACAGCCATCTCGCGGCTGGAAAACTGCATACTGCGGTGAAAATCCATATTTTGGCCATAGCGCGGGTGTTTGACGATAAAAACCCCGGAGCTGATGTAATTCCCGCCGTCCCCAGCGCAGTGTCTTAGAATTGGCAGATTGTCCAGATCCGGATCGGCAACAATCACCTCCTGGCAAGGGGCATTCGTGGTTACTTGAGGCGGCGAATGGCACTCGATGGCCTGGGTGAGCAGCGAGATCAATTCATTGGTTGAAACGCCAAAGTAATTAGCAAAATCTGCTTTCGTGCAGAACAGGTTTCCCGCTACCCCAAAAGGCGTATTGATTACCTGTGTGCATAACACCGCCGCTGGTTCCAATTGTTTGAGCAGCCCAGCGATTTCATATTGAGCTGAAATCGGCGCGTCGATCTGGGTCAGTTTGTTTTGATCTGCCAGGCGTTCAAGGTGGCTGCGAAAGCTCATCGCTGCTTATCCCTTTTCTTCTTTATTCGGCTTCACTTTGTTATATTTGACGTTGAGAAAGTAAGCCAGGGCAGCGATAACAACGCCGACAGCGATTCCAAACTCAAGGATATCCTTGCTGCCGTCCCACTTAACCACCTGTGAGAGGAAGGTCACGCTCATCACCACAATGACGATGCTGATGAGCATATTTTTCAGATCATCAAAATTGTGAAAGATCAGCCACTCAGGAAGTTCCAGGCTGTCATCAATAAAAAGCTCATATAAACCTAAGGCGATGATGTAAAAACCCGTGGCAAGCAAGAAAAAGTCAATAATATTGATTAGAGATAGCGAGAGTGCCTTGACTTCCTTATCACCAATCGATAGATTGCTAAACGACTGCAGTAAAATTCGGATTTCAGCGATGCTTGCATAGACCAGCAGCAAAAGGGCAGCCGCGAGTGAACTGACAACTGCTACCATGAGTACATACCGTGAGAGAATT
Source organism: uncultured Chloroflexia bacterium (assembly GCA_963770655.1). Lineage (GTDB taxonomy): Bacteria > Chloroflexota > Anaerolineae > Anaerolineales > UBA4823 > CAZAGA01. The sequence continues at coordinate 107,524 of CAVYQO010000002.1, read as the reverse complement.
AGGATTTGCCGCATCGCCTGCTCCATCCCGAGAGTAAGATATAAAAATATTATACCTTACCAGACTATCTGAGGGTCCCAAGCTGGGATCCGCCGGGCAGGAATGCCCATGGCCTGGCTACTTTCTCTAAAACCTACTGGCTTCGCTTTCTAGAGGCTATTCCAATTTTTGGTCAAACTGTGTACAATCGAGAGGCAAAGATCCTGGGATCTCGCGAAATCGATCTTACTGGCCTGGGACCTTTCAGTGCAAAAAGACCACAGCGATGAGTACATCACAAAAACCGATCCGCATTATTCTGGTAGATAACCAGGCGGCCAGCCTGGGAAATATCCAGGCCGCCTTGGAGCTTTCGGCGATTCTACAATTAGTTGGACAAGCTGCGAACAGCCAGGAGGCTGTGCAGTTATGCCAGATGACCCAACCCGATATTGCCTTGATCAACCTGAATGCGCCGGGTTTGGATGGCCTTGGGGTGATCCACTGGCTAACGCGGCAGCAGCCGCAGGTGACTCTACTGGCGCTTTGTGACCCCGCCGGTGAAGACCAACTGCGGGCAGCCTCTAAAGGCAGGCGCCTCGGGCTACCTGCCACATGAGGCCGCCCCAGAGGCCCTGGCCAGCACGATTGAGCACGTGATTGAAGGAAAACGCCGGGCATCTGCCAGCGCATATCCTGAGGCGCAGCCAACCTTGAGCGGGGATGGACCTGCCAGCCCGCCAGCGAAATCGCCTGAACAGTGCGCCCAGGAAAGCGCCCAGCCGTACGACTGCGATCGATGATAACCTGTACAGCTTGCGCTCTGCCGAATTGGCCGAGGCTGCCCGCATCCAGACCAGCCTGCTGCCGGGAGAGGCGCCCACCATTCCAGGTTGGGATGTGGCGGTCAAATTACAGCCGGCGCGCGAAACATCAGGTGATTTTTTTGACTTTCTAGCCTTGGAGCACGGCAAGTACGGGATTGTGATTGGCGATGTATCGGATAAAGGTCTTGGCGCCGCTTTGTTCATGGCAATGACCAGCACGCTCTTCCGTACCTATATTTCGCGCCAACCCAGCCTGCCAGCCTTGACGATCAGCACAGTAAACGAGCGAATTATCAGCGACACCGGCGGGAGCAGTTTCGTCACCGCTTTTCTGGGTGTGCTCGAGCCAAACACGGGACGCTTGCGCTACGTCAATGCCGGGCACGTCCCACCGCTGCTGCTCAGCGTCCTAAAAGGAAAGAATATCGATCGCCTGCGGCGCACCGGAATGGCATTGGGCGTTTTGAAAGAAACATCCTGGCAGCAGAAGCTGGTTAAGTTCGCCCCCGGCGATTATATGCTGCTTTATACGGATGGCGTCCTAGATGCCCAGGATCGAGTGGGCAACTTCTACGGCGAACCGCGCCTGCTCCAGGCGGCGTGGGCCAGGGCTGGCGCGACTGCTAATCAAATTGTGGATGGGGTCTTAGACGACGTCGCTGATTTTACGGGCGGCGTTCCGGTCAGCGATGATGTCATCCTGATGGTGCTGCGCCGGGTGAAGTGACCCGAGGCGGAGATCACAGGTCATGAAAAAGACACGGCGAATACTGCTGTGGGGGATTATGGGCCTGACCGTTTTTTGTTTGACCGCGATGGGGGTCTCAGCGCTAAGCAATCTTACCATGCCTCGAAACACGGCCTCTCGAGACCAGTTAGCAGAGCTGGATAAAAAGCGCCTGGCCGAAGCCATCCACCTGCGCCAGACCCTGGGCGATGTGGTCTGGCCAGGACTCGGGCAAATGCAGATACCCATTATTATCTGGAATAAGGATTTTTCTTTCCTGGTTGGATTAAACCAAGCGCCACCAGGTTGGCAAACCATCCCGGATGATTCCTTTTTGGATAAGTCCTATTTTCGACAAAAGAGCAATGACCCGCAGAACTTTGTTACAGCCGTCGGTGATCACTGGGCGGCCAGTATGGCGACAAAAAGTGAAACCGATCAGTTTTTGATAGACGTTTTTCGCGACCTTCTTCCACCGCTGATTGAAAATATTTTCCCGTACCGAGTTTTGAGCCAACCTAGCGAAGTGCAGATCAGTGCGGTGGTTCATGAAACTTTCCACGTCTATCAGCAGGAGAAAGCTTCAGAACGCCTGGCGCGCGGCTGAGGCTGCCCACCGGCGTGGCGACGCTTACTGGGGAGCAGAGCCAGCCATGCGGGCAGATTGGGAGAAGGAGATAGGGCTTTTGGTTCAAGCAGTTCAAGAGCCCGATGATCAACAAGCAAAAGCATTGGCAAGCCAATTCCTGGCGCAGCGCCAGGCCCGCCGCGCGCAGGCCGGATTGCCGGCTGAATTGAGCGATTATGAACGCCAGATTGAGTGGGAAGAAGGCCTGGCAAAATATGTCGAGCTGGCCATCTGGGAGCAAGCCTTTGAAAGCAAGGCTTACCAGCCTATCTTAGCAAACGACGCTGATTTTAAAAATTATCGCAAATTTCCAGCCAGGCTCAAACAGGAGCTGGCCCAATTGAAGCGCCAGGCTAGTCAAGAAGGGGAAGTGCGTTTCTACTATACCGGCATGGCAATCGCCCGTCTGCTGGACAGGTTTTCTCCAGGTTGGCAATCGGGAGCTCTACAAGAGGGGATCTGGTTGGATGATTTGCTGGGTAAAGCGGTGGGCAGTGGGCTATGAAATCGTCGTCACCCTGGGACCCGCCTCCAGCGGCGAGGATATTTGGCGCGGCTTACTGCAGGCCGGCGCCAGCGCGTTCCGATTAAATACTTCCCATCTTAGCCTGGACGAGCTGGCCGCCTGGCTGGAGCGGCTAACTGTCTTTCTGGAGCCATTAAGCACACCGCCGGCTCTGGTCTTGGATCTCCAGGGGAGCAAATGGCGTTTAGGTGAATTTCGCGCAGGACGGCTTGAAGCCGGCCAGGCGCTCGATCTGATTTTTGCGGCGAGTGCGGCGGAACCAGATGTCCTACCTGTGCCGCACAGTCGATTTTTTTCAGGCTGCAACCCAATCCAGCGGGGAAATCATCCTGAATGATGCAAAAGTCCGCCTGATCCTACAAGGCGGTTCTGGTGATAGGCTTTCGGCGCGGGTAGTCCAAGGGGGCGAGATATCAGCGCGCAAAGGGATTACTTTTCGCGCCAGCCAGTTTCGTCAGGAGCACTTGAGCGAGAAAGATAGGGCTATATTTGACCTGGCTGGCGAGCGGAAGGGGGTGCGTTTTGCTGTTTCCTATGTGAAAGACGCGGTTGAAATGGAGAAATATCGATCGCTCTTTGGCAGCCGGGCTTATTTAATTGCAAAGTTGGAAAGGCAGCCAGCTTTGAGCGAGGCCAGGCGAATTGCGCAGATCGTGGATGAGGTGTGGTTGTGCCGCGGCGACCTGGGCGCGGAGCTGGGCTTGCCGGGTATGGCGGCAGCCGTGGCAAGCTTTTCGATCCAGGCAGGCGGTCTGGGCAAGCCGGCGCTGCTGGCGGGCCAGGTATTGGAACACATGAAGGAGCAACCTGCCCCGACGCGCTCGGAGATCTGCTATCTTTACGAAGCGCTGCAAAAAGGCTATGCGGGGGTGGTGCTTTCGGATGAAACTGCGATCGGGAAATACCCGCTGGAGAGCTGCCAGGCAGCGGCGATGTTCCTAGGTGGAGGCAGCCGGGCCTGGGAAGGTGATGATCAAGATGCTGCCCTTCCCTGATTCACTTTCCATTAAAATCGTTCCATCCTGACCTTCTACGAGCGCTTTGGCGATCGGCAAACCCAAGCCAAAACCTGGAATCGCGGTCGCCTCTTCGCCGCGATAAAAACGATCGAAGATATGCTCAAGTTTTTCGGGGGGAATGCCCTCGCCAGAATCCTGGACCCTGATTTCAACGTTGGTCCCTATCTGCGCCCCGGTGACGGCGATGTCGCCATCGGAATGTTTAAGCGCGTTATCCAAGGCAATAAGCAATATTTGTTTAAAGGCGTCGCAGTCGCCTAGTATCCCTAAGTCTGGAGCAGCGTGCAGCGAGATCTTGCGCTGGGGTTCAAGCTGGCGCGCCTGCTGACAGATTTCTTCCAGCACCGGGTATATATCCAAAGGTTCTTTAGCCAGGTTCCTTCCGGCATCCGCCCGTGCCAAGACCAGTAGATCGTTGACCAGGCGAATCAGCCGGTCGCTTTCGTCCACCATATCGGTGATGATATCGTCCTGTTCTGCATGGGGGATGGGCGGATTACGGCCAAGCAAGCCCAGATTGCCGCGTAAAGTTGTCAGCGGCGTGCGCAGCTCGTGGGAGACGTCTGCCACGAAGTTGCGCTGCATCTCGAGCGAATGCGCCAGGCGCTGGTAAGCCTCCTGGAGGCGGGCCAGCATCGAATTGAAAGTCGTGGCAAGCTGACCGACTTCATCGGGCGGGCCGGTATAGGCCACCCGCCGGGAAAAATCATGTTCGTCACCAATTGCTCGTGCAGTTTGAGTGATCCTTTGAATAGGCTGCAGCGTAATTCCAGAGAGCACCCAACCGATGCCAAAGGCGGCAAGTAAGATGATGATACTGGCGACGACCAGCGTGGTTGCAAGCGTTTTTAGCGAGCTATCCCGTTCGCTCAGCGGGCGGGCAACCTGCAGAACGAATACCACCACGCCGTCGGCAACAATCGGGCGGTTGTAAATCAACATCCGTCTGTCGTCGAAAATAGACGTTTGCCACCACTCCTGCTTGGTTTTTAGCGTCGCCAGTCCTTGGGCGCTGAGCGGCAGGGCTTCTTCATCGTTGCCAAAGGGACTGGCAACCAGGCTGCCGTCTGCAGCTAACACCCTGACAATCTCACGCTCAGGGAGTTTGCGGAAGGCAAGATCGCTGGAAAATGTTTCAAAAGGCACCGGCGGCGATTCACGGGGCGGCAGGGTAAGCACACGGTTTGGGTTGATCGCCATTCGTAAGACCCCGGCCCCGACCGTCTCGCTGCTGCGAATTAATTCCTTTTTGAGGGTGTCCCAGGTTGTGCGCGCTTGAATGAACAATAACGCGGCGCTGAAAACGATCAGGGTGATCGCTAAAATCGCATTATAAAGAAGGGTAAAACGCAGGCGAATTGACACTATTCCTCGCGTAAGACGTAGCCCACCCCGCGCACGGTGTGGATCAGACGGGAACCACCGCCGGCTTCCAGCTTCTTGCGCAAGTAGCCGATGTAGATTTCAAGAACATTATCGTCGCCGCCGAAATCGTAGCCCCATACATCGCTGAGAATCTGGCCGCGCTCCAATACCTGGCGGGGATGGCGCAGGAAGAGGTGGAGCAAGTTGAATTCTGTAACGGTAAGCGGGAGGCTGGCGCCGGCGCGCTGCGCTTCACGGCTGGTTGGGTCGAGGGTTACGTCGGCATACGCCGCCACCTGGCTATCCGGTTTCGGCGCGGCGCGACGCAAAAGGGCATGGACACGGGCGACCAGCTCAGCGGGGGCAAAGGGTTTGACCAGGTAATCATCGGCGCCGCTCTCCAGCCCATCGACCCGGTTTTCGATGGCGTCGCGAGCGGTGAGCATCAAGCACCAGGGTGTAGTTCTCTTCGTCGCGCAAGCGGCGAATCAGCGCCAGGCCATCCATTTTGGGCATCATCCAGTCGACAATTAACAGATCTGGCTTTTGGGCGTCTACAATCGGCAGCGCTTCCATGCCATTGGTAGCAGTGAGAACACTCAAGTTCTCATAGACCAGGGTGCGCTGGAGCATTTTGAGGAGTTTTAGGTCATCATCGACAATCAAAACAGTGGGCATCGGTTCTTCATCCCTGGTTTCATCTTTTCACAATGATAATATATTTGGTTATGCTGTGAAAAAGCTGTGAAGAAAGGCCGGTGAGTGAATTCTCAGTCTTTTCACAGGTTTTCTACTTATTAAACGTAAAACCTCCGAGGAAACAGCGCCTCGGAGGTTTTCCATCAGTGGGCCCGGCAGGATTCGAACCTGCGATCAAGCGGTTATGAGCCGCGCGCTCTGCCGCTGAGCTACGGGCCCGTGCAAAGGTTAAAGGTTAGAAAGTTGAAGGTTGATAACGCTATTACCTTTGAACCTGGAACACTTTTTCAGAGCGGGCGACCGGATTCGAACCGGCGAATATCAGCTTGGAAGGCTGATGCCTTACCACTTGGCGACGCCCGCGTAAAGACCATCTACATCAAATTTTAAGGGTACTTGCGCATGCTAAGGTTCAAAATCTCTAATATTGGCCTCCATTGGTATCTGGGAGACGGCGATATTTTACCATTTTTTAGTCTGGAATCCAAAATTAGGTAAGAAGTTTCTTTATATGGAATAGTTGACATTGGCTGGTTAAAATTTCGGTTTTCTATTGTGCCCGGAAAAATTCTGGTTACAAAGAATTGTATGGGGGCGACGACGAGCCAGATATCTGGGAAGCAAGTCCATATCCATTAGAATCTTTAAAGTAAATGATTTGTAGTTGTCAATGGAAAATCACCTTTTTGCGTCGAACAACGACTTATTTAACCGCCTCGCATTATAATTATTAAAATAATAAGCGGAACGTGGCTACTATGATTTAATTGTAAAAGTTGCCATATAGTGATTTAGCCATAATTAACGAGCTTGAACAATCTACTTACCTCCTGTCTTGAAAAGCTATAGGGAGTTAGATGACAATTCCAGCCTTCCAATCCATAATGCTTCCTTTACTCCGCCTGACTGCTGACGGGGAAGAACATTCCACACAGGAATTTGTTGATAAGCTAGCCAAGGAGTTTGGTCTCAGCAATCAGGAATTAAGTGAATTATTGCCAAGTGGAAAACAACCTGTCTTTTACAATCGAGTCGGATGGGCGAGAACCTACTTGTCAAAAACGAAGTTATTGGAGATGTCCCGCCGATCACATTATCGGATAACTGGAGCGCGGCAAGCAAGTTCTAAGCGAGAACCCCTCTCAAATTGATATGAAGTACCTGGAACGATTCCCGGAATATCTGGAATTTCGTGAACGAGAGGAAGAGCCTGGAAAACCTAAAAAACCTGCTCTTGTTGAATTACAAGAGAATAAGACTCCAGAAGAAAACCTGGAAGATGCTTATCAAAAAATAAGAAATGGTCTTGCACAAGATTTATTGGCCCAGGTAAAGCAATGCGCGCCTTCTTTTTTCGAGCAATTAGTTGTGGAACTGCTTGTAAAAATGGGTTACGGAGGTTCGAGAAGAGATGCAGCACGCGTCGTTGGCCGGGCAGGCGATGAAGGGATAGATGGGATAATCGACGAAGATAAGCTTGGGCTGGATACAATCTACATTCAAGCTAAAAAGTGGGATGGTACTGTTGGCCGTCCTGAGATACGAAAAGTTTGTTGGCGCTCTTATGGGGAAGAAAGCAAGGAAAGGTATCTTCATCACTACATCATCCTTCTCGACAGAAGCCATTAGCTATGTATCTAGCATTGATTCCCATATTGTGCTCATTGACGGGAAACGTCTAGCAGAACTGATGATAGATAATGATGTGGGCATTACGACTGTGACAACCTATCAGCTTAAGCGGATTGACTCTGACTATTTCGACATTGTGTAGGACTAAATCAAAACTTCCAGAGCAACCCAAAATATACATACATACTTTATCTCAACCAGGCAAATCTATCGCAAGGTTCAGTAATCTTAAAAAGCGGCAACGGCATAATGCTTGGTGCAAATTTAGAAATAGTTCCAACCGCATCCCCGTAATCGATTGCGGGGCGAAAGTATTTTCCCTAATAAAAATTTAACTGAAATTTTATTTGACATTTAACTAGATTCATAGTATTCTTGACAAAGACAAGATATTCTAGTGACCTAATAGACTTTATCATCTACCTATGAGACTTTCTAAACGATGAGAATACGGCCTGCGAGATCTACTTATGAGACTTTCTAAACGAGGAGAATACGGCCTGCGGGCCATGATCGAACTGGCGACCTGGGATTACGAGAATCCTGGGGTGCATATCGTCCAGATCAAAGACCTGGCCGAGCGCCAGAAAATCCCGGCCAAGTTCCTGGAGCAAATCCTGCTCAGCTTGAAGAACGCCGGTCTGCTGCAAAGCAAGATGGGCGTCGGCGGGGGTTATTACCTGGCCCGGCCGGCAAGTGAAATCAGCCTGGGGCATATCGTGCGTATCCTGGACGGCCCGTTGGCGCCGATCCGCTGTGTCAGTCAGATGGCCTACGAGCCGTGCGGCTGCCCAGATGAGCAGACCTGCGGCCTGCGCATGGTCATGTCCGATGTGCGCAATGCCATCACCGATATCCTGGATCAAACCACCCTGGCCGACGTGGCTGGCCGGGTCGAGAACGCCAGGATAATCGAGGTTGCGTAATCCATTCTTAAGCCGGGCGATCTGGTTCAGGATTTTGCCCCACTCCTGAGGAAGAATCAATGGTGGACTACAGCATCTTTCTCTTTATTTTAGTAGGCTTTGCTGCTCAACTCATCGATGGGGCTTTGGGTATGGCCTACGGTGTGAGCTGCAATACTTTCTTGCTTTCGATCGGGGTGCCGCCGGCTGCAGCCAGCGCCAGCGTGCATATGGCCGAGGTGGTTACGACGGGAATCTCGGGCGCTTCGCATTGGCGTCTAGGCAACCTGGATGTTAATTTAATTAAGCGCCTGGCGATCCCTGGGGTTTTGGGAGCAGTCGCCGGGGCTTATATTCTCACCCAAATTGACAGCGCGTGGCTCAAACCAATCGTCTCGACCTATCTGCTGATTATGGGGATTGTGATCCTGGTAAAAGCGCTTGGCAAGAATCACAGTGAACGCAAGGTCACCAGCCATATCAGCGTCCTGGGGTTAACGGGCGGCTTTTTTGATGCCATCGGCGGCGGCGGTTGGGGACCCATCGTCACAACTACTTTGGTAGCCAGAGGAAATAATCCCCGTTTAACGATCGGTTCGGTTAATTTTTCGGAATTCTTTGTTACTTTTTCGCAATCTGTTGTTTTTGTGCTCACTTTGCAATTCAGCCAATACTGGCAGATTATCCTGGGCTTGTTGATCGGCGGGGCAATTGCTGCGCCTTTGGCTGCGACGATCACCAAACGGCTGCCGGTCAAAGCTTTGATGCTCGCGGTTGGAATCTTGATCATCCTTCTCAGCATTCGCACACTCTACATGGCTTTAACATAAGAAAGGTTCTTCAATCGGGAATGTCACCGGGTACGGCGACATTCCCAATATCAATTGAGAGAAAGTCTATAAAGAGACTAGACTTTATAGAATACTTCGCAAGAAGGAGAAAAAAATGAAAGCAAATGTTCGTTTCTCGAAAGTATTGATCCTTTGCCTGGCGCTAGTGCTGATGGTCAGCGCATGCGGCGGGCAGACTAGTTCGCAAACCGGCGGCGAAATGAAAGGCAATATTGCCATCTCGGGAGCCTTTGCCTTGTACCCAATGATGCAGCGTTGGGCTGAGGAATACCAGAAAATTAACCCTGAGGTCCAGTTCGACATCTCGGCTGGCGGTGCTGGCAAAGGGATGACCGATGCCCTGGCAGGCGCTGTCGAAATCGGGATGGTCTCACGAGCAATTACCCCCGAGGAAGAAGCGAAAGGCGCTTTTTGGGTGCCGGTGGTCAAAGACGCTGTCTTTCCGATGGTAAATGAAAATAATCCGGTGCTTCAAGACTTGCTCGCCAAAGGCGTGACCAAAGCGATCTTTGAAAAGATTTACATCACTGGCGAAATCACCAATTGGGGCCAGGTGGTCGGTCGGCCGGAGGTGACGGATGCGATCAACATTTTTACTCGGTCAGACGCTGCCGGGGCGCCAGAGGTTTGGGCTAAATACCTTGGTAAAAAGCAGGAAGACCTGAAGGGTATTGGCGTTTTTGGCGATCCTGGTTTGTTGGATGCAGTGGTCAAGGATCCGTTGGGCATCGGCTATAACAACCTGGGGTATGCCTACGATAATACCAGCGGCAAGCCAGTGGCCGGCTCCGTGGTCGTGCCGGTCGACGTGAATGAGAATGGCGTCGCTGACCCCGAAGAAGTCTTGGAAACCAAATCTGCGGCTGTTGAGGCCGTGGCAAACGGCAAATACCCATCGCCGCCTGCCCGTCCGCTGAACCTGGTGACCAAAGGTAAGCCAGACGCCCCTGGTTCAAGCCTTCATCGAGTGGATCCTGAAAGATGGGCAGCAGTATGTAGGCGAAGCGGGCTATGTCCAGCTCCCCCAGGAGCAATTGGATGAAGCATTCGCCAAGCTAAAGTAATCTGCCCCGCTGCCATAGTTGATATTGCACCTTATCGGATGATCGATCATGAAGGTGCCAGATTGATCATCCGATAAGATAAAATATAGCTTCAATTTTTTCTGGTGGGCTTTTTCCATCAGTTGGCGCAATGAGGACAATATGCAGAATGACCTGATAGCTGCACCGGTAAGTACGGATCAGACCAGGCGAAGAATGATCGCCCGCAAGAAGAAGGACACCCTGGCACGGCGATCTTTCTTCTTGATTTCGCTGCTGCCAGTGCTGTTATTCGCGGCAATCGTTGGCGCATTATTGGTGAAGTCCTGGCCGATCCTGCAGATCCAATCGCTCTGGGAGCTTCTGGGCGGCGTAATCTGGCAGCCGCTAAAAGGTGTATTCGGATTTTTGCCTTTTATCGCTGGTACGATGTGGGTCACCCTGGTATCGATGGTTTTAGCGGTGCCGCCCTGCCTGCTGACGGCTATCTACCTGGCGGAATATGCGCACAAGCGCACTCGCGGCATCGCCAAGCCGATGCTGGACCTGCTGGCAGCCATCCCCTCGGTCGTTTACGGCGTTTGGGGCATCCTGACGATCGTGCCCATGGTCAAGTGGATCGGACCGTACGTCGACCAGGTCCTGGGTTTTATTCCTTTCTTTAAGGATACCAATCCAACCGGGTTCAGCATCCTGGCCGGTGGGGTCGTTCTGGCTGTGATGGTAGCGCCATTCATCATTGCGGTGACCTTTGAAGTGCTGCGCACCGTGCCGGACGGGGTGCGTGAGGCCTCCCTGGCGATGGGCGCCACCAAGTGGCAGACAACGCGGTATGCGGTGCTGCCCCATACCGTAACGGGGATCATCGCCGGGATCGTTCTGGGTATGTCACGTTCATTAGGCGAAACGATGGCAGTGCTGATGGTCGTCGGCAACGTCGCCAAGATGCCCAGCTCGATCTTTGACCCGGCATATCCGCTGCCGGCCTTGATCGCCAACAATTATGGCGAGATGATGTCTATTCCCACTGTATGACGCAGCCCTGATCACAGCGGCCTTGATCTTGCTGATCATTGTGCTTTTCTTTAACATTATCTCCACTTTGATCCTGCGCCGCATTACCGGGAAATCCAAAAAATGAACACACCCATTGATCCCAACACCGGCCTACCTGCGCCAGCGTCGAGCCGTAAACGCCGCCGTCTAACAAAAGCTTCGCTGGAAGAACATATCTTCAGGACTCTCATGCGGCTATCGTTTTTCCTGGTAACCGGCAGCCTGGGTTTTATCTTGCTGGTGGTGTTAATCCGTGGGCTGCCGGCTTTGTCGCTCGAGATGATCTTTTCCACTCCCAAAGGTGGTTTCTACCTGGGAAAGGAAGGCGGCATTTTCAATGCCATTGTCGGCTCGCTCTACCTGGCCATCGGCGCCACCCTGATTGCGATTATCTTCAGCCTGCCGCTCAGCCTGTACTTGCAGGCCTACGCCCGGCGGACGCGCTGGGCTGATTTTGTGCGCCTGGCGTTGGACGTGCTGTGGGGGATCCCCTCGATCGTTTATGGCGCATTTGGCTTTACGCTGATGCTGGCGATCGGGCTGCGCGCCTCGCTGCTAGGCGGCATTATCACCCTGGCGCTGTTGGAAATCCCGATCATGACCCGGGCGATCGACGAAGTGCTGCGCATGGCGCCTGTCGATCTGGAACAGGCCGCTTACGCCCTGGGTTCGACCCGTCTGGAGACTTCGTGGAAAGTCGTGATCCGCCAAATGCTGCCGGGGATCATCACTGCGGTCTTGTTGGCATTTGGGCGCGCCATCGGCGATGCCGCTTCGGTGCTTTTCACCGCGGGCTATACCGACCGGATGCCCACTTCGCTCTTACGCCCAGTGGCGTCCTTGCCCCTCGCCGTATTTTTCCAATTGGGAACGCCCTTTCCCGAGGTGCAGCAGCGGGCTTATGCTTCCGCCCTGGTCCTGACGGTGATCGTACTTCTTATCAGTCTTGGTTCACGCTGGCTGGCTGGTCGCTTAAGCCGGTACTCGATTAAATAGAGGCTTTATGGATGCACATATCCAAATCCGCGATTTGAATACCCATTACGGTAACGGGCAGGCCCTTAAGAATGTCAGCCTGGATATTCCCAAGCACCAGATAACGGTAATTATGGGCCCGTCTGGGTGCGGAAAAACTACTTTGTTAAAGTGTATCAATCGCTTTCTAGAATTGTATGACGATACACGGCTCACTGGACAGGTCATGATCGATGGAGAGGACATCTATGCTCCAACGATGGATGTGACCGAAATTCGCAAAAAAACCGGCTTGCTGGCACAGCGCCCCTACCCGCTGCCGATGTCAATCTACGACAACGTGGCTTACGGGCTGCGCATCCATGGTCTTTCCAGGAGAGGGCGCGATCTCGACAGCAAAGTGCAGCACTACCTGGAAACCGCAGGGCTTTGGGAAGAGGTCAAAGATCGCTTACACGCTCCTGCCAGCGGACTATCGATCGGGCAGCAGCAGCGCTTATGCCTGGCGCGTGGCCTGGCGATTGAGCCAGAGATCATCCTGGGCGACGAACCGACCTCGGCGCTTGATCCAATATCCGCTCAGCACATCGAACAGAGGCTGATGGATCTCAAAGGCCAGTATACGATTGTCCTGGTGACACACATCTTGCGCCAGGCCCGCCGTCTGGCGGATTATGTGGTCTTCATGTATCTTGGCGAGGTGGTCGAGCACGGTACGGCGCATGATGTTTTCGACAATCCGAAACAAGAGCGCACCCGGGCTTATTTGTCAGGCCAGTTTTGATTGATAAAGGCCTGAAAACTTGAAAGCAACTCGAGTTTTCGGGCCTCAACCTGGTTTAGACTATAATTGGGGGCTATGAAGAACGATCTCGATTCCATTATGCAAGCCAACCAAATCGACGCCATCCTGGCAACCGGCCCTGGGGATCATAACCCGGCGGTGGTCTACCTGACCGGCGGCGGCAACCTGACCAATGCCGACGTGCTCAAGCTGAGCGGCCAGGCGCCGATCCTGTTCCACAGCGACATCGAGCGCGATGAAGCCGCCCGCACCGGCCTGCGCACAGTCAACCTGGCCAGCTACCCGATGGAGGAGATGCGTAAGGCGGTCAACGGCGATTTTCTTAAGTTAGCTGTGCTGCGCTACCAAAGCATGTTCGCAGAGGCGGGTCTGCAAAATGGCCGGGTAGCGCTGTACGGCCGGATGGAAGCTGGTGCAGCCCTGGCAATTTTTTCAGGCTTGCAGGACGTTATGCCAGGTTTGAGCTTTGTCAGCGAGCTGGGTAATACCATCTTGATGGAAGCGATGGCGACCAAGGATGCTGATGAAGTGGCGCGCATCCGAGGCATGGGCAAAATCACCACCCAGGTTGTGGGCAGAGTGGCAGATTTCCTGACCAACCAGCGATCGAAAGATGGCGTTCTGGTTCAGGCCGACGGACAGCCAGTGACGATTGGTGAGGTTAAAAAACGAATTAACTTGTGGCTGGCCGAGGCCGGAGCGGAAAATCCGGAAGGTACTGATCTTCGCGATTGGCTATGATGCCGCCGTGCCACACAGCAGCGGTACAGCCAGCGACCTGCTGCGCCTGGGGCAGACGATCATCTTCGATATTTTCCCTTGCGAACAAGGTGGGGGTTATTTTTACGATTTTACCCGCACCTGGTGCCTGGGATATGCCCCGGATGAGGCGCTGAGCCTGTACGAGGACGTCCTGTATGTTTTCCAGACCATAAAAAGCGAGCTGCAATTGGGCACGCCCATGCGGAATACTATGCTGCGCGTGTGCCAGCTTTTCGAAGGGCGCGGCCATCCAACAACCTGCAGCAACCCACAAACTCAGGACGGTTTTGTCCACGGGCTGGGACACGGCGTCGGGCAATTTATCCACGAACGGCCGATGTTCAGCCTGGCTGCTAGCGAGACGGAGCGCTTGCAGCCAGGGCTGGTATTGACAGTTGAGCCTGGTCTGTACTATCCCCAGCGCCGTATGGGCGTACGCCTGGAAGATACCATTTGGGTACGCCCGGACGGGCAGATCGAGACTTTGGCAGAATATCCATTGGATTTTATCCTGCCAATTAAGAATTAGGTCGAAACCATTCTGGGAGCATAGGTCGAGGTTGCGGGCGAGGGTCGAAAGATGAGTAAGGAAAAGATGGTTAAAAGCGAAGCGTTTCCGACCGGGCGAATCCTGGGGATTGAATTGTCGTGTGACGAAACCGCTGCGGCCGTTGTTGAAAATGGGCGGATCGTTCTGGCTAGCCTGGTGGCTTCTCAGGCCGAACTGCATGCCCAGTTTGGCGGGGTCTTTCCTGAGGTAGCTTCGCGCCAGCATATTCGAACGATTTACACGATTATCGATGAGACTCTCAAGCGTGCGCACCTGGATCTGACCGACCTGGATGCGATCGCTGTGACGCGCGGTCCCGGTCTGCCAGGTTCGTTGGTCGTTGGGCTCAACACCGCCAAGGGATTGGCGCTGGGCAGCGGGCTGCCGATTATTGGCATTAACCACCTTGAGGCGCATCTTTACTCCGCCTGGATCGACCTGGCCACGACAGATCCGGTCAATCTGCAGCCCGAGCCGAGTTTTCCCCTGCTTACTTTAATTGTGTCTGGTGGACACACAGAGCTGGTGTTGATGCGCAGCCACCTGCAGTATGAACGCCTCGGCGCTACCCTGGACGATGCGGCCGGCGAGGCGTTTGATAAAGTCGCCCGCCTGATCGGCCTGAGCTATCCCGGTGGACCGTCGATTTAAAGATCAGCCGAGGGCGGCAACCCGAGCGCATTCCATTTCCCACGCGCCTGGTTGGAGGGCACGTGGAACTTCTCGTTCAGCGGATTGAAAACTGCAGTTCTCCGCGAGGTGCGCCGCATGCAAGAGCAAAAGCTGCCTCTGCCCGTGGCAAACCTGGCTGCCAGCTTTCAGCAGGCCGTGATCGATGTCCTGGTGGGAAAGACCTTAATGGCCGCAGAAGCGCTGGATGCCAAGGAAATTCTAATTGCCGGCGGCGTCTCTGCAAATCGTCCTCTGCGCCAGGCATTTTTGGCTCAAGACGCTTATCCAGTCCATATTCCGCATATTTCACTATGTACCGACAACGCGGCAATGATTGCTTCGGCTGGTTATTACCGTTTTGTCAATGGTCAACGAGATGGGCTGGATATGGATGTGCTGCCTAACTGGCCGCTTTCACAGGTGAGCCTGCCGCCGCGGTTAAGTTCGGCAGAGTACGCTTAAGCATAATCTGTCGAAGATTAATCCCCGCTGGTGGAGCGAGCCATCATGCTGGCGAGGATGCCAGCAAGGCGCTCAGCCAAAACCGTGCGATCAAATTGCGCCTCAACTGCTTTACGCCCGCATTTCCCCATCATCTTGGCGTTTTCTGGATGATCGGCCAGCCAGACCAACCCATCCGTTATGGCCTGTGGGTCTCCAGGCGATGCAAAAATCCCAGCCTGGGCGTCTTCGACGACCTGACGGATTACCCCATCGATTGCTAATAGCACCGGCCGCCCGGCAGCCATATAATCAAACACTTTATTCGGGTACACCGTGGCATATAGGGGGATCGGTTTTAAAATGGCGATGCAAACATCTGCAGCCGCCAGGGCTTCAGCCATTCCGGATTTCGGGACCGGCGCTAGAAAATGAACATTTTTCAGACCCAACCGGGACGCCTGCTGTTGTAATGCGGGTTTATCCTTTCCATCACCCAGCAATACAATGGCGATGTCCGGCCTGTCTTGCAGCTTCTCGGCTGCCTGAAGCAGCACACCCAGGTCATTGGACATGCCATGGGCGCCAGCATAAAGAGCAACAAACTTACTCGTGAACCCATGGGCCTGGCGAAACGCACTGCCATCGGCATCGGGATCGAACATGCGCGGGTCTGCCCCATTCGGCACCAGTTCTATCCGCTTGGCGCCGCGCACGCGGACATGCTCCAGAAAACCGGGCGAATTAATCAAGACCAGGTCTGCATGTCGATATAAAAAGCGTTCAAGCCATTCTGACAAGCGGATTAGCAGGGGATTATGCAGTACCCCGACCCCAATCGCAAACGCTGGCCAGAGATCGCGTACCTCGAACAAGAACGGCGCGCCCTTCAGGCGTGCCAAGGCCCAAGCTGTGAGACCTTGAAATATCGGTGGGGAGGTGCCCCAGACAAGATCGATATCCTTAACACGCAGGCCTGTCAAAAAAGAAGAGGTCATGAAGCTAAAAAAGCTGAGCAAACGGTGAAAGAAGCTTTTATGCAAGGCGGAGTAGGTATAGGCACGCAAGATCTGGAGACCGTCCTCCTGTTCCTCGCCTGCTGCGTCAGGGGCAGCGCCTGTCTCAGCCTGGCCGGTTAGATAACTTACCTTGCTGGCGATCACCGTCACCTGGTCCCCGCAGCGGGTAAGATAACGAGCCATCTCATAGTGGCGGGTGCCGCCTGGTTCATGAAGGGAGGCGAATGCCTGGTGGATTAATAAAAGATGCATGCTAATCTGGCGGCGCCTCCGGCTCGACAAAAGTGATCACTTCCGCCGGCCAGCCCTGCTTGTCTGCCAGGCAAATCATCCGGGCCATTTGCTCCGGGTAAATGATCAATTGTTCAAAGTCGGTCACATCCAGCCAGAGCGGGGTTACACTGCCGCGCTCTGAATCCGCTGGCCGGGACAGCTCTTTACCGGTTCCATGACCAAATTCACCTCCGCAGGACTCTACCAGGAAATATTGGTGCGGCCGGCCAGCATAGGTCGAACTCGGCCAGCAAGCGGACGACGCGCACATCCAATCCCAGTTCTTCCTTTGCTTCGCGGATGGCTGCCTCGGCTGGCGTTTCACCCCGCTCGACGTGCCCGCCAGGGAATACATAGAATAAATGACCCTGACGGCGGCGCTCGATCATCGCAACCAGCCCATTTTCCAGAAGAACGGCGACGGCTCTTGGTTTCATTTGCGCTCCTATTCTACAGGAAAAGACCAATGTGTGACAAAAGTCAAACCTATCCTGGCGCTGGCCTGGATAGAAAAGGCCAAGGCAGGGAACTTTTGGTTATATGTAGGCGAATACCAGCCCCAGGTGGGCTGCGCGGTTCCCTCGCCAGCCAGCCGCTGCCCGGCCCGGTCAACACGGACCTGTAGATCGCCTGCAGTTACGGCAGTTCCGGTGGTTATAGCTACCTGCATCCACCCGTAGGGGGTCTGCAGGCGGAGATTGGCGCCCTGTAATTCCCAAGGCCAATCGGGTAAAAGCCAGTTCAAGCGGACCAGGAATGCTTGCGAAGCCGGTAAGGGTTTCTTACCGACCGGCAATAAAGAATCTTCAACGAACCAATCGCTTTGGTCCGTGACGGTGACACAGCGCTGGTGGTGGATGCCCAACTGGCGGTAGCCATTATGCCAGGCGCACAAGCGTTGGGCGGGGAGAGAGTCACGCCTGGCAGGGTCGTTCTCGCCGCGCGCCGGGGAAGTTTGATACGCCTGGGCCCAGCGCAGAAAAAGAAAGCGCCCTGCTCGCTGCATTTGCTGTTGACCGTTTATGGTGATCGTATTGTGAATGGCGCTGTGAGCAAGAGCATTGTCCCAAGGGGGCGGGGCGTTATAGCGGTAGGTCCCGGCGTCCTGGGCGACATTTAAGCCGCGCCACCATAAATCCAGGTGAAGCTGGTCGGCATGGCCTGGGCGGGAATGGAACCGGGCGATGCGCAGATAGGCCCATGAGCGCTTATCAGGACTGCGCAGGATGTGTGGTGTGCCATCCGTTACGGCGGTGGTCGGTTGGAATAGATCTCCCTTCGATTGAACCTGGCCCAACCAATACGAGGGTTCGTCCCATGCTCCGGGTGGAAACGCTGGCTGTCCCAGAAAAGCCCGCGAGGCTGCCTGCAGCACTGGGCGATAATCCCAGAACGGACAGGTTGAGAGGGGTTGGATTAGAGCGCCATCGTTCGGGCCGAGGTTGGGCAGACGGCCGCTGGCTGAGTCGACCAGGCTGAGCAGCCAACGGGTGGCGCTGGCCAGGCGGTCGAGGGTTTGCTCCGGGAAGGACTGACCTTGGTTTCTTGCCAGTGCATTCATCCATAATGCTAATTGGAGCATCAAGCGTTGGTAATTGGCTGAATGTTGGCTGTAAGCGCCATCTGGGTCGATTTGGGTTTGCACGCCATGATTAAACCAACGCCAACCCAGTTTTCGCCATTCCGCCGCACCTGGATGCTGCGGCAAAACCACCCCAGCAGTATATAAACCCACGGCCTCGCTGAGTAGATGATTATTGTTTTGGGCGCGGGCGTAAACCAGGGTAGGAGGAATGCGCAGAGCATGGGCGGCGATGGCCTTGGCTAACAGTTTGCTGCGTTCCGGCGTCGCAAAGACAGATCCGCTAAAAACTTGTCCGCTGAAGGCAAAAGCCAAGATGCGCAGGGCGGCTTCCTGCGCTGAAATCCAATTCGGTCCCTGATAAGTTGGGTTTGCGCGCAGAAAAGTTTCGGTTAATTGCCAAAAACCCGCCGAATAGCGTTCGTCTCTGCTCAACACATAAGCCCGACCCAGGATGTAAGCCCAACCAAAGCGGGCGGGCTCCCAGGTGAGCTTGATATCGTTCGAATTTGACTCGGGGTCGGCGGGATCGATAGCGCCCATGCCGGTCGCTTTACCCAATTCATAGTCTGTCCAGTCAGGCAGTGGTCCAGTTGGAGCCAGCTGCAGCTCAACCGGGTCGCCTCCAAACAGGCGTACCTGTCCATTGAGGATTTCATCCGCTTCGGCCAGGCAGCGTACAACCTCTGCAGGGGATAAGGAATTAACGACCGTTTCTCGGTCAGGCAGGTTCAGGCCTGGTTGAAAATGCAGCGCTGGGCCGGACAGGTTGATTGATTTTTCGGCGTGAGTTAGTTGGCGGCGGTAATGGCCAGTGCGGATGCCGAACTGATAGCGTGCGTAGTACAGCATCTGGCGGAAGCCCAACTCGCGGAAGGCCAGCCAGGCCAGGCTTAATCGGGAGGATGGGGTCATCGTGACTGCAATTATAATGGCTAGCAGCCGGTCGAGTTCAAACCGCTTGTAAATTGAAAACCGGTGAACGGGGAAGAAGTGCTGGTATGCCTATTGATTAGCGAAGGTAGGATTGGCTGGCTAGTTCATCTCTTGCCTGCCAAACAGCGCTTTCAGCAGGGTGTTTTGGTCAGCGTATTCCAGGTCTCCCCCGACCGGCAACCCACGGGCTAGACGAGTAAGGCGCACACCCATTGGTTGGAGCTGTTGGCTCAAATATGCCGCGGTGTAATCGCCTTCCATGCTGGGGTTGGTAGCCAGGATGATTTCGTTCACGCCGCCAGAACGCACCCTCCCAACGAGCTCGCGAATGCGCAGTTCATCCGGGCCGACCCCTTCGATTGGGTTCAGCGTACCTTGAAGCACATGGTAGCGCCCAGAATAAGCCCCGGTGCGTTCTATGGCGATCACATCGAGCGGTTCCTCAACCACACAGATCAGACCAGGGTCGCGCTGCGGGCTGGCGCAGATTTCACATTCATCACGACCGCTGGCGGTGATGTTAAAACAGATGGAACAGTAGCTTATCCCAGATTTTAAGTTAAACAGGGCTTGCGCTAAGTCGCCAGACACTTCTTCCGGGGCGCGCAGCAGGTAGAAAGCCAGCCGTGAAGCTGTTTTCGGCCCAATCCCCGGCAAGCGCGAGAAGGCGTTAACCAGGTTCTGAATCGGTTCAGGTAAAATCATCGAATTAGAATGGTAACCCGCTGGCCAAGGGACCGAGCTGCTCGGACGCCAGATCGCGAGATTTATCCAGGCCGTTATTTAACGCAGTCAGGATCAAATCCTGGAGCATCTCGACATCAGCATCCTTGAGAAGCTCGGGATCAATCTCGACGGCTCTAATGCGCTGATCGCCGGTGACGATAACCTTAACGGCTCCGCCGCCAGCGCTAGCGGTAACTGTCTCATCGGCTAATTTTGCTTGCGCTTCAGCAAGCTGCTCTTGCAGCTTTTGAAGCTGGCCCATCATACCCATTGGATTATTCGTTTTAGGGCCTTTGAAACCTTTTGCCATGTGTTCCTCCTGAATTTAAGTACTTTTTCAGATTGGTTAATACTTATTGAACATCAACAATTTCGCCGCCCAGATCGCGCAGGGCGGCCGCAACCATACCGTCGCTTTCGACATCGGTTGGTAGGCTTCCGGAATTACCGGTTGCCACGAAACAGCGCACGGGGATCTCAATCCCTAAAACCTGGGCAAGCGCTTTGCAAGTGTATTCGATATTGCTGCCGCTCTCCATTTTGCGCTTGATGAAATCGCTGGTAAAACCCAAATAGAGCACGCCATCTTTCATCCCGACCGGTTTGCAGGAGTTCAGCAAACCCTGAGTCGTTGGGTTATAAGTTCGCACAGCGCTGAGCACCTGGCGCCATTTCTCTTGAACTTGATGGAATGTTTCATCGGTAAGCGAGGCCCCCGTCTCTGATCCAGGTTCTAGCGCAGCGCCAGCCTGGTCCGCCGGTAGAATAGGGGCTGGCGGCGAAGCAGACTTTGGTGAAGCGTCCTGGGCTGGGGACGATGATGATTTCCTAGGGATAACGGGTCCCGCTGGCTGTTTGGGCTCTAAGGATACCGGGGGTATTTTTTCGTTGTTTTGAATTTCCAAGGCAGCGACGAAAGCCATTTCTAGCGGCAGAGCAGGCTGCCAGGAGCTGCGGCTTTCGTTGGCGGCTTCATTGAATAAACGAATAGCCTGGAGAAGCTCGTCGCTTTTAATGGATTGGGCTTGCCGGGACATTTGGTGGCGTACTTCACTGGCAGCGTCGATTTGTTCGGGGGCGCCGGTTTTCACCAGCAGCAGGCTGCGCAAGTAATCGACGATCTGACGAGCAAACTGGCGCGGATCGCTGCCAGCATCCAAGTGCCTGGTGGATCTGGTCTAATCCAACTGCAGCCTGGCCATGGAGCAGGGCATCCACCAGGTTAATTACGGCCTGGCTGGTGGCTGTGCCGAGCACTGTCTGAGCCATAGTCAGGGTAATTGTCACGCCAGTTGAGGCAAGCTGGTCAAGCAGCGAGATGGCATCGCGCATTGCGCCAGTGGATTGGCGCGCAACTAGAGTTCAGAGCCTCAGGCTCGACCGAGATGTTTTCCTTGATGGCCAACTCTTCAAGATGCTTGACGATTTCTGCCACTGGGATACGGCGAAACTCGTGGCGTTGGCAGCGGGAGAGCACCGTAGCCGGAATTTTATGGACCTCGGTGGTGGCCAGGATGAAAATGGCGTGTGGAGGCGGCTCTTCCAGGGTCTTCAACAGGGCGTTGAAGGCTGCTGTGGAGAGCATATGCACCTCATCGATAATGTAAACTTTATAACGCGCTTGATTGGGAGCAAAGTTGATTTTATCGCGCAGATCACGAACATCTTCAACGCTGGTGTTGGAGGCTGCATCGATCTCGATTAAATCCAGAAAGCGGCCCTGGTTTACCGCCTGGCAGAAGTCGCATTGGTTGCATGGGCGTTCCGCCAGGTTTTCGCTCAAACAGTTGACTGCTTTGGCTAAGAGGCGGGCTGTGGTGGTTTTGCCAGTGCCGCGCGGCCCGGCGAACAGATAGGCATGCGCAACACGTTGGCCGGCGATGGCATTGCGCAGGGTTTGAACAACGTGCTCCTGGCCAACGACAGCCGCCCAGTTTTGCGGGCGCCACTTTCGGTATAAAGCTTGGGACATGCTTAGAGTTTATCAGAGAGGGACAAAGCGGTCAACCAGTTAGCCGGACAGCGCGGCAATTTCTCGTTCTGCGTTCAAGGGGATCAATTGAAATTGGGCAGAGGGCGCTTCCAAATTAAAAGATGCTATTTTCTTATTCAAGATTTGGATCTGCTCGGCGAAAGCTGTTTTTGCCCGCTGCCATTCAGCCTCTACCATTTGATAAGGCTGCTGGTCTGCCAGGGATTTCTCCCGCCAGCGCCAGGCGCCCGTCAAACTGTTACGGGCGGCCTCGATTCCGGCCAGGATTTCCTGGCGAGATTCGATCCACGGCAGGGTGAAACCACTGCTTTTAAGCATATGATTTGCCAGGCGCCAATCTGGGTCGATGAGGGGGTCGTTTTCTACTCGGAGAGGTTTACCCTTACCAGGCAGATTATCGAATTGGCCATCCTGGATGGCTTTTTGGATCTGGTCTTCGATATCAGGCATTTCTTTATGGCACGGTGAAGGTGGCCTGGAGCACACCCTGAGCATCGCGCAGCGAAAGCTGCATTCCGGATTGCCACATCGGGGCTTGTAATCCCCAGTAAACTTCATTGGTCGAGTCGATGCCAGACTTTGTGAACAGGTTCAAAGGCGCGCCTTTGACATAAAGGCTGACCTGGGGGAAACTGTAAGAGCTGCCGCTGTTGTTGTCGAGATGCCAGCCGGCCAGGGAAACCTCTCCATCCAGGTTGTTGATCAGGACGACGTGTTCGGTGGCTAGATCACCCGCGCCAATGACACTTTCGATGGTAAAAAGTTTTATAGGAACGCGCAGCAGTTCGTCGGGGCTCAAGGTTTGTGAGCGCGAATAGCCATTTGCGGCCACCAGCTCATCTACGCTCACCCCGTAGATTTGAGCGATGCTGTCAAACGTCTCGCCGTCCACTACAGCATGGAAGATGAAGGCCGGGGTAGACGTCGGCAGGGGAGCAGATTCGGAGACTGGAGTGTCGGTAGCTTGAGGGGCTTGCGCCTGAGGCGGGTTGAACTTAAGAATACCCGTAGGCAGGGGGGCGCGCAGCCTATCCCAGGCGATTAGCACCGCCAGGATGGTGCAGGCAGAAACGAACACGTTTAACAACAAAAAGAAGGACAGGCGTTTCCATTGTTTCATAGTTTTTATTCCGGACGAATCATAGCATAAATTTGAACAGGCTGGGCTGCAGCTTTCACGAATCTTTTCTTAGCAAGATGCGATAAAATCATGGATCATGCCTTACTTAATCGATGGACATAATCTGATCCCAAAAATCCCTGGTCTGGACCTGCGGGCGATGGATGATGAGATCCGGTTGATTGAACTACTGCAAGAATTCTGCCGGGTTGAACGCCGCCCGGTGGAAGTTTATTTCGATAATGCCCCGCCTGGCCAGGCAGGGAAGCAGCGCTATGGTCAGGTGATTGCACATTTTGTACGCCAGGGGGTTACAGCCGATTCGGCTATTTGCCAGCGTTTGGATCGATTGGGAAATAATGCTGTAAATTGGACCGTGGTGACTTCTGACCTGGCGGTCCAGGGGGCGGCCCAAGCCCGGCGCGCCAAGGTTATTTCTTCCGAGAACTTTTCCAAGATGCTGCAGCGTGTTTTCGATCAAGCCAAGACCAAAGAGGAGAGCAGACCGGGTGATCCGAGCTCGGCCGAAGTGGATGAATGGTTAATCCTCTTTGGCCAGGACCCGAAAAAGAGTCCCAAACGAAAATAACGCCTGGCAGCCCCTCGGCCCACGGGGTTAAATACTAATAGGGTTTTAATGCAAATCGGATAAATTTAGGGTATATTACCCATACAGACACCTGCCCTCCCAAAAATTTTAATGGTATCCAGGTGTCGTGTCATCGGTTTTCGTGGCCCGCACGTCCCCCCCGTGTTGGCGCTACCGGTGACCCTCCTTGGGCTGCCAGGCGTGTCCCCCCCACGCCTGGCAGCCTTTTTAAGGGCATTCCTTAGAGATGGGATCGGGTTGGCGATAAAGAATCAATACAGTCGAATCATCAGCGGGCGGCGCGCTGCCGGTGAAGGCTCCTAAGGTTTGATCCAATGCCTGGAGCATCGCTTGAGCGGAGGCTTTTTGGCGAGGCTGTGCAAACAGCCTGTCCCAGATTGCCTGGTAAAGACGCTCATTCCCGAATAATGTTCCATCTGGAGCGTTCGCTTCGGTAACCCCATCGGTATACAAAACTAACAGATCGCCTGGTTCCAGGGTAAGCGAACGTTCTTCGAATGGACTATTTTCGAGGACGCCTAAGGCCATGCCGCTGCGGGAAAGTAGCTCGATGGTGTTCGATTGTTGGCGCGCCCAGACTGGTGGGTTATGGCCGGCGTTGGCATAAGTGAACAGGCCAGTTTGCGGGTTGCACACAGCATAAAATAGGGTGACAAACATACCTTCGTGGGCGTCAGGCAACAGCAGATTATTCACCTGGCTGAGCACTTCAGCCGGCGAGCTGTTTTCTCGGACAGTGGCGCGCAGCAAGGCGCGGGTTAGAATCATAAACATGGCCGCCGGCATCCCTTTATCGGCAACGTCAGCGATTACCAGGCCAATGCAGCCATTGGGAAAATCGATAAAATCATAAAAATCGCCGCCCATCTCGCGCGCAGTCCGCCACCAAACATTGACTTCCCAGCCAGGCCAGGCTGGCGTCTGCGAAGGCAGGAAGGCGCGCTGAATGTCACGCGCCAACTGCATTTCGCGCTCCAGGCGCTCGCGCTTAACTGTCTCACGCTGAAGCAAGTCGTTTTGGACTGCCAGCGCAGATTGCTGCGAAATACCAGTGACGATTTCCAGGCGTTTTGAACGCAGCCGCAAGTTGGATATAGCGTAGGCCTGATCCTGGCTGCTGCTCATGTCTGGCTCTTCAATCAACATTGCCCCCAGAACCTCGCCTTTCACGGCCAAAGGAATAACGATCAGCAGGCGCTCCTCACCGGTCAAGTATTCGTCCACTTCATCAAGGTCAGGAGCCGGTAAGTATGTCCACGTCTCTGGCACATCTTCCCATTCATCATCTTGTACCGGGTTAAGCGGATAGGCTATCAGGGCGTCTTGCTGCAAAGCTGCTTCAAGTAGGGGAAATTCATCTAGACCGTAAGGATAGGTGTTTGCATCGCGAGGCAAGCCGTAGGCCTGGGCCAGACGCAGTTGGGCTGTTTTTTGTTCAAAAAGGTAGATCGCGACTCGTTTAACCCCGGTTAAGATAGGGGTGATCCGGACAATTGCCCCCAACGTCTCGTGAAGATCGCTTGAACTAACAATCGCCTGGGCAACTTGGAGCAAGGCGATTGACACATAGGCTTCTTCTTTCTGTGATTTTAGCAGTCGAATATTTTCAACAGCGGTGGCGGCCTGGTGGGCGATGCCCTGGATGATGGCCAGATGTTCATCAAAAAAGTTTTCAAGGGCCTGCAGAGCATTCTTGGAAGAGTCGCTGCTGTATTGGACCAGCAATGCCCCAAGGATTTCGGTATGGGAAAGCAAAGGAACAAGGACAAGCAGATCGAATATCTCGCCGCGGGCAACCCCGGGTGGAAACAGGGCAGCCAGGCGCAGATCTTCGCCTTGACGGTTCAAGATCGTAGGGCGTCGCTCATGCCATAAATGTTCCAGGGCAGGCAAATCTCCTACATTAAACCGGCTGCGTTCGAATTCAGCCTGTGACTCAGGTTGAATGCCTGAAACCGCGGCAGGGAAGAATAGGCCTTCCTGGTTTGAAAGATAGACTGCACAGGCCTTAACTCCCACCAACATCGGCGTTATGCTGACAACTGTCGATAAGAGCTCGTTCAAATCTTCAATGGATTGGGTTGCATCAGCCACTTGCAGCAATACTGTAGAAACCCAGACCTGTTCGTGCGCCGATTCGTACAGGCGGGTATTTTGGATAGCGACAGAGGCGTAGCTCGCAAAGGTAGCAGTCATTGCTCGGGCCTCGCCCCCATAGCGACCTGGGGTGCGATTTAGCAGGGTTAGCAAGCCAAGACATTTATCACCCACGCGCAACGCCGCAGCGACTGCAGAGTAATTATCAGGGAAATCCAAGGCTCTGCCAAAAGAGTCCGCGAGAGCATCGCCTGCGCGGGTCACAGGTGTATCCGCTTCGAGCGCTTCCAAAAGCCAAACGGGCTGTGTTTCGCTTCCTGTAACAATTGCGGCCGGATCATCCTGAGGCGACCGGTTGAACTCCATAAATTCTTCCAGGCTTAAGCCAATCTGTGCTTCCAGCCAGGCTGCCGGCGCGCCTTGCAAGGCAGCAAGGCGCAGCCCGGGTAGGCTTTCCTGGGGGCGTGATTCAGAGTGTTCATCATCCAGGAACCAAACCGCGCACAAATCGCAAGGCAGATTGCGCTCCAGTTCGATTAAAGTCGCTTCTAGTATCTGGTCAAGGCCGACATCGGCGGAGACAAGCCCAGCCACTTCGCGTAAACTATCGGCGACCTGACGGCGCCAGCGTTCAGAGCGATAAAGGCTGGCGTTGCGCATGGCAATGGCGATTGTGTTGGCAAGCGCCTCGCACAAGGCCATTTCATCCGGGGTAAAAGCATTCAGCTCGTCGCTCTGAATATCGAGCACACCCAAGATTTCGCTTCCGAATTTTACCGGAATGGTTAACTCTGCCCGGGTTACCGCTGAAAAGTTTGGGGATGGGCGGTAGCGGCTATCCAGGCTGATATCGTTGGCCAGAATGGTCTCGCCGTGCCGCGCCGCCCAAGGGATTAGCCCTGACGGATCGTCCAGGTCGAAGGCCAGGTGCGCCTCGGCCAAGACTGCGCTGCGTGATCCACTGCCAGATTCGAAAAAGATTTTTCGCCGGCCAGGATGTACGGAGAACAGGTGTACAAATGGGAAATAAAAGCGATCATGGATCAGGTTGACAACCTTCTGCAGAAAATCTTCTTCACTCAGGACGGAAGTGATTGCATTGCCAACTTCTGATAGCGTGGTGAGGTGTACTATCCGGCGGCGTTCAACTGCCTGGTAACGACTGGATTGCAGGGCTATTGCGATCTGAATTGCCAGCCCTTTATACAGCTCTTGGTCTTGCAGGCGAAAGCTTGGGCCAAGAGGCCGCCAGATGGTAAGTGCGCCGAGCACCTCGGGAGCTTCATCCGTACTCGCCGGGCTGAGCAGCGGAATTGCCAGGATGGCAGCAGATTTTCTTGATCGGTTGGCGCAAACACGACGCGTGGAAACGGCGCGGCGGGCTGTTGGCGATCCAGGCTCATCCGAAAAGAGATCAATGAGTAATTTGGAGGCTTCGTCGGGTTCAAGGCGTTTTTGGGAACCATAACCGAGCTCGATACCAAGCCAACTTGGCAGCCACAATTCTGATTGTCCGTCACTTAGTGCGTTTGCTGTGGCGATAATTATGTCGCGCTGGGCTAAAATTGGAGGTTGATCTGGATGAGTTTCAAATTCCGAAATGTTAATTGAAAAGGAATCAACCGCCTGGTTGATGACGAGCAATTTTTTACCTAACTCCAGCACCTCCTGCCAGTCTGCGCTGGTTGATTTTCGATGTTTGCGCTCTCCCCTCTGGCTGTCGAGCCGATCGCTCACGCAGCCTTCTCCTTGCGTTTGAACATTGTCAATGTGTTGCAGTCTTCGATGGATCGATTTGCCGGTGAGAAATGGACTTCGTCCATTAGTTTCCGCATGAAGTATATTCCCAGCCCGCCGGTTTCTCGATCTTCAAGCGGCGCATCAAGATCGGGTTCAGCAACGATGGTTGGATCGAACGCCAGACCGCAATCATGAAGGATGATTGTCAATCCTGCTTGGCGAACCTGGCAGGTGCACTCAACCAGCTCACTGCTTTCTCCCCCATATGCATGTTCGACGATATTGGTGAAAGCCTCGTCGGTAGCCAGTTCCACGGCGTAAATTTCCTTCGCTTCGAAGCCACACACCTCGGCGGCGCGCCCGACAAATTCGCGCACAGCGTCGAGACTTTCATACTGGGCGACGAAAATCTTGGTCTCCTGGGTATAGCCGGGGGTCCCTTCGTGCGGCTTTCCGGGCGGGAAAGATGGCGTCATAAGTGTCTATTCGCGGGAAAAGTTAATCCTAAAGGATGAAGGCAGAAGGGTTCGTTTCCTTCAACCTTCATCCAGCGCAAAATTCTACCTAAAATTGCCCGACAGCCGTGGTTACTTCATCAAAGAAAGAAAACAAGGGTACAAAGCCAGCCAGATCAAGCGCTTCGTAAATGCGTTGAGGTACCATGGCAAGCACCACTTCGCCGCGGTTGAAGCGTTTGCAGTTCTTCTGGGTATTGATCAGTACCCGTAAACCCGCACTGGACATGAAATCAATTTCGCTCATGTCAATTACGATTTTAAAACGCCCGGCATTGGTGATTACATCCAAAGCTTCCGCTAATTGTGGAGCGGTTTGGCTGTCTACCCGGCCGGTAACTTTGACCAGATCACAATGTTTATAATGCGTGGTGGTAGCTTCCATTTACAAACCTCCGCTGGCGAAAAAAGTTCGAGAAAACCTAAAAAATTATATCACGAGAAAAAGTATTCGATAAATGGGGGTCAGTCAGCGCACAAATTGTATACATTCATCACTAGCAGAGAGTTCATATTTTCGGTATTATGTTTCATAAAGATCGCTCAGAATGACAGAATAAGGAGCAACCTGGTGGAAAAGAAAAAACATTATCGCTGGTTTGTTATCGCTGTATTCTTTGTTTTTATGCTCCTGCACCAGGCCGATAAATTATTAATTGGCCCCCTGACCACCCCAATCATGGTGCAGTTTAAGATCAACCGGGCGCAGATGGGCCTGGTAACGACCGGGGCGTTGATTGTTGGAGCGATTGCTTATCCATTATGGGGCTATCTATATGATCGTTTTTCCCGAGTAAAACTTTTAGCGTTGGCATCTTTTCTGTGGGGGTCATCTACCTGGTTAAGCGCGATTGCCCCGACCTTTCCAACGTTTTTAGTCACCCGAGCGTCAACCGGAATCGATGACTCAAGCTACCCTGGCCTGTACAGCCTGGTATCCGACTACTTCTCTCCGCATGTGCGCGGTAGAATTTATGGCTTTCTAGAGCTTACCATGCCGCTTGGCTATCTGTTAGGAATGATCCTGGGGTTGTTTCTGGGGGGCGCTATTGGTTGGCGAGCGGTATTCTATATTACCGGTGGGCTGGGAGTAATCCTGGCTGGAGTGATTTTCTTCGGAGTGAAGGAGCCGCCGCGTGGCCAAAGCGAACCGGAGCTGGCTGGCTCCGAACAAATCGGCCAGTATCGCTTCACCCTAAAAGCAGCAAAGGGGCTGTTCAGAAAACCAACTTTGCTAATCTTGTTTGTGCAGGGCTTCTTTGGGGTGTTTCCCTGGAATGTGATCGTTTTCTGGTTTTTTAATTATCTGGAAACTGAACGATTTTACTCTCAAGATGAAGTCTTTCTGACGATGGTGGTGGCAGTGCTGGTATTGGCGGTGGGTTACCCGGTAGGCGGCGCTTTGGGGGATTATGCTTTCCAACGTACCCCACGCGGCCGGGCAATTGTAGCTGGTACTGCAGTCCTGATGGGGGCGCTTCTGCTGACGATTACGCTTAATATCCCGCTACAAGATAGGGGCCTGTTTATGGTCATGTTGGCAATTACCGCGCTTTTCATCCCGATGGCAGCTCCCAACGTGGTATCGATTGTACACGATGTGACTGTACCGGAGGTGCGCAGCTCTGCGCTGTCGATCCAGTACTTAATCGAGTCTTCTGGAGCTGCGCTGGCGCCTTTCTTGGCCGGATTGATTGCCGATCAATCCAACCTCAAGACTGCTTTTTTGGTGATCTGTGTAACCGCCTGGATATTATGTGGGATTTTTTACCTGTTGGTAGCGCTGGTCGTACCCGCAGATGTTGCTGCGCTACGCAAACAAATGCGCGAACGAGCAGACCAGGAGCGCGCCCTCCAGGCAGTTTAGCCTGTTTTCTAAAAAAGCCGCCCGGGGACGGGCGGCTTTTTGGATCGAAATCGAGCGCATCTTAGCGTTTTGGATCGGCCAGCAGATCTTTAAGACGGGGGTGGTCGGCATAAAAGCCGCGCAGCTCTTCAGGAAGCAGGGCGGCAATTTGACACATAATTTCCTCTGTATACTGTTGGAGCTGTGCATCGCGGGTTGCGGGTTTGAGGGCGGGCAGCGTATAAGGTTTGCCAACCCGGATCCGAACTTTGCTGCGCCGAAAGTGCTTGATGTTGTTAAACACTTCTTTATCCCAGGTGCCGGTTGCGCCGACGGGAACGATCGTGACCCCGGATTTGGCCGCGATGTACGCCGCTCCTGGCCTGGCTTCGAGCAATTTGCCGGTGCGGCTGCGCGTTCCTTCCGGGGCGATGGCAAGCACTCCGCCATTTCGCAGACGTTTAAGCACCTCGCGCAAGGCAGCAAAATCTGCCCCAAAGCGATCGATAAATATCCCATCAACCCGCCTGGCAAACCATCTCCAGAAGGCGCTCTTGCGGTATTTTTC
This sequence comes from uncultured Chloroflexia bacterium, assembly GCA_963770655.1. Lineage (GTDB taxonomy): Bacteria > Chloroflexota > Anaerolineae > Anaerolineales > UBA4823 > CAZAGA01. The sequence continues at coordinate 77,037 of CAVYQO010000002.1, read as the reverse complement.
GGCGATAATCAGGATAATATCCTGGCGATTGAGCAAGTAGAACACCAGGAGCGCTTCCAGCCGGCCGGCATGGTTGGCGGTGATCACCAGGCTGCCCTGTGTGGGCAGATTGTCCCAGTCGATCTTTTCGACCCGGACGAGTAATACAAATAAAATCTTGACGAGGAAACGCACAAATCGATAACCCATACGAGCTATTATATAATATCTGCGGTGATCCTCGAGATGCCGATTTGGCGACTTTTGAACTGGAAATGTCAGTCCAGACGAGCAAGTGGAACAACGATATTTCTACAAAAATTCTGTCACATCAGCAAAGCCAGCGGTGTTTCTATTATAGAAATAACCAATGGCTGTGCTGAGCTACCTATGACGATGATCTGGTCACGTATCCAAAGCAAGACAGGGCGCAGCGCCCAAGAATCAGAAGCTTTCGATTTGCTCTTCCAACAAAACTGGGAGCCAATTTGTGAAGTGCTTTTTCGATTAACGGGCGACTGGCATGAAGCCGAAGACCTGGCTTTGGAGACCTTTCTGCGGCTGTATGAGCACTCCCCCGCGGACGAGCGCAACCTGAGCGGGTGGTTATACCGGGTGGCTACCAACCTCGGATTGAACGCACTGCGTGCGCAAAAGAGGCGGAAGTATTATGAGGACCAGGCTGCCAGAGAGCCTGAAAATATTCAAGATGATCGCGGTCAGCGGATGGACCCAGCCCGGGTTGTCGAAAAGGCCCAAGAACGCCAACGGGTGCGGATGGTATTGGGCGGAATGAAGCCACGCTCGGCGATGCTCATCGTGCTGCGGCACAGCGGACTTGCTTATAACGAGATTGCGGCTGCCCTGGAAATTGCTCCTGGCTCAGTTGGCACTTTGTTGGCGCGGGCGGAGCGAGAGTTTGCCAAGCGCTATAAAGCATTGGAAGAAGAATGACAGGTATTTGTTTTTTAAACGGGAGGTAAGGCAATGCACTTGAAAGAAGGAGAAATTCGCGCATATCAGGATCAAGAACTTGACGATGCCGCCCGGAGGGAAGTCGTCGCGCATCTCGAGATTTGCCAGCGCTGCCAGAGGAGCGCCGATCGAACTCCAGGCTGCCAGGCAACAGGTCCAAACCAGGCTGGCGATTCTGGATGAAAACCAACCACAAGTAAGATTATCACCAACCGCCGGGCGGGCGAGTCTCAAGGCGCGCCAGGCGGCATTAAGAAAGGAGACTGAGATAATGTCACAAAAATGGTACCAAAAGGTCCCGCGCCCGCTTTGGGTGACCGGATTGATCGTGGGCGTGTTAGCCCTGGCGATGGTATTTGCTCCATTGAGGGCAGTCGCCAGTAGTTTCTTGGGTTTATTCCGCGTACAACAGATCCAGGCAGTGCAAGTCAATCCGGGGAAGCTGCCGCAACAATTGGGCTCTTCGGCCCAATTTGAAGCGATGTTTTCTCAAGATGTCCAATTTCAGGATCAGGGTGAAACCCAGGTAGTTGCCAACGCGGTTGAAGCCGGGAATCTGGCAGGCATCAAGGTCAGATTGCCAGAAGGTATCCAGGAACAGCCAACCCTGGCTGTGCAACCCGGGAGCAGTGCTAACCTGATCGTCAATGTGGCGCACGTGCGCGCCCTCCTGGCTGAAATTGGACGAGGAGATATCCAGGTCCCCAATGGATTGGATGGGACTTCAATCAACATCCAGATTCCGACCGGGGTGATGGCCAAATATGGTGAATGCGAGTTCGATGCCGAAACAATGCGCCAGGCTGGAAATGACCCGGATAATCAAAGTATTCCACGCCTGCCAAAATGTACGACACTGGTGCAATTGCCCAGTCCGACAATTTCGGCTCCGCCAGGTTTGGATCTTCAGAAAATCGGCGAGGCCTATCTTCAAGTCATGGGAATGAGCCAGGTCGAGGCTGAGCAGTTTGCTCGAAACGTGGATTGGAGCACTACATTTGTCATTCCAATTCCCCGTTATGCTTCAGATTACCGGGAAATAGGCGTTGATGGCGTTACGGGAACATTGATTTTGCATCACGAGGCAGGTCAGTACTTGCTAATGTGGGTGAAAGATGGAATTGTATATGCCTTAACCGGTCCGGGAAATGAAAACACAGCTTTAGAGATAGCAAGCTCGCTTAAGTAGATGACCGGCGCGCAGTTGGGCGCTGTTCTATGCTTCTGAGGGTTTTTGGCCAACTGGCTAAAACCCTCAGAAGTTTTATTTCTGCGGGTATACTTATCGAATGAATAAGATGATACCAGCAATCGAAACCAAAGGCCTATGTAAGGTATTTGGGAATAAGGTGGCGGTGAACGACCTTACCTTGACGGTTCAACAAGGCGAGGTATTCGGTTTCTTGGGTCCGAACGGGGCTGGTAAGACCACCTCGGTCAAGATGCTGCTCAACCTGATCTCACCCAGCGGCGGAGTAGGACGCTTGTTTGGCCAGCCGCTGAACAACCCAGAAGTGCGTTCAAAGGTAGGGTTTCTCCCCGAACATTTTCGCTTTCATGATTGGCTGACCGCCCAAGAATTCCTGGCCTTACATGCCGATCTTTATCATATGCCACACGGCGCGGCCGAGAAGCGCAGCGCTGAGCTACTGGATCTGGTTGGATTGACCCCGCACGCAGGAAAGCGGCTGCGTGAGTTTTCCAAAGGAATGCTCCAGCGCATCGGTCTGGCTCAGGCGCTGCTCAACCGGCCTGGTTTGGTAATCCTGGACGAACCAACCTCCGGCCTCGACCCTGTCGGTCGGCGGCTGGTCAGGGATATTATCCATGACTTGCGTGAGCAGGGGACGACGGTCTTTTTAAACTCGCATTTGCTCAGTGAAGTTGAAATTACCTGTGACCGGGTTGCATTTATAAAACACGGAGAGGTGGTACGGATCAGCCTGTTAAAGGGCCTGGTCGAAGGCGAATTGCGCGTCGAAATTCGTGCCCAACGCATCACTCCCGAAATTTTAGGCGGTTTAAACAAATGGTGCCAGCTTGTTCGCCAGGATGGTGAGCACTTATCCCTGACTGTCGAAAACGAAGGCGATCTTCCCCTGATCAACCGTTACCTGGTCGAGAGCGGCGTGGAGGTTTATTCGCTGCGACCCGAACAGGTTTCGCTGGAGGATCTATTCATCCAAATTGTAGGGACGGATGGTGGATTGTGAGCACGCTGGTCATTGCGCGCTTAACCTTTTTTGAGGCCGCCCGGCGCAGGATCCTGCTGGCCGCGCTGGCGCTAGGGATCTTGTTTCTGGTGGTGTTCGGGGTCGGCTTTCACTTGATCAGTCGGAATATGGAAAGCATGCTGGATAACAACTTGCTTGAATTGAACGAATTCCGCAATTTTCTGCTGATGGCGGGATTATATGTGGTTAACTTTCTTGCGGTGATGATGACCGTGTTGACATCTGTGGATACCATCTCAGGCGAGATCAATTCCGGAACAATCCAAACCCTCGTTTCTAAACCGGTCCGGCGTTGGGAAATTCTGATGGGAAAATGGTTGGGCTTTGCCGGGATGCTCAGCATGTATTTGCTGATGATGGCTGGCGGTGTGATGCTGTATATCTACTTGCGCAGCGGTTATATTGCACCGAACCCGCTTCAGGCTTTGGGGCTGATGTGGCTTAATTCGATGCTCTTATTGAGTGTGTCGATCCTGGGCGGAACTTATTTTTCGACCCTGGCAAATGGGGTATTGGTGTTTGGATTGTTTGGGGTGGCATTCATTGGGGGGTGGATTGAACAAATTGGGAGCTTCCTGCCAGGGAACACTGCCCAGGCTGCAACTAATATTGGCATTATCACCAGCCTGCTGCTGCCAAGCGAGGCGCTGTGGAAGCGCGCTGCCCATGAAATCCAATCTCCATTGGTGGCATCCCTGGGTTTTTCGCCCTTTGCCTCCGCAACCTATCCCAGTATCCTAATGGTGGTCTATGCGGTAGGCTACCTTCTCTTCGTCCTTGTGCTGGCAATCCGCCATTTCTCCAAAAGAGACCTATAGTTTTTTTAAAGAACAAAAACCGGGTGAAAGAAAACAACACTTTCGCCCGTTTTTTTTTGGATTTAATCCTTTTTATTATATTATACGTATATTTATCTAAATGGTAATCTTCAAATGGTAAAATCTCCTACCATGAAACCGGACACTGAAGAAAACGTTCAAGCTTTGTACAACCTGCGCCGCAGTTGGGCTTTCTTTGCTTTGCTCTCAGCAGCTTACGTGGCAGCCGGGTGGCTGCTGCTGCGGACTGCCTGGCTGCCACAGGCCGGATTGCAATGGGCGGTCCTGGCTGCACTCATTGCACTTTACTTGCTTATCGTCTTGTGGCGAAACCTGGAACAGAATTACCGTCCTGGCGAAGTGATCCTCCTGGCCAGGTTTGGCTCAGGGAATTGGATGACCCTACTGCGTGGATTATTAATTGCTGGCCTGGCAGGTTTCCTGTTCCTGCCGCGACCTCCGGGTTGGTTGGCCTGGCTGCCTGCGATTATGTACACCCTAGCGATTGCCGCAGACTCGCTAGATGGCTACCTGGCGCGCCGCAGCAATTACGCCACGCGATTGGGAAGCATTCTGGATATTAGCTTTGACGGTTTAGGCGTTTTGGCTGCTGCCATCCTATTGATCCAATATGGTCAGGTACCCACCTGGTATATCCTGGTAGCCCTGGCGCGATATTTATTCCTGTTCGGCGAATGGTTGCTACCCCGGTTTGGCCGACCGGTCCAGCCGCTTGCGCCCAGCGGTCAACGGCGTATCTTTGCCAGTATCCAGTTTGTCTTTATCGCGAGTCCTCTTATACCCGCTTTTTCCGCCGCAGTTAAGCAAAATAGCCGCGAGTTTCTTTGCTGTCCCATTTCTTATTGGTTTTTGCATCGATTTTCTCAAAGTCAGCGGCGCCTGGCGTCAAGAAGAATCGCAGCGAATCCCATCCAAGGTTATTTCGATTGTTCAAATCGTGGTTCGCCTGGGCTTAGCGCTACTAGGGGTGTTTTCTTTGGTGCAATCCCGATTTATTATAGGGGTTGACCCGTTGGGTATCGCCTTGTTATTTCTTCAATTATTAATGTCCATTTTTGTGCTTTTCGGAATTGCCGGAAGAATCAGCTCAGGCATCGCCCTGGGGTTAATTGGGTTCGGACAGTGGTATTTTCCTCCCACCATGCTGCAAATCATACAAATCGCTGGGTATATCGCAATTATTTATATGGGCAGCGGACCTTATTCGCTCTGGTCGCCAGAGGAAGCGTGGTATTACCCCTCAGCCAAGCTTATGAGGTCGAAATCCGGTCAGGAATTGAGCCATGAAACGCTTCCTCAAACCTATTAATCTCCTGTGGCTGGCGATCATTCCAGTGGTGATTATCGCCGCCCGGGTCTTCCCGTGGGGCGAGATTGTCCAGATTTTACGCTCGTTGACCGCACTGGAATTGACGGTACTGTTGGTCGTTAACCTGGTCATCTTGTTATTATTCTGTCTACGCTGGTGGTTGATTTTGCGCCTGCCTACGGCTATGTGATCCCTTATATTCGTTTATCTGGTTACCGAATGGCTGGCTTTGCGATCAGCTATTTCACCCCAGGGACCCAGTTCGGTGGAGAGCCGCTCCAGGTCTATTTGGTGCAATCACGGCATACCGTCCCAGCGGGAACCTCGGTGGCGGCGGTGGCTGTCGATCGTTTGATCGAGCTTTTTGTAAATTTCTCCTTCCTGGTGTTAGGGGTGTTATTAATCGTTGGATTTGGCCTGATCCCAGGGCTGGCCCGGCTCGAAATGGCAAGCTGGTTAGGCGCTGTATTGGCGCTGCCGCTGCTCTATTTTGGGGCGCTGTGGGCAAACCGGCAACCGCTCGGTTGGCTGTTCAGCCACATGCCAAAATCCTGGTGGTCACGACCAGCGTTGGCAAAACTCCCACAGCTAGTCGCCTCTACCGAGCGCCAGATGGCTTTCCTTTTTCGCAACCATCCGATGTTAATTTTATCGGCGCTGTTTATCTCCGCCCTTGTTTGGGTGTTAATGGTTTTTGAATATTGGTTGATGGTAACCTTTCTCGGAGCCCCTTTGAGCCCGCTGCAGGCAGTGGCTGGATATACAGCAACTCGGATTGCTTTCCTAACCCCGTTACCTGGCGGAGTGGGCGTCCTGGAAGCAGGCCAGGCTTTGGCAATGCAAGCATTTGGCTACACCAGCGCCTTGGGGATCAGCATCAGTCTATTAATGCGAGGGCGTGATTTTCTGATTGGATTAACTGGTTTGTGGATTGGCGGCCTGGTAGGCGCTCTGCGGGCTCCACTCCAGGAGATGAAAGCTCCTGCTGCCAATCTGCTGGTAACAGTCAGCGCGGTTGAAGTCGAACCTGGCCTGGCAGGCGATCCGACCCGGAATAGATAAGGAGAAACATCCAATGGGAAAAAAATTGAGTGGCGTTCAGATCGGAATTATTGCGGCAACCCTGGTGACTGCCTTGATCCATTTAGGGCTCGCCCCGGCTTTATTAGGCGATCCAGCTTACCAAATGCTGGGCGTGTTGTTTATATTCAATGGTTTGGGTTATTTGGCCTTGTTGGCTGCTTATTTCCTGCCCCAGCCATTCTTCCGCCAGCGCCATGCGATTATCCGCTGGGCCTTGATGGGATTTGCCGCGGTAACGATTATTGGCTGGGTGGTCATGAATGGTGATTTCAGCGATCCTATAGGAGTGGCTGCCAAGTTAGCCGAACTGGCCTTAATCATCCTGCTGTATTTGGACCGACCCAAAGAATAACGAGATTCGAATCCGCCGGAAAATGGCAATTAACCGCCTGGGTGGGATCCATGGCAGATTAAGTCTGCGCATTGGATTGCGGGTTTATGGGAGATACTATCATGAACGACTTGATCATCAAACGAATGGTTACAACTCGGGTTCCCACGCTAGAAGGGGAATTTCGGTTATGCTTGTACCATAATAATCTTGACGAAAAAGAGCACCTGGCCCTGATCTTAGGAGATGTCGATGCAAAAGATGACATTCTGGTGCGGGTGCATTCCGAGTGTTTTACAGGGGATGTTTTGGGCTCACGACGCTGCGACTGTGGCGAGCAACTGCATACCTCTATGCTGCAGATTGCCGAGGCTGGCCAGGGTGTGTTGATCTACCTGCGCCAGGAAGGACGAGGCATCGGCTTATTAGATAAATTGCGCGCCTATAATTTACAAGATGAAGGTTTCGATACCGTGGAAGCGAATTTGCTGTTAGGCCACCAGGCTGATGAACGCGAATACACTGCAGCGGCGGGTATCCTGGAAGATCTGGGTGTGCATTCGATCCGTTTGCTAACGAACAATCCCAGTAAAATCAACCATTTAGTCAACCTTGGGAGTACAGGTGAATGAGCGCGTGCCAGTGGAGGCTACCGTTTACGCGGACAATGCCTATTATTTATTTACCAAGGCCCAGCGTATGAATCACCTGCTCAACTTGGGAAGTTGGCCAACCTCCTCGTTGAGGATATAACATGGTTTCGTTCGAAGAATGGCTAGAGGGAGCCGCGGTTTTTCGTCAGTCTGCTGGACGGCCGTTGGTAGGGCTGTGTTATGCGCAGAGCTTGGATGGCAGCCTGGCATATCAACGCGGGCGGCCATTAGCCTTGAGCAGCCCGCAATCTCTGCGAATCACCCACCGGTTGCGCAGCCTGCACGACGGAATTCTGGTGGGAATAGGGACTGTCCTTGCGGATGATCCTCAATTAAGCGTGCGCCTGGTGGAAGGTCGAAATCCTCAACCCGTGATTTTGGACAGCGGCTTGCGGACACCTCCACAAGCCCGGCTAATGCAAGTTGAGCGGGAAGGCCTACGACCGTGGATTGCGGCGGCTCAACCGGTCGATCCTGACCGCCGAAAAGCGCTCGAGAAAGCGGGTGGGCGTGTATTAGAATTTCCTGCAACGTCCACAGGCAGCGTGGATCTGGCTGCCTTGTTAAGCTGCCTGGCTGAGTCCGGGATCAACAGCTTGATGGTCGAAGGCGGCGCCCGGGTGATTTCGAGCTTCCTCGCCCAGGCTTTGGCTGATTTTGCGGTGATTACAATTGCACCAACTTTCGTGGGCGGCCTGAATCTGACCGTGCCAATCGTGGCGACAGATCCCGTCAGTATTAATCAATTCCCAACCCTGGTTGAGACATGTTTCGACCGGGGAGGTGAAGACCTGATCGTATGGGGACGCATCCAATGGCCAACCAGGTAGGATTTTCAGCGATCCGCCCAAACACTCTAGAATTCTGTGTGGTAAAGCGATGATTTCAGTCTATTTCACCGCCCCTGGCCAGGTGCAGATTCGCCAAGAGACCGATCCGCACCCGCTAGATGGACAAGTGCTCGTGAAAACGATCTGCTCGGCGATCAGCCCAGGCAGCGAGTTATTAATCTACCGGGGGCAGTTCCCAACTGATTTGGCTGTGGATGCTGGCATCACGGCCTTGGGTGGAGAATTCCAGTATCCATTGCGGTATGGGTATGCTGCCGTCGGTCGGGTGATCGAGAGGGGCAAGGGTGTCGATCCCGCCTGGGAAGACCGTCTGGTATTTGCCTTTCAGCCGCATGCTAGCTGTTTCGTGGCCGGTACAGGCGTGTTATATCCTTTACCCGAGGACATTTCCGTCGAGCAGGCGGTTTTCTTGCCGAACATGGAAACCGCGGTCAATTTTATCCAAGATGGCGCTCCTATCATCGGGGAACGAATCGCGGTATTCGGGCAGGGGATCGTTGGATTATTGACTACCGCACTGCTGAGCCAATTTCCGTTGGCTGGTCTGGTAACAATCGATCGGTATCCCTTGCGCCGCCAGGCATCCCTGGAAGTAGGCGTCACAGCCTGCCTCGATCCACTTGTCCCAGGATTACAGGCTGAGCTCATTGAGCTTCTTTCCGGTGGAGCCGATTTGACTTATGAGCTTTCAGGCTCGCCTGAAGCGCTGAACCAGGCAATCATGGCCACCGGTTTTGCCGGGAGAGTTGTGATTGGATCGTGGTACGGTCAGAAGAGAGCCGGATTGGACCTTGGAGGATTTTTCCATCGCAGCCGGATCCGCTTGATCAGCAGCCAGGTGACTACCCTGGCCCCTGAGCTAACCGGGAGATGGGATAAGGCGCGGCGATTTGACCTGGCCTGGAAAATGATCCAGAAGATCCAGCCGCAGCGCTGGATAACCCACCGATTTGACATCCACCAGGCTGGCCTGGCTTATGAATTATTAGATCAAAACCCACAAGAAACACTGCAAGTGATGCTCACCTATTGATGCCAGTTTGGCCGGGGGATAATGAATAACGATTAAATAGATTTGAATTCTCTAATTTTTAGAAATCAAAAAATCCTTTTGATGGTATTATGCGTAATCTTTGACATAGTGATCAATAAAGCCACCTGGATTTGGGCCGGAATAAATGGTGTAAAGGCACCCTATCCATTTCTTGAAAAGGAGTGTATCAATGAGAAAGTTCTTTTTAGCTGGAGTGTTACTTATTTTGATACTGTCCGCTTGTACCGGACAGGCCACACCCACCACTGAAGCTCCGGTTTCAGAACCAAGCAGTATGCCGACGCAGGCAGCGGAAGCGACCAGTGCACCGGCTCAGGCAGAGCCAACCAATCCCCCAGCCATACCGACAAGCACGATCCAAGAGCCCGTCGCCCTACCTGTGGAACCTGTTGCTGCTGGCGGCGCGGTGATTTATAAGATCGTCCCAGGTGAATCCAGCGCGACCTATGAAGTTGGCGAAACTTTCTTCAATGACAATCGTTTCAACCTGGCAGTGGGTCGTACGCCTCAAGTCAGCGGCGAGGTCAGCCTTGATACAACTAACCCACAAAATTCTTCGATCGGCCCGCTGGAAATAGATATCAGTCAGTTTCAGTCGGATAGCTCACGCCGCGATAATTTTATCCGCGATCGCTTCCTGGAATCCAGAAGATTTCCAATAGCAACCTTCACGCCCAGCAGTATTACCGGTCTACCGGGGAGTTACACCGCCGGGCAGGAATTATCTTTTCAAGTGATAGGCGATTTAACCGTAAAAGAGACAACCAAACCGGTCACATTCGATGTCACTGCCAAACTGGATGGCGACACCCTTACCGGTACAGCCGTGACGACAATCTTGCTTAGCGAATTTGGCGTCGGCCCAATTGAAATTGCGGGGATGTTGGGAACGGAAGACCAGGCCAAGCTTACTTTGGCGTTTGTGGCCAGGCCATAAGATTTTGACTTCAGGTGCGGGGCGATTGTCTGATCCAGGCAATCGCCCCGCATTTTATTTAACCTGCGCTATAATCAGGACATGACAGACCATCTGTTCCAGGAAAAACGTGTTCTTCTGGGCGTTACGGGTTCGATTGCCTGTTATAAGGCAGCCGAACTGGCTTCCAAACTGGCGCAAGCAGGGGCCCAGGTGGAGGTAATCTTGACTGCGGCCGCGCAGCAATTTGTCGCCCCGCTTACATTTCAATCCGTGACTGGTCAGCGGGCTTATACGGATGCGGATCTATGGGGCAGCGAGGGGCATATCCAGCATATTGGATTGGGAAAAGGTGCAGACTTGTTGGTAATTGCCCCAGCAACGGCGAATACCCTGGCGAAATTAGCCCAGGGGATTGGCGATAATCTGCTGAGCGTAACAGCGCTGGCTGCTGCCTGCCCGATCCTGGTTGCGCCAGCTATGGACGGAGGCATGTTCATGCACCCGGCCACCCAGGCGAACCTGATAACGCTGCGGCAGCGCGGGGTGACTATCGTTGGACCGGCGGAGGGACACCTGGCATCTGGCCTGGTTGGCGTTGGGCGCATGGTGGAACCGGCAGAGCTGCTCGGTCATATCCGCGGCCTATTGGGACGAAATGGAAGGCTGCGCGGCCGGCGGATTGTGGTAACGGCTGGCGGTACGCAGGAGCCAATCGATCCAGTGCGGGCAATTACAAATCGATCGTCCGGTAAGCAAGGGTTTGCGCTTGCTCAGGCCGGATTAGATTTCGGCGCAGCCGTCACGTTAATCGCTGGCCCGGTCAGCTTGGCCACCCCGGTCGGGGCGCAGCGCATCGATGTAAACACCGCTCAAGAAATGGCGGACGCTGTGCTGGCAGAGGTTAACCAGGCCGATGTCCTGGTGATGGCCGCCGCTGTGGCCGATTTTCGCCCGACAGCGCGCGCCAATCAAAAGATTAAAAAAGAAAATAATTTAGGACAGATCGAATTAACCCAAACCGTTGATATCCTGACTGCAGTCGCGGCGCAGCGCCAACTGACTGGTTGGCCGCGATATACGGTTGGTTTTGCGGCAGAGTCTCAGGAACTATTCGGAAACGCTCAGAAAAAGCTGCAGATGAAGAAACTGGATTTGATGGCGGCGAATGATATCAGCGCCGCGGATGCTGGTTTTGCAGTCGATACGAATCGAGTCATTTTATTATACCCGGATGGCCGGCGGATCGATTTGCCTTTGCTGGATAAAGCCGAGGTGGCCTGGAACATTATGGATTGTATTGCCAGCGAGATCGCCTCCATGCCCGAGAGTCGTTAGCTAAAAAACAGCGGTAAGGTGTTCTTATTGTGGAAAACGCAGCGCTTCCAATCAATTGGATTGTACACCTTTGTACCCGCCAGGCCTGGCAAGCAGCCCAGCTTGTCGGAGAATACCGGGCAGATCTCCTTGGAGAGTGAAGGTTTCATCCACTTTTCTAAGCCGGAGCAGTTGGTCGGAACTGCAAATCTATTTTTTCGGGATACGCCAGATTTGATTTTGTTGTGGATCGATCCAGCCCGGTTGGTTCAGCCCTTGCGTTGGGATCCAGTCGGTGAGCAAGTATTCCCGCATCTCTACGGACCGCTCAACTTGTCGGCTGTCATGGCAGTTAATGATTATCAGCCGGATGCAGATGGCGTCTTTCGGCAGGCGCCGGTGTTAACCTTATAAATATTGAGTCAGGGAATCATACGGTCCTGAAAGCAATCCAGAGCATTGAGGAGTGCTTATGATGATAAAAGTTGGTCAAATTGCCCCAGATTTCTGCCTTGAAAGCCATTTAGAGAAGAAGAAATTTTGTCTGAGTGATTATCTCGGTAAGAAACACATTGTGCTGGCATTTTTTCCCTTAGCCTGGACGCCAATATGAACGGGCCAGATCCCATCCTACCAGGTCAATCTTGACCGGTTCGATGGGCTAAATACCCAGGTTCTGGGTATCAGCGTCGATAGCACAGCCTGTTTGACAGCCTGGGCAGAAAGCTTGGGTGGGATTTCCTATCCACTATTGAGTGATTTTTATCCGCATGGGCTTATTGCCAGGTTGTACGGCGTGTTTCGCAATGAGGATGGCTATTCTGAGCGAGCAATTATTGTCATCGATAAGTCCTGCGTCATTCGTTATGTTGATATTCACGATATCGACCTACAGCCAGACAACGATGAGCTATTCCGGGTTCTCGAAGGTCTGGAACCAGCAGCGCAGCCCGGTGATACCCAAGCAAGAGGCGGTTGCGCCGGCGGCGGCAGAGGAGCCGGATGCAGATGTTGTGATGTACTGCACCCCCTGGTGTCCGGCATGCCGGCGGGCGCGGGCATTTTTTCAAGAAAATGGGATTCAATTTGTTGAGATTGATATTACCCGAGATCGAGCTGCGGCTCAACGGGTGCGAGGATGGGCAAATGGCAACGAAACGACGCCAACTTTCAAAATCAAAGGGACGGTTCTTATTGATTTCGACAAGACCAAAGTTTCCAAAGCGCTTGGGCTCCCGTAAGAGGGCGGCTGGACTTAGCGCTGCTGCGCTTTTCCTGTTTGCCTGTTTCTGTTTCAGCCTGGCGAACTACCAGCCGGCGTGCTGGCCGATTCGCCCGGAGGAAACCCGACAAAAACCCCAACCCAAACACCCGAACCCACTGCGACGCCCATGGCCGACGGCAACTTTCACCCAACCGCCGACGCTCACCCCACTCCCTGAGATACACTTGCCCCTGGTAAACGGGCCGGGTGGCACCCCCCAAGGAACGCCGAAGGCGCTGCCGACTGGGACATTACTAACTCTTGATGAAATTTCTGCGACCTTGCAGGCTAAAGGAACAGGCGCAAGCCAGGCGCGGCCATCCTTTTGGATTTATTTGTTCATCATCTTTGTGGTAGCTGCCGCGGCTGTAGTTGCGGTGCTGATAACACTTATCCGCCAAAAAGGGAAAACAGAAACAAATGAAGGACAAGAAGAACCCTAAGTAAGGCAGAATACATGGATTTCACGTGGGCCATGAACGCCGATCGTTAGCGTCATCTCGATATCGGCTGTGCGCGAAGGCCCACTGATGAGAACTGCAGCCGGTGCGTCCAGGATTGCCTGGCGCACCGGTTTTTGTTGATCAAATACTTGATTGAGATTTTCATATATCTGGCTTGAATCGAGAACAGCGATATGCAGTTCTGGCAGCAGTGAGGCGGTTAACGGCTGTCCAACGCCGCTGGGAAGCACAACCGTGCCGGTATCCGCGATGCCGGCGAGGGCGCCGGTCAAACCGGCTTTGATTTCCGGATCAGGATAATGGGTAATCCGAATTCCTGCTGACTGAAGATTTTTAAGCAGCCCAACGGGAAGGTGGTCGATTTCCCAGGTCTGGATGCGGGTAATCTTCCGTTCTGCCAGCAAGGCCAGGATACGCTTACTTAGCTCTGCTGGTTGGCAGCGGGTGCTAACACCGCCAATCGCCTGCAATTCTTTCTCAAAGCGGTCAAGCGTATCGAGAGGCGACTCAACCTGTGGGGAAATTTTACTCGAGGACGGGGCAGCAGGGATGGCCTGCGGTGGGCCAGGGTGCGTTTCCAGTTGTTTATTTAATTGGGCGAAACGGTGGCTGAAGGTGGTCTGGGCAGGGGCGGGAAAGTCACGACTGGCGCCCCAACCGGTAAAGCCTGGCAATTGCAGCCATGCGGAGGAGCGGCCAAACACTCGGCCAAACCAACCCGCTAGCTTTTGAGCGGCGGCAAATCGCTTCGGAGACCTGGCTGTCCAGGTAATACATGCTCAGCCCGATCCGTAAAACAACAGGGGCATTAGGGGCGGTGTATCCTGGCTGAGGAATGCTTTTAGAAGAATTGGCCGAAGTGGAAAGGGTTGCAGCCTTCTGGGTTGGATTGGCAGTTGCCCCGGCGCGCACCCGTAACAGTAAGCGCGGTAGGTCGATATCCACCGGGCAAGCTTCTTTGCAGGCTCCACATAAGCTGGAAGCACGCGCCAGATTGCCGAATTCTGCGGGGCCATAGAGTCCAGGTGAAAGAACAGCGCCGATGGGTCCAGGGTAGGCCGTAGGCTGGCCGTGGATGCCCACATATGCGTGCCCGCCAATCTCACGAAACACGGGGCAGGCATTTAAACAGGCCCCACAACGAATGCAATATAAAGCCTCCTCAAGTGGCGAGCCTATGAGAGCGCTCCGGCCATTGTCGATCAGAATTAAGTGGCGTTGATCAGGCCCGTCTACCTCAGGTGGGCGGCGCGGTCCATGGATCAGATTGGTGTATACCGTCAGTTTTTGGCCGGTGGCGGAACGCGGCAGCAGCGCTAACATTACTGCCAAGTCCTGCAGCGTAGGCACTATCCGCTCAATTCCCATCAAGGCGATATGCAGGCGCGGTATGGTGGTAACCATCCGACCATTGCCTTCATTTGTCAGCAAACACAAGGTTCCACTTTCAGCGACGCCAAAATTAACACCCGATATACCGATATCAGCCTGTAGGAAGACCTGACGCAGCGTCTCGCGGGCTAAGGCGGTCATCGCGGGGATATCTTCGTTATAAGGAACCCCTAACTTTTCGGTGAAGGTTTGGGCGACATCCGCTCGGCGCAGATGAACTGCTGGGGTAATGATATGGGCGGGGCGCTCGCCGCGCAGTTGCACGATATATTCACCCAGGTCGGTTTCGACTACTTTTATCCCAGCCGCTTCAAGGGCGTGGTTCAGGTTGATTTCTTCTCCCAACATGGTTTTTGATTTTGCAATTAACCTGGCCTTGTTTTGCGAAGCAATTTTCAGGATAATCTCGACCGCCTGGGCTGCGTCGGTTGCCTGGTGAACAATTAATCCATTTACACGAGCATTCGTCATGAATTGGGCCTGAATTGCATCCAGGTTGGCAATTGTATGGACACGGATTGCGTGGGCGCGTTGGCGAAGCGTCTCCAGTTCTTCAGGTAACGAGGCGTAGGCTTGTTGGCGGGCGACCAGACGTCGGTCGGCATTCCCATCAAGCGCTGCTTGTAAGTCAGCATTCTCGAGGGAGCGCTGTATTCGTTTTTGGAAGGATTTTGCCATCGGGCTGTTTTAATCCTGGTCGAGAATTTCAGCAATATGCACCGCACGGGGGGAAAGCCCAAGCCGGTGCAGACCGCCGTTGATATTGGTCAGACAGCCGGCGTCGCAAGTCACTACGCGCTCGGCTCCGCTGGCGATAATGTTGTCCAGTTTACGCTGCAGCATCGCTGAGGATATTTGAGGATGTTCGACCGAAAAGACACCCCCAAAACCACAGCACTCGTCTGCTCCAGCAAGGTCGACCAACTCGGCTTTCTTAACAGCGCGCAACAGGGTAAGCGGCTGCTGGTCAACGCCTAAGTCGCGCAGCAGATGACAGGAACGATGATATGTGAGCCGTCCAGTAAATTCAGCGCCAAGCTCTGCCATCCCCAAAATATCAATCAGAAACTCGCTCAGTTCATACGTTCTCGAAGCAAGCCGGCGAGCTCGTTCAAGCCATTCTGGATCATCTGCAAAGAGCTCCAGGTATCCATGGCGGATCATCGCTGCACATGAACCAGAGGGCACGATTACTGAACCGGTGGTTTCTTCAAAGATTTGTATGGTGCGCTGCGCCAGAGGCCTGGCTTGTTGGCGCATCCCGGCATTGAAGGCGGGCTGCCCACAGCAGGTCTGACCGGCTGGAAAGGCGACTTCTACCCCGGCGCGCTCCAATACACGAACCACCGCTTCGCCAATTTCTGGGTAAAGGGTATCGATCAAACAAGTAATCATTAATTGAATGGTTTGGGTCATCACTGTCAATTTTACGCTATATTTGTTTATGCTTGCCGAAATCGGTTCATTTAAGTGGTAAGATTAAACCCGTTAATTTCATGATAACTTCGCTATTTAGATTCCATCTTTTGCCTGTTTTGAGAATTGCAATAAGCTCTTGAACCAGCACTTGATGGATATCTTTTTGTGATGATAAGGAATAAAAAAATATGAATTCGTTTCGGACAAAAGCTAACCCCGACTTCGACCTACCTCGCCGGATCAGCCGCCTGGGCGAACTGGCCTACAATATGTGGTGGACCTGGAACCCTGACTGCATGCGCCTTTATTCGCGCATCGATACCGTCCTGTGGGAACGAGTTAATCATAATCCAATTGTGTTTTTACGAAAAGTCGATCCTGCTAAGTTGAGCGATGCTGCAAATAACCGATATTATGTGGATGCTTATGAACGCGTCTTGCGCGCCTTTGACCAATACATGAATCGAACAGAAACATGGTTTCAGGAGACATACCCCGGGCGCGCTGATAAGCAGATTGCTTATTTCTCAATGGAATATGGAATCCATGAATCGCTGCCAATATACGCCGGCGGCCTGGGGGTATTATCCGGCGATCATACCAAAGAGGCCAGCGATTTGGGGCTGCCTTTTGTGGCAGTGGGGTTGTTTTACGGTGAAGGCTATTTTAACCAACGGATCACAGAGGATGGCTGGCAGGAAGCCCGTTATACTCGCTCCGATCCTGCCGATTTACCCATCCAGCTTGTCAAAGACGAGGAAGGCGCCCCGCTGATGATAGCGCTGCAGCTACCTGGTCGAATCCTGAAGGCGCGCATTTGGGAGCTACAGGTGGGGGTTGTTCCGTTGTATTTGCTTGACCCAAACGTTGACGAGAACCTGCCAGCGGATCGCAATCTGACCGCGCACTTGTACAGCAGTGACCCAGATATTCGTATTCCTCAAGAAATCTTGTTGGGGATTGGTGGGGTACGCGCCATACGCGCCCTGGGCCTCCATCCTGATGTCTGGCACATGAACGAAGGTCACTCGGCGTTTATGGTCCTGGAAAGAACCAAAGAGTTTATGAAGCAAGGTGCATCCTTCAAAGATGCAGCAGAACATGTGCGCGCCTCGAGCGTTTTTACCACCCATACACCTGTCCCTGCAGGCAATGATGAATTTGCGTTGTGGCTGATTGATAAGTACTTCGCCCAGACCTGGCCAGAACTCGGATTGAACCGCGATGGCTTTGTTGACCTGGGACGGCATAAGTTGAGCTGGGGCGACTCGTTCAGCATGCCGGTACTGGCGCTGCGCTTTTCAAATGGAAGGAATGCAGTTTCCGAATTGCATGGACATGTCTCGAGGGAGATGTGGAAATTCTTATGGCCGAAGGTTAGTGTGGATGAAGTTCCGATTGGCTACGTGACCAATGGCGTTCACACGGGCACCTGGATGGCTCGGCGAATGCGTTCTTTGTACGATCGCTACTTCAGCGCAGATTGGAGAGAGCGGATCGATGACCCGGAAATTTGGAAACTGGTGCGAAAAATTCCTGATGAAGAGTTATGGATGATGCGCCGCCATCTGAAGCGAAAAATGACCTATATGATTCGCGAACGCGCCCGCCAGGCGTGGCTGAAAGGCGGTATTCACCCGGTTCAAATCCTGGCCTCCGGCGTTCTGCTCGATCCTTACGCCCTGACGATTGGTTTTGCGCGCCGTTTTGCCCCATATAAGCGGGCGAATCTCATTCTGTCCGACCTCGAACGGCTGTTGAAAATTATCAACCGTTCCGGGATGCCTGTCCAAATTATCTTCGCTGGTAAATCACACCCTGACCATGAGGGGGGCAAGCTCTTGATTCAAGAGGTTTATCGTATGGTAAAGAAGTCCGAATCGGGTGGTCGGCTGGTGTTCCTTGAAGAATATGATATGTATCTGGGTCACCTGCTAACCCAGGGCGTGGATGTATGGATGAATACGCCGCGCCGTCCGAATGAAGCTTCGGGCACATCGGGAATGAAGGCTGCCCTCAACGGGGTCTTGAATTTCTCGGTGCTGGATGGCTGGTGGCGAGAAGGTTTTAATGGGCAGAATGGCTGGGCTATCGGCAAGGATATCGATTATAACGACTCCGATGATCAGGATGATGAAGATGCTGAGGACCTTTATGATACGCTCGAACATGAAATCATCCCCCTTTATTACCAGATCCGTTCTTCGGATGGTCTGCCAGGTGAATGGATTGCCAGAGTGAAAGAATCAATCATAACCCTTAGTCCGCGTTTTAGTATGACCCGCATGGTCAAGCAATACACGAATGAATTTTATTTACCTGCGATGACCGGAGAGTTGATTGTAGAACCCACCGCTAAAGTGGATTAAATCTAAGGAAAGCAGCAACCATTATGGAATTTACTTTTACGTACACAGGCCTTGCTGGGGGCAGGCCTGATTTTTCTGTTTCGTGTACTGGATATGAGCCTGGACACCCTGCGTGTCCTGGTAGTGATGCGCGGCCGCAAGGGAATCGCCTGGGTTTTGGGTTTTTTCCAGGCGCTGATTTTTGTGCTAGCGATCAGCTCAGTCTTAAAAAACTTAGATAACCCACTCAATATTATCGGCTATGCGGCCGGTTTTGCTACCGGCAATGTCGTCGGGATGTGGATCGAGGAGCGCCTGGCGATTGGCCATATCCATTTAAGTGTGGTCAGCTCACGTTTTGGGGCGGCGATCGCTGAAAGAATGCGTGCGGATGGGTTTGCGGTCACAGAAATTCCAGCCCGAGGCAAAGATGGAATGGTTACTCTATTAAATATCAGTGTGCTGCGTAAAAACGTCAGCCAGGTCCATGGACTGGTTAATCAGGTCGATCCAAGCGCGTTTATTACCGCTGAAGATGTGCGTCCGGTGCGGCGAGGTTTCTGGCGAGCCTGACAAGAATGACTGTATTTTTCGTATCTTTCCTGACCTTATTTGCTCTGCGCCTGGTGGATATCACCTTTTATACCGTTCGCATTATGATGGTTGTGCGCGGGCGCAAAGGCATGGCATGGGTATTTGGCTTTTGCCAATCTTTAGTATATGTAACTGCCTTGCGGGCGGTCCTGTCAGACGTGGGAGATTGGGGCAAGATTCTGGGTTATGCGGCTGGTTTTGCGACGGGAGTGATCACGGGGATGTGGGTGGAAGGACGCCTGGCGATCGGTTACACCCATCTGCGGGTGATTAGCCCCTGGCGCGGCGAGGAACTGACTGAGCGCCTACGCAATGCTGGCTATGCCGTAACCGAGGTCTCAGGACAAGGAAAAGATGGCATGGTTTCGATCCTGAACTGCAGCGTGTTACGTCGCAAAGCAAGAGAGGCCGAGGAAATTATCCGGGAGATAGATCCGGAAGCATTTGTGACCGCCGAGGCGGTGAGATCGGTGAAGCGAGGTTTTTGGGGGGGCGATTAATCCCAGGTTCTTAGTCACTTTTATTTCTTAAAATCACCTGTTTGGTAATTAAAAGGTGACATACTTCACCAGTGATACGTGATCATTTGTGATTGACCCGCGCCGGAAATAAGCGTACCATATGAAATGGCAGAAAGGAGCAAAATATGGATGCTTTAACTCTGGCGCGCTTGCAGTTCGCGACCACCACAATTTATCATTTTTTCTTTGTTCCACTTACACTAGGACTTTCCGTAATCGTTGCATTAATGCAGACAATGTATTACACCACTGGACGGGAAGTCTATAAGCAGATGACGAAGTTTTGGGGAAAGTTGTTTGTAATCAACTTTGCTGTTGGCGTCGTCACTGGTATTGTCCAGGAGTTCCAGTTTGGAATGAACTGGTCGGAATATTCTCGCTTTGTCGGCGATATCTTTGGCGCGCCGCTGGCAATCGAGGCCTTGATGGCATTTTTCCTCGAGTCCACCTTTCTGGGTTTGTGGATCTTTGGTTGGGATAAGCTTTCGAAGAAGATGCATCTGACTGCAATCTGGCTGGTTGCCATTGGCAGCAATATCTCTGCGTTATGGATTTTGATCGCCAATTCTTTTATGCAGCAGCCGGTAGGATATGTACTGCGCAACGGTCGGGCTGAGATGGATAGTTTCCTGGCCTTGATCTTCAACCCCAATATTTTTGTGCAGTTTCCACATGTGATCCTGTCAGGATTTGTAACTGCAGCCTTTTTTGTGATGGGGATCAGCGTGTATCACTTATTAAAGAAATCGAATTTAGAGGTTTACAAACGTTCTTTCCAGATGGGGGCGATCATTGCTTCGGTGACAATCGTGATGTTGATTTTCAATGGGCACAGCCAGACACAGCATATCGCTGAGACCCAGCCAATGAAATTGGCCTCCGCCGAGGCGCTGTGGGAAACGATGGACCCAGCATCGCTGTCATTGTTTACAATCGGCAGCCTGGATCAAACGCAAGAAGTATTCTCGATCCGCATCCCGGCGGCCTTAAGCTTCCTCGCCTTTAACTCCTGGACGGGTGAAGTAAAAGGGCTTAACCAGCTCCAGGCGGAATACACGGCCGAGTTTGGAGAAGGGGATTATGTCCCTAACTTGATTATCACCTACTGGTCATTTCGCGGAATGGTTGGGGCAGGGTTCTTGATGGCGGGCCTGGCATTGTATGCCCTGTTTATCAGCATGGCGGAGATGTTTGAAAAACCGCCGAGAGCGATTAAGATCTTTTTGTGGTTGATTCCCCTGCCAATTCTGGCTAATAGTTTCGGCTGGCTGTTAACTGAGGTCGGGCGATTCCCCTGGATGGTCTACGGTTTGATGAAATTGGAACAGGGCTTATCTACGGTCGTACCAGGCTGGCAGGTGCTGGTTTCATTATTGGGTTTCACCCTGATCTATGGGGCTTTAATGGCGGCGGAGGTGTACTTGCTGGTAAAGTTTGCCCGCCAGGCGCCGCCGCCGGAGGCCGATCTGCAGCCTGCTGAACCGGTTGACGATCCGCTCTCTTTAATGGTCGGGGCCCAGGATTAATCCGACCCCAGGAGGGATATCATGCTCAATACTGTATGGTTTATTCTGATCGCAGTTTTATATACCGGTTTCTTTGTATTGGAAGGTTTCGATTTTGGGGTGGGCACGCTGCTGCCTTTCCTAAGTCGTGACAAAGATCCTCAGATGGTCGACCGAAAGCGGCGCCAGATTATTAATACGATCGGACCGCACTGGGACGGCAACGAGGTCTGGCTGCTGACGGCGGGAGGAGCCACTTTCGCCGCTTTCCCGGAGTGGTACGCCACGATGTTCAGCGGTTTTTACCTGGCGTTGTTCTTGCTCTTGCTGTTCTTAATCGCCCGTGGGGTAGCTTTTGAGTTTCGCAGCAAAGACTTGCACCCACGCTGGCGAGCGTTATGGGACTGGTGCATCGTTCTTGGAAGCGCTGTCCCGCCAGTACTGCTCGGGGTTGCATTTGCCAATATTTTACGCGGGGTGCCAATTGATGTAGATGGTCAATATGTCGGCGGTTTTTTCAACCTGCTCAATCCATATGCCCTGGTCGCTGGGGTAACGACTCTGATCACCTTTGTTTTCTATGGGGCTATTTTCATCAGCCTGAAGACAGAAGGGGAGATGGTAGCAAAGGCCCGCGCTGCGGCTCAAAAGCTGTGGGTTGGAGTGGTAGCGTTGATGGTCATTTTGGGTATCTACACGTATATTGAAACCGACGTAATCGCCAGGTTGGGAATTAACCCAGGCATTATTCCCCTTGCCAGTGTGATCCTGGTCATTTTGGCTGGCTATTTTGTGCGTAAGAATCGGATGGGCCTGGCATTCAGTCTGACAGCTTTGAGTATCGTCCTTGTCCTGGCAACGATGTTCATGATTATGTATCCGAATGTGATGATTTCAAGCATTAATCCAGCGTACAATCTCACCATAACCAATGCTTCTTCCACACCCTATACCCTGGCGGTCATGACCATCGTGGCATTAATCTTTACCCCGGTGGTGTTAATCTATCAGGTTTGGAGCTACCGCGTCTTTCGTAAGCGGCTGTCGCTCGACTCGCATTTAGAGTATTGAGGAATAAATCATGCCTGGGTGGGTTCTCACCCAGGCATGATTTTTACTTTATGAATCTGGATGATCGCCTCCTGCGCCAGGTACGACAGAGTCGCCTGGCGCTATTTCTCACCCTGGCCTGTGGTTTTGTGGCTGGGGTTTTTACGGTTCTGCAGGCTGGTACGATCAGCCGGGTGATTAACCGAGTATTTTTGGGCGGTCAGGATCTGGCACAGGTCCTTGGGCTGTTACAAGCCCTGCTGCTGATCATCCTAATTCGAGCGGGGTTAGCCTGGGCCAGTGAAATGTCCTCCCAGGCAATTGCCCGCCGGGTGAAACTCAGCTTACGCGAACAGTTATACCGGCGAATTTTGGAGGCTGGACCGGCTTATACCACTCAGGAGAGCAGTGGAGAACTCACCAGTGTACTGATCGAAGGTGTAGAAACCCTGGAGGCTTATTATAGCCAATACCTGCCGCAATTAGGCCTGGCAGTCTTGGTCCCAGTCACGGTGCTTACTTTTGTATTTCCGCTAGATTGGCTGTCGGGGTTGGTGCTGCTGCTGACTGCGCCGCTGATCCCGATTTTTATGGCCCTGATCGGCAGCCTGGGCCAAACCCTGGCACGCAGCCAATGGCAGAGTCTCAGCCGGATGAACGCCTATTTTTTGGATGTGCTCCAAGGGCTCACGGTGTTGAAAATATTTGGCCGTAGTCAGGCTCAGGGTGAAGTTATCGAAAAAGTGAGCGATAACTACCGGCAGACAACGATGAATGTGCTGCGGGTGACTTTTCTGTCTGCCCTGGTTTTGGAATTGGTGGCAACCTTGAGCACGGCTGTCGTCGCGGTTGAGGTCGGTCTGCGTCTGCTCTATGGCCGCCTGGAATTCGAGCAGGCTTTCTTTGTTTTGCTGCTGGCGCCTGAGTTTTATCTGCCGCTGCGCATGCTGGGGATGCGTTTTCACGCCGGGATGTCTGGGGCCGCCGCTGCAAAGCGGATTTTTGCTGTGCTTGATGATGAAGACACTCGATCCAGCCCATCCCACGAAGAAGAGCCTGAACCACAGATGGATCATCCAATGGGGATAGTAAAAAAAATCGGTGGGCAGACTTTGCCCAGTTCACTGCCTGCTATTCGCCTGGAACATGTGTCTTATGCGTATGACGCAGACAAGCCAACCATCCAGGATGTCAGCTTTGAAGCCAGGCCTGACCAGGTCATTGCCCTGGTAGGGCCGAGCGGGGGTGGAAAAAGCACGCTGGTCAACCTGCTGCTCGGTTTTATACAACCCGAGTCGGGAGCGATACTGATCGATGACCGGCCGCTCCATGAACTGACTCCGGATGAATGGTGGCACCAGGTAGCCTGGGTTTCACAAAGACCCTATCTGTTCCAGGACACAGTAGCAGAAAATATTCGTCTTGGAAAGGCGGATGCCAGCCAGGATGAAGTTATCGAGGCTGCCCGTTTAGCGCAGGCGGATGATTTTATCCAGGATCTACCCCAGGGGTACGATACGTTTATTGGAGAGCAGGGGGCCAGGCTCAGCGCTGGTCAGGCGCAGCGGATCGCCCTGGCGCGAGCCTTTTTGAAAAATGCTCCGGTTCTTATTCTGGATGAGGCTTCTGCAAACCTGGACCCAGAAACCGAAGAGAACTTGCACCACGCCTTGGCAAGCCTGCTGGTTGGTCGTACTGTGATAATGATTGCCCATCGTTTGAATACTATCCGAACAGCCGATCAGATCCTGGTCATTGATCAGGGGCGGTTGGTGGAGGCTGGTAGTTATGTGGATTTGATGGCGGGTTCAGGGTTATTTGCGCAGATGGTCCAGGCGTATCTTGCCGAGGATTTGGGAAATGGCGAGCCCATGTCTCCCACCCCGACCTTCTCCACCCCGTTCGAGAGCGAACGTGCGTTAGTACTCGAACGGGGTGAGATGGGGACGCAGCCCTCACCCCAGCTAGCTCCCAAGGGGAGTGGGGATGATAGGACCCTGCGGCGCTTAGTGCGGCTGGTTGCTCCGTACAAAAGCCAGGCTGCTTTATCCGTTCTGGCAGGTTTTGCGACGATTGCCAGCGGAATTGGGCTGATGGCGACTTCGGCATTCTTGATTTCTGCTGCGGCGCTTGGGCCGTCTATTGCAGTTTTGCAGACAGCGATTGTTGGCGTGCGGTTTTTCGGGATCTCACGGGGTGTTTTCCGCTATCTGGAGCGTTATCTTTCACACCAGGTTACGTTTCGGGTGTTAGGCCGCCTGAGGTTAACTTTTTACCAGGCCCTGGAGCCGCTTGTCCCGGCTCGCCTGATCGATTATCGCAGTGGAGATTTGCTGGCGCGCATTTCAGGAGATATTGAATCGCTCGAGAATTTTTACGTACGAGCCCTGGCGCCGCCATTGGTGGCGGTGCTGGTGAGCGCCCTGGGGGTTGGCTTAATCTGGCACTGGTCAGGGAGTATTCCGGCTATGGGTTTATTTGTCTTTCTGATCCTGGCCGGTCTGGGGACCCCCCTCTTGATGATCCGGCTCAGCCGCAAGCCGGGTCGTCAGCTTGTCGCTCAACGAGCAGCCATGAGCTCGGTTCTTGTAGATGGTATCCAAGGCTTGCCAGATTTGCTTGTGTACGGACAGAGCCAACGTCAGGCCGCTACGCTTGAGCAAGTCGCTCGCCGGTTGGCAGAAGTCCAACAGAGATTCGCCTGGATCAATGGTCTGCAAAATTTCTTTACCAGCTTATTCTCGCAGCTTGGGATGTGGATCGTATTGGCGCTGGGTATCCCCCTGGTAGCGAACGGCCGGTTAGATGGCGTTTATCTGGCGGTCATTACTCTGACTGCACTGACCAGTTTCGAAGCGATACAGCCGCTGCCCCTGGCTGCCCAGGTGCTGGAAAGCAGTCGCCAGGCTGCAAAACGTTTGTTTGAGATTGTAGATACCCAGCCAGCGGTTGTCGATCCGGTTGAGCCACAACCGCTAGCTGGCGAATTCACCCTGCAGGTGAAAGGATTGAGCTTTGCCTATCCTGAAACGGCTGAGTCAAAAATGCTCGAGGAAGACGCCTGGCCAGCCCCAGCAGCAGGTATGTTTGCCAACCCCCTAATCTTACCGGTGCTGCCCTCGACAACTGAAAAGGATATTTTTGAAGGAGACCTGGATACGAGGCCTTCTCTGCAAGCGCTCAAGGAAATTAGCTTTGACCTACCCCCAGGGAAAAAGTTAGCAGTGGTAGGCACAAGCGGTTCGGGTAAATCCACCCTGGCCAGTTTGCTGCTCCGATTCTGGGAATTTGAACATGGCGAAGTAAGCCTGGCTGGAGAAGACTTGCATCGCTTTCGGGGCCAGGATGTGCGCAACTGGTTGGGAGTGGTCTCGCAGAATACCTATCTGTTTCAGGCAAGCATCCGCTCAAATCTGCTCCTGGCAAGACCAAAAGCCAGCCCAACGGAACTGGAGAACGCGCTCAAACTGGCGCAGCTTGACGAGTGGGTTGAAATGCTACCGCAGGGAATGGACACCTACGTGGGAGAGCGCGGTCTGCGGTTGAGCGCTGGGCAGCGCCAGCGCCTGGCGATCGCTCGCGCCGTACTGAAAGATGCACCTGTTTTGCTCTTAGACGAGCCGACCGGCAACCTGGACCCGCTGACTGAAAAGTCTGTGCTGCAAGCCCTATTTCCTTTCATGCAGCAGCGCTCGGTTTTGTATATTACTCACCGGCTGGTGGGTATGGCCTGGATGGACGAGATCCTGGTGCTGCGCCGCGGCCAGGTGGTTGAGCGCGGCAGACACGGCGATTTGCTAATCCAAGAGAGTTATTATCAAAAACTTTACGCCGCCCAACGCCTGACAATGAATTTTGGGTAGTTTCCGCGCTATAATTTGCTGGTGATGAAACAAGTATTGCAAAATTTACATTCGGGCGAGACGCTGGTGGCCGAGATCCCTATACCTCTGCCACAGGCAGGGGAAGCTCTGGTTCGAACATCCGCCTCTCTGGTTTCAGCGGGGACCGAGCGGATGTTGGTCGAATTCGCCGAAAAATCGCTGGTGGGAAAAGCGCGCTCTCGCCCGGATCTGATGCGCCAGGTGGTAGATAAAGCCCGCCGGGAGGGGTTCATAACCACGATCGAGGCTGCATTTAACCGCCTGGACCAACCCATGCCGCTGGGTTATTCTGCGGCGGGTGAGATTGTCGCCCTGGGGGAGGGTCTGCAAGGATTTAAGATTGGTCAGCGGGTTGCCTGCGCGGGGGGCGGTTACGCGGTCCACGCCGAGTATGTGTGTGTGCCCAAGAACTTGCTTGTTCCCCTGGCGGATAATGTCGATTTTGAAGCAGCCGCGTTTACCACACTGGCAGCCATCGCCCTGCACGGTTTCCGCCTGGCTCAGGTACAGTTGGGTGAGCGAGTGGCAGTCATTGGGCTTGGTCTATTGGGGTTACTGGCTGTGGGGATCGTACGCGCCGCGGGCTGCCAGGCTTTTGGCATCGATTTAGATCCGCAGCGAGTGAGCCTGGCAAAAGCAATGGGTGCTGTCGCGGTACTGCGCGCTGAAGCAGAAGCTGCCGGACAGGCCTTCAGCAGCGGTCGAGGCTGCGATGCTGTGTTAATTTGCGCCGACACATCCACTGCCGACCCGGTGACGCTGGCTGGCGACGATCGCGCGCGACCGGGCGCGGGTTGTGGCGGTGGGTGCGGTTGGCTTGCAACTACCCCGGAAAATCTACTACGAAAAAGAATTAACCTTCGTCAACTCCCGCTCCTATGGGCCGGGCCGCTATGATCCGGCGTATGAAGAAGGTGGGCAGGATTATCCGATCGGGTATGTGCGCTGGACGGAGGGCCGCAACCTGGAGGCCAGCGTAGAATTATTTTCCAGCGGCGCCCTTGATGTCCACCCATTGATCAGCCATCGGTTTTCGATTGATCAGGCTCCGCAGGCCTACGAATTGATCACCGGCAAACGCCAGGAACCTTTCCTGGGCGTCTTGCTCACTTACCCAAAAGACAATTCAGAAAATGTTTCGTTGGATGCTGAAAATCCTATTGAGGAACCTGCAAAGCCGGAGGTCGCCAGCCACGAAGGGCAATTCTCAAGTCTGCAAACAGTCCCCTCGCAATCGCTATCCTATAAACCAGCCAATCTATCGACTATCAAACTTGGCGTCATCGGAGCAGGAAATTTTGCAACAGCCGTGATGCTGCCCGCTATTAAAAAACTTGATGGATTGGAGCTGGTTGGAATCGTCTCAGCCTCAGGGGCGAGCGCCAAGCATGCCGCTGATCGTTTTGGGTTTCAATACGCAGATAGCGATCCAGGCCGACTGCTGGAAGACCCACAAGTCAACTGTATTGCTATTCTGACCCGCCATCATCTGCATGCCCGCCAGACCCTGGCTGCTTTCGGAGCAGGAAAACATGTATTTTGTGAAAAACCTCTGGCCTTGAACGCGACCGAGCTGCAGCAAATTGAAGAGGTCCTTGATCAGCCGGACAGTCCCTACCTGATGGTGGGCTTTAATCGGCGTTTTGCGCCGCTTGCTCGCCACTTAGAAGAATTCTTCCAGGCGCGCAGCGAGCCGCTGGTGATGCACTACCGGGTTAATGCTGGCTATATACCGCTGACCCACTGGGTGCACGATGCCCAGCAGGGCGGCGGGCGAATTATTGGTGAAGGCTGTCACTTCATTGACTTTATGAGCTTTCTAAGCGGTGCGCTGCCAATTTCGGTCAGCGTTCTTGGATTGGATGATCATGGCCGCTACAGCGAGGATAATGTACTCCTGAGTCTTGCTTTCGCAGATGGTTCGATTGGTACACTTAGCTATCTCGCTAATGGAGATCGGGCCTTCCCCAAGGAGCGTGTCGAAGTGTTTAGTGGTGGGCGGGTGGCAGTGCTGGACGATTTTCGCTCGCTCGAGCTGGTTCACGCTGGTCGCCGTAAGGTTTATCATTCGCGCTTACGCCAGGACAAAGGTCACGAAGAGGAATGGCGGCAATATATCAGCGCCTTACGGACTGGCCAGGCGCCGCCAATTCCCTATCCACAACTTTTTGGGGTCACTCGCGGGACATTTGCTGCTGTGCAAGCTCTGCGCAGCGGAGAAATTATTTCTATTTAAAATTGTTTGTAGTAAAATATTGTAAGACAGTTTGCATAATGGGTGAGGTGATATGTTGCATAGACTGCCATTTTTGATGATTTTGCTAATATTAGGTTTGATGGCCAGCGCCTGTGCTAAGACAGGTGAATTACAAACTGTGACACCGGATTCCAGGTATTATGCTGTGGATCCGGTGTTTCGTGAATTCTATAATTTTCTGGGCGGTAAAGACATTTTGGGGGAAGTCATTTCACCGTCTAAGGGTGATGGCATCACCTACCAATACACGGTGGCTGGAAAACTCATCTTTGATCCACTTGCCAAGCCGATCTATCGTTTTCAATTAGGGTCGCTCGGAATGGATTTTGGAATTCCCGATTCAAGCCAGTCAGAAATCCAGGTTGGCGAACCATTTCAAGCATTATATGACCGGTTGGGTGGTTTGGCCTTCGTGGGCAAGCCCCTAACTGAAATGGCCTTTAACAAAGAGAAGAACCGATCCGAGCAATATTTTGAGAAGCTGGGGTTTTATCAAGGCCCAGAAACGGATGGGCATGTGCGCTTGCTCCCTTATGGCGCATGGAGCTGTGGGGAAGAGTGCCGTAATTTGCTTCCAGATAATGCCGCGCCACTTGCCCAAGTTCCAACCCGCCCGCTCGAAACGCCTGTCTTGCCAGCGGCTGTTCTGGTTTCACCAGCGCCGCAAGATAACGAGGCTCAAGAAACTGTCACCAGCTTACCCACTGAAACGCCAGTTGCTCAACCGCAGTCTATTCCTGCTGAAAGTCACCGTTGGGTCGTAGAAGCAGTCGAAGATGCCTCCGTGATTGGCAGTAATGAATCGCAGGTGGTGAGGATTTTTCTCCAACTCGATGGCGAACCGCTCGCCGACGTCTCTGCTGATTTATTCGTGAGCTTACCCGACGGCAGCGAACGCATACTGACATTCCCGGCTACAGGCTCGAATGGCGAGGCAACCCTGAGGATTGAGCCAATTCAGGCTGCGAATGGGACGAAGATTCCTTATCAGGTATGTATTTGGGTTGATTCGCCAGATGCTTTTTGTGTTCAGAATAATTATACAATCTGGACAACGCCCTGAGTTAATTATTGTCAATGATTAGGCAGAACCGAGGCGTGTTGGGCAGGGGAATTAGAAAACGTCTTGCATGACCTATGCTATACTTGGGCTGTTTGGCTAAGGTTCTTTCCACGATATTTTAGGATATCTTCTTAATCGTCATTCAGCGGTGTTAAACCTATGTTGAAAATTGCAACCAATTCCTCCTACCTTGACGCGCTTACAAAGCGCGTTTTAATCTTCGACGGGGCTATGGGCACCAGCCTGCAGCAGCAAAAGCTCACAGCCGAGCATTTTGGCGGCGAGCAGTACAATGGCTGTAATGATTACCTGGTGATCAGTTATCCTCAAGCAGTTGAGAAAGTCCATCGCTCCTTCTTGGAAGTGGGGGTGGATGTAATCGAAACCGATACTTTTCGCTCTAACCGCCTGACCCTGGGCGAATATGGGCTTGGCGAGCGTACGATTGAGATTAATCACGCCGCGGCGATATTGGCGCGCCGCCTGGCGGATGAATATGCCGCCACCTACACATCCCCGCTTCGTCGCCGGTTCGGTTGGACCTTCGGGTAAGCTGCCTTCAGCGGATGATCCGGAATTGTCGAATATCAGCTTCGATGAGCTGGCGGACATCTTCCGCGAACAAGCTGTCGGTTTAATCCAGGGCGGGGTTGACTTGCTGCTTATCGAAACCTCGCAGGACATTTTGGAGGTCAAAGCGGCGATTACCGGAATTCACCAGGCTTTCGCTGAAACCGGGGTACGCCTTCCGGTTCAGGCCCAGGTTACATTGGATACAACCGGGCGAATGCTCCTGGGTACTGATATCGCGGCAACGATTGCCATCCTGGAGGGGTTGGAAATCGATGTAATTGGGTTGAACTGCTCCACTGGCCCGGAACACATGGTTGAGCCGATTGCTTACTTAGGTGAAAATACAAGCCCTCCCTGTTTCCTGTATTCCCAATGCTGGTCTACCCCTGAACGTCGATGGGGAGGCGGTTTATCCCTTGCTGCCGGAGCCATTTGCAGCAGCCCTGGTGGAATTCGTTGAAAAAAATCATGTCAGCGTGGTCGGCGGTTGCTGCGGCACCACGCCGGCTCACCTCAAGCTACTGGTTGAGAAGCTCGGCGGTCGGGCGCATCCGGGGCGTCCGGCAGAGAGCACTCCGAGCCTGGCTTCGGCAACCCGCGCAATGCCAATGCAGCAGGAGCCGCCGCCTCTTCTACTTGGCGAGCGCTGCAACGCCCAAGGCAGCCGCAAGTTCAAGCGTTTACTGCTCGCTGAAGATTATGACGCCATCCTAGAGCTGGGCCGCGACCAGGTGGAAGGTGGAGCGCATGCCTTGGATATTTCTGTGGCGGTCACTGAGCGTACCGATGAAGCGGAAATGATGCGCAGGGTTGTCAAAAAACTAGCTTCTGGAGTGGAAGTTCCCTTGGTTATTGATACTACCGAGCCGGAAGTGATGGAAATTGCCTTAAAAACCGCCCCTGGGCGCTGCATGCTTAATTCTACCCACCTGGAAAGTGGAAGGACCAAGGCTGACCTTGTCTTTTCACTGGCAAAAGCGCATAATGCCGCGGTGCTGTGCCTGACCATCGACGAAAATGGGATGGCCAAAACCGCTGGGCAAAAATTGGAAATCGCTCGGCGGATCTATGACATCGCGGTTCAGGAACACGGTCTGCGCCCGGCCGCCCTGGTTTTTGACACGCTTACTTTTACCCTGGCTACCGGCGATCCTGAGTTTGCCAATTCTGCGGTAGCAACAATTGAAGGGATTCGCCTGGTTAAGAAGGAATTGCCTGGGGTTATGACTTCTCTAGGCGTTAGCAATGTTTCCTTCGGACTGGCGCCAGCCGCCCGCCCAGTCTTGAATAGTATTATGCTTTATCACGCAGTCCAGGCTGGGCTGGATATGGCTATTGTAAATCCTGCCCATATAACGCCTTACGCTGAAATTCCGCTTGAAGTGCGCGAGCTTACTGAAGACTTGATTTTCAACCGCCATCCAGACGCTTTACAGCGCTTTATCGAACATTTTGAAACCGCTGGGGGCGAGCTGCGCAGCGGTCAGGTCGTCGCTGCCGATCCAACAGCCTCGATGTCTCCCGAAGAACGCCTGCATTGGCGCATCTTGCATCGCCACAAGGACGGGGTTGAGGCGGATATCGATGAATTGATTAATTTATGGGGACCAGCTTTCCCAGAAGAAACGAGTTCCCTGCTGAATCAAGACCGAAAGACAGGGCGACATGAGGCGGCGGTGCGTATTTTAAACACCGTTTTGCTGCCGGCGATGAAAGAGGTCGGCGATAAATTTGGTGCTGGCGAATTGATCCTTCCTTTCGTGCTGCAATCAGCCGAAGTGATGAAGAAATCAGTCACTCACCTGGAAAACTACCTGGAAAAGTTAGAAGGCGCTACAAAGGGTACAGTGGTCCTGGCGACCGTTTACGGTGATGTACACGATATCGGTAAAAATCTGGTCAAGACAATCCTGGCCAACAATGGATATACAGTGATCGATCTCGGCAAGCAAACCCCGGCTGAGACGATTATCACCAAAGCGGTTGAAGTTAACGCAACCGCCATCGGCTTGAGCGCTCTCTTAGTTAACACGAGCAAGCAGATGCCGTTAATTGTCAACGAGCTGCACAAACGCGGCCTGCAATTCCCGGTGCTGGTAGGTGGGGCTGCCATTAACCGGCGTTTTGGCTGGCGAATATTGTATACTGAGACAGGCGAGACTTATACCCCGGGGGTCTTTTACTGCAAAGATGCCTTCGAAGGCCTGGCAGTGATGGACTCGCTGACGAATGAAAAAGAGCGTACGATTTTGCTGGATCGCCTATATCAGGATGCCGAACGAGAGCAAGGCCGGATTGGGGAGAAACAAGCGCCTAAGAGCGGACAGCGTTCTGCAATCACTCCTGAGCCCATTCAACAGCCCGTAGGGGTTATATTCGGCCCGCGGGTTGTGCGCTCGATGCCTCTCGAGATTGTTTTCAAACATCTGTATAAAAACGAGCTCTACCGCCTGTCGTGGGGCGCTAAAAACACTCATGGCGAGGAATGGGAGCGCCTGCAAGCAGAATTCGAGGCGCGTTTGGATCGTATGCAGCGTCAGGCGCTGCGGGAAAACTGGCTGCAGCCCCAGGGCGTTTATGGCTATTGGCCCTGCCAAGCGAATGGCAACGATTTAATTATCTATGATCCCGAAAATATTTCAAACGCCAAACGCGAGATCCAAAGGCTGAGCTTCCCCCGCCAGGGTGCTGGCGATTATCTCTGCCTGGCCGATTACTTTGCCCCGGTGGAGTCCGGGAAGCTCGATATCGTAGCCCTGCAAGTGGTGACCGTCGGTCTGGAAGCAACGGATCGTTTTGATCGATTACAAACCGCTGGCGATTACGCCGAGGCGTATTACACACACGGCCTGGCGGTCCAGACTGCTGAGGCTACTGCAGAATACTTACATCGCCATATCCGCAGCGAGCTTGGCCTCTCCGAAAAACAAGGTAAGCGCTATTCGTGGGGTTATCCTGCGATCCCTGAGTTAGAAGATCACCGCAAGGTCTTCGATCTGCTCCCAGCTGAAAAAGAGTTGGGAATGAGCCTGACTGCTGCCTTCCAGCTTGTCCCAGAACAGTCAACCGCAGCGATCATTGTTCACCATCCGCAAGCAAAATATTTCAGCATTGGGGAAAGCCGGGTGGAACAATTAACCAACGGGGAAACTCTTCTACAAAAGTAAAGACGATGCAACAGCGCTTGAGCCGGGTTCCCCGTGAACTCATCTTGTTTGCCTGCGCCTCCCTGGCTTTAGGCATTGCCTACAGTATTTTCGACTCGACTTTTAATAACTACCTCAACGAGAGTTTCAGCATCACCGCGTTTCAACGCTCTTTCCTGGAATTGCCGCGTGAACTGCCCGGTTTCCTGGTTGTCTTCGTCTCTGCTGCCTTATGGTTCTTGAACAGCCGCCGTTTAGGCGCTTTGTGCATGCTGCTCAGCATGCTGGGAGTGCTGTTAATCGGCTTTGCCTCCCCAACCTTTGCAATTATGCTGATCTGGTTATTCCTGTTTAGCATGGGGCAACACCTTTTCATGCCGCTTTCTGCTACGATCGGGATGGAGCTGGCCAGAGCTGGGCAGACTGGCAGGCGGTTGGGGCAGATTAATGCTCTGCGCAACGCGGCAGTAATCGCTGGCAGCTTTCTGGTGGTGGTGGGTTTTCGCTATTTAAATTTCAGTTTCGGGCATACTTTTATTATTTCCGCAATTAGCCTGGCAATTGCGGCCATGCTGATGTTTTCGATGAAACCTGCTCCCACCCAGCGCGGCCGTTCCTATCTGACCTTACATCGCAGATACCGCCTTTTCTATATCTTGGCGATCATTTCCGGAGCGCGCCGGCAAATTTTCATTACCTTCGCTCCCTGGGTGTTGGTGACAGTCTTCAACCAACCCACACAGCTCATTGCTTCTTTGCTGCTGATCGGCGGGATTATAGGGATTCTCTTCCAGCCATTACTCGGTTGGGCTATCGATCACCTTGGCGAGCGCCTTGTTTTGGCTTCGGAGGCTATTCTACTCATCTTCATCTGTTTTGGTTATGGGTTCGCCAAATCACTGTTTCCGGAGAACATCGCTTTTCTAGTGGTATGCGGCTGTTATTTGCTGGACCAGATGGCAATTTCTGTAGGAATGGCGCGTTCAACATATATGAAAAAAATTGCTATTCATAGCGATCATATCCAGCCAGCTCTAACTGCTGGCGTGACGATGGATCATGCCTTCTCGATTGCAGCCGCGTTGGTGGGGGGTGTGATCTGGAAGGAGTTCGGTTTTCAATATGTATTTTTGCTGGGGGCAATGATTGCGTTTATTAATTTGTTTGTGGCTCTACAAGTGCATACCCCTACGATCCAACTTGCCGCCGAACCAGCCGTGTGAGGAAACAAGCTCGGCTTAATATTCTTCAAGGCAATTGGAGAATATCAACGCTGTCATTCCCTATTCGGTTTCCAGCCTTGGTTGAGGTTGTCAGATGCGAGCCCGAATCCATGATCGCTGCGAAAAAGGGAGATTTCCGCAGCCGGGTATGCAATTGAGCGTGCGCAAGTCTCCCTTGCTAATCTTCCCAAAGATTAGCAATACTGCGAATTAAACCGAAGCCCAGGATGGCAATTTGAAAGCCTTCGCGAGCCCCTAAGGTCGGTTGAATCCCGCGCTGCTCAGAATTTTTAATCAGTAGGAAAGCAGATAGCAAGCCAACAGTTGCGCCAAGCACGCCGCCCAACGTCAAGGTTTTTATTTTCCAGGGTTCCATAGCGGGTTTGGTAATGGAGCTGTCAGAATTGATTGACAAGTCATTCTGATTTGAAGTCGTCATGGGGATTGATGTCCTTTCGGCTGAATTTTTTGGCTGCCTGGAAAAGAATTAATGAAACCAGAATGCCCGGCGAACACTGCGCCGGAAGGCCCGCATCCGAGCAGTAAAACTGTGCACACTCAGCACGGGCTCAACCAGGCGATCGTTTACCTGGATGACAGTGAGCTGCGTACGCAGGAAGAATATCTGGATCTTCATGAAGAAATATGGCGTTGCCGCTAAAAGACGGGTCACACCATAAACTGTACCACCCAAAATTGCCAAGGTAATTAAACCGAAAAACAGGGCGGGTACGATTAACTCGACCAGCGCTGCGTCTGCCATCTGACTCAGCGTTCCGCTCGTTGCTCCGAAAGCAACAATCAATCCCACGCTCAGGAGGATGACAGCGCCAATCGTCACCGGGATTGTGATTTGCCAGAAAACCTCCTTGCGGTGCCGCAAGTAGGTCTGCGGATTTCTTGGGCTTGGGGGTTTACTTGAGAGACTGTTCATGATGCTCTTATTTTAACACAGAGTATAATTGCCGGAAAAACTATCGAGGGTTTTATGACTAATCAAATTGTTGAATGTGTGGCTAATTTTTCTGATGCGCGGCGACCTCAGGTGATCGAGGCGATCAAAGATGCAATTCGTTCTGTGAGTGAGGTTATTGTGTTGGATCAGCATTCTGACCTCGATCATAACCGCACCGTGCTGACCTTTGTAGGCCCGCCAGGGCCAATCGAAACGGCTGCATTTGCTGCAATTGCCAAAGCAGCAGAGCTGATCGACCTGGATGAGCATCGGGGTGAACATCCGCGGATTGGGGCGAGCGACGTCGTGCCTTTCGTGCCGATATCCGGAGTGACCATGGCAGAGTGCGTGGCGATTGCCCGCCATCTGGGGCAGCGCGTTGGGGAAGAGCTAGGCATCCCGGTTTATCTGTACGAGGAGGCGGCAACCCGCCCAGACCGGCAAAGCCTGGAAAATATTCGGCGCGGCCAATATGAAGGGCTTAAAGAAGAAATCCTGATCAACCCAGAACGCCAGCCCGATTTCGGACCAGCGCGCCTGGATAAAGCTGGCGCCACAGTCAGTTGGGGCGCGCCAGCCGCTTGTTGCATTCAATGTTTATCTCGCCACAGACGATGTCAGCATCGCCAAGAAGATTGCCAAAACCATTCGTTTTTCTGGCGGTGGTTTACGCTACGTAAAGGGATTGGGGCTGTTGGTCGAAGGCCGCGCCCAGATCTCGATGAACTTGACCAATTTTCGCAGCACTCCTCTGGCTTTGGTCGTCGAGCTTATCCGCCGTGAAGCAGCGCGGTATGGAACGACGATACATCACAGCGAGCTGGTTGGGTTGATTCCCCAAGAAGCCCTGGTTGATGCAGCCCAATGGTATTTGCAGCTTGATCAATTTGAGTCGACTCAAATTCTTGAACGCTGCCTGGCGAGCGCTGAACATGAAGCCCAGGTTTCCGAATCGGCCGCGACATTTCTCGATGACCTGGCTGCGGGTACCCCTGCGCCAGGGGGAGGTTCAGCCGCTGCTTACAGCGGTGCAGTTGGCGCAGCCCTGGTGGCTATGGTGGCGCGTTTGACCATTGGCAAGAAAAAATATGCCTTGGTCGAGGCTGAAATGCAGAGTGTTCTCGGAAGGGCAGAAACTTTACGGGCTGCTCTGACCCTGGCTGTTCAAGAGGACGCGGCTGCTTTCGAAGCAGTGATGCAGGCGTTTAAGCTGCCAAAAGATACAGCAGAACAACAAGAAATCCGTGATCGTGCTGTTGAAGAAGCGACAATCGAGGCTGGACGGGTCCCGCTGAGGGTGGCAAGTCAGGCCGTGGAGGTGTTGGAGCTTGCGGCGGCGGTGACAGCGCGCGGGAATTTGAATGCGATCAGTGATGGGGCCAGTGGCGCCGCCCAAGCACGCGCCGCCCTGACGGCGGCCGGCTATAACGTGCGCATTAATATGGCCAGTCTAAAGGACCCTGCTTCTGGACAAGAACTGCTTCAGACGCTGCACCAATTGGAAACTCGGGCTGGACTAATCGAGCAGCAAATCCAGGCTGAAATGGTTAACCGGGCCGGGCTTGCCCTGGAATAATATTTAAATGGTAAAGCAAGACATCCATTCTCGAACATGGGGGGAGAGAAATCAATGGAATTACCCCTGCATCCTCGGGAAATCAGGCTTGTATACCCTTCTTATTTTGGTGTTGACCTTGATCCTGGTTGGTTGTCAGCCTACGGGGGGCCAACCTCCAACGCCATCGGTGACAAGCTGCCCGACCCCAGCACCGGGTGATGAGGCGGGTTTGTGTAATCTGAACACAGCGAATACAGCCAGCCCGACGAACTACCGCGCGGCCGGGGTGACCATCCTTGCCACACCAAGCGGGGTTCAGGTCACAGAAAAAACCAGGTCAGCCTTCACCTCTACCCGCCCTGCAGCCAGCCCCACTCTCCCAGCTACCCCAGGACCAGGCAACCTATCCACCACTTTGTTCCTGGCTCGCCCGATTTCGGCGCAGGCGAATGACCAGGTAGATGCCAGCTACCGCTTTGGCAGCACCCAGGGAAAGAAGCGCGATCCGCATCATGGGGTGGAGTTTCTTAACCCGTATGGTACACCGGTCTTAGCCGCCGCCGATGGAGTTGTCGTCGTTGCCGGTGATGATAAAAAAAATCGCTACAGCCCATATTTCAATTTCTATGGCAATCTCGTTGTAATTGAGCACCGGCAAATCCCCCAGGGTTCGGCGGATGTCCCCGATTATCAAGGGCCGGTTTACACGCTGTATGCGCATCTGTCGGAAGTCCTGGTACAGCCAGGTCAGACCGTCAAGCAAGGTCAGGAAATTGGCAAGGTTGGAATGACTGGCGGGGCGACCGGCAGCCATTTGCATTTCGAGGTTCGCCTTGGCGAAAATACGTACGCTGCGGCGCGCAATCCAGAATTATGGCTGCAACCAGGTTTAGATGAAACCAGCCAATTAAAAGGCGCCCTGGCTGTACAGGTAACCAACCCGCAGGGAAAACCGGTGGCGGTCAAGGGCATTGTCATCGCCCACCTGGTCGATGGGCCGGGCAGTGCTTCGGATTGGGAAGTCTATGTGGAATCGTACGAAGAAAAAGCTTTATTAGGCAATTCTCCCTGGCAAGAGAGCTTTGCTGCAGGAGAATTGCCAGCTGGCTGGTATCGGGTCACTTTTCCTTACTTAGGTCTGCAGCGCCAGGAAGTTCAGATATTTCCAGGGCGAGTGAACCTGGCAGTATTTAAGGTACAGTGACCTCCAGCCGGATTGTATTGCGCGGGAAGTGGACTGCGTGCTAACTCTGATAAGGTCCGAAACGCGGCAAGCGGTTGGGAGCGATTCGCTGGCGGCGTTCATTGGTCGGGCTGATTAAGTAAAATCCACTCCGGCGATGGAGTAATAGGATGCGTCTTTTAATGGTGCGATAATGCAGCCTCAAATCTTCCGAGAGCTGTAAGTAGTTGTTAAACTCCTCCGGCCATGTTGCAAACAGGCGATCATATGTACGGACGAATTCCTCGCGGAAGGTTTCGGACACTTCTTCCAGGTTGCTAATCACCCAGCAGGTCTGCTCGAACCGCCATTCATAAACCAAGCCCAAGAAGCGGAAATCCGAGCTTATATATGGAATGAATGGAAACTGGCGACAGCTCAAGGCGCGCATTGGCCTCTGGCATTGTGCAGGGCCCTTGCAGGCTAGCAGGAGCATGCTCGGCGGTGTTTCGGCGCTTAAAACAGATGGATCTTCCGGTTTTTCCGAACATTCCTGACCATCCCAGGGGTGCCATAGATCGGTCGCCTGGCGCAAGTATTCCCATTCGTAGTGATACGCAGTTGGAACGGCCTGGCAGATATCGCAGCAAAATGGCTTCCCGCTGGGGTTATGCGGGGCGCATTTGAGACCGCAATCGAGTTTTGCCAGGGGGGCATCAAAGCGATCATAAAGTTCACGGATATCAATTCTTAGATATGGGGCGTTCATTTTGCTTTCCCGTCGTCTATTGTAGCCGAAGATGATCATCTTTCACAAACCTGCGGGGCGAGAAAATATATTAATCGGATTTCGATAAAATTCGAAGGGGAATGCGATAAAATAGGGCGAGTTTTGCATATCGCATACACAATTTCCAGATCAGGAGGAACTATGGGACTACAGCCCGACCACTGGATTCGCAAGATGGCGCGTGAGCAGCGGATGATTGAACCGTTTGCCGACCACCAGGTGCGCAATGGGGTAATTTCCTATGGAGTGTCTTCGTATGGTTATGATATTCGCGTTGCTGAGGAGTTTAAAATATTTACCAATGTCTACTCGGCGGTCGTCGACCCCAAGCACTTCGATCCGAAATCAATGGTTGATTTTAAGGGTGAGGTATGTGTAATCCCACCAAATTCGTTTGCTCTGGCACGGACCGTGGAGTACTTTCGGATTCCACGCAATGTTCTAACGGTCTGCCTGGGAAAATCGACTTATGCCCGGTGTGGAATTATCGTAAACGTTACGCCTTTCGAACCAGAATGGGAGGGCTTTGTCACCCTGGAAATATCCAATACGACCCCCCTGCCAGCCAAAATCTATGCCAATGAGGGTATTGCCCAGGTGCTGTTTTTTGTGGCAGACGATGAGTGCGAAACATCGTATGCTGATAAGAAAGGCAAGTATCAGAAACAGAAAGAAATCGTCTTACCGAAGTTATAAAAAAATGGGCCAAAGGCCCATTTTTTTATAACTTGTGCAGAGTTTGGGTGATGCGCTCCAATCCTTCCAAGATGTTTTCCTGGGAATTTGCAAAGCAAATTCTCAGGTAACCTTCGCCAAATTGGCCAAAGGAAGTGCCCGGCAGAACGGCCACACCTGCCTCCTCGAGAAGGAGATTCGCCAGCCATTCGGCGCTGCGCCCGAAGGCGGCGACATTTGGAAAAGTGTAGAAAGCGCCTTGCGGCATTTGGCAGTGTACTCCTGGTATCGCATTTAAGCCCGCCACCAAGAGGTCTCGGCGGCGGCGGTATTCCGCCATAACGGTCTCGACCTGGGCCTGGTCGCCTAAGATCGCTTCGATCCCAGCTACCTGGGTGAAGCTGGCCGGGCAACCTGTGGCATGCGTCTGGAGCAGCTCAACTCGTTGGGCTAAGGGTTCAGGCATGATCCCAAAACCCAGCCGCCAGCCGGTCATTGAATAGGTTTTCGAGAAGCCATCACAAAGGATGGAGCGCTCTGCCATGCCGGGGATGCTCAGAATGCTCTCGGCTGGGTGATCGTAAACCAGGCGGATGTATATTTCGTCCGACAACACCCAGAAGTCGTATAAAATGGCCAGTTTGGCAATATGCTCGAGGGCGGCATGCGGCAACACCCCTCCAGTGGGATTGCTGGGGGAATTGAGGATCACCAGACGGGTGCGCGGGCTGACCAGCCGGTCAAATGCTTCCAAATCAAACGAGAAGTCCGCTTCTTCACGCAGCGGAACAGGCACTGGGACGCCGCCAGCCACGTCGATCATTGCTGCGTAGGTGGGAAAGCCGGGATCCGGGTATATGACTTCGTCACCGGGTCTCACCAGGGCCAGGGTTGGAAAAAAGAGCGCTGGCTTGGTGCCCGGGCCGACAACTACCTGGGACGCTTTAAAGGCAACCCCTCGCCGTTCACCAGCGTCTTTGGCAATTGCCTCGCGCAAGGCCAGCATCCCCGCCGGAGGGGTATAGCGGGTGAAACCATCTTGAATGGCTTGTATACCAGCCCGAGCGATATTTTCAAAAGTTGGCCCATCCGGCTGGCCGATCTCAAGATGGATAATGCGCTTCCCGGCTGCTTCCAGTGCCTGAGCGCGCCCAAGCATAAAATAAGCGCCTTCTGGCGCGAGTTTTAGAACTCGATCAGCAAATTCCATTTATTCTTTGGCTTCGGCGTCGATCACTTCTTCGGCCGCGGCTTTGGCCTCTTCAGGCCGCTGAGGGATGAGCAGCCATAGAATCAAATAAATGATGATCATCGTTGGTGGGAATAGGAAGAACAGGAGTACGACGAAAATCAAGCGAACCAGGGTCGGGTCGATGTGGAAGTATTCAGCTAAGCCTCCACAAATTCCTGCTATCATGCGCTCCTTCTTGGAGCGATATACACGTTTTACATCGTCAGACATTTTTGTCTCCTTTGAATAGCATAAAACTGAACGTTGAACTGTGAATGATCATTGGTGACTTGTATACGCACGTCATGGGCAAAAGGTTTCAGAGCAACCTGCACATTATAAACTGACAATGAGAAACGGTACAAGCATCTCCTGAGCGCTAAGGCCGCCATGCCGTCCGTAAGTCAGATTTTCCCTGTTTGCCCACCACAGATAGGCGTTTCCTTTTGCAATGGCGATTAAGTCGCCAACCCGGTCGAGCAGAGCAGGATGTGGTTCACCTGGTCCAAACAAACCGCTTGCGACTGCATAGGCCGAGTCGACCAGGGCGAACTGGTTTGGCCAGGTGCGCTCAAAATATTCACGAACAGCTTCGCTTTGTCCCGGTTTAATGTACAGGTATGCCAGGCGGTTTTCCCCGGTAGGGAGCAAATGCAGGCGACGAGTCAGGTTTGGATGATTGCGCAGATCATAATAAGGGTCGGGGATTGTGGAGATTGCCCCGTGGTCAGCGGTAAGGATTAGCAAGGTATTGCCACTGATGGTTGGGTTCAGGTGATCTAAAAACAAGCGCTTGAAGGCGGCGCTGAACTGACCAAACTCTGCCGCGGTGCGTTCATCATCTGGACCATAGGAATGCGAAAGGGTGTCAACCTCGCTCCAATAGACATGTGCATACAGCCGTTGGAGCGGATTCTGGGCGATAACGCTGCGCAGATTGACCCATAGGTCGGCGGCTGTGTGATAGCGATTGACCCGGACCTGTTTAAGGAATGTTCGCGATAAACCGGAATGGACAATGCTGGCGTGCTGCAGGGCCAGGGGCTGCACGCCATTCTCGGCCAGATGAGACCCGAGGAGTGGAAATGCCAGGGCTTCTTCGGGTTTAAAACCAGCCCTCTCCAGACCGCCGGCGTCGCCCCGAATAGATGCTGGGGCGTGGGTGATGGTGTTGCCAACCATTCCATATTCCTTGAACCACATTTCATAACCAGTCAAGCCATGCTCGGTCGGACTGCGCCCAGACCATAATGTGGTCAGCGCCGCGGAGGTGGTGCTCGGGGTAATGGAGGTCAGTGGGGCTAACCGGCCCTGGTTTAGGAGTTCACCCCAGATTGGGGAGGTTCCGTCCGCCATCCAGCGCTGCAGACGCTCTAATGCCAGGGCATCCATAAGGATTAATATGACCCGCCGGTATTCGGTCTGGGTAAAGGGGCCACAAACCTCGGAAGCCAAAGGGACTGCGCCGATTTGTGGAACGCCCATCCAGCGGCAGATAGATGCCGGAATATTCAATATCGAAAATCCGGCGTAATTCGGATGCACCAACCCAGCACCTAACTCCAAACCGGGTAGATGATATTTTGTCAATCTTGGGAGCAGCTCAGCGGTGATGTCAGGCATGCCTGGATTATATCAAGGCTCGACCCGCTGCGTTGAAACCATGATAAACTTATGCAACCCAGCTCCAGACGGGTCAGCTTGCCTCATGACGCGGAAACTCCCTTTTCTCCCCTTACTTCTCTTTACCCTGATCCTGCTGTTGGCCAGCCAGGCCTGCGGTGCAGGAGACCCAGCCAGCCTGGATGCGACACTTGCATCCAGAGGGGCGCCAAATCGCGCCCAGGCCACCCTCCCGGCGACGACGCCAGAGCTTCCTACCCAGACCCAACAACCCGCCAATCCCTCCACGGCGACGCCGACTTTGCAGCCAACTCCTGGCCTCGGGGTCGGTCCGGAACAACTGAGTGGTTTGAAGATACAATTCTGGCAGCCCTGGTCGGGCGAGACTGACCGTGAGGTTATAGCGCTGGTTGAGCAGTATAACCTTACG
Source organism: uncultured Chloroflexia bacterium (assembly GCA_963770655.1). Taxonomy (GTDB): domain Bacteria; phylum Chloroflexota; class Anaerolineae; order Anaerolineales; family UBA4823; genus CAZAGA01. Next base: position 34,369 of record CAVYQO010000002.1, on the reverse strand, counting down.
AATGATCTCGGTATCCAGGTGGAGATGACCTCCTTTGGCAGCCAGGAAGCGCTGGATCAGGCGATGCAGGCTGCCATCGCAGAAGGAAAACCGCCTGATCTGACGGCGGCTTATCTGTTCCAGGCGCTTAACTGGCAGGCTGGAGAGGGTTTAGTCGATCTGCAGCCTTATCTGAATGACCCAAACTTGGGTCTCTCGACCGAAGAACTGGCTGATTTTTACTCGAGTTTCTTTAACGCTGGCCAGGTTGGCGACGAGCAATTAGGCCTGCCAGCGATTGGCTCTGCTCAAGTATTGGTTTATAACAAAACCTGGGCTGAAGAATTGGGTTTCAATTCTCCCCCGGAGACGCCTGAAGAATTTGCAAAACAAGCCTGCGCTGCAGCTCAGGCCAATAAACTTGACGATAATCCGGAGAATGATGGGAAAGGCGGCTTGATTTTGTCCACCCATTATTCCCCAATATTCGCGTGGATCACTGCGTTCGGCGGCGAGATCTACAACCCAGCGAATGGGGGCGGCAGCGACAAATCCTATCATTTTGCATCGGAGCAGGTTGAGAGTGCCTTCTCATTCCTGCGCGATCTATATGATCGAGGCTGCGCCTGGCTGCCAGAAGAACCTTACCCTGAAGATGGTTTTGCCAACCGGCTAGGCTTGTTTGCCGTCAACAGCGTGGTTAATTTACCGTACCAGGCCGGCGCGCTGCAAAAAGTGGGCAGTCAGGATCGTTGGACAGTGCTGCCTTTTCCAACTCGCGAGGGTGGGACAGCATTGAGTGTTTACGGCCCAGCCTTCGAGATTATGCAGTCTACACCCGAGAAGCAACTCGCGGCGTGGATGCTGATCCGTTATCTGCTTGCTCCAGAAAACCAGGCTCGCCTGGTGCAGGCTTCGAATGGTCTGCCCGTGCGAAAAAACACGCTTTCGTTCTTGAAGGAATATCAGGCTGCTCAGGCGGAGTGGACGGCAGCGCAGCAGCTCAGCGCCAACGCGCTCAGCGAACCAACTGCTGCTTCGTGGAAAACGGTGCGTTGGGCGCTCAGCGATGCGGCCACGCAGTTGTTTAGAGCTTACTTCACCAGTGACAAAATCCCTGAATTGGTCAAGTTTCTCGATAAGACGGCTGCGGACTTGGACAAAGACGCGCCCTAAAAAGCTTAAAGTTATTCAATCCAGGCAAAAATCCGGGCATCCTCGGCCGAGATGGCTTCGTATGGTAAGCATGGACTCATGGGTTCAAAAGCAGAAACAAGGATGAGTGAAACTTCTCTACCCAAAGTGGTTATTTATACCGATGGCGCCTGCGAGCCTAACCCAGGCCCGGGTGGTTGGGCCGCAGTAATACGATCCAGTGGGCATGAGAAAACAAAACACTCAGCGGCGGCGAGCCACAGACAACCAACAACCGCATGGAACTGACTGCGGCGGTGATGGCACTGCAAGCGCTTACAGCGCCTTGCCAGGTAGATTTGTATACAGACTCTGAATATCTGAAGCGCGGTATTACGGAGTGGATTGCAGGGTGGAAGAAGCGCGGCTGGCGGCGCAAGGGCGGCGCCTTGCTCAATGTCGATTTATGGCAGGCGCTCGACCAGGCAACCCAGCAGCATAAAATTGAATGGCATTGGTTGAAAGGTCATGCTGGAAACCGGGATAATGAGAGGGTCGACCGGTTGGCTAATGCAGCGATTCCACGATAGACCCAACCAGGGCAATTTCAGCGCTGGCTAGATTTCAGGTTCTTTTTGGGCTGTTTCCGCCTCGTTCGCTGCTTCTGCGGGTATTTCGACCGGCGCGGTGGCGTTGATGTCCACCTGCTCTTCCATTCGGATCTGGCCGCGCAGGAAGGCGCCTTCCTCAGTGGCAAAGGCCGCGGTGATCACATTGCCCCACACCCGTCCGGTGGATCGGATTTCCAACTTCTCACAGGTGATGTCCCCGCGGACGGCGCCGGCTACAATGACCACATTGGCCTTCAATTGTTCGCAGGTTACCCGCCCTGTCTCGCCAACGACCAACATACCCCGCAGGCTAATTTCGCCTTCAAAAGCACCTTCGATGCGCACCCCGCCGCTGCCGCTTAAGTTGCCTTTCCAAATAATGCCCGTGCCGAGCACGGATGTCACGCGCTCGGCAGGAGCAGCTTGGGCGGAGGGGGTTATTTCTTCTGTTTGTCTGCGGCGGAACATACCTGGTTTTCTCTTTTTATCCCTCCAAGAAGGTAAAACTTCCGGAGATTAATCGCAGGGTGGGATTGGAAATGCCAGGATATTGTACCCCGAATCAACATAGATGATCTCGCCGGTAACCTTGGAAGACAGGTCCGAAGCGAGATAAACCGCTGAGTTTCCGACATCCTCGATCGTGATATTCTGCTGCAGCGGCGCCAGCCGGCTGAAATGGCGGTACATGGCCTTGAAACCTCCGACCCCGGCCGCTGCCAGGGTGCGGATCGGTCCAGCAGAGATGGCGTTAACTCGGATATGGCGTGTGCCGAAATCATATGCCAGGTAGCGCACGGAGGCTTCCAGGGCAGCTTTGGCTACGCCCATAACGTTATAGTTTGGAGCGACCTTTTCTGAGCCGTAATACGTCAGAGTTAGCAGTGAGCCGCCTGGGCGCAGCAGAGGCTCGAAGGCTTTGGCCAGGGCTGTAAATGAATACACGCTGATATCCATGGCCAGGTGAAATCCAGCTCGAGAGGTATTGAAATAAGGGCCTTCCAACTCTGCCCGGTCAGCAAAACCAATCGCATGAACCAAGATATCCACCTCACCGTAGACTTGAGCCGCTTTTTCAGCGACTGCCTGAATTTGTTCATCGCTGCTGACATCGCACGGTTCAAAGAAGCGCGAACCGAGTTGGCTGACGAGCGGCCGGGCGTGCTTTTCCACCGCTGGATGATAGCTGAAACCCAATTCAGCGCCCTGCTCGTGGAAAGCATTCGCGATTCCCCAGGCTATGCTGCGTTCGTTTGCCAGCCCAAAAATAAGAGCGGTTTTTCCAGTTAAGAGTCCCATAACGATAATCTCCTTTAGCTTGATCGGTGTTGATCAATTCAAACAATAAAGCTACACACAGTTCGGCGAGACGCTTTTCGCTTGATTAAATCAACTTAAAAGTATTTGGCGGGCGCTTAAAGGCGTTGGATCGGCCAGCAAGAGTGTCTCGCCAGCCCGGTGAATCTCCGGCAAATGCTCCGCCAGATATACTTTAACCATCACTGCCTTGCGCGGCGCTGCTAATCCATCCCGTAACAGCAGCCATGAATTCACCAACCAGCACGCCATATTGACTAAATCAAGTGCGTAATAATCAATCCGGTCACGCTCGCGTTCTTTCAGGCTGTCTGTCGCGCGTTTAAAAAGGTTGTTCGCTTCGATTAATTGCGCTCTGAGCGGAGCAAGGTCCTCACCGACTTCTTGCTCTGCCCAGCTATCCAACAGGCCATCCAGGGCATGACCAAGCAGCTTACCTGTGGCGGCAACGACCTGGAGCTGGCTGGTGCCTTCATAGATGTTTGTCACGCGCACATCGCGGTAATGCCGTTCAATATTGAACTCATTCATATAGCCCACACCCCCGTGCACCTGCATAGCCTGGTAGGTGATTCGGTTACCCATTTCAGTGTTGTAAAACTTGGTCAAGGGGGTCATTGCTTCGGCCAGGTTGGCAGCCTGCTTCTGCTTCTGGCGAATAGTTGGATCCGGAGCGGCGCTTTCGGCCAGAAGCTGATCGTAAGCTTTGAGTGAGTCCACCCAACGTCCGGTCTCGAACAGCAATGCTCGTCCGGCTTCGATCTCGCCTTTCATCGAAAGCAGCATCCGGGCGACTGCGGGCAGCTCGCGCAGAGGCTTGCCAAACTGGATTCGAGCGCTGGCATAGCGGTAGGCCTCACGATAGGCAGCCTCGGCAATGCCAATTGCTTGAGCGCCGACAGCCAGGCGTGCGCCGTTCATCAGCGCCATGGCATAGCGCAGCAATCCAAAACGGCGTTTACCGACCAGGTAAGCCGGTGTGCCATTGTATTGGATTTCGCAGGTGGGGGAGGCGTGTAAACCCATCTTGTTCTCTATGCGGCGGATGCGGACAGTTTCATCACGCTCGAGCAGGAAAAGGGATAGACCGCGGGCATCGCTCGAACCTTCTTCCGAACGAGCCAGGACAAGCTGGATATCGGCGCAGCCATTGGTGATAAAGCGCTTGACGCCATGGATGCGCCAGGTTCCTGCGGCTTCGTCGAAATGAGCTTTGGTCTGGACTGCTCCAAGATCAGAGCCAGCGTCAGGCTCGGTCAATACCATCGCCCCAGTGACCTCGCCTCTGGAAAAGCGGGGCAAAACGCGCTGTTTAACTTCTTCATCTGCAAATTCGTTGATCGATGCAGCAATTTCTTGCAAGCCGAAAATGGTCATCAAGCCGGCCTCGGCGCGGCTGATCATTTCGACCATCATCGAATACACGGTCTCCGGAAGGTTCAACCCTCCAAATTCCCAGGGCAGCATGGCGCCCATCAATTCCGCCTGGCGCAACGCTTCCAGGGCGATGCCCGTAGATCGAGCATAGCTAACCTGACCGTTCTCGAAGTGGGCGCCTTCCTCGTCAGCAGCCGGCGCCAGGGGGGCGATGACGTTGGCGCAGATATCGCCCAGGACCTCCAGCATCAAACTGTAATTCTCGATGGCATCGGGATAACTGCGCGGCGCGGTCGGGTATTGCGAATGAAATGAGTAACCTTTTTCTTTAACTGCAATAACCTCTTGCAAGTCCACCTGCTGCAGACGGAAGCTTAGATCTGAATTATCCAGATAAAAATTTACGGGGGTAGGTGCAGGGCCGCTCATTTGGTTTTCTCTTTCAGAGCTTTGATTAACATCGGTAAGACTTCGGCTGCATCACCGACTATTTTGTAATGCGCTACCTGGAAGATTGGAGCGTTTGGGTCGGTGTTGATGGCAATAATTTTATTGGATTGATCCATGCCGGCGCGGTGCTGAATGGCGCCTGAGATCCCGGCGGCGATATATAGGCGGGGTCGTACGGTTATACCTGTCTGGCCCACCTGGTGTTCACGCGAAACCAACCCGGCATCGACTGCGGCGCGGGAGGCGCCCACCTCGCCGCCTAACAAATGCGCCAGCTCCTCGATCAGCTCGAATTCTTCGCGGGTCCTGACCCCACCGCCGCCAGCCACAACCACTGGCGCATCTCCAAGATGCACACTGGCTTCACGTACTTCCCGGCTGAGCACCTGCAGGGCGAAGTCGTCCGGATCAAAGTGTGCATCGATCATCTCGACCGTACCCTGCCGGGCCGGATCAGGCAGGTTTACACGCATCACACCTGGACGAACCGTTGCCATCTGCGGGCGGGTATTAGGGTTGACGATCGTGGCGATCAAGTTGCCGCCGAACGCGGGGCGAATCTGGTAAAGCAAGCCTTTAACCGTGCGGTTTTCTTTCTTGATGGTGTAATCGCCGATCTGTAAATCGGTGCAGTCGGCGGTAAGACCAACCTTCAAGGCTGACAGCGAGGCGTGGGGCGAGGTCGCGCCCGTTTGGCGTCGCCCCAATTAAGAAAATGTCCGGATGGCGCTGGCGAGCCAGGTCGGCGAGGAAGCGGGTATAGGGCAGGGTGCGGTATAGTTCCAGCTCTGGGTGATCTGCAATAAGCACCCTATCCGCGCCGGACTGGATGAGCGAATCTGCTAACACGCTTATTCCCCAACCAGCCAGCAAAGCCCAGACTTCCCCCCCTAAGATTTGGGCCAATTCCTGACCTTTGGCGAGCAGTTCCAGGCTAACCGGGGCGATAACGCCTTCATCTTGCTCGATAAATACCCATACATTACGTGCGTTGCTCATGCGCTGTGATACCTTTCTGATCATCCGGCTGGATGACTGGTAATGGAAAAAATTTGTAATAGGTCCAGACGAGCTAACCAACGATATACTCTTTGATCAGCTCCTGGATCAAAGCCTGGATCCCGGCGTAATCCGCTGGGATCTCCTTGCTCTCGGTGCTTTCCAAAACGACGAAATTCACTTTATAAACCTGGGTCGGCGAGCCAGCCAAACCGATTTGGGTTTCATCGATATCTAAATCGGCCGCGGACCAAACTGTAATTTTCAGATGATGTGCAGCCAGGTAGCTCTCCAACTCGTCAAGCTCACCAAATTCAGGGTATTTCTTGAGCAACAGCGGATATTCGCTCGGCGCGGCTGCCAACTTAAATTGGATGCGTTTGCGGGCAGAGGCTGGGCGCGGTTGGTTAGCTGAAGCGACCACGGTAAGTAGGGCGGGCAGGCGGCATTTGACCAACTCGGCGCCCTGTTCGAAGGCGCGTTTCACGACGATTTCGCTCTCCGCTAGCTCGACAATGGACTCGGCATAAGTAATTTGAGGTAAGCCGAGCTTTTCGGCAACCTGCGGCCCGACTTGCGCTGTATCGCCGTCAATTGCCTGGCGGCCACAAAAAACCAGGTCAAAAGACCCGGCTTTCGCGACGGCTTTTGCCAGGGTGTAGGAGGTGGCCTGGGTGTCAGCCCCGGCGAATTTGCGGTCTGTGACCAAGATCACCTGGTCGGCGCCGCGATAAAGCGCTTCGCGCAGCACGGCTGTGGCCTGTAATGGTCCCATAGTCAAGACTGTCACCTCGCCGCCGTGTCGCTCTTTGACCTGCAGCGCCATCTCCATGGCATGCAAATCTTCCGGATTGAAGATCGCTGGCAGAGCCGAGCGGTTCATTGTCCCGTCAGGGGTCATCACCTCACCCGTTACATTGCGAGTATCGGGGACTTGCTTCACCAGCACGATCGATCGATAAGGCATTTGTGGCTCCAAGAATAGATAATTTCAGCCAGGCGAAAATTGGTAATCTTTATCGTTAACCCGATGTCAGAGGTTTTCGTTGCGGCGGGTAAAACATGAAAGCGCCAGGGGATGCTCTTCCAGGGTTCAGGGACGTTATTCAACCCGATGCGGGGGGTGGTCTCGATTTGCGCAACCGGTATTGGCTGGCCTGGCTCGAGGAACAAGAGCGAATCGGCGGCGCAAAGATCGATGCCATTAAACGCCTTGTCGATATTGAGCGCTCTGGTCAGCTTTGCGGGGCCATTGCACCAGGCTGCGGGCTGGACTCCTGCCCGCCGAGCGGCGATTTGTTCAATTCCTTCGACTGGCTGGATGGCGCGGATCAATACCGCCGCTGGAAAACCATCTGCCTCGACTACGAAGTTCAGGCACCAGTGCATGCCATAGGTGAAGTAAACATAGGCATGCCCAGGCGGCCCATACATCATCTGGTTGCGCGGGGTGCGACCGATCCGGCAGTGGCAGCCTTGGTCGTCCTCGCCTGAATAGGCTTCGGTTTCAAGGATCAATCCGGCCAGGCGCTGACCATTTTCGAGCCGTACCAGGCGAGCGCCCAACAATGCCCGGGCAACGCTCAAGGCCGGGCGGGCGAAGAAACCGCGGACGGGGGACCAGGGCTGACCGGAGGAAGACATGGGGGATATTATATCGTAGGGGTGCACTGAGAGGTCGTGGCACATGCGGTGCATGCCATACGATATAATTTATTCAGATGGACTTCACGATTTATCAATCCCCTTTCTCCTGGCGCTACGCCAGCTTGCAAATGCGCCAGCTATGGAGCGAAGCCGAAAAGCGCCGCAACTGGCGTAATTTATGGGTCGCGCTGGCTGAGGTTCAGAGCGAGTACGGCCTGGTGAGCGTTGAGCAGGCGGCTGATTTGCGCTTGCACAGCGATCAAGTGGATGTCCCGCGCGCGTTGGAAATCGAAGCCAGCATCCAGCATGATTTGATGGCAGAATTGAAGACCTTTGCCGAGCAAGCGCCTATCGGTGGGCCGATTCTGCACCTGGGAGCGACCTCGATGGATATCGAGGACAATGCGGATGCGCTGCGCATCCGCCAGGGTCTTGAATTAATTATGGACCGGCTGGATGAGCTGCTCGGGCTATTTGCCGAGAAAATCCTGGCTTATGCTGAGCTGCCCTTGATTGCCTTCACCCATTTGCAGCCAGCCGAGCCTTCCACATTGGGGTATCGCCTGGCGGTGTATGCCCAGGATCTGCTGATCGACCGCGAGCAAATCAGCCGGGCGCGGCGGGATTTGAAAGGCAAGGGGTTCAAAGGTGCAGTCGGCACGGGCGCAGCTTACGCCGAATTGCTCGGCGGTTCCGAAAAAGTTGCTGAGTTTGAAGCGCGCCTCTCTTCTCGTTTGGGTCTGCCTTTCTTTCCAATTGCCAACCAGGTGTATCCGCGTAAGCAGGATTACCAGGTGGTAAGCGCTCTGGCCGGGTTGGGCAGCTCATTATACAAATTTGCATTTGATTTACGCTTTTTACAATCGCCGCCGGTCGGCGAGCTGAGCGAACCATTCCGAGCCCAGCAAGTTGGTTCTTCAGCCATGCCGTTCAAGCGGAACCCAATTAATGCTGAAAAGATTGATTCGCTGGCGCGCCAGCTTGCCGGTCTGCCGCGCCTGGCCTGGGACAACGCGGCTCACTCGCTGCTGGAACGCACCCTTGACGACTCAGCCAACCGCCGCACGCTGCTTCCCGAGGCATTCTTAATCACTGACGAAATCTTGGGGACCGCCAGCCGGATACTTCGTGGATTGGAGGTGAACGAAGCGGCCATCCGGCGCAACTTTGAGATCTACGCTCCGTTTGCAGCCACAGAACGCGTTTTAATGGCAGCCAGCAAGCGCGGGGGTGATCGTCAAGCGCTGCACGAGCGCTTACGTGTACATGCAATGGTAGCCTGGTCGGCATTGCACACTGGTGAGGATAACCCATTGAGCGATCTTCTTGCTGGCGATGAATTCATTCAACGCTATTTATCGGCAGGGGAAATTCAATTGTTGATGGACGCCAGCCAGCATACCGGTGATGCTCCACATCGGGCGAAGCGGTTAGCAGAAGAAATTTTACGATAAAGGCGCACACAGGCGAACTTCTACTGCCAGATTGTTTCTTCTCGGCTGGGGCCGACGGAGACAGCGCTGATCGGCACGTCTACCAATTCTTCTACCTTGTGGACATAAGCCTGGGCTTGCTGGGGCAGGCGGGAAAAATCTCGAATCAATCGGGTGGACTGCTGCCAGCCTTCCAGCTCAATATAAACTGGTTCGATCCTTCCCAACCAATTGGCATCGCCTTCCCAATATTCTTGCAGTCGATCCGGTTCTTGTTCACTGCGATATCCCACGCATATTTTGATCACCGGCAGGTTATCGAGCACATCCAGCTTGGTCAGAGCCAGGCTGGTCATACCGTTCAACTGGGCAGTGAAACGCACCAAGGCGGCATCGAACCAGCCGCAGCGGCGCGGCCTCCCGGTCACTGTGCCGAATTCCTGGCCTTCATTCAGCAGTATTTGCCCATTGGCGTCGAATAGCTCAGTGGGCATCGGCCCAGCCCCGACTCGGGTTGTATAAGCCTTGGCGATCCCGACTACATTGTTGATCCATTTCGGAGCCAGACCCAACCCCGCCGCCGAACCGCCTGCCAGTGTGTTTGAGGCGGTTACAAAGGGATAAGTGCCCCAGACATTATCCAGCAGGGCCGCCTGGGCTCCTTCAAGGAGAATATTGTCGCCGCGCTGCAGCGCACTCTGAATGATCCCAAAAGGTTCGCGCACCAGGCTGTGCACGCGGGAGAATTGAGCAAGTTTTTCCTGGTAAACCGTTGAAAAATCGAGCGGGGTAACCCCAAAAGCAGTAAATATTCTATTTTTGATTTCCAGTTGGACTCGCAGCTTTTCGGCAAAGACCGCTTCATCGACCAGGTCGCCCAGGCGAATGCCGTTATAGCTGACTTTATCAGCATACACCGGTCCAATCCCCCGCCTGGTGGTGCCCGTACGGGCGCTGCCTTTAGCCTCTTCGTAAATCGACTCCAGCAGCGGGTGGTAGGGCATAATCAGGTGGCAGCGTGGAGAAACCCAGAGGCGACTGGCCAGCTCGATGCCGCTATTTTCGATCATTTCGATTTCAGCTAATAATGTAGCCAGGTTGACGACTACCCCTGGTCCGATGATGCAAATCGTGTTGGGATTATAAAATCCATTGGGAGTTAGGCGCAGTTTGAACGTGCCATACTGGTTGACAACTGTGTGCCCGGCATTATCACCGCCATTAAACCGGGCTACGATGGCAGCATCCTGGCAATAGATATCGACAAATTTACCCTTGGCTTCATCCCCCCATTGAGCACCGACAACTGCGCTGACTGGCATAATGGACTCCTATCGGATAAAAAAGGCGAATGGGCGCCTGGTCAAAGGTTCTATCAACGGCTGGTAGGGCGGGTGGGTGTGTCGCGGCGGAAACGCGCATCGCGCTCGAGCGTCAAACGCAATCCTTCGGCCAGGGCGATTCTAGGCTGATAACCCAATTTCTCGCGGGCCAGGCTTAAATCAGCGCACATCCGCGAGACGCCCGCATCTGTGCGGGGATTGGTGATCACTTCCGCATTCACGCCGCTGACATTGATTACCAGGCGCACCAATTCGCGCAGGCTGGTTTCAGCCCCGCTGCCGATGTTGACCACCAGGTGATTGACGTTCGGGGCGGTTGCTGCAGCCATCATTGCGCTGACAACATCATCGAGGTAGACATAATCACGCGTCTGAGCGCCATCCCCATGAATAACCAGCGTGCCGCCGCGAGTTGCCTGTCGTAAATAATTAGGGATTACAGGTGGGTGCGAAGCGGGCAGATGCTGACCCGGTCCGTAGGCATTGAATACGCGCAGGGAGACTGTCTCAATCCCCCACAGGTCGCCGATGGTGCGCACATAGTATTCCGCTGCTAATTTTGAGACTGCATAGGGTGAGCGCGGGTTCGGTGGGGAGCTTTCGCGCAGGGGTTGGGTTTCCTGATTGCCATATACAGCCCCGGAGGAGATGAATACCACGCGGTGTACACCTACATCGCGCATGGCCTCCATCAAGCTGACCGATCCACCGACGTTCACGGCGTTATACTCACGGGGATAGAGGATTGATTCGGGCACTGAAACGCGCGCAGCCAGGTGATAAACACAGTCTACATCTTGCAGCAACGTCCACAATTTCGGGCGATCGTTGACATCCCCGCGGGTGAACAGCACGTCGGGGTTCAGCGATTGCACATCGCCGGCCGACAAATCATCCAGCCCGCGCACCTGGTGTCCCTCCCGCGCCAAGTGATTGGCCAGGCTCGATCCCAAGAAACCGGCCGCGCCAGTAATTAGAAAATTCATAGGTTTTCCTGCGTTCGTCGAATTTACGATAAATTATCAGAATCATTATAGCACGAGCCTGAATAACGCAATGAAATTGTGGCGCACGCAGAGGCGCCCTATGGTTTCGGATTAGAACACATTAAGGACAGCGCTTGAAGGTGCATGTTAGAATTGCGCGTGTGAAAGGGTTTATGGGTTTTCTAAAACAAATCATTGAGGTAGCCGCCTTATTGGTGCTGGCAGCGCTGCTGCTTGGCGCTGGAGGTAAAACCGCGGATGATCTCGCCGAACGCGCCAGGGCCTTCACCCGTGACAAGGAATTCGATTTCATCGAATGGGAACTTGACACGTTGGGGGTAAAGCTCAGCCAGATGGCTTTGAGCAGCGAGAATTATTTGAGCGCAGCTCAACGTCACCAGTTCGTGCTTGACTATTTGAAATTAATCTGGGAAATCCAGTCAAACGAAGCTCGCCTCCAAGATATCTATGCAGACCCGAATATCAGTGATCCACAGGCGGCCTCTTTGGAGCTTCGCCAGGAATTATCCGAACAGCGCCAGCGGAGAGCCCAAGTTGCCCCGTTAGCGGAGGCTATTTTGCAAAAGCAAGTCGGTGAGGTGGCCGGCGAGCTGGGTTTGACCCTCGGCGGTCAGCCAATCCCTCCGGTGTTATATCATTCTACGCCTCTTCCTTGGGGCCTGGTAATCAGCCCGCGTAATGCGATCCGTCAAGAACTTTTCATTCCTCTGATTCCCGATCTACCTCTTGAACAGCAGGTCGATCTTGAAGGAAATGTCGAGAGCAACCTGGATATGTCGTCTCTGGTGGTGGGCATTGGGGGAATGGCCTTATACCCCACGATGGTCGATGAAACCAGCAGTATAAACTGGTTAAGCGAAGTTGTTGCCCATGAGTGGGTGCATAACTTTATGATGCTGCGCCCCCTGGGAATCAGTTATATCGATACACCAGAGCTGCGCACTATGAACGAGACCAGCGCAGCAATCGCAGGTAAAGAGATCGGTCGGGCTGTAATCCAGAAATATTACCCAGAACTGCTCCCAAAAGACGAGCCTGTTAGCCAGCCGCAGCGCGGCGCTCAGGAAAGCCAGCCGCCAGTATTCGACTTTAATGCAGAAATGCGCCAAACACGTGTGGAAGTAGATCGCTTACTGGCAGAAGGCAAGGTTGATGAAGCCGAACAATACATGGAACAGCGCCGCGAGGTGTTTTGGGAGAATGGTTATCATATCCGCAAGCTCAACCAGGCCTGGTTTGCCTTTCATGGCGCTTATGCCGATAGCCCGGGTGGCGGGGCGGCCGGCGAGGATCCAGTGGGAGCGGCTGTCCGCAGTCTCCGCGCCCAAAGCAAATCGCTGGCTGAGTTCGTCAAACGCATTTCCTGGATGTCTTCGTTTGAGCAATTGCAGAAAGCTGTGACGAGCGCAGGCAGTTGACGATGAATTTCTAGCGCGGGTCGCTCGGAGTGGGAAAATCCATCGTAATCCATTTTCTTTTATGAAGTGGTCGAGCCCACCTCAGTCTGTGCTAGCTGCTTTGTTATGGCTTTTGGTCAAGCTCGCGACAGCTTGGGCCCGAACAGGCGCTTAACAAGTCCAGCCAGTTTGAAAAATGATTTAATTGGATTGGATCCACTTTTGTGGCAATGTTCTCCAGCTCAAAAGGATCTGCCTGGATATCATACAGCTCGACAGTGCCGTCTTCGTAGCGCACATATTTGTGTCCTGCGGTAATAATCCCCTGATAAGAAATCAGTAAACCAACAGGCAACCCAATGGATCGCTCGATGGGTTCGTAAATACCATAAGCAGCATTCGGGTCATAGCGGATCCATTGGTAATTCGCCCTGGATTCCTGATCGCTATTGCTCTTCTCTTCCCGAAAATACTCGAACAAAAGACCATCTCGCCAGTTCGCCAACGCAGGCCGGTTATTCGACAATAACGGGGCCAGGGACCGGCCATCAACAAATTCGGGCGGGATAATCCCCGCCAAATCTGCAATGGTCGGGGCAAAATCAATATTGCCGGTGACATATCCCTGCAGCGAATCGCCCTGGGGAACCTGTGGGCCACGGATTACAAACGGCACTTGAAGATCTTCCAGATAGGCTGTGCCTTTCCCGTTTATAAGGCGATGCTGACCGAGATGGTAGCCATTATCGGAAGTAAAGATGATATAAGTATTTTCCAGCGTCCCGGTTTCTTCCAACACCTGGATGAGCTGAGGGATCATTTCATCGATTGCTTGCATCGACTGCAGGCGTTCAATATAAAGCTCATTGAGCTTTACAATTTCTTCATCCGTCAACAATGGATCTCCCTGGATCCAGCTTGGTTTATCAGTGACATCCGCCTCGTTGAAGGCTGGCGTCTGCGGCGCCCTGGCATCCTGGAATAGATCCCGATGGCGATAGGCAGCTTTGGGCGGTTCGTGCGGCGCAAAAGTGGAGTAATAGACAAAAAATGGCTGCAATTCTGCGCTGGTGCGGCGGATAAAATCCAAGGTTTTGCGAGTCATTACATCGGTTATATAATCTTGCGGAGCATCGCCATAGTTTACTTCCTGTCCATTTTCATTCATGACATAGTCAAATCCTGAGTATGGCTTGCCTTTGATTGGACTGTACCACTCAGACCACCCTGGAGGAACGTGCAACCGGTCGGATTTCAGCGGATATTCGTTCAAGATATTTCCCTAGAAGCACCGTACGGTAGCCAGCAGGTTGGAGCCAAACGCCCAGGGTTGAGGCTTCTAAACCATCTTCGAAAAACTTTTGGAATCCACCCGTAGGGTAAACATTCGTATAGATAGCATGATTATGGACGTATTGGCCGCGCAAGAAAGTTGACCGAGATGGACAGCAGATAGAATCGGTTACATAAAAATTATCAAAACTCAACCCTTGCTGAACCAGCAGCTTTTGCAGGTTGGGCATTGTCGCAATCGTTCCAAGACGCAAATCGAGATCGTCAGCAATGATCAAAACAATATTTGGACGGTTCTGGCGGGGAATTACTGTTACCTGTGGGGCAGTTGGCGGCTGGCCGCGAAGCTGTTCGCTAATGGGTGTGGCGCTGGGCGCTGATCTCGGCAGAGTGCAGCTTACCAGGGCGAGAATAACCAGGATTGGGACGATCCGCTTGAGAAATATTAACTGGGAAGAAACCATCTTGTCCACCAAACTGCCTGCCGAACTCTATTCTTCATACAGATTATAATTGTAACGATCGTATCAGGGCTAATCTTTGATCTAATAAGCCTGTGAGAAAAGTATATCACTATGCAAACTGGCCATTCCGAAGCTGACACACCGACAGAGTGACACACCGACAGGCGACACACCGACAGGTGACATACTGGCAGGCAAAAAATCCAGCAAGACGTGGGTGGAAATCATCGCCCTGGTCGCGATTATTTTGGCGGTGCTCTTACCTCGGGCATTTAAGTTGGACCAGTTTGTGACTCCGGATGAGGAGACCTGGCTGATGCGCTCAGCCAATTTTTACATGGCGCTCGCCCAGCGCGATTTCGCCCACACTTATCAGAAGGAACACCCTGGAGTGACCATCATGTGGGCCGGGACTGCTGCATTCCTTCGTGAATATCCTGAATATCGCGGCAGCGGCGAAGGTCAAACCACCACCATCCGATTTATTTATTACCTTAATAAATATTTTAAGGTTCCGCCAATCGATGTCCTAAAAACGGCCAGGTTATTTATTGTACTGGGGATCACCCTCGCCATCGTGATTGCATTTTTGTACGTTCGGCGGATTATCGGCTTTCTACCGGCTTTGCTTGGTTTTCTGTTCATCGCTTTCGATCCATTCCACCTGGCGCTATCTCGCTTGCTTCACCTGGATGGCTTGATGAGCACCTTGCTCTTTTTGTCTTTGGTGAGTTTCTTTGGCTACCAGAAAGATAGACGCCTCGTGGATTTATTGATATCTGGGGCCAGCGCTGGGTTGTGCTGGTTAACCAAATCGCCCGGTTTTATTTTAGGTGTGGCCGTGGGTTTGATTGCGTTAACGATTCTGTGGCAGAGGCGGAGAGAAGAAAAGGAAGCGTGGTCGTTTCAATATGTGTGGAGTTATTTATGGCCGGTGATCGCCTGGGGCGTCATTGGCGGTTTGGTGTATGTCGCCCTTTGGCCGGCGATGTGGGTTGACCCGATCGGAACGATTTCAAATGTCCTGCTGCAGGCGGAGGGATACGCTGAGAAAGGGCATGCCGCGGCGATCTTTTTTGATGGAGATGTCATCGTCAGCGGGGATCTAGGCTTGAAGTATGCTTACTTTTACCCGTTAAACTTCCTATGGCGGACGACGCCCGTTGTTCTCGCCGGACTTCTGTTGGCGCTGTGGGGTTTTATCTTCCGCAAAGAACCGTTTAAGGATTCCCTGGCCAGACTGATGGTCAGCGGCATGGTGATATTTATATTTATTTTTACCCTGGTCATGTCTTTGGGGTTGAAAAAATTTGATCGTTACATCTTACCGGTATTCATGCCGCTCGATCTAATTGCCGGGATGGGCTGGGCGTTCCTGGCCTATCTCTTACTGGAGAAGGCAAAGACCAGCCTCGCCAGATGGGGAGTTTACCTGATGCTTGCCGTGGTGGTTGGGGTCCAAGTTTATCTTGCGCTGAGTACTTTTCCGTATTACTTTAGCTATTACAATCCGCTGATGGGAGGGGCGCGGAAAGCTCCCCAGGTGATGCAAATCGGATGGGGCGAAGGAATTGACCAGGCGGCGCGTTACTTAAATGACAAGCCGAATGCAGACAAATTAAATGTGTATGCCTGGTATTCACGCGGCTCATTTTCCTATCTTTTTAATGGCAATACGTATTACATCGGCCCAGATTTTGGCGAGCGGTCGGAGGATATGGAGCGTTTCAAAGCTGCCGATTATGTGGTTATTTACATCCACCAATGGCAAAGAGATATTCCCCCGCTCCTGCTTGATTATCTACGAGATAAAACCCCAGAAAAATCTTTCTGGATCGACGGGATTGAATATGCCCGGGTATACAAGATAAATTAAGTTATTCGTGACCTGATCACCCTATGACGCCTCAAGCACGCCAGCGGTTATTGATTTCCTCCTTTATAATCGCCGTTTTATTAATGGCAGTTTCAGCCGCGTGGATCGGTTTTCAGGTGCACGCTTTCCAAGAATTTCAAATGGATCGGGATGAATCGGTCCACGCGAATCGCGGCCTGGATATACTCTCTGCTGTGAAACGCGGCTCCTTTTCCGATTTTTGGGCGGAAACGATCAAACCGGATTGGTACCCGCCATTCTACGGGTATCTGCTGGGGGCCTGGTTTGGGGTGGTGGGACCAAGCGTGACCACAGCCAGGTTATTCGCTGCCTTTTGTTATTTTTTGTTTGGATTGCTTTTATGGTTCTCCGCTAAACAAGCGTTTCCAGATATTCATCCACTTCTCTATCTGCTGCCGACCCTCTTCCTGATTGCTGACGATCAGCATGTGGTCAACGCCGCGCTTTCGATGTTGGAGTTGACAGCGATTCTGTTGGCTATGGCGTCGCTGTATTTCTTCGTGAAATCGTTGGAAAAACCATCCTGGGTAAATTTTTTCCTGACAGCACTGCTAGCCCTGTTGTGTTTTATGACCCGTTACAGCCATGGTTTATTTGTTATGGCGGCGCTGGCGATCAGCACTCTTTTCTTTTTAACCAGGCAGTTCAAGGGTCGCTTATGGCAACTAATCCTTGGCTGGCTGCCCGTCGGGGTCTTCTTATTGGTTTGGTTGGTCGTCCTGGGTCAATGGCGCTGGCTGAAGGCTTACGCGGATGTACAGCAGCAGCCAGCGAATATTAGCTGGATCGATAAGCATTTTTTTTATCTGAAACAATTGCTCAGCGAGCCATCCGGTTGGCTGCTTGTGCTGCTGGCGGCGGTCGCAGTAGCTTTTTGGATCAAACGCCGGAAAATCCCTTCAGCCGCAGTGCCTTATGCAATATTCTTTATGGTTTCACTCCTGGCGCTTTCTGTCCGAGAGCATAATATTGCCAGGTTTGGCATGGTTCTCTTCCCGCCGTTGTGGATCCTTGCTGCGAGCGGGGCAGCCGAACTCCTGACCCTGATTAAGAGTGCAAAACTGCAGACAGTGACTGCAGCAAGTTTTCTGATCGCACTGATCCTGCTGGGCATGTTCAATCATTACTCCCTGCCTGACCGGCTGAACTTTGCTTATGAAAACACCAATACCGCAGTAAATGAGGCTTATCAATTTATAGCCGATCGCCTGGACACCTCCGGTCGAAAAAATCTTAACCTCGTGATGTACGGCGAAAACGATCATTGGAACGCATTCGCACTGCATTTCTTTCTGCAGGCTAGCTGCATGCGCAGAGAGGCGGATTGTCAAATCTTGGTTGCCGATGAAGGCGATATTACGAAAGGCTGGCCAAAGCTGCAGCGGCCCCGGAAGAGATCGCTCAAGCGGACCCGACGAGGCTCTGGAAGCTGCAGATTACATCATCCTGTTCAGCAAAGAACCAGCTATTCCTGAGGGTTGGAAAGCGATTGCGGCTGAGGAGTTTGAATTCAAACGCGATCAAGTCAAACCGGTCCAACGTCAGGTAGTGATTTTAAAGAGGGAATAGCTGGCAAGGTAACTTTCAAATCTTCTTGACAATTCATCTATATCGTATATACTCACTCAGTGAGTATGTCATCGATCGCCTCGGAAACCGCTTACACCGGCCCGCTTTCACCGGAATATGCACTCTTGGGTTTACTGGCTATTCATCCCGATCATGGTTATAACCTTTTTCGGCGTCTAGAAGCGGATCTTAGCCAGGTTTGGCATATCAGCCTCAGCCAGACTTACAATATCCTCAACCGCTTGCAATCCCAAGGGTTTGTCGGCGAGATTCTCCAGGATCAGGAAAAGCGTCCCTCCCGCCGTCAATTTCATCTGACGCCTGCTGGCCGGCAGCGGTTTCAGACATGGCTCGATACCCCAACGCATGACAGCGTGCGCGCCATCCGGGTTGAATTTACCACTCGTCTATATTTTGTCAACAGCATTAATCCTCTTCAAGCGCATGGTTTAATCGATACTCAAATTGCCAAAACCCAGGCAGGTTTGAAACGATTAAACGCCAAGATGGAAGAGCTTCCTGCCGGTCAAGTGTTCAACCGCCTGGGTCTTGAGCTGCGCATCAGCCAGCTCCACTCCATCTTAACCTGGTTGGAAGGCTGTCATACTGCTCTGCCACCAGCAGTAGCCGATCTTCCATCTTGAGAAGGAGTCCAAAGATGCCCTACCGTTTATTTGTGGTCTACCTCATGTTCTGTGTGATTGTATCTGCGTGCGGCTCGTCAGCCGGGCCACCTGAAGCGGTTTCAGCGGAAGCCCGGGCTGCGGCTGGTCAATCTATAACTGTATTTGCTGCGGCCTCCTTAGCCGAGGCATTCGGCGAGCTTGGAAAACAATTCGAGGCTCAAAACCCTGGGGCAAAGTTGGTCTTTAATTTCGGCGGTTCGCAGCAGCTCGCCGAGCAGCTCGCCCAGGGCGCTCCAGCGGATGTGTTCGCCAGCGCGAACCAGGCGCAGATGGACGCTGCCGTAAAGGCTGGGCGGGTGGCCGAGGGAGACCCACAGCCTCTTTTGGGGAACAAGTTGGTGGTGATTACCGCCAAGCCTGACGATGGTAAGCTAAATCAATTGCAGGATCTGGCAGGCCCAGGGTTAAAACTGGTCCTGGCCGACAAAGCTGTGCCGGTCGGCAAATACAGCCTGGAATTCCTGGATAATGCCTCGAAACTGCCGGAATTCGGCTCGTCCTTCAAAGAGGAAGTGCTCAAGAATGTGGTTTCGTACGAAGAAAATGTGCGCTCGGTGCTGACAAAAGTAGCCTTGGGCGAAGCGGATGCCGGGATCGTCTACGCCAGCGATTTGATATCTCAACCCGATCAGCAGGTGGACGTAATCCAGATTCCCGATAGGCTTAACGTCAACGTGCTGTATTCTATCGCCCCTGTGGCGGACAGCCGGCAAGCGGTGTTGGCGCGCGGATTCGTGGATTATGCACTCTCAACGGCCGGTCAGGAGCTGCTGGCTCGCTATGGATTCAAAATGGTGCGCTGAAAAAACTTTGATCGATCCATACTATGGAAAAATGAATTGAAATGATGACCCAATTCATTAACGAAGAAAAAACCCACCGGCCAAAGCCGCGCCACATCCTGCTGATACAACTGCTCAGCCTGCCGATGCTGGCATTTATTGTCTTGCCCCTGGCGGCGCTGTTATTGCGAACTGCACCAGCCCGGCTGGCGGCCAACCTGCAGGCGCCGCAGGTTTTGCTGGCAATTGGGTTAAGCCTGGTCACCAGCCTGACTGCGACCCTGGTCACAGTCATCCTGGGCACGCCCCTGGCTTACGGGCTGGCGCGTGGCGCTTTTCGCTGGCAGCGTTTGATCGATACCCTGGTGGATCTACCCATCGTCCTGCCGCCGGCTGTAGCCGGGGTCGCCTTGCTTGTGGCTTTCGGGCGGCGCGGTTTGTTCGGCGGTATCCTATCTGGCCTGGGTATCGACATTGCCTTTACCACCACCGCCGTGATCATGGCCCAAATTTTCATTGCCGCCCCTTTTTATATCAAGTCCGCCCGGTTGGGGTTTGCGACTATCGACTGGGAGCTTGAGCAGGCTGCGGGATTGGATGGCGCTAACCCGTGGCAGGCTTTCCGCTTTGTGATCGTACCACTGGCCTGGGCTTCCTTGCTCGGGGGGAGCGTGATGACCTGGGCGCGCGCCATGGGGGAGTTTGGGGCAACGATCATCTTTGCTGGAAATTTCCCCGGGCGTACGCAAACGATGCCCCTGGCAATTTATCTTGGTTTCGAGCTTAACCTGGATGTAGCCATCACCCTGTCTGTGATCCTGGTGGCATTCTCGTTTCTGGTGTTAATGCTGGTCAAGGGCGTTTTGCAGCGGGAGGTCACCAGCTATTAATTTTTTGAAATCATCCCTTTACGCGCCTGGATATTCGTGGCATAATTTGAGTTCGTTCGTTATATTAACAAACCGAAATGCATCGATGGAAACGAGTAGGTTGAAATTCATCTGCCAGCGACCCCGGAAGTGGTGTGAGCCGGGGAGATTAGTCAGCCGAAAATCCTTCCGGAGCAGCAATCTGAACGATTAATTTCCAGTAAGAAAGCCGGGGTCGTTCCTCGTTATCAATAGCGTGAGTATGTTTGTACTCAATAAGGTGTCTGCTGCAAGGCAGAAACCAGGGTGGTACCGCGGGAGTCAAAATCTCGTCCCTGACCAGGGCGAGATTTTTTTATTTTCGTCCCTGATCATGGCGAGATATTTGTAGCAACGAGGTGTATTATGTTCAAGCCAGTTTCCAGCAAGCTCAATCCAACCCTGCTCGAAGAAGGTGTGCTGCGTTTTTGGAAATCACACCACATCTTCGAGAAATCCAGCCAGCGCAAAGATGGCGCCCCGGAATACGTGTTTTATGAAGGGCCGCCGACGGCTAACGGCAAACCTGGCGTGCATCATGCCCTGGCGCGCGCCTTCAAGGATGTCTTTCCTCGCTATAAAGTGATGCGCGGCTACCATGTCAGCCGCCGCGGCGGTTGGGATACCCATGGTCTGCCCGTGGAAATTGGCGTCGAAAAGCAGCTTGGTTTCACCAACAAAGCCCAGATCGAAGCCTTTGGGATTGCGCGATTCAACGAATTGTGCCGCCAATCCGCCTTCGAATATATCCAGGAATGGGAACGATTTACCGATCGCCTGGGCTACTGGGTTGACCTGAGCACAGCCTACGTGACCTATCATAATGAATACGTCGAGAGCGTGTGGTGGATCCTGAAGAAATTATGGGATAAAGGCTTGCTCTACCAGGGTTACAAGGTGGTGCCTTACTGCCCGCGCTGCGGAACACCGCTCTCTGATCACGAGGTTGCTCTGGGGTATCGAGATGCTGAGGATCCGTCGGTGTTTGTGCGCATGCCGCTGGTCGATAGCCCAGGGACTTCGCTGCTGGTGTGGACCACCACCCCATGGACGCTGCCAGGTAATGTGGCAGTGGCGGCTCACCCCGAAGTGGATTACGTCACTGTCGAACGGGCGCTGGCCGATGGCGGCGTTGAAAAGCTGATCGTGGCGGAAGCGTTGGTTGGTAAGGTTTTTGGGGCTGAAGAAATCAAAATATTGGAGCGCTATAAAGGAAAAAAGCTCAAAGGACTGAAATACCAGCCATTGTTCACTTTTATGCCTCCTGACAAGCCGGCATACTTTGTCGTGTTGGAGGAATACGTCACCACAGAAGATGGCACCGGCCTGGTGCACACAGCCCCGGCTTTTGGCGCTGAGGACATGCTTGCCTCGCAACACTATGACTTGCCAGTGCTGCTTACTATCGGCGATGATGGGACTTTCTTGCCCGAAATCCGCCCGTGGAGCGGCCAGTTTGTCAAGGATGCTGATCCCTTCATCACCGAGGATCTACAGCGGCGCGGACTGCTTTTTCGAGCCGAACGCTACGTGCATACCTATCCCTTCTGCTGGCGCTGCGACACGCCGCTGCTGTACTACGCGCGCGGCACCTGGTACATCCGCACCAGCCAGTACAAGGAAAAATTGGTGGCGTTCAACCAACAGATCAACTGGGTGCCTGAGCACATCAAAAATGGGCGCTTCGGCAACTGGTTGGAAAATAATATCGATTGGGCCTTGGGGCGTGAGCGCTATTGGGGCACCCCGCTGCCGGTGTGGCAGTGTGAGGCATGCGAGCACCAGCTCGCGATTGGCTCGGTGGCTGAGCTCGCCGAGCACACCGGTCGCGATATGAGCGACTTGGATCTGCATCGTCCATACGTGGACGAGGTTAAGTTCGCTTGTCCAAAGTGCAACTCTACAATGCAGCGTGTGCCAGAGCTGATCGATGTATGGTTTGACTCAGGGTCGATGCCCTATGCCCAATGGCATTACCCGTTTGAAAATCAAGCGCTTTTTGAAGAACAGTACCCGGCCGATTACATCTGTGAAGCAGTCGACCAGACCCGCGGTTGGTTTTATTCGCTGCATGCGATCAGCACGATGCTCTTCGAACAAGCGTCGTTCAAAAATGTAATCTGCCTCGGTTTGATTTTGGATGCAGACGGGTTCAAAATGTCCAAATCACGCGGCAATATTGTCGATCCCTGGGATGTGCTTAATACCCAGGGGGCGGATGCTTTCCGCTGGTACCTGTATACTGCCAGCCCTCCCGGACAGGAGCGGCGGTTCTCGGTTGAGCTGGTGGGTGAGGTGATGCGGAATTTCACCCTGACCTTGTGGAATGTGTATTCTTTCTTTGTGACCTATGCGAACCTGGATCATTGGACGCCCCTGCCCACTTCCGGCGCGAGAGGGGGAAATGAGGAGGGTGGGCTGGATCGCTGGCTGCGTTCCGAGCTGCATACCCTGATTCGCGACGTAACCGAGGCCCTCGAGAACTATGATGTAACCGGCGCGACCCGGCCTGTGCAGGCTTTTGTGGATGATTTATCGAAATGGTACCTGCGCCGCTCGCGGCGGAGATTCTGGAAATCCGAGTCAGACGCTGACAAGCAGGCGGCTTACGCGACTTTGTACGAAGCGTTGGTAACGATCAGCAAGCTGCTTGCGCCAACCATGCCTTTCCTGGCAGAGGAGCTGTACCAGAACCTGGTGCGTTCGGTCGATCCGCAGGCTGCCGAATCGGTCCATCTGGCCGCCTGG
Source organism: uncultured Chloroflexia bacterium (assembly GCA_963770655.1). Lineage (GTDB taxonomy): Bacteria > Chloroflexota > Anaerolineae > Anaerolineales > UBA4823 > CAZAGA01. The sequence continues at coordinate 11,328 of CAVYQO010000002.1, read as the reverse complement.
CCCGTTTATGATCCGGCAGCCGTAGATGAGAATATGAATAAGGGAATGGCCCTGGTGATGAGGCTGGCTTCGTTGGGACATGCTGCCCGAGCCCAGGCTCAGATCAAAGTGCGCCAACCGTTGGCTGAGGTGGCCTTCTCGGTTTCGAACCAGGAAGAAGGACAGGCCTTGGAAGGGTTCGCCGATCTGCTGGCGGATGAGCTGAACGTCAAGCGGGTCAGCCTGCTGCACTCGGCAGGCGAGGCGGTTTCCTATACCTTGAAGCCGCTGCCCAAGCAGCTTGGTCAGAAGTACAAAGGCCAGTTCCCCAAGGTCGGGCAGGCCATCCTGGCGCTGGATGCCAGCCAGGCTGGGCCGGTGCTGTTGGCCGGGCAGCCGGTTTTGGTGAATGTCGACGGTCAGGAATTGGAGATTGAACCAGATGAAGTCGAAGTTCGCGCCGAAGCCCGCCAGGGTTTGGTAGTCGCCGCGGAAGGCGCCTACCTGGCAGCGTTGTCGATCGAGCTTTCTCCCGAGCTGGTTGAGGAAGGGCTGGCGCGCGAATTTGTGCGCCGGGTCCAAGATTTGCGCAAACAGGCGGAGCTGGATATTGCGGACCGGATCCGCTTATATGTCCAGGCAAGCCCCGGGTTGAGCGCGGCAATACAGGCGCAGCAGGAATACATTATGGGTGAGACGTTGACCGTAGAGCTCACCCTGACTCAGCCGCCGGCCAAGCCTGGCACTCAGGCGGCGACTGCCAGCGCCGCGTTCGACGGGGAAACGGTTACATTTACAATTCTCAAGCGCTAGATCGGCCCAGCGCCCATTCAAGATTGATTGCAACAGCCCTTCTGCATTTTGCAAAATGCAGAAGGGCTGTTTCTTGCAAAAACTATCAACATGGGCTATAATGTTTTTACGCGTTTTTTATGCCGGACATGTTTTTGCGTCACGTTTGTCAAGCGAATGCGTCTTAAGGATATGTATCGTTATATCAGGAGAATCCTATGATCCGAAAATTTGTGTTGCTTTTACTGGTCTTGACCCTTGTCCTGGCGGTCGCCCCGTCTGCCCTTGCGAATGGCCCTGCGGCGAACCCGAACCCAGTCCCACCCGCCCTCAATCCACTGACTGGTTTGCCTGTCAGCGACTCTGCAAACCTTACCCTTCCACCGGCCCTGGTCTCGATTTCCAACTTCCCAGCCTCGGCTCGCCCTCAAGCTGGTCTTTCCTACGCGCCGTTGGTTTATGAGCTGTATATCGGCGAAGGTATGACCCGTTTTCTGGCGGTCTTTTATGGCGATTATCCTGTCGAAGCTGCCAGCGCCAACGGCAACCAGACTGCAAGCGATCAGCTCGCGGCAGCACCCGCTATCGGACCGATTCGTTCCGGCCGCGTAGCATACGAGAAGATTCGCAAGCTGTATAATGGCTTTTTGGTGATCGCCTCTGGTTATCAAGGTGTCCTGGCTAACCTGACCCAATACACGAATTTTTATGGTCAGGCGGGCAGCGATGTCAACAGCGCCATGATCCCTGTCACCAAGCTTGAAGAACTGGCCAAGGCGTCCGGTAAGACGCTCGACGCAAATTCCCTGACCGGAATGAGCTTTGCCGCGACTGCCCCGGCTGGGGGTAAGCCAGCATCGGCTGCCTGGCTGCCTTTTAGCTACAAGAATCAAGTCATCTGGCGCTACGACACAGCCAGCGGCGCTTATCATCGCTACCAGGACAACGCAGACGCCAAAACATTTACGCAAGCCAGCGATCGCTTGACCAACGAGCCACTTACCTTCGAAAACGTAATTGTCATGTTTGCCGATCACGAGCGCATTTCCAGTACAATTTTTGATCTCAATATCGGTTACATCGATCGAGCGCCGGCCTTGCTGTTCCGTGACGGCCAGGTCTACGAAATTTTCTGGACAACCGCCAATGGCGCCTATGAAAAAGAGACCGGAAAACTTCGCCCAATCCGCTTTATCGATGCGCAGGGCAACCCCTTCCCGCTCAAACCTGGCCAGACCTGGATCGAGACGGTCACTCCAGCCAGCACAGTTTACGAAACCGTTGATTCACAGAACTGGTATGAGTTGAAGACCCAAAAACAGCCCGGCTCGGGTATCTGGGCGATCAATTTCAAAGCGCCATAGCCATCTCGCTTCCCCAAATCGACCCCGGCGTCAGCCGGGGTCTTTGTTTAAAAAGTATAATAAGCAGGATGCGTTCCGCCCTGCTGCGTTGCTATCGTTATTTACTTCCTTACTGGAAGCTCACCCTGGGGGCCTACCTGGCGGTGATCGTCATTGAGGTCCTGGCCTTGCTGGTGCCCCAGTTCATCCGCTGGATCATCGACCAGGGGATTGAAGCGCAAAATATCCTTTTGCTGGTTAAGGCGATCGCAGGCCTGTTGGCGCTTACCCTGGTCAAAGGTTTCTTTTCTTTTCTGGAAGGGCAGTGGTCCGAGACTGCCTCGCAGGGGGTGGCTTATGACCTGCGCAATACGATCCAAAGCAAGCTAACCTCGCTTTCTTTTTCATTTCACGATTCGGCGGAGACCGGGGAGCTGCTCAGCCGGGCTGTCCAGGATGTGGAACGGGTCCGCTTTCTCACCGGTCGGGCCACGGTGCGCCTGCTTGAGGGCGCCTTGCTGCTGTGTGGAACGGCGGTGATTCTGTTCTGGATGCAGCCGCGCCTGGCAGCCCTGGTGATGCTGATGATGCCGCTGTTGATTTTTCAGGCGCTGCGTTTTGGGCGGCGCTTTCGGCCGCTTTCGCTGGCGATCCAAAAGCAATTGGCAATTCTGACCACTGTGGTCGAGCAGAATCTGCCGCGGCGCCCGCCTGGTGAAAGCCTTTGCGCAGGAACAGGCTGAGATCGAACATTTCGATGTCGAAAACGACGCCTGGTTTCGGCTCTCTTCCCAGGCTGCCCGGCTGCAAGCTATTCAAGCGCCTCTGCTGATCTTGATTGCAAACCTGGGTTCGGTGTTCATCATCTGGTACGGCGGGGCGCAGGTTGTCCTGGGCAAGCTCAGCCTGGGCGAGCTGGTGGCCTTCACCACATACCTGGCTCTGCTGGTCGAGCCGATCCGGCGTTTGGGGTTGGTTATCCCGGCGATCGCCATTGCAGCATCTTCGGCAGAGCGGATCTTTGAAATCCTGGATGCTGTTCCCGATGTCAAGGACGCGCCCGGGGCCATTCCACTGCCGCCGCTGCAAGGGCATGTCCGCTTCGAAGGCGTTTCCTTTACCTATGGAAAAAACCAAAAAATGGCGCGAGCGCTCAAGGAGGTCGACTTCGAAGCCCAGCCTGGCCAGATTATCGCCTTACTGGGGAAGACCGGCTCGGGAAAATCGACTGTGATCAGCCTGATCCCGCGCTTTTACGATCCCAGCGCCGGGCGAGTATCGATCGACGGTTATGACATCCGCCAGGTGACTATTCAATCGCTGCGCACCCAGATTGGGATCGTGATGCAGGAAACCGTGTTGTTTGCCGGCACCGTGCGCGAGAATATTGCATTTGGGCGCGCCCTCCGCCAGCGAGGCTGAGATCGTCGCCGCGGCTGAGGCAGCCCAGGCGCATGAGTTTATCAGCCAGATGGCGCAAGGCTATGACACCCACGTCGGTGAGCGAGGGGTGACCCTATCCGGCGGTCAAAAGCAGCGCCTGGCGATTGCCCGCGCCCTGCTGATGGACCCACGCATCTTGATCCTGGATGACGCCACGGCCGCGGTGGACACCGCGACTGAGAATTTGATACAGCAGGCCTTTATGCGCTTGATGCAGGGGCGCACGACGTTTGTGATCGCCCACCGCTTGAGCACGGTGCGCCGGGCTGACCTGGTGTTGGTTTTGGATGGCGGCAAGGTGGTTGGACGCGGCGCCCACAGCGAGCTGCTGCACACTTCTCCCTTGTATTTGGAGATCTATAACCAGCAGCTCCGGCCGCAGGAGGCGACGCCATGAGCTTCACGATTGGGACGGGGCCAACGGGAATGGGGCCGCGCGGCGCCCTTGAGGACTTCGGCAGCAAGGACATCGAAGGCGCGGCTTTCAACTGGCCTATTCTAGGGCGGATGCTGTCCTATCTGCGTCCTTATCGGGCGCGGATGGCGATGGCTTTTGTGATGATGCTGCTCCAGACTTTTGCCACCCTGGCCATTCCTTATTTGCTGAAAATCGCCATCGATCAGGATATTACCAATTCCGATTTACCCGGCCTGGCGCGCACTGCCCTGGCCATCGGCGCGGCTTATATCCTGCTCTACCTGGGGACCAGCGGCGAGCGCTACCTGCTGTCCTGGGTCGGCCAGCGGGTCTTGGGGAACTTGCGCGCTGAAGTTTTCCGCCACCTGCAGCGCCTGGGCATCGGCTACCACGACACCCATATTGCCGGCGTTACGGTTTCGCATGTTATGAATGACGTGGCCGAGATCAATGAGCTGATTTCGGAGGGGGTGATCACCCTTGCTGGAGATGTGCTGATCCTGACCGGGATTATGGTGGTGATGTTCTCGCTCAGCCCGACTCTCGCCCTGCTCTCCTTTTCGGTCATTCCATTGATGCTCCTGGCTACCTGGCTGTTTTCACGCCAGGCGCGGCGGGCATTTCGTGAGACGCGCACCCGGGTCGCGGCTGTGGTCGGCAACCTGGCTGAGGATATCAACGGAGTGCGCGCCATCCAGGCTTTCGCCCAGGAAACGCCATCTCAGCAGCGCTTCCAACAGGTTAACCTGGCGAACCGGAATACCTACATCAATGCCATGTCGCTGTCGTTCATCTTCCTGCCCACCATCGAATTCTTGGGGATGTTAGCCACCGCGATTGTCTTGGGATTTGGCGGGGTGATGGTCATCCGTGGGGTGGTTACGATTGGCACGCTGGTGGCATTTGTGGCGTATGTCAACCGCTTTTTCCAGCCAATTCAAGAGCTCAGCCGCCTTTACACGACGCTGCAATCCGCAATGGCCGGCGGCGAGCAGGTATTCAAGCTGCTCGATACCGTTCCCAGCGTCGCCGACAGCCCGGAGGCCATAGAGCTTCCTGCTGTGCAGGGGGAGGTGGAATTCGAGCAAGTTTCCTTCCGCTACCGGGAAGATTCTCCGGAGGTGCTGCACAACATAAACCTATCGATCCAACCTGGCCAGACGATTGCCCTGGTGGGGGCAACCGGAGCGGGCAAGACGACCATCGCCAACCTGACCGCCCGGTTTTACGATGCCAGCCAGGGCACGATACGGATCGACGGCTGGGATGTGCGCCGGGTCACCCAGGAGTCGCTGCGCCGCCAGGTGCGCCTGGTTTCGCAAGATCCATTCTTGTTGTCACGCTCGCTCGCCGATAATATCCGCTTTGGCAAGCCTGAAGCCAGCGATGAACAAGTCATCGCCGCGGCGAAGCTGGCCCGCGCCCACGAATTTATTTCCAGTTTACCCGATGGCTACCAAACTCGGGTGCTCGAAGGCGGCTCCAACCTGTCGGTCGGGCAGCGCCAGTTAATCTCCCTGGCCCGGGCTGTCCTGGCCGACCCGGCTGTGCTGATCCTTGACGAGGCAACCGCCAACATTGACAGCGTCACCGAAGCGCTGATCCAGGAGGCGATGGAGGTTCTGCTGAGCCAGCGCACGGCCATCGTTATCGCCCATCGCTTGAGCACAGTGCGGCGGGCGGATTGTATTTATGTGATCGAAGACGGCAGGATTGTGGAGCAGGGTGTTCATGCAGCCCTGCTGGCCCAAAACGGCCGCTATGCTGAGCTGCATGCCCGCCTGTTTATGGATGACGATCTCCAATCCGGCTAATGCAGGGACTAACCCGTTCTAATCAAAAAAGGAAAAAAGAAAATGACGACCCATAGCAGTCCCGATGCATCGCTGGCAGCAACCGCTTATTGGACTGCAGCGGTGCGGGCGAGGGAGAGCGTCCGGGATGACCGCTTGTTTGACGACCCTTGGGCAGCCGCCCTGGCCGGTGAAACAGGCCAGGCCTGGATTGCACAGCGCTCAGAAGACAGCACGGCGCCAATTGTGCTGCGAACTCGCTATTTTGACGATTTTTTGATGCGGATCGCAGGAGAAAGAGCGATCCGGCAGGTTGTGTTAATGGCAGCCGGCCTGGATACGCGCGCTTTTCGCCTGGAGTGGCCTGTGGAAACCCAACTTTTCGAGCTGGACCAGCCGCAGATACTGCAGTACAAGGCCCAGATCCTGAATGCTGCTGGAGCGCAGCCGGTTTGCCTGCGCCAGGCCGTTGAAGTGGATTTGAGCGCTGCTTGGGAAGAAAAAATTCTTCGAGCCGGTTACCGGGCGGAGCAGCCCTCGATCTGGTTGTTTGAGGGCTTTCTGTTTTACCTGCCAGGTGAGCTAGGGCAAAGTCTCCTGGCCGCAGCCGCCGACCTGGCTGCGCCGGGCAGCTGGCTGGGATTTGACGTGATTAACAGCCTCACTTTGACTTCGCCTTACACCAAGGCGTGGATCGAGATGCAGGCTGCCGCGGGGGCGCCATGGATCGGGACACTGGATGACCCGGTGGGATTCCTGGCCGAGCATGGCTGCAGAGCCTCCCTGACCCAGGCGGGGCAGCCGGAAGCAAACCATGGCCGTTGGCGTTTGCCCGTGATCCCGACTGAAATGGCGAACATGCCCCATAACTGGTTCGTCACCGCTGAAAAGGACTAACATGTCTGAACTCGAGCGCAAGTCTTTAAATCAGCGGCAGACTGAGCTGAGGGAGCGGCTGGGGGATGCAGAACAGTTCGATAAAGCCATAGAGCTGTTTTTTATCCAACATGCCATGCTTCATTCGGCAGATATCGCACGGCCAGTCCGGTGGTCCTATGAAGATGAAATTTTTGCTGGTATGGACTACCAGAAAATCCGCTGTGTTCCTGTAGGTAATGATCATTCGATTGCCTGGCTGATCTGGCATCTGGCTCGCATTGAAGATGTGGCCATGAACCTGTTGGTGGCTGGCAGCCCACAAGTACTCTCAGGGAATAATTGGCTCGATCGGATGGAATCTAAGCCGGCGCGATACGGGGAATGCTATGGCGAAAGAAGACATTTCTCAGCTCAGCGGAACGATCGATGTGGATGAACTGCGGGCTTACCGATCTTCGGTGGGGCAGCGGACCCGCGAAATCGTCGGGAATTTACAACCGCAGGATCTGAATTTGAAAGTCGATCCTGCCCGCCTGCAGCAGATTGCGGCTGAGGCAGCGGTGGTCTCGGAGGCCGGCGATCTGCTGGATTATTGGAGCAAGCGGACAGTTGCCGGATTGCTGCTGATGCCAGCTACCCGACACAACATTGTCCATCTAAATGAGGCTTTCCGGATCAGGCAACTGCTTGAACGCATGAAAGGAGACTGATAATGAAGGTGAAAACTGCTGTAGTCCAGGCTGCGCCGGTGCTGTTCAACCGCGAGGCCAGCCTTGAAAAGGCCTGTCGATTAACCCAGGAGGCTGCCGGGCAGGGCGCCCAGGTGATCCTTTTCCCGGAGGCGTTCATCCCGGCATACCCGCGCGGCCTGACGTTTGGCACGGTGGTGGGCAGCCGCAGCCAGGCAGGGCGGCAAACCTGGCAGGCGTACTGGGAAAACGCCGTCGATGTGCCTGGTCCGGCGTGCACGGCTTTGGGAGCCGCGGCGCGGCAGGCCAAAGCCTACCTGGCCATCGGGGTGATCGAGCGCGACAGCCAGTTCAGCCAGGGAACGTTGTACTGCACGCTGCTCTACTTCAACCCCGACGGGGAATTGATCGGCAAGCACCGCAAGCTCAAGCCAACCGCAGCCGAGCGCCTGATTTGGGGCGAAGGCGATGGCAGCACCCTGACCGTAGTGGATACGGAGTTCGGGAAGATAGGGGGGCTGATTTGTTGGGAAAATTATATGCCTTTGGCGCGCATGGCCTTATACGGCAAAGGGGTCGAACTCTACCTGGCGCCGACCGCCGATTCGCGGGATACGTGGCAGGCGACTTTACGCCATATCGCCTGTGAAGGACGCTGTTTTGTGCTGGGCTGCAACCAGTTTGTGACCAGGTCCATGTACCCGGCGGACCTGGCAGGTGTGGAAGCGTTGGCTGACGGACCGGAAATCATGTGCCGCGGCGGGAGCGCGATCATCTCGCCCTTGGGAGAAACGCTGGCTGGCCCGCTCTTCGACCAGGAAGGTATTTTGTACGCCGATTTGGATAGGACTGAGATTGCGCGGAGCAAATTTGATTTTGACGTGACCGGTCACTATGCCCGCCCGGATGTGTTCCAGCTCATTGTGAATGAGAAGCCGCAGGCGCCGGTAAATTATCTGGATCGCCAGACGTAGGGGCGAATGGCATTCGCCCTGCCGCATTCGCCCCTACGGAGTGGGTTGGTAGATTTGTAGATCGGAGAAATTCACCGTGACAGCATCTTCGCCAGCGGCGCGGGCGAAAACGCCTAGACCACCCACTGCGAGCGATGGGTCGCGAACGCTGAACTGGTATTCGCCGTTAATGTAAAAACTCAGTACTTTCCCTTTGGCTTGCACAGCCAGCCTGGATTGGCTTGGGGCGCCGCGCGGGGCTGCCCCGCTGGGGGTCAACCCTTGGGGGGAGGAGGCCTTGCCCTGGAACAGCTTATCCACCCGGGCCTGGCCGTCACAGGTCAGCGAGAAGCGGTAGAAATCCAGGCCGGGGGAGACGCGGAGGAGAAGGCCATATTCATCGTCCCCGCGGCAGATGGTCGGGTTGGCGGTGATCTCGAGGTAGAAATCTCCAAACTTTGCGCCCTGGCGCAGGCTGTACAGGTAGCCGTTGGGGCGGTTGATCGCCAGGGTGAGCTCATCGCTGCCATAAGCAATTCCCCCAGAGCCGGTCCGCCCGGTCGACCAGCCAGCAGGATCGCTGAAATCGTCGTCGAGCAGGAGCTCGCCGGGGACCGGGCTGGCGTCCGGGGCAGGCAGCGCTGGCCCTGGCCCGGTGGCTAAGGGGGTGATGGTCGGCGTGGGCGGAAACCAGACGATGGTTGCAGTGGGGGTCGTGGTAGGCGGCAGGGGCGTCTCAGTCGGGAAAGCAGCCCCCGGCTGCGGGGCCAGGCAGCCGGCCAGCCCGAAAATCGCAGCCATCCCAAGCAAAACCAAAAACCGGAAATAGCGGGTCATATTGAAAGTGTACTATAAATTCGGATAGGTTCTGCAAGGTGAAGTAAAATTAAGGAAAAGCGGGAACCGTGATTGGTAACTTGTGACGTGGTAACGAGTTACGAGTTACGAGTTACGAGTTACGAGTTACGAGTTACGAGTTACGAGTGAAATTTATATGGAAGAATATAAGGAGAGATGATGCGCAAAAAAGGGATATTGATAACCGGGGCGGCAGGGGAAATTGGCGATGCATTGATCAAAAGCCTGTCCAGGCAGGACTCGCATGAATTGATCACCCTGGATGTGCGCCCGCTGGCGCCCGAAAACGCCAGCCTGGTGACCCACGTTCAGGGCGACCTTTTAGACCAAACCCTGCTCTCACGGCTGGTCAGCGAATACGAGATCACCATCATCTATCACCTGGCGGCGCTGCTGTCCACCCGGGCCGAGTTCACCCCGGAGGCAGCCCATAAGGTAAACGTCGAAGGCACGCTGGGGCTGTTCAAGCTGGCCTCCGAGCAATCGCAGTGGCGCGGCGAGCCGGTGCTGTTCATCTTCCCCAGCTCGATCGCGGCCTATGGAATGCCTGACCTGGAAACCAAAGCCAAATTTCCGCACGTGCGCGAGTGGGAGTGGAACTACCCGGTGACGATGTACGGCTGCAACAAGCTGTACTGCGAACTGCTCGGCGTCTACTACAGCGAATATTTCCGCCAACTGGCCGCCGACCGTCCGGTGATGCTCGATTTCCGCAGCGTGCGCTTCCCTGGGCTGATCAGCGCCTATACCGTGCCGAGCGGCGGCACCAGCGACTATGGCCCGGAGATGCTCCACGCCGCCGCGCAGTCCCTGCCCTATGCCTGTTTTGTGCGCGAAGATGCGATCATCCCCTTCATGGCAATGCCCGATGCCGTCACCGCCCTGCTGCGCCTGGCTGCCGCCCCGGTCGAGAAGCTGACCCGGCGAGTTTATAATGTCACCAGCTTCAGCCTGACTGCGGCTGAATTCCAGGAGCGGGTCTGCCAGGCGTTTCCAGGCGCTGAAATCTCCTTTAAGCCGGACTTGAAGCGCCAGGGGATCGTCGATAGCTGGCCGGCCGGTCTGAATGATAACGACGCCCGGCGCGATTGGGGTTGGGCGCCGGAATATGATATCGAACGCTCGTTCAACGAATACCTGGTGCCGAATATTCGTAAGCGCTACCAGGCGGGTCAGGAGTGAACTTGTTAACCACAGATGGACGCAGACAATCTATCGATGTACTTCCCGGGCCAGTGGCGCTGTTTGGTTCTGGAGAAACCTCCCCCAGCGGGCGCAAGGTATTTGATCTCATCCTGCGCCAACTGCCGAGCGCGCCGCACCTGGCCCTGCTGGAAACCCCGGCCGGGTTCGAATTAAACTCTGCCCAGGTGATCGGGCGGGTGGGCGAATTTCTCAAGCAGCGCTTGCAGAACTACCAGCCGCAGGTAACGGTCATCCCCGCCCGCCAGCGCGGCACGCCCTACAGCCCGGACGAGGCGGAGGTGGTGACGCCGCTCCTGGAAGCCGACCTGATTTTCATGGGGCCGGGCAGCCCGACGTACGCCGTCCGCCAGCTACGGGACAGCCTGGCCTGGCAGATGCTCCTGGCCCGCCACCGCCTGGGGGCCGCCCTGGTGTTGGCCAGCGCAGCGACGATTGCGATCAGCGCTTTTGCCCTGCCGGTTTACGAAATTTACAAGGTCGGCGAAGACTTGCACTGGAAGCCCGGCCTGGATTTCTTCGGCCTGTACGGGCTGCCGCTGGTGTTCATCCCGCATTGGAACAATAACGACGGCGGCGAAGAGCTGGACACCAGCCGCTGTTTCATGGGCCAGAGCCGGTTTGCGCGGCTGATGGAAATGCTGCCCGCAGACCTGACCGTGGTGGGCATCGACGAGAAAACCGCCCTGATCCTGGATATCCAGACGGGAACAGGCCAGGTGGCCGGGCTGGGCGGGGTGACCCTGATCCACACCGGGCATGGCCACCACGAGGCGATCGAGCAGCCCGAGCTGGCCGGCAGCGGTCTCGAAGAAGTCGCCGACCTGCGCAGCGGGCATGTGCATCAGTACTCGTCTGGTCAATCCTTCCCGTTGAGCGAGTGCTGCCCGCTCGAAATCCCTGAGCTCTGGGATGGGTCTCTCCCCTCAGCTCTGGCAGCAGGCCTTTGCGACCCAACAGCGCCTGGACGAAGAGCTC
>CAVYQO010000001.1:0-208894 GCA_963770655.1 uncultured Chloroflexia bacterium | reverse complement strand
TAAATGGGCGGGTGTTTACAAAATTCGATGGCAACCACAATCCCAGCCCACCTTTTTCTGTCGTCCCCCCGGCTAACTTCCGGGTCAAACACGGCAAAAACAGCCTGCATTTCCACCACAGCGGCCAGAATGCCGCCTTTCTTTCCTTGATCTTAGAAGGACAGCCCATATTTGGTTAATCGAATAAAAACCTATTGAGATAGAGTACTCCCATAATAGCCCATATTGTGGTAAATTCACTCTCATGTCTTCTGGAAAATTTGACTGGGAAGATGATGGTTACTACCGCACTGACCGGCGCGATAACCGCAGCATATTTTGGGTGATGCTCTTCACCATGCTGCTCAACTTCGCAGCCACGGCTGTCAAGATCACAGCCGGGGTGATGACCGGGGCATTGAGCGTGGTGGCAGATGGTTTGGACAGCCTGTTCGATGGCCTGTCGCATATCACAGGGTTTGCCGGGTTGTACGCAGCCTCCAAACCGCCCGATGCTGAGCATCCCTATGGACACCGTAAATTTGAAACCATCGCCGCCCTGAGTATCGCTTTCCTGCTGTTTATCACCACCTGGCAGCTCCTCGAAAGCGCCTGGCAGCGACTGCAAAACCCACAGCCCCCAGAAGTGAACTTGTGGGTGGTCGGCGCAATGATCATCTCGATGCTGATCCAGGCTGGAACGGCCTGGTATGAATACCACCAGGGCCGCCGGCTAAACAGCGAATGGTTGGTGGTAGATAGCTACCACACCCGGGCCAGCATCCTGGTTTCAGCCTCGGTCCTGGTTGGACTGGGGTTGGTCCGCCTGGGGTTTCCCGCTGCCGATCCAATCCTGGCAGCGTTCGTGGCAATTATGATTGCCAAGATCGGGGTGGATATTCTCCGCGAAACGCTGCCCGTGCTGGTGGATCGGGCGCCCGTCAACCCGCGCCGCATTGCTGAAGTGGCTGCCTCTGTTCCTGGGGTAGTCTCTTACCACCGCGTACGCAGCCGGGGAACCCAGGATAGCGCCGCGGTGGACCTGCACGTGCGCGTCTCTCCTGATATGACTGTCCAACAAGCGAATGCCATCGGCGATGAGGTTCGCCGGCGCCTGCTGGCTGTGGAGGGGATTAACGATGTCACCGTTCATCTGGAACCCCAGCGTTCATCAGAAACGAACGCCGCTGAAATTTACCACACCCTGCAAATGATCGCCAACGGGCTGGGTTTGCGCGTTCATGAAGCCTGGACTCACCGCATGGATGGGCGCCTGTACCTGGAAACCCATCTCGGGGTGGATCCTTGCCTGACTCTGGGCGAGGCTCATGCCCTGGTGGACAAATTGGAACACGAGCTGCGTCACTGCACACCCGAATTGTACGAAGTGCATACCCACATCGAAATGGCCACGAATAAAGTCCAGGAGGGCGAACCCGCGTCGCCAGACCTGGAGCTGAATATCCACCGAGAAATCGAGCAGATCATAGCGGCAATGGACGGTGTTTGCAACCCACATCAGGTCCAGGTTTATCGATTACGCGACAACCAGGAGGATTTTTACGTGACCCTGGAATGCAACCTGGTTGAAGATTTACCGGTGAGCGAGGCGCACCAACTTTCATCCCAGATCGAACACGAGCTCAGCCGGCGGGTGCAGGGTGTTGTCGATGTCTTCGTGCATCTCGAGCCGCCGTCAGAAGTGATCGACCGCTAACTTGGGCGTTTAAAAGCAAGGTCACGCCAATCCTACCATTTCTGAAACAGGACAACGGATATAATTAACCCATGCAGCCAGTCTATCTTTGGCGGGTCATGACTCGCGTCAACTCAGTATCCTTGCAGGAAATCCGACCGGCAATCGCCTTGCGTTCGTTGGAAGAAACCGTCGAGCACATCCCGGATAGCGCCTATACCACCTTTCGCACCTATGCTCATCGCCACGTTTTGAGATTGGAAGATCACTTTACACGCCTAGAAGAAACCGGCAGGTTGGCTGATTGTCCTTTCGAATTGGAACGCGGTTTGCTCCGCCAGGCCTTGCGCCTGGCGATTGCAGCTTATCCCGAAAATCAGGAGCAGCGCGTAAGATTGTCGGTCGACCTGACCCACGTACCCGGGGCGGTCTGGATCGGTGCAGAGCGCCTGGTTCCCTTGCCCGTAGAGGCTTATGAACGAGGCGTCAAAGCGATCACATGCAGCTATGTCCGCCGCAATCCAAAGGCCAAGCTGAGCAAAACCATGGCCGGAGCGCGCAGCCTGCGCCAGGAGCTCCCGGTGGATGTCAACGAGGCTCTCATGTTGGATGATCGAGACCGGTTCCTGGAGGGCTTAAGCAGTAATTTCTACGTCATTCGAGATGGGGAGCTTTGGACTGCTGACGTTGGGGTTCTGCCGGGCATTACCCGCCAGCTCGTCCTCGAAGAGGTTCGCGAGGCTGGTATCGCGCTTGTCCTAAGCGGTTACCCGCATAACGAAATTGCCCAAGCCCAGGAGGCTTTTATCACCAGCGCCAGCCGGGGGGTGCTGCCAGTCCGCGAGGTTGACGGTGTTTTGATTGGTTCTGGGCAGCCCGGGCCGGTCACTCGCTTGCTGGCGGAACGCTATGCAGCTCGCCTAAAACTCGAGGTTGAAGAAATTTAGCTCGATACTTTCTTGAAGCGTTTTTGATTAGAATACAGGACGCTTCACTCTTTGGAGGTTTTGGATGACATTATCTGAAGACCAAGAACACCAATATCAGGGTACAACGATCCTTCATGAAGAAACGGTGATCAAACCGCCGCGCTCCTGGCGCACCTGGTTGATCGGCAACCCGCTCTCGACCGCCGACGCCCCGCACCAGACCATTGGCAAGGCTGTTGGCCTGGCTGTGTTCGCTTCCGATGCGCTTTCGTCCACTGCCTACGCTACCCAAGAAATCATGGTGATCCTGGCTATGGCCGGAGCAGCTGCTTTTGGTTGGGTATTTCCGATTTCGCTCGCAATCGTAGCCTTGCTGGTGATTGTGACGATCTCTTACGAGCAGACAATTCACGCCTACCCAGGCGGTGGTGGGGCGTATATCGTGGCGCGTGACAACCTGGGTGAGCTTCCCGCCCAAACCGCCGGAGCGGCCCTGCTCACTGATTACATCTTGACCGTAGCAGTCTCGATTTCTTCTGGGGTTGCCCAGCTCGTTTCCGCGTTTCCTCTCCTTAGCGATTTTCGCGTAGAAATCGCTGTGCTGATGGTCCTCTTTATCATGCTGATGAATTTGCGTGGCGTGCGAGAATCGGGGACAGCCTTTGCCGTTCCAACGTATTTCTTTATAGTGTTGATGTTCATAACCGTCGGAACGGGCATCTTCCGCTATATCAACGGCACTTTGGGGATGGTCGTTGACCCGCCGCCGATGGAGGTGTTCGGCGAAACCGCGGTGGTGGGGGTGTTCCTGATATTGCACGCCTTTGCCAGCGGCACCACCGCTCTGACCGGCGTCGAAGCGATCTCAAACGGAATTACTGCCTTCCGCCAGCCGCGCAGTAAGAACGCCGGAATCACCCTGATCTGGATGTCGTGTATCCTCGGTGTTCTGTTTTTGAGTATCAGTTTCCTGGCAACGCACATCGGGGCAGTGCCATCTGAGGAAGAAACGATCATTTCACAGATCGTCCGCACCGTGTATAACGGGCGAAACCTGATGTATCTTTTGACGATTGGCGCCACCACGGTGATCTTAATTATGGCAGCTAATACCGCTTTTGCCGATTTTCCCCGCTTGAGCGCTCTGCATGCTGGCGATGGTTTCTTGCCCCGTCAGCTCACCTATCGGGGCAGCCGTCTGGTTTATTCCCGTGGGATTATTACCTTATCCCTGATTGCTTCGCTGCTAATTATCGTTTTTCAGGCCAGCGTTACTGCCTTAATCCCCTTGTACGCTATTGGAGTCTTCCTATCCTTTACCTTATCGCAAACAGGAATGGCGCGGCGCTGGTGGAAGTCGGGGCATTTGCAGCCGGGAGAAAAACTTGTCGAACCGGGCTCTACCCTCGAACATGATCCTCGCTGGAGCTATAAGATGATGGTCAATGGCTTTGGGGCGGTTTGCACTTTCATTGTCATGCTCGTTTTTGCAGTGACCAAATTTCGCGATGGCGCCTGGGTTGTGCTCGTGTTGACGCCCGTATTAGTGACCATCTTCTTTGCGATCCATCGTCATTATAAGAACCTGGCCAAAAACTTGACCCTGGATGACTACCAGCCGCCGCGTACCATTCGCCGCCATCGGGTATTATTACTGCTTTCCAACGTACATCGCGGCACGATTCAGGCCTTGAATTATGCCCGCTCCCTTTCAGATGATGTCACCGCAATTCACGTCTCTCTGGATCCCGTAGACGCCGAGAAAGTCCAGGATAAATGGGAAACCTGGGGAGAGGGTGTGCGCCTGGTGATCATCGAATCTCCCTATCGCTTGTTAATCGAGCCTGTGCTCGAATATATCGATAAGCTGTATAAACTGCGCCAACCCGGGGAGGTGATCACCGTGGTCGTGCCGCAATTCGTCCCGGACAAGTGGTGGGGAAACCTCCTTCACACCCAGACGGCATTCTGGCTGAGGGCGGCTTTATTGTTCAAACCAGGGATTGTGATTACCGAGGTGCCATACCAGGTTACAAAATTAGAACACAAGCACTAATGTGAAATTTTTTACTCCTTTTATATGATTGACAATTGAAATGAGACTATAATTAATCATATACTCATAAAAAATTCCGGCGAAAAACCTGAAATGTTCACAAAAAGGAGTAAATCATGTTAAAGGAATCCTATACAACCAGCGAATGGCGCACCCTTCAATTTTGTCCATTGTGGGTTTTTGCCGCCGTGGCTGGCGCCGATAAAAAAATAGATGACAAAGAAGCAGGCGCTCTAGCAAAAGAATTGTCCGAATGGGCTCAATTTAACGAGCCGTTAGCGCAAGAAGTTCTCCTTTCGCTTGGGACTGACCTGAGCAATATCATGCCCTTATTTAATCAGGATGCTCGGGATGTCATGGCAGGTTTCCGCGATGTCGCCGATCTCCTGGATCGCAAGGCGACCGCCCAACAAAGCAAGGGGTTCAAAGGTGCGATGCTCCTGGTTGGTCGGAATATCGCTCAGGCTTCAGGCGGAGGGATGTTCGGGACCGGGGACAAGATGAGCACCGATGAGAAAAACGCCCTCGCCCTCATTATGATCACTTTAAGGGCGACGTAGCGACAGGGCGGAGGTTTATATTCAGGCGACGTTCTAGGGGCGGACAGCGTCCGCCCCATTGAATCACGGTGGTGGATATGGATAAACTGGCAGCGTCGCGGTTGCGGTTGCGGTCGCTGTCGCGGTAGGCGTTGGGGTCAGCGTGGGTACGGTCGTCGCAGTCGGGGTAACGGTCGGCGGCAAGGAAGTGGGCGGCACCGGGCTGTTCCGAATTGAAGGCAAGAACCAGATCCCGTTCGCCTGGCTGACGTTTCCATTGTTTTGCATCCGCAGGATAAACTGCACAGACTGGCCGACCAACGAGGCCAGGTTGATATCAATAACCTTTGTAGAATTATCGTAAATCTCGCGCCACGCGCCCAGGTTCCCCGAAGTGCCATTGGCAAGTAAATAATCCACGCGGAAAGTGACGTCACACTTCGGCCAACCGGATTGGCAGCCGATTTCAGCAATGAACCGGTCGCCGCTGCGCACCTGGTAGGCTGGATATTGTCCGCTGATATAGCCGCTGGAGGCCTGGTTCGGCCGTACCCACAAACCAGGCTCGTTTTCAATTCGAGATTCCATCTGCGGATCCGTCTGAAAGACTACGGAACCCTCTGGATCTGTTGGTGGATTGGTGCACAGGATGGTTCCCGCGCCTGTGCGCCAGATGGCGCTGCAATAGTTCGCTGAGAAATCATATGCAAAATTCGGGTTTGGCTTGGCTGGTTCAGGAACACGGATCCGCACAAATAGCGGGTTTGTGCTGCTGCTCCCCACGCCAAACAACTCGCCGCGCGAACTGCGCATCAGCCAATTTCCCTGGAAGACGCCCGCCTTGTTTGGGGAAGCCATATCCACGGCCAGGTCGACTAACCCGCCGGGTGGGATTGTTCCAGGGAAGGGGATGACGGTGTTATTCGTCATCGGTGTGCCATTTTGGAAGATGACCGTATAGCTGTAATCCCAAAAGCACGAACCATCGTTGCGCACTCGCCAGATTTTTGTGAAGCGGGTATTGGGCGGCAAAGTTGTGCCATCTGGGATGGTTACATCCTGGATAAATGTCGCCCGGTTGCAAGGCGTCACCGGCGCCGGGGTCGGGGTGGGAGGGATAACGATTGGTGTGGCTGAGGGATAGATCCACCAGGAGGTGGCAGTTGGCGGCACTACAAAAGTCGGCGCTACCTGGGTGGGCATGGATGAAGTCGGTGCTGGGGTAGCGCTTGCCAGATTGCCGACGACCTGGGTGCGTACCACTGCCGCTTGTTGGGTCAACTGGGCAACCGCCGCGGCGCCGGCATCCAATGTCATCTGGGCGACAATCGTTTGAGCCGCCTGGGTATAGGCAACGGATGGTTCCCGCGGCGTTTCTTTCTGGACAAAAAATATTTGATAAGCGGCAAAAGCGCCTCCGCAGATCAGGACGACCAGGAACACGGTAAGCATTACGATCAGGATTGTCCGGTCATTTTTCTGCATAGCTGATACTCCTATCATCTATCCATGCTGCCAGGCAAGTATGGCGATCCGCCCGGTTTATTCTATACTAAAGACGCAGCGCAGGCCCTAAACGTTCCTTTGCCTGTTGATTCCTATCGTATTATAAATTGAATTGACGCAATTATGAACGATAAATCGTAGCCTGAATTGAAAAGACTATTGCATTCAAGTCAGGATCGAGTTATACTTAAATGGATTAATATTGGATCCTTGATCCGCTGGGGGATGTTCAGGCAGGTATTACCTGCCAGCCAGCGTTCCCCACAGGGAAGGAAGTCATTGAGGAGGCGCCGCCTGACAGAAGGAACAAATCTTGCAACAACTCCATCTAGATAATCAATATGAATTGCAATGATTGCAAACCCTGGTAAGGAGAGTGATGCTATGTTGAAGAGATTTGGATTGTTTTTTCTTGCATTGGTTATCCTGATAAGCGTGGTGGGTTTCAGCGCCCAACCAGCATCTGCAAGCAGTTGTACCCAATGGTATACCGTCAAACATGGCGATACCCTGAATAAGATTGGGGTCAAATTCGGGGTTAGCTGGAAGTACCTGGCGCAAATTAATCACATACCGAATCCGAATAAGATTTATACCGGCCAGGTAATATGTGTTTCGACGACTTCTAGCTCGAATCCACCGGTTACCCCGACGCCATACTTTTTCATCACCAATGTGGTCATGGATAAGTCAGTTACGATTACTACGTACTCATTCCCGCCGCTATGACGACTATAAAGTGCTGATGGGTCCTTATGGAACCCAGGGCAAAAATGGCATAAAAGTCGGCACATACAGCTCGGGAAATGGGCAGAGTAAAACCATCACTTATCCTATCCCGGCAGAATTGAAAGGCTCATCTCGCATCGCTATCCGCCTGCAGAGCGTTACTGGTTCGGGTTTCTTTGCCTACAACTGGTTTTATAACAACACCGCCGGCGGATCTAGCGGCGGCAGCAGCGGCGGAAGCAGCACAGGTACGATCCCAACCTTCAAAATCGTAGCAGTGGTGCGAAATGACACCGTCAGTATCCAGGGTCACAATTACCCCGCCAATACCAAATTTGATGTCTATATGGGACCGATTGGCACAAAGGGCGTGGGTGGATATTTTGTGACTTCCTTCAACAGCGGGGCAGGTGGGACGATTAATAAGACATTTTTTATCCCACCTGAGTTGTATGGCTCGCAGAAAATTGCAATCCGCACCCAGGATAAACCCTGGTATGCCTACAACTGGTTCTGGAATAACACTGCCGGGACTCCATAAGCTAAGTCAACCGTGCTGGTTCGGGAATAACCAGAAAATATACTGATTGAAGCAACCCTGCCCATCAGCCGCAGACTTTCGCCTGTGGCTGATGGGCAGACTTTAATAATGGGGATTGCGTGATGAAAACCTGGTGCAGCCAGCCAGGGTTGCCGCTACAGCATTTTTTCGCTCACCGACAGACCTCGGCGGCGCAGTTCGGCCACAAACGCGCCAGCCGGGACAAAGCTCTCCACCCCGCCAGAGCCAGTGGGGGTGAGTCCATGCGCCATCATCGCCACAACGATTGCCGCGCTCCAACCCGTGGTGCGTTCCATTGCCGTGAAACCAGTCAGTTCGTCATAATAATCGATCAACTCGCACCTGCACCGCCGCGGGTTGGCCTCCCTTTTGGCCAACGGCTTTGATACGCACGATGACCAGGTCTCGATCCAAAGGGTAGACAACTTTTGGCTCGTAGAGAGCTTGAAAGACAGCCCGCGGGCTGACTCGGGATCCGTTCACCTGGATCGGATCCTCGCTCCACAGTCCAAGGTCCCAAAAAGCGCGCAATTGAGCAAAGTGTCCTGGATATCGGAGGGTCAGGTTTTGAAGGGTGCGTAGCTTTCCGGCGAAGGTCCACGGCATTGTACTCGTGCCGCCACCAGTCACAAACGCTTCCAGGCGGCCGATGGGCGCTTGAAACTCAACCGTCTCCAGCTCGGACATTGGCTCAACGACGGTGATTTCGCCATTGCGTAGAAAGATGGCCGGCTCGGCGTATTCGTTGGTCAGCCCAGCGATATGGAAGGTGAGCAGGTAATTGAATGGAGGTCGGGGGTTCTGGGGCAGGCCGCCATCCCACATCCAGATGTCGTCGGTCTGATCCAGGAGGGACATGGTATAAACACAAAGGCTGGTGCCGAGACCGGGAACCTGGCCGCAATCGGGGATGATCGAAATCCCCGCGGCCTGGGCGGCAGAATCCAGGGCATGCTGCTGGCGGGCGATGTCCGTATTGCCTCCGAGATCGGCCATACTAGCCCCTGCGTCTATCGCAATCCGGCTGAGTTCCAGGTTGTAGTAGTAAGGAACGGCGCTCAGGAAGGCATCTACGCCAGCTAATACCTGGCGGACGGATTCGGGCTGTGCAGCGTCCGCAAAACGAGCTTCGGCAATGGGCTTTCCGAGGAGACGATTGATCTTATCAGCCGCGCTTTGGGCGATCGCCAGGTCCTTATCGGCCAGGAGAACCCTTTGGGCATCGCCCCAGCGGGCCAGGTCGTAGGCAGCGGCGGTTCCTTGCCGGCCAGCGCCGAGGATTGCATAGGTGTATGACATGGCTGCTCCTTATTAGTAAATAGTGAATTCTTCAATGGGTCGGGATATACTAACATAAGAAAGTTCAATTAGTCGCTGCGTATAAGCCAGAGTTTTGAATTAATCTTGACAGAACATATGTTCTCGTTTATAATTCGTATAATCACATCAAAATTATCAGATATAACAGGAGATCATACCATGAACCGGATCACACATTTCGAATTGGTTACAAGCGATTTTGAGAAAACTGCGGCTTTCTACCGCGCCGTCTTTGGTTGGAAGGTTGACAAGTGGGAAGGGCCGGTCGATTATTGGGTGATTACCTCAGGCGATGCAAGCACCCCAGGCATCAATGGCGGTCTTATGAGCGCTGGCGGGCCTTTCACAGGAACGGTTAATACCATCGAAGTCGATGATATTGACGATTTAATTGCAAAGGTTTTGGCGAATGGCGGCGAAATCATCTTCCCGAAAGATGTCATTCCTGGTGTTGGCTACCTGGCCTATTTCCGCGACAGCACAGGCAGCATACTCGGTCTCCATCAAGCAGATCCCTCGGTTGGAACGATGGGATAGATCGACTCAATGCACATCTCCACGGTTGATCTCCTCGTTGAATTCCTTGCGGGGAGTGTACCAAGGTAATCTGTCATTCAGCTACTCCTACTAAGGCGCACCGATGTGCGCCTTTTTTGATTTCGTCCTCGCCTGAAACACTCGATGTGCGCCGCAGAAAACTTCTTTACCTGTCCATATGGCTAGTACGGAACTTGCCATTCGGTCAATGCTGTTTCACGCGGGTGGTGGTAAACTTTTAGAGACGGATAGTAAATATTTAGACGAGGTAAAACGATGAAAGCGATTGTCGTATATGAATCACATTGGGGCAATACCGCCTCGATCGCCAGGGCAATTGCCGATGGATTGGGGGTTGAGGCAGCTGCGCTCACCACGAGTGAGGCTTCAGCGGCTGCGCTTGATGGAATCGATTTAATCGTAGCCGGAGCGCCGATCCTTGGCTTTAGCCTGCCAACCAAAGATATGATTAATTCCCTGTCCGGCCCGCAGTACCGTGCCATACCACCGGATCTCTCTCACCCGGCGATGCGCGAATGGCTTGATGGGCTTCCCAATGGAAACATCCGCGTGGCTGCCTTTGAGACGCGCATCTGGTGGTCGCCCGGCAGCGCCGCAAAAACAATCCTGGGCGAGCTTGGAAAGCTGGGCTATCAGCCTATCGGCGCTGAGAAATTCATCGTGAAGGATAAGCACGGCCCGCTCAAGGAAGGCGAGTTGGAACGGGCTAAAAAATGGGGTGAAGAACTGGCAAAGTTAACCTGGGGTGGAGCTTAAATGACCGCTGTTCACGGATAACCAGAGGAGAAATCGATGACATCCATACCAATAACTGTAACGGGTTTGAAAAAGGTCTATGGGGATTTTGCGGCAGTGACCGGAATCGATTTTAATGTCGAGAAAGGCGAGATTTTTGGCTTGCTCGGCCCGAACGGGGCAGGCAAGACGACCACCCTCGAGTGTTTGGAAGGGATTCGCCAACCGACCGCCGGCAGTATGAATGTGATGGGGGTTGACCCGCAGCGTGACCCGGTCAAGCTTGCCCAGGTGATCGGAGTGCAGTTGCAGTCTTCAGGCTTACCGCCGAGCATGAACGTGGACGAGGCCATGAAATTCTTCTGCGCCTATCATCGAGTTAAACCTCGCCAGGATCTGATCGAGCGCATGGGACTTGGCGAAAAGCGTCGGGCGGTGTACAGCGACCTGTCGATCGGGCAGAAGCGGCGCTTGAACCTGGCCCTGGCAGTTGCCCATAACCCCCCTGTCGTCATCCTGGACGAGCCGACCGCCGGCTTGGATGTGGCTTCGCGGGTAGAGCTGCACGCCATGATGAACGAGCTGCGCCAGGCGGGGACGACGATCCTGCTCGCCACGCATGATATGGCCGAGGCAGAGAAGATGGCTGACCGGGTTGCGATTCTGGTCAACGGCAAAATCGTGGCCAGCGGCACACCGATCGAGCTGACCGCGGCCGGCTCGGGTTATACCAAGGTCTCAGTGCGCAGCGAGCAGGATCTGCTCAGCGCCACGGAGCTGACCTTCCCAGGCGTAACCCAAAGCCAGGTCAAAGAAGAATACCGGATTTATTACACCACCGATCCTGGTCCGACGGTATCGGCGGTCATCGAGTATCTCAATTCCCAGGGTGATAAGCTGATCGATTTGCGGGTTGAGCGGCCGTCTCTGGAAGAAAGATTCCTTGAAATAACGACCGTATGATAACTGGTGCTTTTGTATGTGCGCCATTACAGGTCGTTGACAAGATGCCTTCAACTTCGGTTCATCTTTGTGAGGAAAATCATGACAGCTTTTAGCAACCACTTTGCCTTTGAATTCAAGACCGGGGTACGCAACCCATCCTTAATGTTGATGAATTACCTGCTGCCGCTCGGCTTTTACGTCATGATGGGGGCAGTGATGGTCAAGATCAACCCGGGCTTTGGGGAAACCCTGATCCCGGCGATGATTCTTTTCACCGCTATGTCAACCGCTTTGCTGGGGATGCCGGGACCGCTGGTTGAGCTGCGCGATGCCGGGGTTTACCGCAGCTATAAGATTAATGGCGTGCCAGCCGGTTCGATCCTCGGTGCACCTGTGCTCACCACCATATTTCACTCGCTAATTGTCTCGGTTATTATTGTCGCTACGGCCAACCCTCTGTTTGGCGGGCTCAACCCGACCAATTGGGCAGCGCTGGGTTGGGGAACGCTCCTGGCGGTCTTTACGATGGGGGCATTGGGCGCTTTAATCGGCGTCGTCGCTTCGGGAGCGCGCTCGACAATTCTGCTCGCGCAGGCAATATACCTGCCATCGATCCTGATCGGGAATATGATGGTGCCGGTGGCGGCGCTGCCACCCTCGATCCAGCCCTTCGCCGGGCTGTTCCCGACGACGTATGCGATGACCGTAATGCAGCATTATGCCTATGGGATGGAGACGGTATTCAATCCACAAATCAGCCTGGTGATTTTGTTGGCGAGCATCGTCATTTCGTCAGCCCTGGCGCTGTTTTTGTTCAACTGGGATGGTCAGAACCAGTCACGCCGTGGGAACCCACTGTTGGGGCTGTTGGCAATGGCGCCGTTCGTGGCTGGGATTTTCCTGGCAAGCTAGCAGGACGTACTCTCGCCAGCATTTCACAGCTTGTAAAATCGCGTCGCGCGGTAGTTATCTGAAATCAATAACCGTTAGTGATTGGCAAGCAATTTTCGGTTATCGGTTATGGGTTAGATGTAATGGGTGACCTGGTAATCGCTAACAAGCTGCCGTTGACCGCTGATTGCTGTGAGTTAAATGCTAACTGCTAATAGCCAAGAGTCGCTGGGCTGTGAATTGATCTGTGATCAGGCGATTGATCAGCTTGCCGCGCATGGCGGCGCGGATCGCTTCCACTTTGCGCTTGCCGCCAGCGATGCCAACCGAGCGGCGCACCTGGCGGAGCTGCTCCAAATTCATCCCGATCACCCGCTCATTTAAAGTGGATTCGATTGGCTCCCCGTCTTGGTCGAAGAAGCGCACCAGGATATCCCCGACCGCCCCGGATTGGCGTAAACTGGCCAGCTCTTCAGCGGTGAACACGTTTCCGCTGGTTGCAAGCAAGGAGGAAGGCTGGACTTCGCCAATCCCGACCAGGGCCAGGCTGATCTGGTCAAAATATTTCATCGATTCTACGATGAACGGATCTTCCAACAAAGCTTTGCGGGTTCCTTCGGAGCCGAGTACGCCAGGGGTGGGCAGGAAGATCGTCTCGCCATGCAAGAGCTGAGCCAGGCTGTCCACCAGGCGGGTGGCATAAGTCTCGGCAGCCGGGTTGCCCACGCCGCCAAGGATCTGGACGACCTTTACCCGACCAACCTGGGGAACCGGGTGCATCGATTCGACCATAGCCAACAGGGTAGCGCTCCACGAGGAGATGCCGATGACCTCGCCGCTTCGGATCGAATTTTCCAGGTAGAAAGCCGCCGCAGCGCCGATGTCACGCACGACAACGTCATCATCGTCGATTGCCAAATCGGCGACGATGGCGTCTTTAATCCCGTAAATTTGCACCAATGCTTCTTCGAGCTCGGTATACACGCCTTTGGGGGTGGTAACGCTGGTGTGGACAATTTTCTCGACATGAGCGCGTTTAATCAGCCGCGAGACGCTGGCTTGTGAAATCGATAGCAGCTCGCCAATTTCAGCCTGCTGCATCCCGTGCTCGTAATACAGACGGGCTGCTTTGGAGATCAATCGTAGCTCATCGACGCGGGTCATTTCATAATTCCTACTCATAATAAACGTAAAATATACAACGTTTATCGTTTAACCGAAGTGATTGTAAACATCCCAATCGAAATACGTTTCAAAAGCTTCTTCCAGAATTTCTGCAGACGGGGCAGCAGCCATGGCGGTGTGGTGCTCGAAGCCGTTGCGACACATATATTTCAGCAGGTACTGGAGATCTGGGACTTCGACAACCGCCCGGCTGCCAAAAGTCGCCAGCGGGTCGTCAGTGAAACTGCCATTGCCAACATAGGCGCGGATAACCCCTTCCGTATCATCCGTAGAAATACGGGCATAGCTCATCGGCCCGGCGGGGACGCGGCCATTGATCGCGCCGTAGGTGTTTTCTTTTCCAAGTGTGGTGGCCAGGATGTCGGCATAGGCGATGTGTGCCTCGGTAAAGAAGGACTTGGCGAAATTGCCGCAGTGGAAAAGCACACATTTGTCGGGATCGCCGGCATAGTTGTTATTCCAGTCTACCAGGGCGGCCGGCTGGTCGGTGGCAAGCTGCAGCGCGTACATCGAAGCGACCCCGGTGATATCGACCTCGCAGGCCGATGGCATTAACTGGTCACTCATCATGCTCATCAAGGTGCAAACGTTGATGCCATAATTTTTCTGGATGGAGTCCCAGCACTGCAGAGCAGTAGCCTGGATGTCGAGCTTGTCCATCCAGCTTGTCAGGGCGACGCCGAACTTTGCCATGCGCAGGATCGAAGCGGAGGGGACGCCGCCGGAGGGAAGATAGGCTCTGATCGCTTCGAGCCGTTCTTTCACCGCGACATCGTCATCTTTCAGCCGGTTGGAGTCGCCGAGCAGTACAGATAAGTCCACTGTCTGCACAGAGATGCCGGCGGCTTGAAAAAGCTTTTCGCTGTAACGGGTGGTGTTGAAAGCATTTGGGCGAGCGCCGACCGCACCAAGACGAGCATTACGTAGGCCGTTGACCACCCGGCAAACACCGAGAAAGTGACGCAAGTCTTCCTTGAAGGCTTCGCTGAGCACATAAGTGGTGTGAACCTCGGTGAGGCTGAAACGAAAACCGTACTGGCGCAGGTTATTGCACACCGATATTTTGCCGCAGAAGGCATCCCGCCGCCGTTCCAGGTTGAATTGGTCTAAGTCGTCTGGGTAAGCCTGGACTAAGATCGGGACATTCAGATCCGTATATTTGAGCGCCTCAGCCATACCCTTCTCATCACCAAAGTTGGGCAGGCAGATTAAAATGCCGTCGATTTCACGGCGGTGCGCCTGGAAAAGATCGGCGCATTTCCGCGCGTCGGCATAAGTCTCTACCGAGCCAAGCTTCGAGTCTGTCTCGCTCAGCCAGATGCCGCGGATGCCAAGCTCTGCGAATAGGGTTTTAATGTCAGCTCGGGCTTCGGTGACGAGCTGATCGGGAAAGAAATCTCGGTTTCCAAACATAACAGCTAATGTGGGTTGTTTCATCTTTCGACTCCTGGGATGGTTTTTGGTGAATGGTAATTGGTGTTTGATAATCGGCGATCAGGTATCCAGGATAAGGGATTAGGATAAGGGATTATTGTTGGCTGTCTTGCTAGAAGCGAGCGGCTAAAGGCTACAATCTGACTACTGATCGCTGAAGGCTGACCGCTAAATCCTAAATCCCCACGGCCCGGCCACCAAAATCACATTCGCATAGGGCGTGAATTCGGCGGTGCGAACAACAGCTTTGCTTGAAGCGGTTAGTTTTTTGAACTCGCCATGCGCGAGGGTCTCAATCGGGACATCGCCTAATAATTTTTGGATACCCTGGTAAATCTGCGGACTGACCCTCAGGATATCTTCGGAGACGTAAGCCTTCTCCACAAACATCTCCTGCAGAACCACTTCAAGGGTCTCCAGGAAACCTGGCACGCCTGGCTTGAGCGCCAGGTCGATCCGGACGACGCCGCTGGGTACGGGTAATCCGGCATCAGCGACAGTCAGGGTGTCTGAGTGCTCCAGGTGAGCGATGATAGTAGAAATGGGTGCATTAATAATTCCAATTTTTTTCATGTCAGGACCTCGCGTAAAGCGGATTTCCAAGAATAAATTGATCGACCTCGGCGCGGGTGGGCAAGGAGGGCTGGGCCCCGCGGCGGGTGACCGAAATGGCGGCGGCCGCGCTGGCAAAGCGGGCGGCGTCAACCAGAGATCGGCCTTCGCCTAAAGCGACAGCGATTCCACCGACAAAGCCATCACCCGCGGCAGTGGTATCGACAGGTTGGACCTGAAAGGCCGGAATATGCGTATAGATGATATTGGCGTCGGCACGTTGTGCGATCAGAGCGCCCTGGTTGCCCATGGTGACGATCACACTGCCGGGACCAGACGCCAGCAGCCTGGCCGCGGCCTGGTGGGCCTCCGCAAGGCTGTGGATTTCGATCCCGCTCATCATCGCGGCTTCGTGTTCATTCGGGATCAGCACATCTACGTTTTTGAGCAGCCCAGGGGAAAGGTGCTGGGCAGGGGCCGGGTTCAATACGACCCGCGCTCCCGCTTTATGGGCCAGCTCTGCCCCGGTCAGGATGGTCTCCATCGGGGTTTCGAGCGGCATCACCAGCAGGTCAAATGGGGTTAGCTCAGCAAAAGCTGCGGCAACATCGGCTGCGCTCAGGGTGAAATTTGCTCCCGAGGCGACGGCGATGCTGTTCTGCGCCTGGGCGTCGACCGTGATCAGGGCGACCCCCGTGGTAGTTTCTGAATCGATACCCACAAATCGGGTGTCGATTCCTTCTCTTTGGGCTACGCTGAGAAGCTGTTGGCCAAACGCATCGTTGCCTACCTGTCCAATCATCGTCACCTCGCCGCCGAGGCGGGCAGCGGCTACCGCCTGGTTAGCTCCTTTCCCTCCGGGGAAGGTGGCAAACACGCCCCCCAACAGGGTTTCGCCGGGGCGCGGGATTGCAGGCATTCGCACTACCAGGTCCATATTGAAGCTGCCTACAACAACGATTTTAGCCATCAGTTTCCACCTTTGTCGTTCTATTGAGAAGACAGGTTGGTGGACACTGTCCACCAACCTGTCTCAAATACACTTACGGAACTGGGCAAGCTTCGGTCGAACCAGTCGGCGCGAAGGTCTTGTATTGGCAGTAATTCTCGGCGGTCAGCAGGACCATATCGATGGACTGCTTCTCGGGTTTGTCAGCCTTGCCGTTCTTGATGAAGGCATCGGCCTGGATGGCGGCTTGCTGCGCCATTTCGGCGACGGGCTGCAGGGAGGTGGCTTTCAGCTCGCCCTTGCCGATCGATTGGATCGCGTCGTCACTGCCGTCGAAACCGACGACGATAACTTCGGGCTTACCAGCGGCGATGAGGGCAGCCTGAGCGCCCAGAGCCATGGTGTCGTTACCGGCGATGACGCCCTTGATGTTCGGGTTGGCCTGCAGGATGGACTCCATAACCGTGAGGGCTTCGGTCTGTGACCAGTTGGCGGTCTGCTGAGCGACCATCTTCATATTGGGGAGTTGGTCGAGGACATCGTGGTAGCCCTGGGAGCGGACGTGGGCATTGGTGTCGGTGTCGCGCCCGGTCAGCTCGACGTATTCGCCTTCTTCGCCCATCAACTGGGCAAAGTACTCGGCCAGGATGGTTGCGCCCTGGTAGTTGTTGGAGACGATCTGGGCAACAGCAACGCCTTCAGCGGTGATTTCACGATCGACGAGGAAGGTGGGGATGCCGGCATCCTTGGCTTTTTGGACTGCGGCGACGGTGGCGTCAGCGCCAGCGTTATCGAGGATGATCGCTGCGGCCTTCTGGGCGATGCAGCTCTCGAACAGTTCCATCTGCTTGTTGGCATCGTCGCCGTGGTTCAGGCGCAGAGTGGTGTAGCCAAGCTCTTCAGCCTTGGATGCAGCAATTTCCTGCATTGCGCCAAAGAAGGGGTTCTCAACCGGCGGGACAATCACGCAGATCAGGTTGGATGCAGCAGCAGGAGCAGCCGCGGGAGCAGCAGAGGCGGGAGCTGGGCAAGCTTCGGTCGAACCAGTCGGCGCGAAGGTCTTGTATTGGCAGTAATTCTCGGCGGTCAGCAGGACCATATCGATGGACTGCTTCTCGGGTTTGTCAGCCTTGCCGTTCTTGATGAAGGCATCGGCCTGGATGGCGGCTTGCTGCGCCATTTCGGCGACGGGCTGCAGGGAGGTGGCTTTCAGCTCGCCCTTGCCGATCGATTGGATCGCGTCGTCACTGCCGTCGAAACCGACGACGATAACTTCGGGCTTACCAGCGGCGATGAGGGCAGCCTGAGCGCCCAGAGCCATGGTGTCGTTACCGGCGATGACGCCCTTGATGTTCGGGTTGGCCTGCAGGATGGACTCCATAACGGTGAGGGCCTCGGTCTGTGACCAGTTGGCGGTCTGCTGAGCGACCATCTTCATATTGGGGAGCTTGTCGAGGACATCGTGGTAGCCCTGGGAGCGGACGTGGGCATTGGTGTCGGTGTCGCGCCCGGTCAGCTCGACGTATTCGCCTTCTTCGCCCATCAACTGGGCAAAGTACTCACCCAGGATGGTTGCGCCCTGGTAGTTGTTGGAGACGATCTGGGCAACAGCAACGCCTTCAGCGGTGATTTCACGATCGACGAGGAAGGTGGGGATGCCGGCGTCCTTGGCTTTTTGGACTGCGGCGACGGTGGCGTCAGCGCCAGCGTTGTCGAGGATGATCGCTGCAGCCTTCTGGGCGATGCAGCTCTCGAACAGTTCCATCTGTTTGTTGGCGTCATCGCCGTGGTTCAGGCGCAGGGTGGTGTAGCCAAGCTCTTCAGCCTTGGCTGCAGCAATTTCCTGCATTGCGCCAAAGAAGGGGTTCTCGACCGGCGGGACAATCACGCAGATCAGGTTGGATGCAGCAGCAGGAGCAGCCGCGGCGGGCGCTTCGGTGGCCATTGGTTCGGCGGGGGCGGTGGTGGCCTGTGCGCAGGCGCTGATCAGCATGGCTAAAACCAGGATCATGCTGAAAATTGTAAAAGCTTTCTTGCTAGACATTATTCTCTCCTTAATATTATTTGATAGTCATTCTGAACTTGCAACGTACTTATCCAAGAACTGAGCTGTCACAGGATTGATTACTTTGATTTCACCTCCTTTGGGGTCTAAATCCTTATTTCAATTCTTGCTGCTGTTGTAGAGCGATCCGTTCCTGCATTCTGGCCTGGACCTGGTCGATGATCACAGCCAGGACGATAACTGTTCCTTTGATGACCATTTGCCAGAAAGAGGAGACATTGGACATCACCAGGCCATCGCCTAAGACACCGATGACGAAGGCGCCGATCAGCGTACCGCCAATGCTGCCCCGGCCGCCGGCCAGGGAGGTGCCGCCCAAAACTACGGCGGCAATGGCGTTCAACTCAAAAGTGTTTCCCGTAGCCGGGTGGGCGGCGACAAGCTGTGAGGCAATGATCAAACCGACAAATGCGCAGCAGAAGCCGCTGATCATGTACACAAATACCTTCGTGCGTTTGATGCGCACCCCCGAGAGCTCCGCCGAGCGCTCGTTACCGCCGATGGCATACACATGTCGCCCAAAGGGGGTTCGCGTGGTGATAAACCAGGCCACGATAGCGAAGATCACCATGATCCAGATCGAGTAGTTGATCCCCAGGAAATCTCCTGCGCCTAGCCTCTCAAATCCGGTATTGCCCAGTTCTGGGCGGCCAACCAGGTTTGCAAACGTATAGCCATTATTGAGCAGCCCGGCAAACCCTCGGGCGACGTACATCATGCCCAGGGTGGCGATAAATGGCGCTACGTTAAACCTCGTTATAATCAAACCGTTGATCATACCCATTATGGTGGCGATAATGATCGAGATCACAAGGATCATCCAGGTATGTGGATAAACAATGACGCCTAACGCCGGTATAGCAATCCCGTTGTTAATCAGCATCCCGGCGATCATGGCCGTCAACCCGACAATCGATCCAACTGAAAGGTCGATGCCGCCGGTCAAGATGACGAAAGTCATACCGATAGCCAGGATGGCGTTTTGGGCGACGTGTTTAGACATAATTGCCACATTCCCGGCGCTGAGAAACTGCGGCCACAGGGTCCAGGCAAAATAAGATACCACCAATAGAAGGGCAATGAAGGCTCGTCCACGCAGGATAAACTGTAGGGTGCTGGTCCTTGTAATTCGGCGAGTTTTTTTTGCAGGTAGAGCTTTAGTTGAGTCCATTGTTGTTTGTTCCTCCATTGGGGTTGGCTTTGCTTGCCAGTCCATGCCCGATCGCTGAAGCTGCGACCAGCTTTTCTTCGGTGGCTTCCTGGCGGCTAAATTCGCCGGTGATAGCGCCTTTGGATAAGACGAGAATCCGGTCGGACATCGCCAGGACTTCTTTCAACTCGGTTGAGATAAAGATCACGCCGTAACCTTCCTGGGCTAACCGGCTGGTAATTTCAAATATCTCCGATTTTGCGCCGACATCGATGCCTCGCGTAGGTTCATCCAACATCAGCACCTTTGGCGAGGTGAGCAGGGCTTTTGCCACCACACACTTCTGCTGGTTGCCACCGCTCAGGCTGGTAATCGGCTGTGCGATGTTCGCGACGCGGATAGACAGGTTTTTTACCATTCCGGTAACAGCGGTTTTCTCTTTTTTGGGAATCAAGAAGAAACGGTTCATATAGCTCTTCAAGCTGGCCAGGAGGATATTGTCAGCCACCGACATACTTTGCACGAGGCCCTCTCGCTGCCGGTCTTCAGGAACCAACACAATGCCGGTCTTAATTCGCCCGGCTACGTTAGAAGCCTCAACGGGTTGGTCGTTCAACCAGATCTTCCCCGATGCTTCTGGGCGCGCTCCTGCCAGGCAATCCACAAGGTCCGAGCGTCCCGCGCCCATCAATCCATACAGCCCCAGGATTTCCCCGGCGTGTAGCTCGAAGGAGACATGGTCGACGATATAGCCGCCTCCCGGACGGGGTAGGGTGAGACCTTCGACCTTTAGTAACACTTCACCAACCGAGTGTTCGGTACGTGAAAACAAGGCCGCTGGATTCTTACCAACCATTTTTTCGATTATCCAGGGGACAGAAATATCTGCAGCGCGCGCGGTCTCCACCAGACGGCCATCGCGCAGTACCGTGACGTAATCGCCAATCTGGAGCAGCTCATCCAGCTTGTGCGAGATATAGATAATCGAAACCCCATGTGATTTCAGCTCGTTAATCACCCGGAAAAGGACCTCGACCTCGGTGGTGCTTAATGCCGAAGTAGGTTCATCCATAATCAGGATGCGGATATCTTGCGCCAAGGCTCGAGCAATTTCAATAATCTGCTGCTGGCCGATGCGCAGATCGCCTACCTGCGCGTCTGGGTCGATATTCTGTTCCAGACGGAGCACCAAATCGCGGGTGGTCTTTTTCTGGGTCTTCCGATCAATCATCACCCCGCGTTGTTTAATTTCGCGCGCCAGGTATATATTCTCGACCACGCTCAGGTTCGGGCACAGGGTCATTTCTTGAAAGATAATCCCGATGCCATGCTCCATGGCTTCTTGAATATTGCGGATTTGGATCGCTTCGTTCTCTAAATAAAGCCGACCGGTTGTTGGCTGCTCCACACCTGCTAGGATTTTCATCAAGGTAGATTTTCCAGCCCCATTTTCCCCGACCAGCACATTTACTTTGCCACGATAGACGTTAAAGTTGACTTGATCCAGGGCAACAGTGCCGGGAAAAACCTTGGTTATCTGCTCGGCGCGTAACACGACCTCGTCATCGAAGACCATCGTTTCGAATGCTTGGGTGGCCAGAGTTGAATCGCTCATTGTTTCACCCCTTCACTTCGATCTTGATCGGGACGATTGTGATTTTCTTCAGATCGATGTTGACCAGGTTAAAAGTTCGGATGGTCATTGCTCCATAAAAGCTCACTGTTTTTCCAACCAACTGGTCTTTATCCAGGTTGGTAAAAACCATGTTGGCGATTCGCTTGTTAATCTCAGCGCCCACTTTGCCAAACTCGGTTTGCTCTTTGAAATCCCCAAAGTTTACGAAGCCCGTGGCATCGCGAACCGAAGTTTCATCGCTGGGGATGCGTGTGCCGACGTAAACCTGGACTTTGATCGGTCCGTCATAACCGACTGGTTGGATTTCCATCACGCCGAGGCTGGTTTTGGCGTTTACAGAGATAACCTTGCCCTCGCCTTTAATCATGTAGACGTGCGCTTCGCCTACGGTGATCAGGCCAAACTTATTAGCCACTTTTATCAATTCATCCTTTGCGGCAATGCCTTGAGCATTGGGCTGCATGGCGTTTAAGATTTCGGATAGGTTGACGGCTTTGGAGTTGATCGTGGAGATGATCTTACTCTCCCAAATGCTATCAACATATTTGACAGGATCGAAGGCTTCGTTTAATTTTTGCTGCTCGACCTGGGCGATGGGCACGACTGTGAAGGCATACGGCCAGATGATAATCGCGAGAATAATGACGGCGAGGATTGAAACCAGGGTGATGATAATTTTTTTAGATTTCATAATTCGATCCCTTCTAAGAATTAAGAACTTGCAGAACTGCTTTTTTCCAACCGGCTAACAGCGCGTTTACCTCGGCGGGTTCTCTCATCGGGTGATATGCTTTGAATTCTGCACGGAGACCTTCAAGATCTGCGAGGCTGCCAGCAGCGCCGATGCCAAGCATTCCCATCATGGCCGCGCCGAGGGCGGATAGCTCAGCCAAATGGGACACCTGCACGGTATGCTGGGTAATATCAGCGACGAATTGCATCAAAAACTGGTTTCGGGTTGGTCCGCCATCGGCGTGGATCACCTGCAAGCGTTGGCCGGCGTCTAATTCCATTTGCTTGAGGGCATCGTTGACAATAAATGCGATAGATTCGAGGCCGGCCCGGACGATATGATTTTTTGTGCTTGAAGGGGTCAAGCCGGTGATGGCCGCGCGCACATCCGGGCGCCAATACGGAGCGCTCAAGCCCGACAAAAGCCGGCACCAGGTAGACGCCGCCATTATCGTTCACCGCCGTAGCCAGGGTCTCGGCTTCTTCAGCGCTCTTAATCAACCCAAGCTGGTCTCGGATCCAGGCAATCGTGGCGCCGGTAAAGTTGGTGATTCCTTCCAGGGCGTAGGTTGCCTGCCCATCCAGAACCCAAGCGATGGCGGTGACGGAACCTTGAGCGGTAAGGGCTTTCACTCCGCCAAGGTTGAGCAGGAGGGAAGAACCGGTGCCGAAGGTGACTTTAGCGCTGCCGGGCGTGAAACATCTTTGCGAAAACAGCGCGGCTTGCGAGTCGCCCATAACCCCGCAGATCGGGATCGGTTGCTCCAAAAATCCTTCAAGGTCGGTTTCACCAAAGTAAGCGGATGATTCGCGTATTTCTGGAAGGCCTTGCCAAGGAACCCCGAAGAGGTCACATAATTCGGGGTTCCAGGAAAGGGTGTTAATATCATAAAAGAGCGTGCGTGAAGCGTTGGTGTGATCTGTGGCATACACCTGGCCGCGGGTGAGACGGTAAATCAGGTAGGTATCCATCGTGCCGAACAAAGCTGAGCCGTCGACCAATTTCTTCCTCAAGTCCGGGCGCTCATCCAGCAGCCAATGCAGCTTTGAGGCTGGGAAGTAGGTATCGATCTTAAGGCCGGTGAGCTCATGAACCCGAGGACCATAACCTTCTGCTTCGAGGGCCGCGCAGATCGCTTCGCCGCGGCGGCACTGCCACACGATCGCGTTGTACAGCGGCTCGCCGGTGTGGCGGTCGAAGAGCACGAAGGTCTCGCGCTGGTTGGTGATGGATAAGCAGGCAATTTCGGTGCTGGACTGCGGCTGTTTCTCGAGAAGGGTGCGGATGATCTGCAGGGTATTGGTGTATATCAATTGCGGATCGTGCTCTACCCAGCCTGGTCGTGGGTAGATTTGCGGATGTCCTAAGCTGGCGCCATCGAGCATCTCGCCTGTTTCGTTGAACAGGATTGCCTTGGTGGCAGAAGTGCTTTGGTCGACCGAAAGGATGTTATTCATCGGTTTATGCTGTCACTGCCTGGCCTAGCAATATTGCGGCAGTTCGCGCCAACCCTTCGGGGGAAATGCCGTAATATTTGAAAACCTCACCCTGGCTGCCAGTGATCGTGGGTTCGTCTGGGAAGCCCACAATCCGTGTGGGGAGCCAGGCGCCTTGTTGGATCAGGAGCGAAGCAATCCGGCTGCCCAAACCGCCGTTAACGCTGTGTTCTTCGACGGTGATCAACACCTGGCTGTTTCGGATCGTGCGCAAGATGGTTTCTTCGTCCAACGGGCGTAAGGTGTGCAGGCTGAGCACGTTGCTGGATATACCCTGTGTAGCGAGCAGGTCTGCAGCCAGGACGGCGGGGTGCACAGTTTCGCCGGTTGCAATAAAGGTCACATCAGAGCCAGTGCGCAGCGAGATCGCCTTGCCAATTTGGAAATTGGTCCCCGCAGAATGGAGATCGACCATGGCTTTTTTGCCAAAACGGATATACAGCGGACGGGGATAATCCACCGCAGCGCGAATAACCTGCTCGGTCTCGAAATTATCGGCTGGGATGACGATATCGATATTATGGATCGCTTGAAGGACGGCCAGATCGTGTAAAGAGTGGTGGGTTGTACCCAATGCGCCGTAGCTGACCCCCGCGCTGATCCCAACCAGCTTGACCGGCTGATCGGAATAAGCCACGTCATTCTTGATCTGCTCCAGCGAGCGGGCGGTAAGAAAGCAGGCCGGTGAAACGGCGAAAACCTTTTTACCCGCTGAAGCCAACCCGGCAGCCACGCCAACCAGGTTTTGTTCGGCAATTCCTATCTCGATAATCTGGGTTGGTCGTTTTTGGCCGAACTGAACCAGGCGGGCAGAGCCGCGCGAATCGCTGGTGACGGCCAGAATATCCGGATCACTTTCAGCCAATTCCAATAAGGTATCGGCGAATACTTGTAAATTTGGTTTTGCTGGATTAAGCGGCTGCATAATGTTCCTGCCAGTGGCTTTCGGCTTGGTTGAGCTCTGCCATGGCGATGGCAAATTCATCATTGGTGGGGACATGGTGGTGCCAATCGACGGCGTCTTCGATGAAGCTGATTCCTTTTCCCTTGACGGTGTGTGCCAGGATCAGGCTGGGCCTTCCACTTTGGAACGGGACTTTTGAAAAGATGTCGACGAGAGCGGGGATGTTATTGCCATCGACTTCGCAGACCGCATAGCCAAAAGCCTTGAAACGTTCGGCCAGTGGTTCGAGGGACATGACATTTTCCGTGCGTCCAGTGATCTGGAGCGTATTCCGATCGACGACCACCACCAAGTTGTCCAACTTGTAATGCGCCGCGCTCATTGAGGCCTCCCATAAAGAGCCTTCAGTGAGCTCGCCGTCGCCCATCGTGGTAAAAACCCGGTATGAGCGCCTGTTAAGTTTTGCTGCCAGCGCCAGTCCTACCGCCACAGACAGCCCGTGACCCAGGGCGCCGGTATTCTGTTCGATGCCGTTAACCTTGCGAGTCGGATGCCCGACGTAATGTGAGCCGAACTGGCTGAATGTTTCCAGATCCGCTGCGGGAAAGAATCCTCGATCGGCCAGGACAGCGTAAAGTGCTTCCACTGAATGGCCTTTGCTGTGGATGTAGCGATCATGTTCCGGGTCGGAAAAATTGCCCGGGTTGACATTCATCACCTGGTTGTAAAGCACGTTGAGGATATCGACACAGGAGAGGCTGCCGCCGGTGTGTCCTGTCCCAGCATTCTTAATCAGAGAGAGGATGGTGCGCCGGTATTGAATGGATTTAAGCTCTAGGGTAGCAATGTTCATGGATAATTTAGGGTGGATATTGTTGTATATATATATCTTAATGAATATTTATTCAACTTGTGATATGATATACAATAATAGTACAAGTGTCAAGTAAATTTGAATAAATATTCATACTCCGATATTTATTAATCTTTTCCTTTGTGCGGAGGCTGGCTATGGCTCAATCGGATGTGCTGCGCCTCGTTGTGCGCGTGGCTCGCATGTATTATGAGTGGGGGAAAAAACAATCCGAAATTGCAGACCAATTGGGGCTTTCACAGGCGACTGTATCGCGCTTGCTGAACCAGGCTAAGGATGCCGGGATCATCCGCATTTCGGTTACTGTTCCGGCTGGGATATTCACCGAGCTCGAAGAAGAGCTTGTGCTGCGCTACAACCTGCGCGACGCCCTTGTGGTCGAGTGTTCTAACGACGAGAGTGAGCGCGTAATCCAGCGCGAAATTGGCGCAGCGGCCGCCTACTATCTTGAGACAATCATCCGTCCCAACGAGGTTGTGGGTATCTCGTCCTGGAGCGGTACATTGTTGGCGCTGGTGGAAGCCATGCATTCGGTGCCGCGCAAAAACGATATCCGTGTCATCCAAATCCTGGGTGGGGTGGGCAGTCCGCAAGCCGAAATGCATGCCACTCGCCTGACCAGCCGCTTTGCAGACCTGGTGGGCGGCGAGCCGGTATTTCTACCTGCCCCTGGTATTGTGGGTTCGGAAGCCTCACTGCAGGTACTGCTTGAAGATCCCTACGTACAGAATACTCTTGAAATGTTTGATAAAGTAACCTTGGCCTTGGTGGGGATTGGCGCAATCGAGCCGTCTCGTTTGTTGGCCGATAGCGGCAATATCTTTTCGTTGGCCGAGCTGGATCATCTGCGCAGCGAGGGAGCGGTGGGCGATATCTTATTGCGTTTCTTCGATCAGACCGGGCGATTGGTGAAGACCTCGCTGGATTCGCGGGTGGTCTCGATGCACCTGGAGCAGTTGAAGAAAATTGATCGGTCCATCGGCGTGGCGGGGGGAAAGCGCAAGCGCGCCGCCATCCAGGCGGCGGCGGAGGGCGGTTGGATTAATATTCTGGTCACTGACCAGGGAACCGCGGAGTGGTTGTTGAGGTAGCAGGGGCGAGATGGTCCTCCAGACGATCTGTGGTAAACTAGCCCCCAACAGAACCCCATGCGCGACAGTACTGAATTACCCGATTTACGCATGCTCCCCTCTTCCAACCTGGTCACCCACGAGGATTGCGATCCGCGCCGGGTGGAAAAGCTCAGCCAGCGGATTAAGCAGGAGGGCGTGTTCAAACATCCCCCGATCGTGGCCGAAATTCCCGGGACAGATCGTTTTGTCGTTCTCGATGGCGCCAACCGGACAACGGCAGTGCAAAGTCTGGGGATGCCGCATATCGTCGCCCAACTGGTGCACTATGAAGAGCCCGAAGTGGTGCTCGATACCTGGTATCACGTTGTCGCGGGGATGCCGGTCGATGATTTCGAGGGGGCCCTCACCCAGGTGACGGGGTTGGAGCTTGAGCTGGTGAGCCTGGATGATGCCCGCCAGGCCCTGGCGGCGCAGCGTGCCGCGGCTTATATCGTTTGTGAAAGCGGCGTGCGCATCGCGGTGAATACGCGCGGACTGCTCTGTCCGGACGTGCGCTTGTTAACCGATATTGTCAGCGCCTATCGCGGCCAATCCGATATCTTTCGGGCTTCAAACGATCTCTGGGAAAAACAAAAACCATATTATCCGGGGATTACCGCCCTGGTCATTTTCCCGCGCCTGTGCCCGCTGGATGTGATCGAAGCGGCCCGGTCTGGTGAGAAAGTCCCCACGGGGATCACCCGCCATATCATCGCTCAGCGCGCCTTGAATATCAATATTCCCTTATGGATCCTGGCTGTAGATTGGTCCCTGGCCCGAAAGGAGCAGTGGCTCCACGACTGGTTGATGGAACGAATGAGTTCTGACGCAATCCGCTATTACTCGGAATCAACGTTTACTTTCAACGAATATTAGTAAAACCGGTGTAAAATTTTGGTGCATTTAGCTCATTTGCAATTCGAATTGTCTTGACGAATTACACGTGCTGAGATAAACTCTATCCAATATGAAATCTGTTACGCCTGTTCTTTTTGCCGGCTTCTATTATTACTTTACCGGACTAAACCGGAGCCGTTGGCCGCGCAAGAGCAGGTGAGGACGCCAAATCTCATCAAAAACGCGAGACCAACGGTCTCGCGTTTCTTTTTTGATAAGGAGTTGTCTTATGAGCATGCGTGGGGTGCGCGGCGCTACGATCGCGCAGGAGAATTCCAGCCAGGCGATCCTGGATGCCACTCAGGAGCTGCTTCTGGCGATTCTAGAGGCTAACCCCGGTTTGGAAACCGCAGACCTGGCCAGTGCATTCTTTACAGTCACAGATGACCTGGATGCAAATTATCCCGCCCTGGCAGCTCGCGGTATTGGTTGGCACCAGGTGCCTATGCTTTGCGCACGAGAGATTCCAGTGCCAACCGGCATTCCCCGCGTCATTCGGGTCCTGCTCCACTGGAATACCCTCCAGGCGCAGGCCGATATCCATCATGTTTATTTACGCGAGGCGGCCAGGCTGCGCCCGGATTTGATGGCGGTTCAGGAAATCAGCCAGGGCAGCGTATAGCTGCCTTTCGATCATGCGGCGTTCACCCGCCGGGCAATTATGGAGGTGTAGGATGATGATTATTATGCGTACGGATGCAACCCAGGAAGAAATCGCCCATGTCGTCGAGCGGGTGGAGCACTTTGGGCTGCGGGCTCACCTTTCCACCGGGGTCGAGCGGACAGTAATTGGAGCGATCGGAGATGGCCGGCCAATTGACCGGGACATGTTCACCCTGCTGGGTGGGGTCGATCGGGTTGTACCGATCACCCGTCCATTTAAGCTGACTTCTCGAGAATTCAGACCTGAAAATTCGCTGGTGTCGATTAACGGCATCAAATTCGGCGGGGATGAAGTCTTGATCATCGGTGGGCCGTGCTCGGTTGAAAATCGCAGCCAGCTTATGGAGACTGCCTGGGCTGTCCGTGAAGCCGGTGGGCACATGCTGCGCGGCGGAGCGTTCAAGCCACGCACCTCGCCCTATTCTTTTCAAGGTCTGGGTCTGAAGGGTCTCGAGCTCTTGGCAGAGGCCCGTGAGGCCACAGGCCTACCGGTTGTGACCGAGGTGATGACTGCCGAACAGATCCCGATGGTGGCGCAGTACGCCGATATGCTTCAACTTGGGGCGCGCAACATGCAGAATTACGCCTTGCTACACGCCCTGGGGGAAAGTCAAAAACCGATCCTGCTCAAACGCGGCATGAGCGCTACGATTGAAGAACTGCTGATGTCAGCCGAATACATCCTTTCGCATGGCAACCGGCGGGTGGTTTTATGCGAGCGCGGCATCCGCACTTACGAAACCGCCACCCGCAATACCACCGATATCAACGCCATCCCCGTCCTGCAATCCCTGACCCATCTACCTGTCGTGCTGGATCCCAGCCACAGCACCGGCAATTGGGCTTACGTCACCTCGATTGCCAGGGCTGGGGTCGCGGCTGGGGCAGATGGCCTGATCGTGGAAGTCCACCAAAACCCAGCCGAGGCGCTTTCCGATGGCGGCCAGTCGCTCAAGCCAGAGCGCTTCGCTGAGCTCGTCACCCAGGTAAAAGCAGTCGTCGAAGCTGTGGGAAGATGCCTGGCTCCTCAGCCGGTGATTTATTCCTGACGATTTTATGGACGATCCACGGCGCCTGATCGATCAGCGCATCGCTATTATCGGATTGGGGTTGATGGGAGGATCGCTTGCCTTGGCCTTACGCGGCAAGTGCGCAGCTTTGCTCGGGGTCGATTTGGATGCCGAGATCTGCGCCCTCGCCATCGAGCGCGGCGTGATTGACCAGGCAGCACTCGCCCCAGGTGAGCTGCTGCCCCAGGCGAATCTGGTGATCCTGGCGACGCCTGCCCTGACCATTTTAGAGCTGATCGCCGATCTGCCAGGGCTGCATCCCGGCAAGGCAGTGGTGATCGATCTGGGTTCGACCAAAGTCCAAATCGCTGCCGCCCTGGAAACGCTGCCAGAGCGGCTCTCGCCGGTGGGCGGGCACCCCATGTGTGGAAAAGAATTTAGCTCGCTGCGCTATGCCGATCCAGCCCTGTATCAATCCGCCCCATTTGTTTTGACCCGCCTGCGAAACAGTTCAAATCATGCGCTGGCGCTTGCCGAGGAATTGGTTCTTGCGCTTGAAGCCAGGCCAGTCTGGTTGGCGGCAGATGTGCATGACCGCTGGG
This sequence comes from uncultured Chloroflexia bacterium, assembly GCA_963770655.1. GTDB lineage: Bacteria > Chloroflexota > Anaerolineae > Anaerolineales > UBA4823 > CAZAGA01. The sequence goes on along the minus strand of CAVYQO010000001.1, from coordinate 179,187 downwards.
TGGCCGCGACAAGCCACCTGCCTTACCTGCTAGCTAATGCGCTGGCCTTGAGCGTACCGGAAGAAGCCGCTCCATTGGTTGGACCCGGGTTTCGCAGCACAGCCCGTCTCGCCGGTTCAGCGCCGCACATGATGCTGGATGTCTTAATAACCAACCGCGAAAATGTCGTTAATAACCTGGCAGAGTTTCAAATCCTGCTGGGAAGAATGGAGCAAGCCCTGTCAACCGGGGATTTTACTGCCTTAGCTGAAATCTTGCACGCAGCGGGAGAACATTACGCTGCTCTTTTCCCTCTCCCAATCCCCTCCCCCGTTCGTACACTACAGCACGGGAAAGATCCAGAGTGATGGCGAAGGAAGGGACACACACCGGTTCGCCCCTACTTCGCGAACGCCTCTTCATACACAATCTGGGTCTTCTGCGCCATTTCGAGATCGCTATACTGGCCGGCCTGGCGGGATTTGAGCCTGGCATTTTCACTCATCCGCCGGCGCAGCGCCGGGTTATTAAGCAGCTCGCTCAGGGCGGTGGATAAAGCAGACACGTCGCCGGGCGGAACGACCAATCCCTCTGTGCCGTTGTCGATAACACGGGCGTTATCGCCGACATCGCTGACGATGCAGGGCAAACCGCTGGCCAACGCCTCTATTAATGAAATCGACATTGCCTCCCACCGCGAAGGCAGGACGAAGATATCCGCTGCAGCCAGGTAAGCCGGGGTTTCAGGGTGCGGACCAAGGAAGCCGATCCGCTCTGAAAGACCCGCCGCCGCAGCCCTGGCTTTTAGCTCGGCTTCGAGTGGTCCAGCGCCAACCAACCAGGCGTTGAAGCTGTCAGGCTTTTGTAGATTAATTTGAGCAAGGCTGTCCAACAGCACATCAAGCCCCTTTTGGTCGGTCAGACGGCCGATATAGATGATCACAGGCAGTTCTGGGGGCAGATGGTGGTTGCGCCAAATCTCCTGGCGCAGATCGCTGGAGGGGCTGTTATCCCTCGCACCTGGTTCGTACTCGAACGCCTGGGAGCTGGCAGGGCCGATGGAGGCCTGGTTGGCGGCAGATTGAAACCTGCTCAAATCAACCCCATTCGGGATCACCAGGGCACGCTCCGCAGGGGCAGCGCCTTCTCGAATTTCCTGCGCATAGACCTGGGCGGAAACGTAAATCAACCGTTCGGTCAAGTTGTGGTTCAAAACTCGATCCAGGAAAACATACAATTTTCGTCCGCTGTTAGCTCGCAGGGTGCGCCGCACGCCGTGGTAGTCCTTCGCGGGGATGTGCACGGTAACTATCGTGGGCAAGCCCAGGGTCCGCGCCGCCAGGCGGGCGGGGACAGCCGCAGTTGGGCTGTGGGCGTGTACCAGGTCAACATGCTCCTCATGCAGCAGGCGATGGATGCGTTGAAAAGCACGCCAGCTAAGCGGTTTGTATGGAGCGAGTGGGAAAACCTGTACTCCCAGCCGGGCAGCTTCCTGCCGGTAAGTGATCGAGGTGGGGGCGATAATTGAAAAGCGATACTGCACTGGGTCTACGCGCCGAAAGAGGGATAACAGGTGCGTTTCGACCCCGCCGATATCGAGCTCTTGTTCGTAGATGATCGCAATATGTTTCATACGGAAATATTCGTCATCTTTATTATAAGCTGTAACCTGACTGGGGATACCTGTTATTCCCATGACCCGTAAAACCGCGAGCGAGATGCGTCTTATGATAAAATCTTGAATTGGGGTAAACCCTGTACCCAATTTTGGAAGTTAACTTTGGAACCGACACGCCCTGTGACAGACCCTGAAAACGAGCTCCGCGCCCAAGTGGCTTATCTCAAGCACAGCCGTGAATTTGTATTGGGTTCGCGCTTGCGCCAGAGTGGCGTGTTTAAGCTGGCGCGGCGACTGCGCTTGAAGAACCGTCTGGTAAAGGTGAAAGCGCTTGCCGGGCGCAGCCCCCAGGCGAGTGATTGCCAGGTGTGTTTGGTGGGGGTGTGGTGCGAAGATTATCCAGTCGGAATGCCGATCGAGCTTTTGGAACGCGGTGTGAATAAATGGCAAGAACTGGCGGTTGCCGGCGCCCCTTATGGCAGCGGACTGCTGACGAACCGCGCCGATACGCTTACGCTATACAGCCGCGACGAGAAACTCCAGCTCGACTTCATCATGGATGAACACAGCGGTTTGATCGAAGTGGAGAGCGCCGCGGGGCAGCGCAAGATTGACTTATACTCGCCAACCCCAGGGTTGCTATCCGTGTATCCCAATCGAGCAGGCGTGGAAGTTATCCGCAGGGTTCAAGGCGCGGAAGAATTCCTTGAACCGATATCCCAACCAGACTCACCAGCTATCTTTGAACGTCCGCGTCCTGCTGCGCGAGGCGAGTTTACCCCTGCCGATCGGGAATGGTTGGAAAAACAAGGGGATAAGCCGCTCCCGCTTTCGATTGGCCATCCAGAATGGCGCGGCATTCTTTCCGCCTCCAGGCAGCTTTTTGAGAATGTCTACACCATACCAGACAACCTGGAACGCGGCCGGGGGAGTTATTTTGCCAGTTTAATCCACGAATCCGGCGTTCCTTCGGTGACAATCCAGGGATTTCCATTGAGCTACGTCCACCTGGTCAAAGCCTTGCGCAAAATCGATCCCGCCTTACCGATATTTGTAATTTATCACGGTAATTATCTGCATGTTCGTGAAGATTACGACTGGAAAAGTTTCAAGGCAATCAAGGCGCTGCATGATGACGGCGATCTCGTCCGGGTCGGTTTCGTGAAGTATGGCATGGCCGAAGTTATGGCAGCAGCCGGAATGCGCTGCTCCTTCATTATGAACCTGGCCCGCCGGGTTCCCGAACGCTGAATTCCACCACCCTGCCAGGCGGGCGGCATATCGGTATTTGGGGCCAGCCTGATTGGAGCTGGAAGAAGCCGCCGTATGCAATGTTGGCGGCGCTGAAGCTGGTGCCTGATGCCAAAGCGCATGTCTACAATGTCAGTCCCCGCGCCCAGGAATACGGCGCTCTCCTCGGGGTAGCTGCCGAATACGTGTTGGACGGGGTGGCTCAAGACCAGGTCCCAGGGACCATGTCCCAGATGCACCTGAACTTATATGTCACCTTGACCGAATGCGCCCCGATGATGCCCTTGGAGAGCTTATCAATGGGCGCGCCATGCCTCTTCGGTCCAAATTCCCCGTATTTCTTCGACCACCCATATCTGCACGAACGGCTGGTGGTTCCCTACCCCGAGCAGGCAGAAAGCATCGCCGCCTGCACCCGGCGCGCCTTGGACGAGCGCGCCGAGATCATCGAAGCTTATCAAGCTTACGCTCCCGGGTACAACCAGCGCGCCCTGGCAGTCCTGGAGGAATTTTTACAGACTCCACGGAGCCGGGCTTAATGGCCAAATTCTGCTTCTTTTCTTTTGAAATCTTCCCCACCGTGAAAGGCGGCGCGGGCGTTTTGCTCTACAACGCCGCTCGCCAACTGCTTCCCCAGGGTCACGAGGTGATCTTCGTTCTCGATATGCCCAAGGAAGAATTTGATCAATTCAATGAAGTCGACCGGCTGACCCTGCCCAACCCGGAGCGCTGCCGGGCTTACTTTGTGTGGGGTATGGTCCAGGATATGAAGGTTGGCCGGCCGGAATTCCAATCCGATTTCGAATACCGCTCCTACCAGTTTCACCATGTGGCCCGAAAAGTCTATCAGCTCGAAAAGCCAGACGTCATTGAATTCTTTGAGTACACCGGATCAGCGTACTACGCCTTAAATGCGAAGGCGCTCGGGCTCGATTACCAGGAATGCCGTCTGGCCGTTCGCCTGCACGGCGCCCTGGAAATGATCGACCGGATGCAGTCCGGCGGGTTCCTGGGGATCGACCGGTATCTGATGTATGGACTCGAGCGCCAGGCTTTGCGTCTGGCTGAAACCGTCTTGACCCCCTCCCAGACGTTTTTGGATCAGGCATATCGACCCTATTATGAGCCCTGGTATGGCGAGACTGTGGTGTCTCAACCACCCCTGGTCGGTTGGCCGCAGCCGGAAGGTGCTGTGGAATCTCCCGATGGGGTTTTATTTTATGGGCGACTGCATGGGATTAAAGGGGTCGATAGCTTTGTCGATGCTGCTTGTGTCTATTTGAGCAATCCCCGCAATCCACCGCGCCATTTTTACCTGGTCGGTTACGACTCCGAGCAGCCGCCTGGTAAACCCGGCAGCTATCGAAAATATCTTTTACGGAAAATTCCTCCTCAATTTCAGTCAAATTTTCATTTCACCGGTCAGCTCTCCTGGGCTGAATTGGGCAAGCTGCTGCCGCGCATGCTGTTTGGGGTGATCCCCAGCTATTTCGAGTTGTATTGCTACGCGGCGCATGAGCTGTACGAGGCCGGTCTACCGCTGATCGTCGCCGATATCCCGGGGCTGCAGAGTGATTTTCGGCATGAGCAGAATGCCCTGGTTTTTGACGGCACAGTCAGCGATCTGGCGGACCAGATGCAGCGCCTGAGCAGCGACCCAGCGCTGCTTAAGCGTCTCACCCACCCCTATCCGCTTGGCGATGATCCATTGGGATCCTTTTACCAGCAGCCGCCGGGTCCTGGTTGGATGGATCGCGCACAACCAGGCCAACCGCTCGATTTACTAATTTGCCTGCTGGTTGACCGGCCAGCTGACCTGGGAAAAAGCCTGGTCAGTCTGCGCCCTCTGCTTTCGGATCAGGTGCAGTTGGTCATTCTGCGCCCACATCAAGATGACGAATCCTCCCAGGCCGTAGCCTGGTTCTTGGGAAAACTGTATGCCTTTGAGGATCAGGATGGCAAGGCGCTGCTGCCTACTGAGGTCGCTACCCGCCGGGCGATCCTGGCGCTTAAGGCCGGCGATCTCGTCGATCCCGAATTCTTGACCGTCTCGCTGCAGGCTTTGCAGCGCTATGAGCAGGTTAATTACGTGGGTTCCTGGCAGCGCTACCGGCGTGGGAAATGGTCAAGCGTGGTTACCTTTCCGCTGGATGCCGCGGGGGAGCTGGCGCCGTACTTGGAACAACCGATCTTAAGCAGAGCCGTCCTGCGCTGCCAGCCAGGCCTGCTGCTGCTCGATCTCTTCGACCCGCGCGGGCCGTTTCGGCGAGCTGGCATACCGCTGGCGCCTGGATGATGGAAATCACTGTGGTCTGATGGTGTCTTTACCCCTGGTGGAGTACAAAGACAGCGAAAGCTTCAATCTTTCCAGCACAGCCCTGGATTACCTGCTGGTAAGTGACGCCAACCCATGGCGCGCCCGCCGCCTGGCCCGCTACCCGCTCACGATCAAGCAGCGCGCCCGTCGCCTGACCGCTTATACCTATCAGCGAATGGCGCGAGCCTTTCTTACGGCGCGCCCTACGAGCCAGTTTTACTGCCCTGCGCCAATCACCGTTCGAATGCCTGGATGGACCATTTGCCGTGGTTAAAAAACGGGATCAAAAAATTCCTGGCATGGCTGCGCCTGCTGCCCTATCTGTTCCGGCCGCGGAAGGATAAAAAATGAGCCGGATTTGTTTTGTCGGCAACGAAATCTACCCAACCACCACTGGAGGGGCGGGCTTTCTTGTATTCAACCTGGCGCGAGCTCTCCTGGTCGAAGGCCATGAGGTGATCTTGCTGCTGAACATGTCCAAGGCTGATTATGCCCGCTTCACAAGCACCGACTGCCGCCTGCTGGACGGTGGCGCAAAGTTACGCAGCTACCATGTGGATGCGCTCTGCGCCGGTCAAAAACTCAAGGAGAGCGATTTCCTCAGCCGTTATACCTGGGAGGCTTATCGCTACGATGCAGCCTGCCGCCAGGTTTATGAGCTGGAAAAACCCGATATCATCGAGTTCGTCGATTACTGCGGCCCGGCGTACTATGCGCTGAACGCCAAACTGTGCGGATTGAGCTACCAGGAAACGCGCCTGGTGGTGCGCCTGCATGGCCCGCTGGAGCTGATCGACCAGAGCACAGCTTACCAGGCGTTGGATTTCGATCGCTTTACCGCCTATGCGCTGGAGCGGCAGTGCTTCCGTCTGGCGGAGGCGACGCTCTACGCCACGCCTTCTTTTCTGGAAGCGTATTACGATCGGCAGGCTGAGCCGTGGTTTGGGGAAGCGGTTTACGCCCCGCCGCCGACTGGCAGTTTCCCAACCCGTCCCTCGGAAGCGCTGGGGGCGAATATCATGCTTTTTTATGGGCGTCTGTTCGCCTGGAAAGGCCCCGAGCGGTTTGTGGACGCCGCCCTGAGCCTGCTGGCGAGCCAGCCGGAGAGCGACTGGCAGTTTTACCTGGTGGGTTACGATTTCGAACCAACCGCCGGTGAGTGGTCCGCGCAGCTATCAGGAATACCTGCTGCAGAAAATCCCGCCAGCCTTGCGCAAGCGTTTCATATTTACCGGGCACTTGAGCCACACGCAGGTAACGGCTCTGTTGCCAAGGGTTCTGCTGGCGGTCGTCCCCAGCTATTTTGAATCTTACGGCTATGCGGCGCATGAAATGCGCCAGGCAGGCGTGCCGCTGATCGTGCCGGAGCTGCCGGTCTTTCGGGATGCTTTTCAGAGCGAAACGCAGGCGCTGTTCTTCGATGGCTCGGCGGGCGACCTGGCGCGGCAGATGCTGCGCCTGGCGAACGGCCCGGACTTACGCTGGCGATTTTCGAACCCGGGCGTGGAAGATCAACTTGCCGACCAACGGGCAACGAACAGCGCCGCGCCGGATCCGCTGGATTTCTACCACCGACCGGGTTGGGAAAGCTGGATTGCAGATCGAGATGGTCGAACGAAGCCAGTCAGCCTGCTGGTGGGCGTGGTGGACGCCCACGGAGACGGAGCAGCGGGGCGCACACTGGACAGCCTGAAGGCTGCCGAGTTGCAGGCGCCAACGCAGAGCGAGACGGGGCTGGAAATCGTGCTGCTGCAGCCGGCCGATCCAACCACGGGTGAGACGGCGGCACTGACCTGGTACCTGGGCAAGCCTTATACGCTTCGCCGGCCCGATGGAAACCTGTATGTAGGTCCGCTGACCAGCCGGGAAGCCTGGCTGGCATTGCATGCCGGCGATGAAGTCGAAGTCGATTTCCTCAACTTGAGCCTCGAACTACTGGCGCGCCAGCCGCAGGTCGGCTATGTGTGCTGCTGGAAGACCATTCAGGCAGAGCGAGGCGACTGGCTGCAGACCCATCCGCTGCCGACGATGTCCGAGCTGCTGGCAGTTGAGGCTGATTCGCCGTACCAGCGCGCCGTGCTGCGCACCCGACCCGGCTTGCCGCTCTCGGATGCGGTGGAAGAGCGCCTTAATCAGTATGGCGAGGCGGCCGCCATCTGGCGCCTGGATGACAGTCCGGCGTGTGGCGTCCAGATTCCACAGTCGCTGATTCGCCAGCCAGCGGAAGCGCCGCAGAAATCGGGCGGCAGCAGCCTGGCTTACCTGCTGCTCGACCGGCTTTCAGCGCAGCGGGCGGCGCGCCTGGCGCGCTACCTGGGGATGCTGGCGGCTAGATATCCTCAGGATTTTCTACCCCTGCAGGCGGCTTGGGCGGAAAAGAGCGGTTTTGAGACAGGCGGGGCCGCGCGGGGATCGATCCTGGTTCAGCCTGGCTGGCGCCGGCGTCTCTATCTGCGCCTCAGTCGCGGTGGGCGCTTCAGCCAAGGTTTGCTGGCTGGATTGACGTGGGGCTGGCAGAATTGGCAGAAAAGAGTAACCAGGCGATGAGTTATGAGTAGACGGTCGATCCCTGGTTTACCTGTTGTGTTCCTGATCATTGTTCTCGGTCTGTGCTTTGGGCTCAGTCTGGGCAGTGTGTTCTTGCATACGGGGATGTCCTCGCTGGTCATCGCCGGAGGTTTGCTGGGGTTCAGCCTGCTTGGTTTAGGTGATTGCCTGGCTGCTGCTAAACCGTTTGATCCTACCGGGTCTGCGCAAGTACCCTGGGAAGATTAAACTCCTTTGGGCCGGTTTATGCCTGGTTGGGGGGATCTATCTGGTCGTCACTATCCCCTGGACAGCTTTTCCAAAAGATAACGAGATCAGGCTCACTGCCACCGGGCGGATGAACCCCGCCGCGCAGGGCAATGAAGTCTGGTTAGCGAGCATCACCACGGATCGCCAGGTGTTCTCAACCCGTTTATGGCGGGTGTGCAGCCCTGGCTGGCGGATTGTTGAAGGGAATATCGTATCTCCCGAAACGCTTCCATCTGAAATTGTCTGCCATGTCCGCTCCAACGGCCCGATTCTGATCAAACTCGGGATGCATCCCTGGGCTGGGATTATGAGCGTTGTCTACGAAGGCAGTGCCAGCAAACCTCTCGCGGATCAAGATCTGTACTCCGCCGAAGGAGATACACTTGAGCTGAGCTTGCCGGTTAGCTTAACTGCCGCGGAGCGAATCGCCCAGGCGATATTGATCCTGGCCAACTGCATCAGCCTGGCTGCACTGCTGCTCGGATTGACGATTTATGCAATCAATCGTCCCCTGGCCACTGCGCCTTCATCAGCATTAAAATCGTTTCCCTGGTGGGGATATGCCCTGATCCTGGCTGGCGCCTGGCTGTTTTACCTTGTCGTCTTTTGGCCAGGTTTTTTCACCACGGACGCCTATAACCAATTCGAACAGATTACCCTGAACCGCCTGGATGACTGGCATCCTGCGTTCCATACCATGTCTATGTGGCTAATCACCCGCGCCTGGTTCAGCCCCGCGGCTGTCATCCTGGTTCAGATTGCCTCGTTAAGCGCCTTGCTTGGAGTTGGGTTTGCCCAAATCGTCAAGCGAGGCGCCCCTTCCTGGCTGGCGGGGATGGGTCTGGTGTTTCTCGGCTTTTCCCCAGGAATTGCCTGGATCCTGCTCAATCCGTGGAAAGATGTAGCATACAGCATCTGCCTGGTCGGCCTGACGCTTTTGATTTTCCTGGCGGTTGCTAGCCATGGGCGAACGCTAGAACGGCCTGTTGCCTGGATTGGCATCGGAATCCTGGTCGCATTCAGCTCTTTATACCGGCATAATGGCGGCCCGGGGGCATTTGCCAGCCTGATCGTCCTGGCAATTGGCTTCCCAAAGCAATGGAAAACGCTGCTAGGGTCGCTGATCGTTGCAATCCTTATTTTTGTATTCGTCAAGGGACCGTTATACTCGCTGGCAAATGTAAATACGAACAGCGCCGATCCGATGGCGTCCAATCCTGGCATTCCCAGCACCTCATTTTTGCTGCTCGACTACCAACGGCGCTCTGGCATTCCGCTCGATCCAAGCATTGCGGCTAAAATGGCAGAAGTGCTTAGCAAGCCAACCCCCCGCGAAAGTCTATTCACCCTGGGGCATTACGGGGCTGATTTCAACCAGGAAGCCAAGCGAATGGTCCTGGCCCATCCTGTCGTTGCCATAGGCTTTGCAATCGATCGGAGCAAGTTTATTTTTCAGGCGCTGCCCCCGCCGTTAGCGCGACTCGGTTATGTGGAGCCGGGCGTCGACAATAATCCTTTCGGCTTCCATATCATCGAATTTTCACCCGGAATAAAAGCCTTTATAACCCGCCTGGCTTTCCTGACCGAAACACCCTATTTGGATTGGCTGTTCTGGCGCAACGCATTTTGGATGAACGCCTTAATCTTGGGCGCCGTCGTCGCCTGGGTGCGCACGCGCAATATACGCATGCTGCTGATGATTGTTCCCGTGTTGTTTAACGCCATCCCCTTAGCAATTTTCAGCGGCGGGCATATCGCCCGTTATATTCTTCCGACGCTGCTCATCGGTCCCTGGCTGGCTGGCTTTTTGCTTTTGATAAACCCCGTGCGCTTCTTCGGAGATCCCAAGTGAGCCGAAATCGAAGGATCCTGAAATGGATCTGCTCCTTTCTGTTAGGCTTGTGCGCAGCTTTCTTTTTCACTTTCACTTTTTTGAACGCGGTGATGATCACCCGTTTTCAATGGATCTTTGCTTTCATCTACCTGGTTGGTTTCTTTACCCTGATCGTTTATAGCCTTCTTTGGACTGCCATCGACCGGCTGGCAGCAGCCGGCTACTCGCCGCGTTCCCGCATCACCTGGCTGGTGGGCGCTTTACTGGCTGGTTTCCTGCTTTTTCTCATGCTGCCGGTAGCGACGCCGAACCTGTTCGTCGAAAATCAAACCCTGGAAATCATTGCCACGGGTGAGAAAAATCCGCAGTCGAATGGCGCAGAAGTATGGCTTTCCGGTGTACAGCTCCCCGATGGCGAGCAGCTTGAGCTCAAGGATTTCAAGCAGCTTGGCGATTGGCGGACAGGAGAACGGCAGCATGGCAGCGATTGGGGGCTTTCCGGCCAGGCTGCGCTGGCAGGGCGAGCAAACCGGCGAATATAAGTTGGTTTTCGGCATGCACCCTTGGTCTGGAAAAGTGATTATCCGCTGGAACGGCGATGAGCAGGTTTACGACCTGTATGCCGATCCTGATAGCATCCAGCAGATCAGCCTGCTCACCCCAACGATTGCCCCTGCCCCGTATAAGATGGCCTTTGGTATATCAGCCAGCCTTGCGGTTGGGATATTGATGTTCTTAATATCGGCGTTCTTTGTCACCTACAGTCTGGAGCGCCCGGCAAAACCGAGGCATGTCGCCGGTTGGTGGTGGCTGATTTACATCTTGCCAATCGTCATCGTAGAGCTGCTGTACCTGTTCTCTTTCTGGCCAGGTATCATGAGTTCGGACTCACTAGACCAGTGGATTCAGATGACCAGGTTTTCATTGAATGACCATCATCCGGCCTTTTATACTCTGTTCATGTGGTTGGTCACCCGTATTATGGCTGTCGCCTGCCATGGTTGGCGCGGTCCAGATCCTGATTTTCAGCCTGCTGACAGCCTGGGCGCTGATCTTGTTCCAGCGCCGCGGTGTGCCGGCCTGGCTGAACCTGGCGGCGTTGGGCCTCATCCTGATCATACCCGTCCCACATTTCTTGAATATAACCCTGTGGAAAGACACGACCTACGCCCTGGCTTTCTTATGGCTGGCAATCCTGGTCTATCTTGTGGTTGGCAGTGCCGGCCGTTGGGCGGGAAAATGGAGTCACGTCATCATTCTAGGGCTGGCCGCGGCTTTGGTGGGGTTATTCCGCCATAATGGTTGGCCGGTTAGCTTCGCCACGATCTTGGCGCTTGCGTTTTTTTATCCCAAAAACCGGTGGCGAATCTTATGCGCCTTAGGTATCGCTGTTGGGTTGGTCTTCGGTGTAAAGCAGGCTGAATACAAGCTGCTTAATGTTGCCCCGATCAGTCCGATGCTAACCTATTCTGCCCCGCTTCACCTGATCGGTGCGCACGTCTCAGCCAGGACGCCATTGACAACCCAGGAGGACGAGCTGCTCAACAAGATCCGCTCAACCGCCGATGGCTGGACGTATAACTGTTTTGTTGTCGATCCGATTGTGTTTTCGGATATGTTTCACGCGGGAGAGCTTACGAAGATTGGCGGTTGGATCTGGAAGGAAGCCCTTTTGCTTTCTCTCCGCGCTCCCCTGGTGAGCCTGGACCATATTTTATGCAGCAGTTCGATGGCCTGGCGGGTAGCGGAGCTTCCGGGCGCTCGGACGGCAACCGCTGCTTTGTGGTTTTCTGGCGGCTCTGTCCATTATCTGTTCCAAGGCAATGAGCCTTACAATCCAAGCTTGAGTGAAAATCCACAGCTTCTCGGTCTGCAGGCCATTCTGGCGAATAGCATCAAGAACCCGACAAATAGCCCGATCTTGAAAATAATCTGGCGGCCGGCTTTGTATGGGATATTGGCAATCCTCGGGTTGGTTTTACTTGCCTTGCGCCAGCGAGATTGGCGTTGGCTTTTACTGGGTCTCCCAGTTCTATTCCAGGTCGGGGTGTATATTTTCTTTCCAATTGCTCAAAACTTCCGCTATCTTTATCCGCTTTCCTTGTTTTTTTTGGTTTTTTGGCCGCTGCTGTACACGCCAAAATATTATCCAAATCAAGAGAATGATTCGATAAATATGTGATGAATTGTTATTCTTTCGGCGTGTTGGAACTTGTATAAATGCGAATTGCTATCCTGATTCCCTGTGTTAACGAAGAAAAGACGATTGCCAAGGTTGTCTCCGATTTCCGCAGAGAGCTGCCCCAGGCTGAAATCTATGTTTTTGATAACGCCTCGACTGACCGGACCGCCGAGCTTGCCGACCAGGCTGGGGCGATGGTCATCTATGAAGGCCGCCGTGGGAAAGGTTTCGTGGTCCAATCGATGTTCGAGAAGGTGGACGCTGACCTGTATATCATGGTAGATGGCGACGACACCTATCCCGCTGACGCAGTCAATGCCTTACTGGCCCCTGTGCAGAACGGAATAGCTGACATGAGCGTTGGTTCACGGATTGCTGCCCAAAGTGAGAGCCAGTTCAAGCTGATTAATCTGCTCGGTAATAAATTGTATCTTTATCTGATCAATTTCATCTTTCATACCCGGCTGAGCGATGTACTCAGCGGTTATCGCTGTATGAACCGCAAATTCGTCAAGGGTGTGCCGCTGTTCCTTCCAGGCTTCGAGGTGGAAACCGAGCTAACCATCAAAGCACTGGAGCGCGGTTACCAGATTATCGAAGTGCCTGTTAATCTGCGCCAGCGTCCCCTGGGGAGCCAATCCAAAATCAGAATTGTTCATGATGGCGTCCGTATCTTAATGACGATTTTTTCCTTGTTCCGCGATTATAAGCCGATGACCTTTTTTGGCTCGATCGGCCTGGTGCTGATCCTACTGGCCTTGATTCCGGGAGGAATTGTTGTCGATGAATACTTGCGTACCGGCCTGGTGCCAAAATTTCCTTCGGCGATCCTGGCTACTGGGATGGTACTCTCTGGCTTACTTTTCGTTGCGATTGGCTTGATCTTGCATACGATCACGCGCCGCTTCCAGGAAATTGAATTTTTAATTCGGGCAAACCGCTCCGAATAATCCGCTGGTCACTGATAATAAGGCGCAATCATTTCTTGGTAAATTCGTGGATTGCTGAAATGACGAAAGCTGCATCCTCCAGGGTGAGATGCGGTCCCATCGGTATGCTCAGAATCGTATTGGCGATTTGCTCGGATATAGGACAATCGCCGGGCGAATATCCTGAACCCGTATAAGCCTCCGCTAAATGCGGCGGTACCGGATAATGGATCAAGGTGCCGATGCTTGCTTGTTTGAGAGTTTCCTGAAGGCGATCGCGCTGTTCGTGCAGAATGACGAACAGGTGCCAGGCGGGGGTACATTCTGCGGGCACGTACGGCAAGGTCAGTCCGGGGAGACCGGACAATTTTTCAAGGTAAATTTGCGCAATTCGGGCGCGCCGCCCGTTCCACTCATCCAGGTGTTTCAATTTAACCCGCAAAAATGCTGCTTGCAATGGGTCAAGCCTGGAATTAAACCCCTTGACTTCATTATAGTACTTCACCCGCGAGCCATAATTGCGCAGCAAGCGAACCTGATTTGCGAGGTGATCGTCATTCGTTGTCACCGCCCCGGCATCTCCAAATGCCCCCAGGTTTTTACCTGGATAGTAACTCCACCCGGCCGCGTCGCCTAAGCTGCCCGCTTTGCGACCCTTGTAGCGCGCTCCGTGGGCCTGGGCGGCGTCTTCGATCAATTTCAAACCATGTTGGGAGGCGATCTCTAACAGCGGGTCCATGTCGGCGGGCAGGCCGTAAAGATGAACGGGTAGGATCGCTTTTGTCCTCGGGGTAAGCGCAGCTTCCACCCGCTCCGGATCCAGGTTATAAGACCGTGGATCTGGTTCGACCGGGACTGGAATAGCGCCGGTATACGATACTGCCAGCCAGGTGGCGATATAAGTATTCGCCGGCACGATGACTTCATCACCGGGGCCGATCTGGTATGCACGCAGAATTAAATGGAGCGCTTCGAGCCCGTTCCCGACCCCGATGCAGTGCTTTACTCCACAGTAGGCGGCGTACTCCTCCTCGAAGTTTTCGACTTCCTCCCCCAGGATATACCAGCCTGATTCCATCACTCGCCGATAGGCTTCATCCAATTCGCTTGCCAGCTCTCTATACGGCGATTTAAGATCTAAGAATGGGATCATTACGATACTCCCTATTCCTCTGAATTTTGGGCGCGGAGGTTTTTAACGACTCTGGCTGGGATGCCCATCACCATATCATACGGGAGCACATCCTTGGTGACCAGCGCCCCTGCGCCGACAAATCCTCCCCGCCCGATATGGATTCCAGGAAGCAGGATCGCTCCGGCGCCAATGGTTACATCGTCAGCGATTTGCGGTCCCGAAATTCGCCCTTCCTCATAAATTCGATCCACCACGATATTATCATTGACGGTTGAGACGTGAATGCTGATGAAGACATTACTCCCGACCGTACAGTTACCAGTGATATGGGTGAGATCCATAACCCGGGTGTGATCGCCGATGATTGAATGGTAGTTGATGGTGACGTAACGGCTGATCAGGCTGTGATGCCCAACCTTGACCTGCTCGCGCAGCGAAGCGCCATCCCCCAACAAGGTATTATGCCCGATTTCGACATCGTAATAAACCACCGCGTTCGGCCCAAGAGCGCAGTCGCCGCCTATCGTTATCATTGGGCGGTATTGGATCGGCCTGGCAGTAGCTCCGGCGCCCCTCGGCGGCTTTCCCAAAATCGTTCCTGGGAAGATCTCTACATTGTCGGCGATCGTAACCCCTGCCTCGATCACCACATGAGGATGGATAATCACGTTGTCCCCGATGATCGACCCCTTGCGCAGGATGCTGTATTCACCGATCTTCGTGTTTGACCCAATCTGATTGGTTTCGATGATTGAATTCATCATTTCCTTTATATCCGATCTTAAAAATACACATCACTTCTCGCCATCAACACCCTTGGACTGACTTTCTTGCATTTCTTGTTCCCAATTTTCGTAGCCGATACCCTCCCAGGGCATTCCACGTTCAAAATAATAACGCCACGGATATACCTTTTCTCGATTCGGGGAATATTTATGGCGAATATCGTGAATCGAGCAAATATGCCGGGCCGGGTTGCCTGAGTAAACCATCTCAGCCGGCACATCTCGATTTACCACCGAGCCAGCCCCAACGAGGGAATCTTGACCAATCGTGATCCCTGGTAAGACTACGACCTGGGTGGCAATAACCGCATAGTCTTCAATCGTAATTCCATATAATTGATTGGATGGGGGGTATGGGTCATTCGTCAGGGTTACAAAAGGGAAAATCCATACGAAATCGCCAATCTTGCTTTTTTGACCAATGCGAATGTTGGCGTGCAGGCGAGCATAGGCGCCGATTTGACAGTAGCCTTGAAGATCACAAAAATTCCCGAGGCGAGAATTTGGACCAACCTGGCTGTATTCACGGACGATGATATTGTGACCACATTCGAAATGATCCTCCAGGGTAGCCCCGGCATATAGTACAGCCCCTGAGCGAATCAGGGCGTGAGGACCGATCATCAGTGACGGGTTCTCGTAGTCCGGTTGGGAATAATACTCAACGGTCGGTTCACCCAGGATGCAATTTGGACCGATAACCGAATTGTCTCCAATTTGAACATGATCGTAAACGATGGTGTGCGGCCCGATGGCAACATCTTTGCCGATATTGGCTTTATCGCTGATGATGGCGCTGGGATGGATCGGTCTTGGACTGTTCAATCTTTTTCTCCGAGTGTTTGATGATCATAGATGTGATCGATAACGTAGGGCGGTCGTTTCCGGGTTTCATCCAGGACGCGCCACAGGTATTCACCCAGGATGCCGAGCATGATCATCTGTAGGCCTGAGGCCAGCGTCAGGATCAGCATCATCGGCACCCAACCCTTGACGCTAATATCGTTCAGCAGCCAGGATATGAGAATAATGAACCCATACAAGATCGCGCCCAGGGCAAAAAGAAACCCCGTAACTGTGACCATACGGATTGGAAAATATGAAAAGGAAACGAAGGTGTCAATAAACAGCTTGATCTTCTTCGTTAATGTCCAGCGCGAGTGACCCTTGGCGCGCGCTCTGCGCACGTAGGGTATCTGAACGGAGTGGTATCCTAACCAGTAGGTCAAGGTCATTAAGTTGGTATTCTTCTCTTGGATTTTATTGATTTCATCAACAACCTGCCGGTCGACCAGCATCAAATCAAAACCGCCGCTGGGATAATCCGGGATGGCAAAGGCGCGCAGCATCCGGTAGTAGGCGCCCGAGAACAGCCGCTGTGAAAATGACTCCTCGCGCTGCGAGCGGGTAGCAAATACCGCCTTAATCCCTTTCTCCCAATACTGGATCATTTCCAGGATCAATTCGGGGGGGTCCTGTAAATCGGCAGAGGTTACCGCGACGCATTCCCCTCTGGCCGCTGCAAACCCTGCCTGTACGGCGTTCATCGCCCCAAAGTTCCGCGCCAGCTTTACGATCATAATCTGATCCGAATATTGTTGTTGAAAATTCAATAAGATTTCCAGCGATTTGTCTTTAGAGCCATCATCGACAAAGACCAGCTCGAGCTGGTAATCGGGCAGTTTTTCCCCGATGGCCAACAGCGCCGGGACCGAATCGGGCAGGTTCAGCTCATTGTAATACACCGGGACGACGATCGAGAGTATTTTCATAGTTTTATGGGTATTGATAGCTGCGTAAATTGCCAAGGTCGATTAAAACCGCGCCTTTAAGACTACTGAATTCTTCTTTAGAAGCGATCACATGGATCGGTAAGTCCCGGTAAGCCGGGTTAATTTCCAGTAGCAGGATGCGAGCTAACGGCTCCGTACCCCATTTTGGAAAGCTGGAAGGAATCCCGAATTCGTCGTAGCGAACCACTGGCCACACACTGTCGGTCCAGCCGGGTGGGATCAGCTCGATCTGCGAAGCCTCAGCCAGGTTGCTCGACGCAAGGCTTTCTTTGAGAAAGCGATGTTCGATATACAATGGCAGCGCCAGGCGTTGGATGAAATATTGATTGGTTAACAGGATCAACACTGCAGCCCCTGCGACCATCCCCAGGTTGAAAATGTGATCGAATTGCTGCTGAATCCAGGGAATCCTGGAGCCGATGATCGCATAGAATTGTTTGACTGCCAGGTAAAGATAGAAAAATAGAACCATGCTCAGGGCAGCCAGGGTGCGGTAGGACGGCCAGTTCTCCTGGATGATCAGGTTAGGCAGATAAGCCAGCAGCGCAAACCCGCCGGCGATCACGATGGAGAGCGCCTTTTGCAGGCTGTTCCCTTTGAAGAACAACCACAGGCCAGCCAGGATCAGCAAACCAAGGCTGACCCCGATCAGTTTCGTAGCGGCCAGATTTTGAAAATTCAAGGCGTTCATCAAAGGTTCACGCAGGAACCAGGCCAGCTTTCCCAGGATGTCGTCCACCAGGCTTGTACGCGCCGGGTTGGTTCCCGAGAGTTCTTGAGCAATTTTCATCGATCCGAAAGCTACTCCCAAACCGATAACCCCTGCGGCGCAATAATAAATCCCGCGCCGCAGGATCTCGCCTAATCCAGGGTTTTCCAGAAAGATCAGCATCGCTGCTGCAGCCCAAAACATCATCGCCGCTGGTTGGTAAATATTCAGGGACACCCACAAAATTGCCAGTGCCAGCGCCAAGAAGAGGATTTTTTTGCCCCACGGCGCCGGGATCGCCCTATTGACCAGAATCGCGGCGACGACCGCCAGGCAGGCGGCATAAGATACCAGGAATAACATCGACCAGGCCAGCCAGAGCTGGAACGGAATCAAGGTGACCACCATCACGGCAAATGCCGCCGCGGCTGTTGTCTTTTCGTGTCTTTTCAGAATCAGGAAAATGAGAAAGGCGAACAGGCTGAAGCCCACCAGGGCTGCAATTCGATAGTGGGATAAGTCAGAGATATTCCCTGGTTTAAACAGGTGAGTGAGCAGAAAGCCTTGAACGATCCGTCCTTCTTTGGCGCCTGCCGCCCAGGTCACCTGCTCTCCACCTGCCTGGAGGATCCTGGCCAGGTGAAAATAGTCGTCTGACATGCCGAATGGAATATATAGGACGCCACTGTAGGTGAAAAAGATCAAAAAGAGCAGAACGAAAAAGAAACCCAAAGTAGCCATTAATTTTATTAACTGTCCAGGATACGACCATGAATGTCATACCAGGATGCACCCGCAAGATACCCCCGAGTTGGGGATCTTATTTCTGTAAAGTACTTTTCTAGAATTTCATCGAATGCCATCCATTTTCCTGGTGTATCCTCGCCAAATGGTCCGGATGTAGTGCCATTAAAAGTCATATCAACATAAATACCTTCCTTGGCAGGATATGGACATTTGGTGTTGTGTAAGTTATTTTGATCAATTAACTTAAATTCTCGACAACCTACAGCCCAGAGCTCAGCAAAATAATACGCCTGGTTTTCCTCGATGGATATGTATTTTGGTCGTTCTTGGAAGTCAGATAAAGCGCGTACGACCTCAATATCCGCTCCTTCGATATCAATCTTTAAATAATAAGGGATCCCATGTTTCTGGAATAATTGTTGTGGTTTAATACATTTTATATTTAGCTCCTGATAACGCGTACCATTGCGCGTCCCCCAGATTTTATTGAAGCTACTCCATTGATCATTATCCAGGTTCATATAAAAAGTTAGTTCACCTTCTTCCTTCTCTAAACCTAGCTCTTCAACAATGAGTTGACCCGAATCGATATAGCTAGACATTTCTTGCCTTGCTTTCTCCGCCAGTAATGGATTTGCCTCGACTGCAACTACTCGAAATCCCTTTCTTAAGTAAAATAAACTATCCAGGCCATTATTCATTCCAATATCCATAATTAGAGGCTTTTCTGTATTCGATGGAATCACCTTGGATGAAATCCGATTCAAAACAGAATTCGTAATTACTTGGCTCGTCCTACGGTATAGCTCTTTAAACTTTTTCTTCATTTGCAATATTCCAAATATGAGAGGATTCACTCAGGTCATTTTCGGTTTATTATGTTTCGGAATAATTCTTTTATTGGATAGATAAAATTCCATCTACGGGCTGTGGCAAATTGATAACTTGGCATCAAAGCTCTTTTTATGGCTCTATATAAACGTGTCTCAGACTCAATTGGATTATAAACATGCTCTGTCCTGAGTCCATCTTCAGTGCTGCTTTGAGGCGGCTGCCAGGTGCGGACGGCGCGGGCAAATTCGGCCGCGGTCACTGCGCTTTGATACGCGGCTTCTGCCTCGGGGACTGGCTGCGGTTCTTCCATATGCAGGCGGATCGCCTGGCTGACCAGCTCCTCGAAGCGCTCGATCATTTGGTCCAGGCGAAAATTCTGGCGGACACGCTCTCGGCCGCGCCGGCCCATCTCTCGGCGTAAAGTCGGATCCATGATCAGTTGGGCCAGGAGCTGCGCATATTCCTCGGCTTCTGCAGCCGGGTTTGAACGTTTGACCAGGAACCCCACCTCGGGGGTCGCCAGCTCACGTTGACCGCCGACGTCAGCGCCGACGACTGGGCAGACCCGCCGCCATCGCCTCATACAGGGTGATGGCGATTCCCTCCCACTGCGAAGGCAAGAAAAAGATGTCGGCTGCTCCGAAATAGTCTGGCATGCGGCTGGCAGGCTGTGCCCCAGCGAAGATCACTCGCTCGTTCATCCCCATCTCAGCAGCAGTCTGGACCATCCAGGCTAGATCCGGGCCATCGCCGACGACTAACGCCCGAAATTCCATCCCTTGTTCGTGCAGGAGGTGGATGGTCTGCAAGAATACCTGCGGCTGCTTTTGTGCGCCCAACCGCGCCGGGTACAGGATGATCGCCGTCATATCGGGGATACCCAGGGACTGGCGCAGCGCGGCGCGGGCCGCTGGGGTGATCTCCCAGGCCTCTGCGTCAATGTTGGCATATAGGACCTCGACTCGCATGGGGTCCATGCCGTGTTCGAGCATGACCTGCTTGAGATGAGCTCGACACCGTCAGGTTGAGATCGATATACGCCTGCTGCTTGATTGCCATTTCGGGGTAAGCGCCAAAGACGCCATCCTCGAGCTCCATATGACACAGGGTTAGCCAGGGTATCTCGGGTAAAACCTGGCGCAGGTAGGGCAGCGCCAGGTAGGCAAAATGGCTGTTGGCGATCAGGGCGACATCGACCTGGCGCGATTTTGCAAAGTAATGGATGAAGCGGGGATAATCTGCCGGTTCCAGGAAATTCGGCAAGATAAACACATCTGGAGTTATTTGTTCGAAGGCTGGCGCCCAGGATTGGTCGCCATTCATCGTGGCGATGATGGACACTTCCCAATCGCGTTTAACGAGTTGGGACGCCAGGTCAAGGTTCATTTTATCCGCGCCGCCCATCTGCAGCCAGGGTAGAATCAAGAGCAAGCGCTTTTTTGTCTTGCCGAGCTGATTTTGGAAAGGCAGCTCCTGAGGAATGGCTGTGATGGGTTTGGTCTCCCGCACGGGAAATACTGGAAATCCGTGCTGCCACAACGCCGGGTAACTCAACCGGGCCTGTTCTGAAAAATTCAGCGATGCGCTGCGCATTCCAATCTGCCCAACGCTGGCGATGCTCAGGTCGCAGGCGATACCAATCGTGGAATTCTGGTATCGTCCCTCCCCAGAAACCGTGGGCGGCGCAGTTCAGCCAGAAATCCCAGTCCTCCAGACCGCCGGTCTTGTTTTCAGCGTAACCGCTGACCGCGGCATGCACAGATTTCCGGATCATACACGTCGCGTTGACCGGATTTTCGGTCAGGAATAATTCCCGGTCATGAAAACCGTGGGTCCAGGTGTATTCCTGAGCACCGAAGCCAATCGAATAGCCTTTGATAAAGGCATATTCAGGGTGTGAAACCAAACCCCAGGCCCACTTTTCCATGGCGGTTGGTTCGAGCAGATCGTCCGAATCAATTTGCAGGACGTAATCGGTTTGAGCGGCTCGAAAACCGCTATTGCGCGCTGCGCTCAAGCCCTGATTGTGGGCGTGATCGATGACGCGGATTCGCGGGTCGCCCTGGCGATATTCCGCCAGGATTCTCAACGATTCAGGTTCTGATGTGCCATCGTTGATGATCAGCCACTCCCACTGTTGGAAAGATTGGCCCAGGATCGCCTGGGCGGTTTCATAAAAAACCTCGCCGGTATTATAAAAAGGGGTGATCAGGGTGAGCTGGGCCTCAGCGGCAGGATTCACCAGCCTGTAATTGAAGGCAGGCCGGTTTCGAGAAACGGGCGTATTGGTGAAATCCGGCGCTATCGGGTCGATCATTCTTCGTAATAATCTTTCGACAACGGATTGCGGATCAAGTGCAGCCGGCGCAGCAGCCCATAGATGCGCTGCCAGGCACGCGGCATGGTGTTAATCATCAGCAAGCGCAGCTCTGCTTTGGAGGGTTCGCGCATCACCACTACCTGCTCGGTGACAATGAAGGGCTTGACGTAGACACTTTGAATATGCTCATTAATATTGGTCAGGAAATCTTTCAATGCTTCCTGTTCCAGTGCATTTCTGCTTTGGTACGCCAGGAATATTTGGACGAGCAGCTCGACAAACTGTTTGAATTCGAGGTGAGAAAGACCCTGGTCGTACGGTGGACGTTGAAAAAGCATCAGCATCTGGTCGTCCCCCAGCTCGATTCCAGTAGCAGTAGCAATGTATTGGCGGCGGATGCGCAAGGTCGTCGCTAACTGGATTTGTTTTTTCTGCTCGGATACGGTTGCGGAGTGGCGGCGATAGAGCAGCAGGACTTCATCGAGATTGGCAAATTCCGTCTGTAAAATCAGGCGGGTCCATAGCTCGTAATCTTCGGCAGTCGCATATTCGGGATTGTATCCGCTCGCCTCTATTAGCAGTTCTCGACGCACGATTACCGCTGGATGAGGGATGACATTCATAAACATCATCTTCCAGGCAATTTCAGTATGGCTGCTGGGAAAGTGATACTCCCAGACCACCTGTTCCAGGTTTTCATTTAAAAAGCGCACCTGGTTTCCCAGGACACCCACCCGAGGATGCGCTCGGAGAAATTCGACCTGGCGTTCAAATCGATCCGGCAGCGAAATATCATCGGCGTCCATCCTCGCTACGTATTCGCCCCGAGCCAGGGCGATCCCCTGGTTCAGCGAGCTGATCAACCCTTGATTCTGGGTGTGTTCGACGAGCTGGATGCGTTCATCCTGGATGGATTGGATAATTTCCCCGGTCTGATCTGTCGATCCATCGTCGATCAGGATCAGCTCGAAATCTGGGAAGGTTTGATTCAGGATGCTTTCAATCGCGCTGCGGACGAATTTTTCCCCATTATAGACTGGTAAGATAACGCTGATGGCTGGCATACTTCCCCCTATTTGTGGAACCCAAATTTTTGTTTCACCCGGCCTAATCTGCGGCGAGTATAGCGCTGTAGGAATTGGACCAAGCCCAGGTAGCGCCAATCGACAATCTCATTTTCTAAGGTTTCAACATATTCCTGGCGGCCCTTCGCGGTAAGTTCCCATGTCTGACGCTGACTATCGAGCCATTGATTTCCAGCTCTTAGATCCTGAGTGGCATTCCAAAGATTGGCAGTCAAACGCTGTTGGTGGTCAAGCTCAGCCGCAAGATCGCAAAAAGATTGGTAAGTCGACAGGTCAACGGGTGGTGACTGGTCTGTCGTCTCGCCGATTGTCTGGATGGCCTGGGCCTGGATGGCAATGTTGTGGATGGCCTGGATGCATTTTTGGACCGCGCCGCCATCGCTGCAGTGATCCTCGAGAAATTGTTCGACGAGCCGCGCATGCTCAGCCGGGGGGGCGCTGGCAGCTTGCAAGCAGGATTTCAGGTCCGAGCTATTTTGGGCGTAAAACACCGCGCCGTTGTTGTTTTCCTTTATCACCGGGTACGGCTCGTTCATCGGGTCGAAATAGACAACCTGGCGGCCCAGGATTAAGGCTTCATAGACTAAGGTGCTAAAGCGAGTCACTAAAATCGTTGTTTCTTGGAGCTGACCGGGTATCGAGGCCGCGTTCGAGCGCACCACGGGGTAGGCTTCGGGCAGGACGCCTTTATCCCGAGGGTGCTGCGAAACAAAAAAGTCCAGGCCAAGCTCTTGGCAGGCGCTGACCGCCGCCTCCACCCAGGCCTCGCGCTGATCTTCGTACACCCCGTAAGTGAAATTGCAGTTAATCATCACCCGTGGTTTGGTGGGAATGTTGGCTGTCCTGTGCCGATCATATTTTGGATTGCCAACGATAATCGCCTGCGGATTTTCTACATATTTCTTCATCACTGGACCCTGCAGCAGGGCAAAATCGGCGTGGCCGAGCTGTTTTTGTAAGGGATCGAAAAGCAGCGGGCCTTCCTGGATGCATATCGTGGGGATTTTTAACAAACGGGCTTCGCTGATCAGGGTCGATTTATCCGGCCCCCAATCGTTTCCCAGGACGATAACCGTAGGAGCAATGGTGCGCAGCAAACCTGGTGCATAATGATAGTAGGTTATCGCATGGGAATCCAGGGTTTCAGGGGCGTGTTCCTGGCGCTTTGGAAAGATCATGAATTGGCTGCGAGTTTCATCTCCCGCATTCCCGAAGCCTGCCGCGATCGGCAGCATCCAATTGGCGTGCGTATCGTTCGATGGCGTGAAAAGGATCGTCCTTTGGCGGGTTGTGACTGCGCGTTCGGGATTTTTCTCGAGGATCAGGTGATACTGGTTCGCCCGCTGTTGGCGATAAGAAATCCGGTAACCTGCGCCTACGAGTACATCCATGACGTTTTTTATCGAAGCGCCAAATTTAGGCAGGAAGTCGGGATGGATCTCGATGAAAATGATGCGCGGCGCTTGCTCGGAAATCAGCAGCGCATTCATCCCGCATAACGCAGCGTATTCGGCGCCCTCGATATCGATTTTAATCGCAGTGGGGGCTGGCAGCGCGCCGGATTGGATAGCCGGATCAAGGGCGCGCGCTTGGACTTCAACAGACTTCGTATAGGCGAGCGGAGCCAAACTCGGCGAATGATCACCCGCCCGCCCCGAAGTATAAAAATTTACAATTCCATCTTCATTCGAGATTGCCCAGGGGATAACCTGAATATTGGCGAGCTGGTTGATATTGATATTGTTCTGTAAGCGGCTGGCATAAAAAGGGTCCGGTTCAAAAGCAAACACTTGGGAGACTTTCTTTGCTGCGAAGAGCGCCACAACCCCAACGCACGCGCCGATATCAAAAACGATGTCATCGGAGCGCAGGTTTTCCAGCAGAATCTGGGTAAATGCAGTTTCATTTCCAAAATTTATTGCTCGAACACCTTCGCTCGGACCAGAGATTTCAAAAATGACCTGGCCTCCAATCGTCGTCAATGGATATTTGCTGGGATAGGAGCGGTTGGGTACAACCGGTTCGTTTTCAGCGGCCATATTCGCTCGTCAGCAATGACCAGGTGACCTGACGGTCAAAATAGATGATGCCTGAATAGACCAGGCGCTTTCCAAGAACTTTAATGAGCTTGACGTTATTCCGGTTATCCAGGCTAATAAATTCAACATCGGTGGTGTGATCGGCCAGCGCTAGCGATAAAACATAATCGCCAGGATTTAAGGCCATTTTTTGGGTAAAGTTCACTTGAAGTCGATCGCCTGGATTGAACGCGCCCAGGTCGATGGGTGTATCGTGGTAGCGAGAATGGATGCCCATCAAGTTTTGACCTTGCGGCGAGCGAATGAACACGGCTGCCGAAAGGTCTTTCACCGGTTGAATGATATCGATTAGCAATTCAACCGTAAAATCCTCTCCGGCGCGAATAGCCTCAATTTCGTTGCCATCTCCATTTATAATTTTAATTTGATCGATGCGCGCATCGCCATTGCCAAAGCGGTATTCTCCATCTCCCGATTTGGCAGGAATTTCCCCGATTACTTTTTGGGCCTCGCTAATCGCCGATTGTTTTTGCTCTTCAGCGGCTGCGGCTAACTTTTGACGGAGCTGCTCCGTTTCGCGCATCAGTTGGTAGTATTTGAGCGAGACAACTTCGGGCGGCCCGCCGGCGTAAACCTGACCTTTTTCGAGGATATATGCGTAAGTGCATAAACGCTGTACCAATCCATAATCGTGGGTAACGAAAAGGGTGGTCGTGCCGCACTTCATCAAGGCGATAATTTTATCGAAACAGCGCGCCTGGAAAGCAATATCGCCGACCGCCAGGGCCTCATCCACAATCAAGATGTCGGGATTGACGCACGAAGCAACCGAAAACGCCAGGCGCATCACCATGCCTGAGCTGTAATTCTTGACCGGCTGGTCGATGAACTCGCCAATATCGGCAAAGTTCACAATTTCATCATAGCGTTCTTCGATTTCATCTTCAGTAAAACCCAGGATTGCGCCGTTCATAAAGACGTTTTCGCGGCCAGTATATTCGTAATTGAACCCGCTGCCCAGCTCGAGCAAAGCAGACACCCGCCCATTGACATGGATCGAGCCGCGGGTCGGTTGGAGCACGCCGGAGATGATTTGCAGCAAAGTGCTCTTCCCCGCCCCGTTGCGGCCGAGGATGCCCACGGTTTCGCCTTTATGGACTTTCAGACTCACGTCGTGCAGCGCCCAGAATTCGCGTCCGTATACTTTTCCAACCCGCCACAGCAAAGTATCCTTAAGCCGGTCTACCGGCCGGTCATATAATTTATACATCTTCCCGACGTTTTCGACGGAAATTGCTTGTTCTTGATCTCCGGCGCGGGCAATCTCTAGGACTGGCATTATTGTCAACGATGCTCATAATACGTCAGCAAAACCCTTCTTCGTAGCCATAAACCAGGTGTAACCCCCGATAAAAAGGAAAAAGAATAGTACCGTCCAAATTGCCCAAGGCCGGATGGCAAACATCTCCTCCCAAATGAGCAGCTTACGGAAATTTTCAACAATCATCGTCAGCGGGTTAAGCCGCATAATCACTTGAAAACCGTGGGGGACTGAGTCCGCCGAATAAAAAATGGGCGTCATAAAGAATAATACCGTGATAATCACGCTGATCGCCTGGCCAATATCGCGAACATACACCCCCATGGAAGCCAGGAACCAGCCTAACCCCAGGGTTAACATCAAAAGCGACAGGTAGATCAAAGGGATGAAAACGATCGTAACCGGGATGTGGTGGAGGATCAAGATGCTCCCAACCAGCAGGATACCCATATTAATCGCCGAAGTCACCAGGGCAGTAATCGTAATCACAACCATCAGAATCTCAAGGGGAAAGACGACTTTCTTTACATAATTCGGGTAACCGATGACAATCCCCGGGGCGCGGTTGGTAACCTCCGAAAAAAGGTTGAAAGCGATCAACCCGGCATACATCGTCAGGGCGAATTCGCCACGCGGCACGTCAACCCCAGTCCGCCAGCGGGCATTAAACACAATTGAAAAAACAAAAGTGTAAATAGTCAGCATCAAAATGGGGTTAATCACCGTCCAGAATAACCCAAGGTAGGAACCGCGGTAGCGGGCAGTCAGATCGCGGCGGACCATCTGGCCGATTAAGTAGCGATGCTTCCATAGACTACTGCTAATCCGGACGGGATTGCTAACCTGAAGGATTTTTCCGAACGAATGGGTGAGCGCGGACACACAATCTCCTTTAATGATCTCTGTGTACTTGTAAAAATCAATTCTACCATCTTCTCTGTAGGGGTGGATGCCATCCGCCCAGAGCGGATGATCTACCTGGAGCGATCGCCTCTTAACCGCGTTGGTTGGCCCACACCCACGGCGCGCCGCTTCTGCCCATGATATACGGCAATGTTATAATGGTCGAATGTCAGAACCACTGGTCGTTTTCCCTGGCTCGCCTTTGCAAGGCGTGATTGGTCCAGGACAGGCGTTCTCTCTGCCGGGTGATAAAAGCCTCTCTCACCGTGCGGCTTTATTTGCCGCCCTGGCAAATGGGGTCAGCCGGATCGAAAACTTCCTCGTCTCCGGTGTAACCGAGGCGATGCTCAGGGCATTGACTGCCCTGGGCGTGCCCTGGGAATTGGATAAAGTCACCTTAACCGTACAGGGACATGGTCTGGCTGGACTGCGCAATCCGTCCACCCCGATCGACTGCGGCTCTTCGGCTACCACCCTGCGTTTGCTAACCGGGGCGCTAGCTGCAGCGGGCACGGCCGCGGTGCTCACCGGATCGCCAGGCCTGTGCAAACGCCCCATGGGCCGGATCGTTGAACCCTTACAGCAGATGGGGGCGCCCATCCAATCCAGTCCAGGCGGCAATGCTCCTTTGACGTTAAGTGCCCGGTCCATGGACCAACCCCTTAAGGCGCTTGAGTGGACGCTGCCGGTGGCCAGCGCCCAGGTGAAATCCGCCTTGCTCTTAGCAGCCCTGGCGGCGGATGGCACTTCCACCCTGCGCGAACCTGGCCCATCACGCGACCACACCGAGCGCATGCTGTCCGCCATGGGCGTCGCCATCGAATCCTGGATCGAACCTGGACCGATATTTATCACCCGCTTGCATTCGGATCCGTTAAACGTTGAACGTTCAACGTTCAACCTTCAACCCCTCGACATGCGCCTGCCCTGCGATATTTCATCGGCTGCCTTCCTGATTGTTGCCGCACTGATCACGCCAGGTTCGCGAGTGATCATCCAGGGCGCCGGCCTGAACCCTACCCGCACCGGCTTGCTCGATGCCTTGCGTTTGATGGGCGCTGACCTGACGGTGCAGCCCGGACCAGCGCAGGGCGGCGAACCCTCCGGCGATATCCTGGTTCAATCCTCAAATTTACACGCTTGCGAAATCTCAGGCGATCTGGTGGTGCGCATGATCGACGAGTTCCCGGCTTTTGCAGTAGCCGCTGCTTACGCCAGCGGGACAACGGTTGTGCGTGATGCGCAGGAACTGCGTTACAAGGAATCTGACCGGATCAGCGCCTTGTGCGGCGAGCTGCGTAAATTAGGCGCTCGTGTCGAAGAGACCGCAGATGGCTTTGTAATGCAAGGCGGTCTGCCGCTGCGGGGCGGTTCGCTGGACCCTCATGGCGACCACCGCCTGGCCATGTCCCTGGCGGTAGCTGGGCTGGCCTCCCAGGCGCCGGTGGAAATTCAGGAAGCCGAGATCATTCACGAATCCTTCCCTGAATTTACGCCTATCTTGCAGTACCTGGGTGCAAGACTAAATTACACTTGAGAACATCCCCGTTAGACCTTTCACCCGCGGAGTTTCGCCGGCTGGGCCATGCTCTCATCGAGCGCATCGCCGAATTTATGGAGGCGCTGCCAGATCTGCCCGTGAATCCCGGAGAATCGCTTACGGAGGTGCGCTCTGCCCTGGGGGAGTTCAACCAGACCACTGGCAGGACGCCTACGGCGGGCATACCCGAGAACGGCCGTGATCCGTATGAACTGCTCCTGGAAACGGCTGACTTGCTCTTCGAGCATTCCCTGCTCACACCCCACCCCCGCCACCTGGCTTATATCATCGGCAGCCCAGCGCCAATCGGTGGGCTGGCTGATCTGTTGGCTGCGGCCTTGGATCCAAACGTCAGCTCATGGTGGCGCTCAGCAATGGCCACCGAGATCGAGCTGCAGGTGGTGCGCTGGATTGCTGAGCTGGTAGGCTACCCGCTCGATTGCGGCGGGCTGCTGACCAGCGGGGGCAGCGGGGCTAATTTTATCGGGCTGCTGGCGGCGCGCAAAGCCATCGCTCCCTGGGAAGTGCGCAGCCAGGGGTTGGTCGAAGGCGACTGCCGGCCGCTGAGGGTATATGCTTCCGACCAGACCCACGCCTGGATCGAAAAGGCCGCGGATATGTTCGGCCTGGGGACCGACTCAATCCGTTGGATCCCCAGCGACCGGCGCCAGCGCATCCAGCTCGAGGCCCTGCGCCAGGCAATCGAGGAAGATCGTCAGCGTGGCGAGCTGCCGCTGCTGGTTGTGGGCAACGCCGGTACCACCGCCACCGGGGCGCTGGACCCGCTCCACGAACTGGCAGCTTTGTGCGAAGAGGCGGGTATTTGGTTTCACGTGGATGGCGCTTATGGCGCCTTTGCCGCCATGCTCCCCGACGCGCCGCCCGAATTAGGCGCCCTGGGCCTGGCTGATTCGCTCGCCCTTGATCCGCACAAGTGGCTTTACCAGCCGCTCGAGGCCGGCTGCGCCCTGGTGCGCGATGCCGCCCTGCTGCGCGAAACATTCACGTATCACCCGCCCTATTATCGCTTCCCGAATATCGAAGGGGAACAGCCGGTCAATTTCTACCAGTATGGCCCCCAGAATTCGCGCGGCTTCCGCGCCCTGAAGGTCTGGCTCAGCTTGCAGCAAGCGGGCCGCCAGGGATACCAGGCTATGCTGAGCGAAGACATCCGCCTGGCCCGCCTGCTCTACCAGCTCGTTGATCAGCATCCTGAGCTGGAAGCCTTTACCAATAACTTAAGCGTCACTACTTTTCGTTATTTACCGTTAGCGCTTCGTTCTCAGGCTGGTCAACCGCAGAGCGAAGCCTATTTAAACCGGCTGAATAATGAGCTGCTGGCACGCCTGCAGACCGGCGGCGAGATCTATATTTCGAACGCCTTATTGGGAGAAACTTTTCTCCTGCGCGTTTGCATTGTCAACTTCCGGACATCCGAAGCCGACATCCGCGCCATCCCGGAGATCGTCGCCCGATTGGGACGGGAAGTAGACGCCGAGCTGCGAACACCGTAGACAGGCTGTTAGCCTGTCCATAGTCGGGCTGCCTTGAGTCAGGCTAATAGCCTGACCTACATAATGCGGGGAGAGGGTTCGTTACCTTACCGTGATCTTCGTCAATGACTGCTGCTGTTTACCGTCAAGATCCTCAACAATAAAACCGACAAGATAATCACCAGCGGCAGCAGTAAGGGTTTCCCAGGTAAACATCTGATCGCTGAAGGTGAGTGTGCCTCCCGCCTGGGTCGCTGCTCCGGAAACATTTCCGCTGCTATCCAGGTCATACCAGGTTTCCTGAACCGTAAAGGTATCGCCTGGGACGGGGGTGATTTCGTGCGGCGCACCGGCTTCAGCTTCCCCGGTAAACCCAAATACCTGGCGCATCACACCATCGATGAAAGTCAGCCGTGCAGAAAGCTGTTCGCCGCTATCTTTGAAGGTATACACGCCGTCCACGCTGTACACCGCCTCTTCGAAGCTGCGCCCATAATCCTCCGGCTTGAATAAGGCAGGCACGGTTGTGGTTCCATCGTTTATCGCAAAGACCACCGGTTCCCACTCGAACTGCAGGGTGAAATCGCCCTGCCCCCAATCCGGGTAGAAAACCCCGCCTGCCTGGCGTGTCTGCTCGCTTTCCAGGTAATCCCGGTCCGCCACAAAGACGGATTTCGCCTGGGCGTCATAATAGCCAGCGAACAGGTAGATGTAGCCAATGTTTTCACCGCTGATATCGGCGCTCAACGTCACCGGTTGGTTTGGAGTGGCTTCGCTGCTCGAAGCGCTGATCGGGGAAATGCTAATCCCACCGGTGGCCGGGGCGCGCACCGAGCTGCTCTCCGGTGCGACGGCCTGGGCGTCATCGGCATTGAACGTCTGCCCAGTATAGTGGAATGCCAGAAAATCATCCCACAGCGAAGTGTTGGCGAAGCGCTCGGCGATGGCGGTGTACGAACTCAGCCCCGGTGACCGGGTTTTGGTAAAGCTGGGAATTCGGGAAGAAAATGGCGATACCCGTGGCGCCCGGTTTTTTTGAGCCGTGTTTTTCGGCGATCACTGCCTGGTCGATCGCAGCCAGAACCCCGTCGGCTGCCTGGTTGACCTCGGCACTGCTGGTTTTTTGCTTGAGCACCTCTAAGAAATTACCCAGGTCGATATACGAAGGCGGGACGTCATTTCCAAAGATGCTGGTGAAGTTTTGGGCATAGGTGCGGCTGCCCGCCACGATTTGCTGCTTTGCTTTTTGAAAGGCGAAGGCCAGTTGATTCAGACTCTGGTTGAGGGGTTCGATTTTCGCCAGGTCCACAGCGGAGAGCGTGCTGGTCTGGCCGATCTGCCGGGCAAGCTGCGCCGGGGGCACGTCGGCGGGCTGGCCAAATAAACCACCCATCGGCGAGCCCTGGCTGAGAAAGTCAGCGCGGGCGTTGCGATCGAGGATGCGTTGGTCGCCCTCGATATAGCTTTCCACGATCAACCGCCCGAGCTCGGCTCCGTCCATATCCGGGTTTTGATTGAGCGCGTTCAAGAAATCCGTATATGCCCAGCCCAGGGCAGGCTCGACTTCCTGGGAAGCGACCGCGTAGCGGGCATGCTCCGCCAGGCTGGTGAAGACCTCTACCTGGCCCATCAAACACGCGTCCATGCCGATGAGCTCGAACTTGTCCAGGCCGGTTTGGGAGCGGATCTGGCTCAAGGCGTCGTCGATTTCGTTCAAATACAGCTCATCGCCCAGGCGCGCCGCCAGGGGGATATTCGGGTCGCCGCGGCTTTTGGAAGTGGGGTCGCTCCACCCGCCCGGCCAGCCCATCCCGTGGTCGGATAGGATCAGGGCGTATTGATCGGCCGGGTAAGTTTCCATGGCCCAGGTGACAAAATCGACCAGGGTCTTCCCGGCAGACATGTTGGACTCGCCCAGGTCGGCCACTTCTTGTGAGCGCACCCGCCCCAGGTTGTTATCCGGGGTGATCAGGAAGCGCTTGGTCCCGGTCCAATCCCCGTCGCCGGTGTATGCGCCGCTAAAGCGGTCCACCTGGGCCACGATTTTGACCCGTTCTGTAGAGCCGGCCTTTTCGGCTTCGTTCAAATCCAGGTAAATATCTTGCTCGAGAACTTTGTCATCCGCATCCTGGTACAGCATCACCGTCCAGGTTTGGCCGGTCTTTGCCGGCGCAGGGAGCTGGGTGGGTTCGGCTGCAGCCTCGCTGCCTGCGCTGAGGAAAGGCGCTGCTGTAGGCAGAGCGGCAATCTGCCCGCTGCTAAAACTCTCTGGCGATAGCTCGGGGAGGGTCTCCGGTGGATTGGCGGACTGGTCGGAGGATTGTTCGGCAGGCGCTGGCAGGTCGCTGGTGAGATCGGTCGTATTCAGCCCGCCGAACTGCTGCAGTGCAAAGAAAATGCACAGGACAATGATCACCAGGATGATCGAGCCGATGCCCATCCGCCCGCCTCTACCCCCGGGGAACGACAGCCCGCCTCCGCCGCTGCTGGAATACCCGCCCCCGCCGCCGCCCGAGCTCTCTCGCTGCGGCGCTTCGGCTCGTTCGCGCCCGCCTGGTGGGGGAGCGGTGGTCTTTCGCCGCCGCCCAGCCACCACAGTGCGTTTCGGGGGCTCGCCGTTGGCGGTGTACACGCGGCCTGCAGAATATCCAGTGATTATTGCATCTTCAGAAAACATAATGAGAACCTCGTATTAGCAATCAGCAATCAGGTATCAGCTATCAGCAATCAGGTATCAGCTATCAGGTGTCAGCTATCAGTGAAACTACATTTCCCAATTCGTATCCCAAATAGTCATCCGAATAACTCTTCACAGATCGTCAATTACCATTCACCGTTCACCATTCACAATTCACCCATCACCCCTCCCCCTCATATACCGCACCGATTGGAAGATCCCAACCCCAAAGAACACCACAAATACAGCCAGGACGCCCAAGGCGTAGGCATCCAGGCTGATGCCTGGGATAAGATACAGGATGATCGCCGCGGCCATGATAGCAATTCCACTGACCAGCATCCGGCTGGCGAAATGGTGGTTGACCGCATACCACAGCTCGGGGTCTTCCAGGGTGGCTTTGATGCGAAAGCCATACAACCCGTTTGGTTTGATTTTATACTGAAGCAAGGGAAAAGATAGCCCGACAAGAAGAGCGCCAAAAACCAGGTACATCACCAGGAGCATGGTCATACTGGATAGTATAGCGCGGGAATGTCCCTTTTGCGCTAAATTTATGCAGCTTTTACATGCGCTAGTTCAGTTTCCACTATATCACGGGTGTTACCTCTATGGGTAAGGGTTATAAGTTGGTAATGGTGTTCTTGTTGGACGTGGGGTTGGTGTTCGGGTGGGAGTACTTGTTACAGATAATAGCCTTGACCCAGAGCCAGAGGGTGCAGGGACGAGGGGGATAACAGATATTGCTTTGCTACCTGATGGTAAAGAGATGAATTTTCGTTTTGCCAAATCAAATTCATATACTAACCCACTCTCCGACACAAGTGTGAGTACTTCTCCTTCGACATCAATAATCCGCAATGCCCCATCTTCTAGATTAGTCCGGTACGAAACTTCCTCTAACACTTTCGAATCATCGTCTGGGGATGAAACCAGTAACAATAATACTCCTTTATGGGTATCGCTTTGTTCATTTCCAGCAAATATTGTGACAGTTCCAACGCCCTCCACGTTATATCTCCACTGATTAATAAACTCAAAACCATCAAGTTGATATTGGACTTTACCACTTTCTATTAATGTTCCTTCTCCAATTGAGCGCGTAACTGAATTGCCGGCTACTGTAGAAAAGAATTTTTGATCTGCTGCATCAAAGCTGAATGAGCTGCCATTATTAGCAACTAGAGTGAGGATTGTCCCTTCAGCGTTGACAATCCGAACCGCGCCAAAATTTTGAGGAGTTAAAAAGACTCCACCTTTCTCTGGCAAGATCCTACCACTCTTGTCCGAAATAGAAACAACTACGACACCGGGCCAGGATAAGTTATTCATAAGTGTATCACCGCTCGCCGAATCGCTTTGCTGTCCTCCTGCATATACGATAATATGGGTATCGCCTATTTTAGCAACCCACTGATTTATTATCTTATAATAAGAATTTAGGGGTGAGAAATTTGTTTCAATAATTGTGCCAATTCCAGCTGGCCTTTGTAAAAGTGGAGATGAATATTCGCCACTAAGTGGAGCACTGGTCGTAGGTTTTTCCATCCCCATCGGAGATAGTGTTTTACGAGCATTCACGCAATTCTTATAATCTTCTTCAATCATAGCACGTTGATCTTCAGGCTGTCCTTTGCGATATGAAAACCATTGATCACAAAGGACTTCTGGTGATAATGAAGATAAAGTTGGCTCTACATCCTCTGGGGCCGGGTAAGAAGAAATATTTGCTTGCTGTATGCTTGCTTGTTGAACTGGAAAACTTTTTACGGCAAGCAAGATTATTAGCCCGACGAAGACTAAAACTGCTCCGCTGGATAATAATCTACCCAAGAAGCGCAGAATATTTTGTTTCATGGTGTATATGTCACATTCCAATGGTTCCAACTGATGTCGGTTGATACAGGCAGTTCAAAGGGTATACCACTTAAAGTTT
Source organism: uncultured Chloroflexia bacterium (assembly GCA_963770655.1). GTDB lineage: Bacteria > Chloroflexota > Anaerolineae > Anaerolineales > UBA4823 > CAZAGA01. Next base: position 144,964 of record CAVYQO010000001.1, on the reverse strand, counting down.
TGGCAGTTCGAGGGTCGCTTGATATTTTACTCCAAAGTTGCTCCCAACCCTCTGCTGGCGAATTGTCTATTGCATCCGGATATCCGCTATTGCATCCATCGACTTCCCTACATGCGCTCGATTGCGTAAAACTACCCATAAATCCAATGGGTTCGTAACCCTGAAGATACATGTGCAACGATAGATAATACCATTGCTCAGAATTCTGTCGATCTTTTCTATATATCTGTGGAAGTGCACGTCCATTGGTTGTACTCGCCATTATATAAATTTGCTCCAATGTCCACCCAAATGGTTCGGGTGTCCAATCCGGCTGAGCATAAAAAGGGCAGCTATTGCAATCACCAAAGTAAAGATATGGCCTTGAAGCCGTGGCTGTATAACCGCTTTTCCATGATAGCGATTTGTTTGCATTATTCCAACTCAATTCATTGTCTAGACCACCAGCAATTGCAACTTTACCTGCATAGCTTGGTGGAGAATTAATCCAAGTTACGATATTTGTTATCAACGTACCCCATGCTCTCCCGAATCCTTGTAAGTCTTCTGAATAAGAAAAATATGGGCCTAGGTTTGTGATGCTTGGCGTAGCGATGAGAAAAGTGTCCGCAGGTGAGTAATTGTAGAAGCCAGTTAGATAACCTCTTACAAACGACTCAACATCTGTGAGAGGGATAGAAACATAAGCATAATCTAGCACTCTATAGGTAGATCCTTCCCTCCAAGGTTCTCCAAAATGTAACACAACATAACCCCAGAAACCAGATGGCACACTTTGTCCTAACGCTCTACCCATGTCATAGAATTTTTGATAAGTTAAATCACTTTGTCCCCAACTAATATAATGGGAAATTGTAACAGGTGGGTGAGTATTGTAATTATTCGTAATAATGGGAAGATAAATCGGAGCTTCAGATGTTGGGTCAGCCCTTGTACTTGTAAGGCTAGCTAAGCTGTTTGGAAATCCTGAGAATAATAGTAAACCAACAAACATTAGCTTGGTTGCCAAATATCTCATGGCTATGCTCCTTAACTACTATCGAGCTTCCATAGCTACTCAGTTATAGATCACAATGCTGCTTTTAACAAAAACACAAAAATATTTGCAAAAACCTAAACTAAGATGATTCTTTTGTCATTCTACCACCATAAATCAAATTGTGAAATTATAAACTATGAGCAAATTGTCGCTTTAATGGTTGGCGAATTATTATCCCGTCAGGTAGACGCACTTCCACGAGGCTAATCACACGGCGTAGTTGAACTGACTGCCGCACAGCAGGAAAGTGGCTTTTAGCCCTGCCCAACTCGTGAAGCCACGCGTGTAATGGATGCGGATAGGTTGTTAGTGCCGGTAAGAATCGTCGAACCGAGATGGTCGCCCAGCAGCCAGTTCAGCGTGTCCCCGGTTCGCACCGCCAGGCGTGTACCCGCCGCGGAATAATACTTCTTCATCGTGGCAGTCGAGCCCGACCACTCGAAAGTATCGCCGATGTAGGTCGTGGTCGCCCTACCCACGGTGGCTTTCACCCGATTTCCATCGCCATCGTAGACAAACGCCGCCGTGGCCGCCCCGCTGACCGCGGTCAGGCGGTTCTCGGCATCGTAGCTGAGGGTGTAGGTCAGGCCCACGATCACCCGCTTCACCATATTCCCGTTCTGGTCGTAGCAGAAAGCGCTCGTCCCGGCGCTGGTCACGGCGTGGGGCTTGCTCAGAGCGCCCTGCGGACAACTGCTGGCCTGCGCGGCATAGCTGTAGGTTACCCCGCCCTTCCCGGACAGGTTGCCGGTCGTGGAGTTGTAGGAATAGCTTTCCAGAGGATACCCCCCTCGGTTCCCCCGCTCGCCGCCGAACTGGTCAAGTGCTGCAGGGCATCGTAGGTGAAAGACTGGGTCTGGGTACCCCCGGCCCTGGCGTTGGCGATGCTCAGGACGTTTCCCAAGAGATCGTAAGAATAGGTGAAATCCTGCAGCGAGGTCGGGGTGTCGTAAGACCCGCTCTTGAGGCGCTGCAAGCGACCCTGGCCGCCGGAGGCGTCCCAGGGGAAGTAATCGGCATCGATCAGCAGGGTCGGGTTGTCCTCCAGGTTGGCCGCCCCGAGCTTGCGCACGTCCACTCTCCCGGCGGCGTCATAAGTCATGTTCTGGACGTAGTAATAACCCAGGTCGGAGTAGACGCTCTTGAGCGCCGCTTGCGGATGGTAGGAATAGGTCAGGATCTCGCCAGTCACGCCGCCGGCATTCGCCGGGAAGACCTGGGAAGCGAGCAGGTCGGCGCTGTTGTAGCTCCAGGCGGAGTGGAAGAAACCCACCCCGCTGACCGTCTTGATCTCATCGATCACTCTACCGCGGGGGTCGTATGTCCAGCTTGTCGAGCCGCTGGGATCGACCATCCCGGTGCGGTAGCCCCGCCCATATTGGCCTGCCGCTTCGCTGTACGCCGCGTCGAATTCATCGTAGGCATAGCTGGCGTACAGGCTGGGGTTGGCGATCGTTGCCCAGTCGCGCTGTGCCTGGGCTGGTAAGGAGGGGAGGAGCAGGGAGAGTATGACCAGGAGGTTGAGCAGGATTGTGAGCCGCTTTATTTGCATCACCTTCCCTTATTTTTGCAGGTTGGAGGTTGTTATCTCTGAATACATCGACGAGTATAATCGAATAAGCGACACCTGTCAGGTTTATCTGAGATAAAAGTCATGTTTTATACGAGATAAGGGAAACAAAAAAGCCATTCGGGACGACTTTACCCAGTTTCAAGTACAAATCGAGCTGCTGGAATCAGTTCCTGGGTAGGTTTTCCAGGCGGGCTATCGTTGCCTTTGCTCGCAAACTGCTGGTGATCATCATCGAACCTGTTTTTGTCAATTGAAAAAACGGGCTGCTCAAGAGACCCTGGCAGCCCGTTTTTTTCTTGAAAGGTTACGGTTTGCTGCGCTGGTAGTCGACCTCATCGACAAACTTGGGGCTCTTGCCTTTCGATTTATAATCAGCCTGCCAGGCTTGGGGCTCGACCTGGATCTTGATTTGTTTGGCGGCGTCCAGAACCTGCTGGTAGGCAGACTTTGCGTTCAGCACGGCCGCGCTGTAATCCATGCTCGCATACTTGCTCAAAGCCAGGCCGGCGTTTGCATCCGCTGCCGCTAACAGGCTGGAGACCTGGTTGGCCTTCGGGTTCTTGGTGATTTTTGCCAGGATCACGTTTGCCTGGTTAATGTAGGTCACTGTCATATAGCGGTTCATGTTATCGCGATCGAACTGGCTGAAATCCCAATTCAGGTCGATGTAGCTCATCATTGAATTCGACATATCCCCCACCCAGGCAAATTGGAAGTCGTTATCACTCGAAAAGTCTACGTCGCTCTCTGCATCGTAGCCATCGTGCGGGTGTGACATCCCCAGGTGGTGGCCGACCTCGTGAATAAAGGTGGTGGTGAAGCCATAACCCAAATCACGCGTGCCTTGTGAGTCAAAACCGAAGACGAAGGACTGTGTGCCATCTGCCCAATTGTCATCGGCATAACCGAGCAGACCCGGTGAGAGAGCATCTGTGGTGTTATAGGCGAATATCGGAATCTCGTAATCGGCGTCGCCCTCCAGGAACTGCATCAGGTGGTCATTGTGATACAGATAGAGGTCGCCAAAAGCGATCCCGTACAGCTTGTTTCCGAAGCAGGTCACATCGTAAAACCAGCATTCGTAGACATCCTCCGCCCGACCGGTGAAGTCAGTGTCTGTCAGTTCGGTGCTGATCGAATGATACGGCAGCAGCTCGCCCAACTCCTGGTCGATCAGTGGTACCTGGAAATAGTCCTTTCCATCATAACCCGGCTCGCCCTGGTAAACGTTAATATCCAACTGGATTGAATTGGGCAGTTCTGGCGGCGAGATTGCCGGTTTATACAGGGGCGAGGTGGTGAAGAGCAGGTCGATGCCCACGTAACGGGCCACCTTGGCCAGGTCGCCGCTTAGATTGTCGAATGGGCGGTAGGCGCTCAGGTTTCCATATTCCCAGGCCGGCGGGATGCGGTAATCCATCACCCCATCGCCAAAGAGATCGCTGTCGTCCAGGTTCCAATTATCACTCCAGCCTTCCGGTCCTGCCGAGAGATCGTAGAACCAGATGCGCTGCAAGCTTCCAAGGCCGTCTTCCTCATCGTCGGGGGTAGTGCCTCCCCAGGCGGTCAGCTTGCGCGAAGAGCGCAGCTCGCCAAAATTATAGCCCGTATCCGGATCTGGCTCATCGGTCTTGGTCAAGACATGATATTTGAAATTCGGTTGGCCATACCAGTTGATGAAGAAGATGGTGTACTGCTGGGTATCCACACCCAACATCGGTTTCGCTGTTTGCAGCCAACCACTGCTCGATCGATGGCGCATCGACCCAATAGTTCTTGTCGATGGTTTGGGTGCGGTTAAGCTGGGTGTTATACAAGTCCTGGTAAAGGGTTAGCGGGTTTTCGGTCGCAATGCTGTCCATGTAGCCGAAAAAGGCATTTTCAAAAGTTGTATCTGCAAAAGTGAGGTTGTAGTTGAAATCGAAGTGCAGCCCCAGCTTTGCCGGCAGCCCATAGAAATAGGGAGAGCGATTGATAGCATCATATGCTGCCGGTAGGCCGGCGAGCAAATCGCCCTGGTCGATTTCCAGGCTGCCAGTCCCCTGCTCAAAACCAACAAATACGATATTGATCGGCAGAGTTTGGGAGATGGTTGTGAAACCACCCGGCTGCAAGACGCTCAAGGTCGGCGGCGGGCTCGGTTTACTGGCCAGCAGCAGCGGATCGGTCGCGCGGCTGACCACCGGCAGGTAAACCGGTTTGATCAGGGTCGGGCCCTCGGCAGAAACAGAGCCCACTGCTCCGGCGAGCAGCGCAGTAAGGATAAGGAATACCATTAGTTTTCTCATCAGATCTATTCTCCTTTCGTATGCCACCGGGTTGCTTTGGGCGGCGGTACCCCCGACGCCATTTAGACTATAACCCTGAACCAGTCAAGGCGCGCTTCATCCTGTTCAGCGCATCTTCGAGCATTGTCTCTGGGACAGGCAAAATTTAGACGCACAAAACCTTCGCCGCCGGGGCCGAAAAGGGCGCCGTCGGATAGGGCCAGTTTTCCCTTTTCCAGGAAAAATTCCTGGGGTGAACCGGAAATCTGCCCGGCCTGGATATAAGCGCTGCAATCTATCCAGGCCAGGTAAGTGGCGGCGGGGCGAGTGAAGCGCAGATCGGGCAGCTCGCCAGCCAGGAAATCCACCATAAAGTCGCGATTTGCACTCAGGTAAGCGCGCAGCTCGACGAGCCAGTCATCACATGCGCCTGAGTAGGCCGCGCCAGCGGCGATCAAACCCAGGCTGTTAACTGTCAAAGCCAGGCGCTCCATTTCGGCTGTGAAAGGCTGGCGCAGCTCGGTGTTGGTGAATCACTGCAAAGGCGCAGCCCAGGCCGGACATATTGAACGTTTTACCCGGTCCGAAAAGAGTGATTGTGTTTTCTGCGAAGGCTGGCGAGAGCGCGGCTAACGGCCTGTAGCTTGCGCTGTCGAGCAGCAGCTCGTTGTGGATTTCATCGGAACAGATCAGAATGTTCTGGTCAAGACAGATCTGGGCCAGCGCTGCCAATTCATCAGCCGTATAGATCTGTCCGGTGGGATTGTGTGGGTTGCACAGCAAGAACATTCCCGTCTGGCTCCCGCGAGAATGGATCGCCTGGCGAAAGACATTGAAGTCGATCGTATAGTTCAATAGATTTCCCTGCGCGCTGCACTGCAAGGGCGCGTCTTGACGGACCAGACCGTAGGCTTGCGGGAACTGGATGAAATGTTGATAGACCGGCGGTTGGAGCAAGACGCCCTGCCCAGGTTGGCAGAAAAGCGAGGCTGCAATGTGTACACCAGCTTCGACCCCGGGAACCGGAACGATGCTTTCGGGGGCGACCTGCCAGTGGTACAGCTTTTCCAGGCGGGCGGCGACGCGCTCGAGCAGTGCTGGGGAAGCCATTTCATACCCCAAGATGCCGTGCTCGAGGGCTGCCTGCAGCGTGTCCAGGATCGGCTGCGGCGTCCTAAAATTCATGTCCGCCAGCCAGAGCGGCAGGACATCATCCGGATACCATTTCCACTGGTTTACATTGAAAATCTTGCGCCGGTCGACGGTTTCGTCAAAAGAAGTGGTCATGCGAAAAGAGCCCAGCGGCAGTTCGTGTTCAAAAACCATGCGCATTCCCCCCGGCTAGCGAAGCCCAGCAAACAGGTCGTCTTCCACCTTGCGTCCCCCGTTTACCAGGCTGAAGATGCGAATGAAGGTTCCTTCGCTCCAAAACTTCCGCAGGGTTTCTTCAGGCAGGTCGATCATCGGTCCATAACCAGGAAGCTGGGTTTTGTGGCATAAAACTGCTTGCCACACCGGGTCAAAGTATAGGGTGGTATCGATCCGGGCGCTGATTGCCCAATCCTCCCAGCCAACATGATTGCGCTCGACGCCATCGATCTCCATGCTGATCGGCCCGATGGCTTCCTTGATCGCCGCCACGAAGGTTTTGGTGTCGACCATCTGGTAGTACTTGGACACCCGGTGAGGAGCAAATCCTTGTGGATCGTTATAGCGGTCGTCAGCGCAGCAGACCAGCGCTCCGGCGGCAAACTGCGCCAGGGCGATATGGTCGGGATGGCCGTAGCTGCCATCGGCAGAAAATGTGACTACCACCTGGGGACGGATCCGGCGGATATGCCCGCTGAGGATGCCAATCATTTCTTGTGGATCCGCCTGGTCGACATCGCCATCGATATAATCAAGGAAGCAGACTTCCTTCAGTCCAAGTTGGTCAGCCGCACAGCGCAATTCCGCCTCACGCAGGCGGCCCAACGCTTCAAACCCCGGATCCTCCTCCTCAGGACCATTCCAGCCTCTTTCACCGCGGGTTGCACAAATCAAGTAAGTCTCGACGCCCTCGGCATGCATAGCGCGCCAGGGTTCCGCCTAAGCCAAGCGTCTCGTCGTCGGGATGGGGGAAGATTGCCAGCAAGCGAAGTGGATCTGCCATGTAATATGTCTTTCTGTATTGGATAATTATACTAAATATTATCAAGAATTGTCCCCAGCCATCCCCTTAACGCAAATCCACTGAAATCACCGCTCTCTAAGCCCGTGGCTTCAACCTCGCACTGTCCTGAATGCCAGAAGATCTTTGTACGGCTGTACCATTCTTTGCATGGCTTTGGCCATTGGTCATAAACCGTTTATCGATTTTTTATTCCATCCAACATAAAATAAGCACTGACTTAGGCTATAATGAGAAAATCCTTTAGAACAATCAAATATTAATCGCAACAACGGGAGTGTTTATGAATAAGTCCAGCGCACGCTTCTTTATTATTCTCATCCTGCTCGTCATTGTCGTCACAGCCGGAATATTCCCCGCCCGCGCCCAGCAAGAGCCTCCAATTCCACCGTTCGCCAACCGCGATGGCCGGCCAGTTGGCGTGACTTCGCGCCAGGGCGTCGAGCTCGACCAGGCGCAGATCTACTTGCTGCGTCTGAAAGAGCCGCCTCTGGCGTCCTACACCGGTGGAATCAGCGGACTGGTTGCCACCAGCCCTCGGGCCACCGGCGAGCGCAAGCTGAATGCGAACAGCCCGGCCAGCCTGGCTTATGTTGAATATCTTGCAAGCGCGCCAGGACGCCTTCCTGGCGCGCCTGGAAAACCAGCTCGGCCGGGCAGTCGAAGTGCGCTTTCGCTATTACGCTGCCAACAACGGCCTTGCCCTGCTGCTGACGCCTGAGGAGGCCGAGCAAGCGCGTGCCTTCCCCGAGGTGATCTTTATCCAGCCCAATTTTGAGCGCCAGCTCGATACCGATGTCAGCAATGCCTGGATAGGCTCAACCGGGATCTGGGATGGTTCGACCACCGGTGGCTTGCCTGCCACCAAAGGCGAGGGAATTATCGTCGGTGTGATCGATACCGGGATCAATCCTTCCAACCCGTCCTTCGCCGATATCGGCGGGGATGGCTACAACCACACCAATCCCTGGGGTGCGGGGGTGTACAAGGGGGTGTGCAACCCGTCCGATCCTACCTATGATGCGACTTTCCCGTGCAACGATAAGCTGATCGGCGCCTGGGGCTACCCAAGCGTCAACAGCGGCAACCCGCGTGACTACGAAGGTCATGGCTCGCATACCGCCAGCACAGCCGCCGGAAATGCAACCACCGCCCACCTGGTTGGGCACACGATCAGCGCCGATCGCCAAATTTCAGGCGTTGCGCCGCACGCCAACATCGTTGCTTATTCAGCCTGCTGCACGGGCGACGCCTTGAGCGCCGCGATCGACCAAATTGTGCTGGACGGCGTAGACGTGGTCAATTACTCGATTGGCAGCGCTTCGCCCTCGGACACCTGGAATGACTTCGATACCATCGGTTTCCTGGCCGCACGGGATGCGGGCATCTTCGTCTCCGCCTCAGCCGGAAACAATGGGCCTGGCGCAGCCACCGTTGGCGGACCGGGCGACTCCCCCTGGCTGATGTCCAGCGCGGCTTCATCCCACAATCGCAAAACCACCAACGTCCTGATGAATATGACGGGTGGGAACACTACTCCCCCAGCGAATATTGTCGGGGTCAGCTTCACTGCCGGCTATGGCCCGGCCCAGATCGTCTACGCGGGCAGCTATGGCGACCCGCTGTGTTTGAATCCGTTCACGGGCGGGACTTTCAGCGGCCAGATTGTGATCTGTGATCGCGGCCAGAACGCTCGCGTGGATAAAGGCAACAATGTCCTGCAGGGCGGGGCAGGCGGTTTAATTCTGGCTAACGATGCCACGAATGGCAACTCGCTGACCTCGGATGACCATTATCTCCCGGCTGTGCATATCAGCTATACGGATGGCGTTGTCCTCAAAGCCTGGGTAGCGGACGGCGGCGCAAGTCACAATGGCACGATCCGCGGCACGCTATTTGAGATCAACGACGCCTGGGGGGACATTATCACCGATTTCAGCTCCCGCGGGACCGAACCGTGCTGTCCCGGATATCATCAAACCGAACATCACCGCCCCCGGCGAGGATGTCCTGGCTGCTGCCGGGATTGGCAACCCCAACCCGCCGCAATGGGCGCTGTTCAGCGGCACCTCGATGGCTAGCCCGCACAGCGCTGGGGCGGCAGCCTTGTTAATTGCCCTGCACCCCACCTGGACGCCCGCTGAGGTCCAATCCGCCCTGATGACCACCGCCTGGCAGGATGTCACCGATTACGATTTCACCCAACCCGATCCGTTCGATATGGGTAGTGGGCGGATCGATCTGACCGTGGCTGCACAGGCTGGCCTGGTGCTGAATGAAATCAAAGCGAATTACGATGCCGCCAACCCGGCTACCGGTGGTAATCCAAGCACGCTGAACCTGCCCAGCCTGGGCAAGGGCGCCTGCTATAAAACCTGTTCTTGGACGCGCACCCTGCGCTCCACCGCTGCGGGAGCGTCACCTGGACAGTCTCAGCAGTTTCTTTCAACCATATGGACCTGACCGTCACGCCAACCTCTTTCAGCATCGCTCCTGGCGCCACGCAGGTCATTACCGTCAATGCGGATGTGCGCCGCGTCCCGTCAGACGCCTGGGCCTTTGGCGAGATCCAGCTCGTCCCGAACACAACTGCCATCCCGCCAGCCCATCTGCCAGTGGCTGCCCGCGCCAATAACGGCAGCAGCAGCGATGTGCTGACCAAAAGCGCCAATATCGACCTGGTTCAGGTGGGCAGTAATATCCACTATACGGTCAACCTGACTCACAAGAGCCTGGCCTCTGCTTCGTACAGCCTGAGCGACCCGATCCCGGCCAATGCCAGCTACGTTAACGGCTCGGCCACGGGCGGCTTGACCTATAACTCCGGCAGCAGCACCCTCACCTGGAGCGGTTCAATCCCCGCCGGCGACTTTGTGATCTCCGAGGGCACAAAAACCGGCTACCTCAGCATGGCCGACCTGGGCGCGCCGCCTGCCAACAAACCTTCCAGCCTGGATGCTGGCTGTTTCTTGGTTACTTTGAACAACCTGGTCTATTTTGGCACGACATACACCCAGGGCGTCTGGTCGGTCAATGGGACCATGCATGTGGGAGGCCCGCTTTCCTGTGCCGGCAATACCAATGGACAGGTGCCGGCCACTGCCAGCCCCAATGGCACCCTGGCCCCCTGGTGGGATGATTTGGACTTCACCAGCGGAGGTAATTGGTATTTCGTCGGCGTCACCTGGAATGGCAAACCGCATACCGTATTTTCCTGGGAAAATGTTCCGGTTAAAGGTACTGCCGATCTGGTTTCTTTCCAGCTCTGGTTCGAGGAAGGGAAAGATAATGTGTGGTTTACCTACAAGCCGGGCAGCATGCCGGCTGGTTCGCCAACGGCCACGGTCGGCGCTGAAAACGCTGCGGGCAATGACGGGGCGACCTATTATTACAATGGAACCGGGACCGTTCCAACCGGGGCCGTGGATCTGATCCTGGGCCCGCTGCCGGTGGTGCAGAGCTTTGGTTTCGATCTGACTGCAAACGCTGTGCCAGGCGTGCTGAATGAGGCCAGCGTGACGCAGAGCACGACCACCCACACGGCTTATGATTACACCTCGGTTTACCGCGCCAACACCTGGCTGGGCGGCACTACCGCCTGGGGAACGGCCTGCCAACTGGTCGCGCAACGCGGTCCCGGACAGCTCGGATTGGGTGACGATCCCCACCACCCCAAGCGGTGGGCAGATGCCGCTGCTTTCGGCGAACGCCGGGGTCTTTGGGCTGACCCTGCAGCCTGGCGCCAGCCTGGATCTTGCTGCGTTCAACCTGAGCGCTGAAGAAGCCGTGACCAGCGGAGGTCTGCTCAAGCAAACCAAGACCGCGCCAGCCAACACCCGCACTCGCTATCTATTCCTGACCAGCGCCAGTGGCTCTCAGGCGCGCTACGCCGGTCTGGATCTCACTCCCACCACCGGGAGCATGGGAGCGACCACGGTTCAGGTCAAGGGCGGCGCGCAGTGCACCACCACCGACCCGGCGGATACCGTCAATCGCTGCTTCGAAGTTGCTCCTACGACCTCGCAAACCGCCAACCTTCGCTTTTATTTCCTGGATGGCGAAAAGGATAGCCAGATCCCGGCGAATGTGCTCCCCTGGCATTGGAGCGCTGGAGCGGGTTGGAACAGCGCGGGTACTGTGAGCAGTCGCGGGCTGCTCCTGCCGGATATCTACTGGATCCAGGCCGACGGCGTCAATGCATTTTCACCGTTCGCCTTGAGCGCCAAGATCAACGGACCGACCGCGGTGACTTTCTTGGGTCTGAGCGCTCGCTCCGCTGCTGGAGCCGGCCTGCCGCTGGCTGCCCTCGTCGCCGTGTTAGGCATCGCTGCATTGTTCTGGATTTCAAAGCGTCGTTCGAATAGGACCAGGTAGACGAATGCACGGATTGGGTAAAGCATCTCAGTCCGCGAGGCGGAGGTTGCGTTCGCTCATCCGCACGCTGCCCTGGTTGATTCTGCTCTTATTTCTGAGCGCCTGCGACGCTGGTTACGCCCGTGAAGGTGGCCGCTGGGTTTTTATAACGTATAACGAAAGCGCTGGCAAGGTAATAACCCCGATCGAAGGCATCGATCCGGCGACTTTCGAAGAAATCAACTCGGAATACGCCCGCGACGCCAACCAGGTTTACTTTCGCACCAAGCCGATTGCGCAGGCCGATCCAAAGACATTTAAGCATATCGCCGGTTTGTACTATAAAGATAAGGATCAGGTTTTCTACGTGGACAGGCCGGTTCCTGGCGCCGATCCGCAGAGTTTCCGGCGGCTCAAATATACGTATTGGGCGCGTGACGATCACAACATCTACGTTACCGATAACCCGGTCGACCCTCGTGACCTGGCCTCATTCAAGCAAATCAGCGAGAATTGGGCCAGGGATGACCGGTGGTTCTATGCACAGAATTTCGGCGAATATCTACCGATCGAGACCATAGATCCGGCCAGCTTCGAAATTTTACAGGGCGGCTGGGCAAAGGATTGCTGCCGGGTCTACTATCTTAACCAGATCGTCGAAGGCGCCGATTTGGCTACCTTTCACACGCTTAACCAGTTCCGCGCCCGCGATAAGAATTGGGCTTACCTGATGGGCACTCGCCAGCGCACCCTCCAGGAAGACCTGGAACTGGAGAAGAGGTTGAAAACTCCCTAAAAATTCAGCTATTTTTTACGGCAGAATGCTTGACATACCTTATAAACTTGATATAATTTCTCTTAATAATTAAAGACATTGAAGAGGACGAGTATGCGTTGAAACGACGGCCCAGAGAGCAGGGGTAAGGTGTAAGCCCTGTCCAGACGCCAGCGCAGAATGGCCCTCCGAGTTGCAGGGCGAACATGAATGAGTAGCCCCCGCCGGTCTTGCCGCCGTTATCCAGGCATTTGGTTAATGAGTTATGAGTATAGTTATGAGTAAACAGTTATCCGTAACCAATTACTAATTACTCCTCACTAATTACTTATCCCTAATTGACCAAACCAAAGTGAGGCTGGCTTGCTTTCCACCCCGTCGTCATCACCGGCGGGTTTTTTTGTCCAAAGCTGGAAAACAGGCCTCCTAAGCAGGGTGGCACCACGGGAAGTGTTCCCGTCCCCGCACGGTTTTCGAAAACCGCCGGAGACGAGCGCGCTTCCCTTTTTTGTTATAAGGAGATGTTATGCTGGCTACTACCGATTTGGCACATTCTACCCCCACCTTATTGCCTGTCGTGCGCGAAATCGCCGCCGACCTGGAAACCCCTGTCTCGATTTACCTCAAGTTAATGGGCCAGGGGCCATCCTTCCTGCTTGAATCTGTAACCGGGGGGGAGCAGGTTGCTCGTTATTCATTTATCGGAGTCGGTCCCAGCCGGGCTTACGTGCTGAGCCAGGGCCGGCTGCAGTGCTTCACCGCCAGCGGGTCGAATGGCGTGCTGTACCCAACGCTGAGCGAAGATTGCCTCCCCTATCATGTCGAAGATCCCATGGACGCCCTGCGCCAGGAGCTGGCTCGCTATCACCATCCGCCTCTGGCCGGGCTGCCGCGTTTCACTGGCGGCTTGGTGGGCTACTTAAGTTACGAAATGGCGCGCCATTTCGAATCCAGCCTGGGTTTGCCATCCCACCCGGACCATCCCGAGGCGATCTTCCTCCTGGCGGATACCCTGGTGGCTTTCGATCACGCTTATGGACGTCTGCTCTTGATCTCTAATGCCCACTTGAGCGAAGGCGCGCAGAATGGCGCCGAGAAACTGGCCCGCGCCGCAGCCGAAGAACGCCTGGATGCCCTCCAGGAACGCTTGCTCGCTCCGCTGCCAGCCCAGCCTGATCACCTGCTTCCTGTGTCGCCCGATGCGGTTTCCACAGAGCTGCATTCTAACGTGACCGAGGCTGAGTTCATCGCCGCTGTCGAACAGGCCAAAGAGCACATCGCCGCCGGCGATATCTTCCAGGTTGTGCTATCTCAGCGCCTCAGTCGCGAGACGAACGCTCATCCTTTCCAGATCTACCGCGCCCTGCGCCGCTTAAATCCATCCCCGTACATGTTCTATTTCGATTTCGACAGCCTGGCTGGCGATCCGCCACTGCGCATGATCGGCGCTTCTCCCGAAGTGCACGTCCGCCTGGAAGGGCGCCAGGCTTCCTTGCGCCCGATCGCCGGCACTCGCCGGCGCGGCCAATCCCCCGTTGAAGATGCTGTATTAGAGCAGGAACTGCTTGCTGATCCGAAAGAGCGCGCCGAGCATGTCATGCTCGTCGACCTGGGGCGGAACGATTTGGGGCGGGTGTGTGAATATGGCAGCGTGCGCGTTCCCGAGTTGATGGTCGTCGAGCGTTATTCGCACGTCATGCACATCGTTTCCCAGGTTGAAGGGGTCTTGCGCCCAGAGTACGACGCCTTCGACCTGCTCCAGGCCACTTTCCCGGCCGGGACGGTCAGCGGTGCGCCAAAAATCCGCGCCATGCAGATCATCCAGGAACTGGAAGGAGCGCCGCGTGGCATTTATGCCGGGGCGGTCGGCTATATTTCGTACGACGGCGCCCTGGATACCTGCATCACTATTCGCACCCTGACGATGCGCGGCAAAACAGTCACCGTCCAGGCTGGCGCTGGGGTGGTTGCTGATTCGGACCCGCAGAGTGAATACCAGGAGACGCTTAACAAAGCCCGCGCCCTGGCCGTGGCGATCGAGCGCGCCGAAGCGGATTGATAAAACCCACGGTCGGCTGCCGGTGGGTGGATTGCATCCACCCCTATCGCTGGACGACTCGAACAATGGAGGCGAAAAAATGATTGCTGTTATCGATAACTATGATTCCTTTACCTATAACCTGGTTCAGTATCTGGGTGAATTGAAGGCTAACATCCAGGTTTTTCGCAATGATGAGATCAGCGTTGCAGGGTTGAATGATCTCGACCCCGAGTCCATCGTGATCTCGCCCGGTCCCGGCGCTCCGGATGAAGCCGGGATCTCCAAGGAAGTGATTCGCCAGCTTGGCCCGTTCCGCCCTATCCTGGGCGTCTGCCTGGGCCACCAGTGCATTGGCGAAGTCTACGGCGGGCAAGTGCGCCGTGCGCCGCGCTTGATGCATGGCAAGACCTCCCCAGTCTATCATTACGGCGAAGAATTATTTCTGGGCATCCCCAGCCCCTTCGAAGCCAATCGCTACCATTCGCTAATTGTCACCGAGCCAGTTCCCACGAGCCTGCAGGTGACGGCCTTCACCAAACAAGGTGAAGTCATGGGGCTGCGCCACCGCCAATTCCCGGTTTTTGGTGTCCAGTTCCATCCCGAATCAATTCTGACTTTATGTGGAATGCAGATCCTGCAGAATTTCCTGGCCCTCAGCCGTCAATTTAGCAGCTCCCACCCGAAAGAAACCATGTTGGCTGACAGGTTTGACCATCAGCCGGGAGGATCCAATGCTTAAGCCTTATCTTAATAAAGTAATGAACCGTCAAAACCTGAGCGATCAGGAAGCCGAAGAAGCCATGCAGATTATCATGACCGGCCAGGCTACCCAGGCCCAGATCGGCGGTTATCTGGTGGCCCTGCGCATGAAGGGGGAGACGATCGATGAAATCGCCGGGAGCGCGCGGGCGATGCGCGCCCAGGCCAGCCGGGTGCCCATCGTAATCAACGGCGATCCGGTTCTGGATACGGCGGGGACAGGCGGCGACGGCGCCCACACTTTTAATATCTCCACCGCGGCTGCCTTCGTGGCTGCCGGCGCCGGTTATAAGGTGGCCAAGCATGGCAATCGCGCCGCCTCATCCCGCTGCGGCAGCGCAGATGTGCTCGCTGCTTTAGGCGTCAACCTGGATTTGACCCCTGAACAGGTGGCGGCCTGCATCAATCAAATTGGCATCGGCTTCATTTTTGCCCCGCGGTTTCATCCGGCCATGCAGCATGCCATCGGCCCACGGCGTGAACTGGGTCAGCGCACCATCTTCAATTTGTTAGGCCCACTGACCAACCCGGCCGGCGCTACCCACCAGTTAATCGGCGTTTACGATCCGAAATTGACTCAGCCGTTGGCTGAGGTACTCTGCGACCTGGGCGGTAAAGCGGCTTACGTGGTGCATGGGCATGGCGGCCTGGACGAGCTGACCACCGCGGGGCTGAACCAGATTAGCAGTTTGCGCGGCGGTTCTGTCGAGAATTTTATGCTTGATCCGCGTGACCTGGGTTTGCGCGAGGTCGGGCCAGAAGATTTGGCCGGCGGCGAGCCCACCGAAAACGCCCGCTTATTGCGCCATTTGCTCTCAGGTCAGGATGCCAGCCCACGCCGCGATATCGTCTTGCTCAACGCCGCGGCAGCCCTGGCAACCCAGGATGGAGATTTTTCCAACGGTTTAGCACGGGCCGAAGAGTCCCTGCTCGGTGGGATGGCTTTGGCAAAGTTGGATGAATTAATTGCTTTTAGCCAATCTTTTGTTTTACAATAAGGCCTGGCGGACCCATATCAATGCTCCAATCACCCACCATCCTATCTGAAATCTTTGCTGCCAAGCGCCTGGAGGTCGACCGGGCGCGCCAAAAACGCCCGCTGGAAGTCGTCCAGGGCGAGGCCCGGCGAGCCGCGCCTCCCCTGGATTTTGTCCAGGCCTTGCGAGCGGCTAAAAAACAGGACGCACCGGCCTTGATCGCCGAGATCAAATACGCTTCCCCATCCAGGGGCGCATTTCAAGTGGCGCGCGACCCGCTGCGCCTGGCGCGCCTGTACCGCGAGGGCGGGGCGGCGGCGATCAGCGTGCTGACCGACCAGGCGTACTTTCAAGGCCGGTTGGACGACCTGGCCGCAGTCGCCAGGGTGACTCCCCGCTTGCCCTTATTGCGCAAAGATTTTATCTTCGATCCATACCAGGTTTTCGAGGCGCGCGCAGCCGGGGCTGATGCGGTTTTGCTGATCGTCGCCGGATTGAGCCAGCCCGACCTTTTATTTTTACACAACCTGGCGCTCGAGCTTGGTATGACGCCTCTTGTCGAAGTGCATAACCCGCGTGAGGTGGATTCAGCCCTGGAATGCGAGCCACGCCTGGTAGGGATTAATAATCGCAACCTGCACACTTTCCAGGTGGATTTAGAGACCACCCTGCATTTACGCCCCCTGATACCAGAAGATGTCTGCCTGGTCGCCGAGAGTGGAATCCGCTCTCGGCAGGATGTCCTCCGGCTGGTCCAGGCTGGCGTAGATGGCATGCTGATTGGCGAAACACTGGTGATGGCTTTGAAGATCCCCGCCAAGATTAGGGAGCTGTTAGGGGAAGAATCCGAAAGATGAAACCCCGGGATGACGAAACACGGCCGCGAAAAAGGAGCTCGCTGACTTTATGCAGGTAAAAATCTGTGGGATCACCCATCTCGAAGACGCACTGGCTGCTATCGAAGGCGGCGCGGATATGTTGGGTTTCAATTTCTACCCATCCAGCCCCAGGCACATCTTCCCCAAAGAATGCGCCCGCCTGGCTGCCGCGCTGCAGAGCTACCGCCCGGCGGTTCGCCTGGTCGGTGTTTTTGTCGACGCTTCGGTAGAGCAAATCAACCGGATTATGGCTGAATGCGGCCTGGACCTGGCCCAACTCTCCGGCGACGAACCGCCCGAAACCCTGGCCCGCCTGGGCGCCCGTGCCTTTAAAGCCCTGCGCCCACCCGACCAGGCCGGAATGCTCGAGCTCCTTCAAAAATACCCGCCGCGCTTTGAGCCGCCTGCATACTTGATTGACTCCTATCGCCTGGGCCAATTCGGCGGCACAGGTCAAACTGCGAATTGGAGCCTGGCAGCCAGCCTGTCGCTCCACTCCCCGCTGCTGCTGGCCGGTGGGCTGACCCCTGAAAATGTCGCCCAGGCTGTACGCCAGGTGCGCCCTTGGGGGGTAGACGTGGCCTCCGGCGTCGAAAGCGCTCCTGGTCGCAAAGATCCTATCAAACTGCAGCGTTTCCTTAGCGCTGCAAAGACTCCGGTTTCTGTTCATTAAGCGCCGGTCGCCATGAGGCTTTGTCTCACGCCTGCCGTCCATTAACCTTTAAACCTGCAACATTTATACTTTCAACCATTAACCATCCATGACGTCTTTGAATGGAGCCTTCCATGCTAACCACCGAAACCCACACCCTCACCGCCCTCGAACCCATGCCGCAGAAATTTGGCCCCTTTGGCGGCCAGTTTGTCCCTGAAACCCTGATGCCCGCCCTGGCAGAATTGGAGCACGCCTATCAGCAGGCCTGCCAGGATCCTGTGTTCTTGGCTGAGTTGGGAGATTTGCTGCACACCTACGTCGGCCGGCCCACACCGCTCAGTTACGCCCGCCGGCTGAGCGAACAGCTTGGCGGCGCTCAAATTTATCTCAAGCGCGAAGACCTGGCTCATTCTGGCGCTCATAAAATCAATAACGCTCTCGGCCAGGCGCTCTTAGCCCGGCGAATGGGCAAACGCCGGCTGGTTGCCGAAACCGGCGCTGGCCAGCATGGCGTGGCCAGCGCGACTGCCGCGGCTTTGCTCGGTTTGGAGTGTGTGGTCTACATGGGCACGGTCGACATCGCTCGCCAGCAGCCGAATGTCTTACGCATGCGCTTGCTTGGCGCTGAGGTTCGTCCGGTGGAAACTGGGAGCTGCACCCTCAAGGATGCGATTAATGAAGCGATACGAGATTGGGTGGCCAACGTGCGCGACACCCATTACCTGCTCGGCTCAGCGCTTGGGCCTCATCCTTACCCGTCCATGGTGCGCGATTTCCAGTCAGTCATCGGCATCGAAGCCCGCCAGCAGATCTTGGAGCAGGCCGGCGTTCTGCCTGATTTGTGCATTGCTTGTGTCGGCGGTGGCTCGAATTCGATTGGCTTATTTCACGCCTTTCGCGATGACCCCGGCGTGCGCCTGATTGGCGTCGAAGCTGGCGGTCAGGGAATCGCCTCTGGCAAGCATGCCGCCCGTTTTTCAGACCCGATCCTGGGCCGCCCAGGTGTGCTCCACGGCACGTATACCTACTTGCTCCAGAACAGCGATGGCCAGGTGGCCGAGACCCACTCGATTTCAGCCGGTCTGGATTACCCCGCGGTTGGCCCTGAGCATTCCTACTTGCGCCAGATTGGCCGGGTTGAGTATACCTACATCGAAGATGAGCAGGCGCTGGCCGGTTTTCAGCTCCTGGCGCGCGCTGAAGGCATTCTACCCGCCCTCGAGTCTGCCCACGCCGTCGCCGAAGTCGCCCGCCTGGCCCCAGGAATGCGCCCTGGTCAAATCATACTGATGAATTGTTCCGGCCGCGGCGATAAAGACCTGGATACGGTGATGAAGGCTTTGGCTTAGTCAAGTGAACACTTAAAGATCAAGTCTGTTTTGTTACTCCTCACTGGTAACTCGCAACTTTTGATCTACAACTCGCAAGTAAGGAGGTCATGACAATGACTGGAATCGATAGAATTCAAAAAACATTTACGAGCGTCCGAGAGCAGGGGCGGGCGGCGCTGATGCCTTATTACACTGCTGGATACCCCACCTTGCCGCTGTCGTTGGAAATCCTCGCCGCCATCGCCCGTTCCGGGGCAGATCTGATCGAATTGGGTGTGCCATTTTCCGACCCGCTGGCGGATGGACCGACTATTCAGCGCTCCACGCAGATCGCTCTGGAAAATGGCGCCAGCCTGCCCGCTTGCCTGGAGATTGTGCGCGAATTGCGCCAACGCGGCGTGGCGCAGCCGCTGATCTTGATGGGTTATTACAACCCGATCCTGGCCTACGGGATCGAGCGTTTTGCGCCTGACGCTGCTGCCGCTGGCGTCGATGGTCTGATCGTCCCGGATCTACCCCCCGAAGAAGCCGGCGAATTAGAGATCGCCTGTCGCAAGTTTGGGCTGGCCCTGGTGTATTTACTGGCGCCCACCTCGACGCCGGAAAGGATCGCCTCGATTGCGGGCCATACCACCGGTTTTCTCTATCTTGTCTCGCTGACCGGTGTCACCGGCGCGCGCCAGGAGTTGCCAGCCGACCTTAGCGCCTTCATCGAGCGGGCCAAGGCCGCAGCCAGCACCCCGGTCGCAGTTGGTTTCGGTATATCAACGCCTCAGCAAGCCCGCCAGGTGGGAAGCCTGGCCGATGGCGTGATCATCGGTTCGGCGCTGATCAATGCCGTCGATAGCGCTGCCGATCCGTGTGAAGGGGCGCGAGTGTTTGTGAGTGGTATAAGAGCAGTGCTCGAAGAGCATTCAGCGATGGGTCATTCGTAAAGCCGTGAGCTGTTTGCCAATTGCAAACAGCACTCAACTTTTAACGATCCGCCAATTACCAATCACTCGTCCCTGATCACCCATAACCAATCACCCATAACTTTTCCCCATTCCCCCTCCTCTATGGTAAAACTATATTCATGTCCGCCGCAGCATTCATAGAGCTTGGAATAACCGGCTACCCGCTTGGCCACAGTCTTTCGCCGGAAATTCACGCCGCCGCCTTGGCTGGTTGCGGGTTGGTTGGAGCCTACCGGTTGTATCCGCTCAGCCCAGGACCGGATATTCTGGCGGAATTAGCGCAATTATTGGGGCAGGTGCGCCGCGGCGAGATCCACGGTTTGAACGTCACCATTCCGCACAAGCAAGCCGTCTTAACTCTGGTTGACCGGCTCAGCCCGGCAGCCCAGGCGATTGGAGCGGTGAATACCATCCTGGTTCGAGATGGCGTGCTGATCGGTGATAACACGGATGCCGAAGGTTTCCTTTCTGAGCTCAGGAAATTGATTCCGAGCTTCACTCTCGCCTCAATCGTAGACGAATGCCCGGTTGAGTGTCTCGTCCTCGGCGCAGGCGGATCTGCACGCGCCATTACCTATGCCTTGGCGACCTCCGGCTGCCGCGTAACGATCGCTTCGCGCCGGATCGAGCAAGCCCAAATCCTGGTTGATGATTTCAAGCGCATTGCTAGCAGCGCGCTCAGCGCCTTACCGCTGACCCGTGCAGCCCTGACCGCCTGGGCTGCAGAGGCGAATCGAAGCGGAGCCCATCCCCTGCTGGTGAACTGCACCCCCCTGGGAATGTCCCCGCACAAGGCCGAGTCGCCCTGGCCGGAAGACCTGCTCCTGCCAGTGAACGCCAGCGTATATGACCTTATTTACAACCCAGCCGAAACCCCGCTGATCCGCCTGGCGCGCCGGTCTGGCCTCCCGGCATACAACGGACTGGGTATGTTGGTTGAGCAAGCCGCCCTGGCTTTCGAGCTGTGGACAGGGCTGAAAGCGCCGCGCCCGGCGATGTGGGCAGCAGTGGAGGCAAAAAATGTTCCCGCGAGCTGAGCGGATGCAGACCTTCACACCGCATTTTTTCTCGACCCTACCAATGCGCATAGCTGCTCTTTCGGCTGCTGGCGTCGACGTCATCCGCCTGGATGAGGGCTCGCCAGATCTTCCGCCCGCTCCGTTCATCTTAGATGCGCTCTCTGAAGCTGCTGCTCGTCCTGAAGCACACTGCTACCAACCCCACCGCGGCACCTTAGCCCTGCGCCAGGCCTGGTCAGCGATGTACCAGCGCTTGTATGGCGTAGATTTGGATCCAGCCAGCCAGGTGATTCCTCTCCTGGGTTCAAAAGAAGGCATTTTTCATCTTCTCCAGGCAATGATCAACCCGGGCGACCTGGTTCTGACGCCAGACCCGGGATATATCACCTACATCCGCGGCACACAATTTGCTGGCGGAACAATTTATCCTTTTCCCTTATTGCCCGACCGCGGTTGGATGCCAGACCTTGGGTCCATTCCGCCCGAAATCGCCCGCCAGGCTAAGATAATCTTCCTGAACTATCCAAACAACCCGACCGGGGGGACAGCTACCCTGGAATTTTTTGCCCAGGCTGTCGAATTTGCCCGCAATTACAACCTGCTGCTCTGTCACGATGCGGCTTACGCCCAGGTTACATTTGATGGCTATCGCGCCCCCAGCCCACTCCAGATCCATGGATCGGAGGAGGTCGTCATCGAATTCAACACCCTCTCGAAGTCGCATAATATGGCTGGATGGCGGGTCGGCGCGGCAGTGGGACGCAGCGATGTGCTCCAAACGCTGTATACCTTGAAGACCAATGCCGATAGCGGGCATTTTTACCCGATCCTGCACGCTGCGACCGTGGCAATGACCGGCAGCCAGGAGTGGCTGATCGAGCGCAACGAAGTCTACCGCCAGCGCCGCGATATTGTGTTCGAGGCATTGCAAGCAGCCGGTCTAGCCGCCCAATGCCCAGCCGGGTCGTTGTATGTGTGGAGCCCAATTCCACACGGCTGGACGGCAGAAGAATTTTGTCAGCGCCGTCCTGGAGCAAACCGGGGTCAGCCTGACGCCCGGGACCTTATTTGGCAAGAATGGCGAAGGTTATCTGCGCCTATCCTTCACCGCCCCGCTCGAGCGCATTCAAACCGCAATGGAGCGCTTGAGAAATTTTATTCTCACAGCAGGCGCACGCAAATGACCGCATCCACCTGGACGAACGTATCGGATCGTTCCCTTAGGGATGCGCCTGGGTGTGCGCTGATGAAAGCGCGCCCAAACAAAGGACTCAACAATGCCTCTCCGTTTTCTGACTGCTGGTGAATCACACGGCCCTGCCCTGACAGCAATTCTCGAAGGGCTGCCGGCTGGTTTGCCCTTGGATCCTGACCAGATCGATCGTGAATTAGCTCGCCGTCAACAGGGCTATGGCGCCGGGCCGCGGATGAAGATCGAACAGGATCGCGTCCACATCCTGGCTGGGGTGATGGCTGGCCAGACGACTGGTGCACCCTTGGCTTTGCTCATCGAAAACCTCGACCATGCTAAATGGAAAGGCCGCCCGATCACGCCCTATACCGCGCCGCGCCCGGGACATGTCGACCTGGCCGGTGTGGTGAAATATGGGTATAACGATATTCGCCCAGCGCTCGAACGGTCTTCAGCGCGCGAGACAGCCACCCGGGTGGCTGTCGGGGCAGTCTGTAAACAATTGCTGGCTCAGTTTGGCATTCAAATTGGCGGATACGTCGTCTCGATCGGCCCGATCAGCGCCGATTTGACCGGGATGAGTTATCCCCAGCGCTTTCTCCAGGCGGAGCAGAGCGATGTGCGTTGTCCTGAGCCAGGCGCGGCGGGTGAGATGCAAGCGGCTATTCGCCAGGTCATGGCGGATCGTGATACCCTCGGTGGGGTTCTCGAAGTGGTCGCCCTGGGTCTGCCAGTTGGGTTGGGTTCGCACGTTCACTGGGAGCGGCGCCTTGAAGCGCGCCTGGGCGCGGCGATCTTGAGCATCCCGGCCATTAAAGGGATCGAAATCGGGCCAGCCTTTGCCAATGCTAGCCTGCCTGGAACCCTGGTTCACGACGCCATCCGCCTGGATGGCGAAGCATTGATCCGCCCCACGGATCGCTCGGGTGGCACGGAGGGCGGGATCAGCACCGGGCAGCCCCTGGTACTGCGCGCGGCGATGAAGCCGATTGCTACCACCTTGACCCCGCAGCAAACCGTCGATCTGGCCAATGGGCAAGAAACTGAAACCACCTATGAGCGCTCCGATTTCTGTCCGGTCCCGCGCGCTGTCCCAATTTTAGAGGCCATGATCGCTTTTGTCCTGGCCGATGCGCTGCTCGAGAAATTAGGCGGAGATTCGCTGGCCGAAATCCTGCCGCGGTTTGCCGCTTTGCGCCAGGCGCGTCTGAGCGATCTGAAGCTCTCCGTTGAGGAAAAGATCTATTGGCCCGCCGATGAATAGCTGCAGCCAAAATATCTATCTGTATGGTCCCTCCGGAGCGGGCAAGAGCACGGTAGGCCGCCTGCTGGCTGAGAACCTGGCCCTGCCCTTTGTCGATCTGGACGAGCAAATTGCCGCTCGGGCTGCCAAAAGCATCGCGGATATTTTTGCTGAGGACGGCGAAGCAGAATTTCGCCGGCTAGAAAGTGCTGCCTTGGCCGTGGCGGCTGCTTCTCCCCCAGCGGTCATCGCCCTGGGCGGCGGTGCGCTGTTAGCGGAGGCCAATCGCCGCCTGGCAGAGGTCACCGGGGAGGTGGTATGTTTGAGCGCGGCTCTCGAGGTTCTCGTAACCCGCTTAAGTGCAGATCACAACCCGCGCCCTCTCATAGCAGGTGAAAGCGAGAGCCAGGCCGGCGGGGCTGAAAGGCTCCGCAGCCGCCTACAAGCCCTGCTCGCTCGCCGCGCAGACCATTATGCCTCCTTTCCTATGCGAACTCGAAGCCAGCAACCGCACGCCAGGACAGCTTGCTTGGGATATTCAGGTGCGCTTGGGTTGGTTTCGAGTTCAGCGGAATGGGCAAGCCCTATCCGGTCCGCGTCATCAGCGGCGGCATCGGCTGCCTCGGTGATCTGTTTCGGGAAAATGGCCTGCTTGGAGCGGTTGCGCTCGTCGCCGATTCCAATGTCGCCCCTTTATATGGACAATTGGCGCGTGAATCCCTGGCGGCTGCGGGCTGCTCACCCAGCCTGGTTACCCTCACGGCTGGCGAGCAGTACAAGACGATGGCAGCGATCCAGGAGCTTTGGGGTGGGTTTCTAGCCTCCGGACTTGACCGCTCGAGCACAGTCCTGGCTTTGGGTGGTGGGGTGACCGGCGACCTGGCTGGTTTTGCAGCAGCGACGTTCCTGCGCGGCGTCCGCTGGATAGGCGCTCCGACCAGTTTGCTGGCTATGGTCGATGCCAGCCTGGGAGGCAAGACCGGCGCCGACTTGCCGCAGGGCAAGAATTTAATTGGCGCATTTCACCCTCCGTCCCTGGTATTGGCCGATCCGGAGGTTCTTGAGACCCTGCCCGAGGCCGAGCTGCGCAGTGGGCTGGCAGAAGTAGTCAAACATGGCTTGATTGCTGATCCGCAGCTTTTTGAGCTATGCGCCTTGGGCTTCGCAGCGGTGCATGCCAACCTGCCCGAAATCGTCAAGCGGGCGATGGCTGTGAAAATTCAAGTGATCGAGGTGGATCCCTTCGAGCAAGGCCAGCGGGCGGCGCTCAACCTGGGTCACACCCTCGGGCATGCGATCGAGCTTGCCTCAGATTATCGCCTGCGCCACGGCGAGGCAGTGGCTATCGGAACAGTCGCCGCGGCGCGCTATGCTGAAAAGATTGGCCTGGCTGAGCGCGGCCTGGCGGAAAGCGTTCGCTCCGTGCTGGCTGGCCTGGGGCTGCCCACAGAAATCCCAGCCGGTTTAGATCGCTCCCGAATGTTGGCCGGTATCGGCGTGGATAAGAAGCGTAAGGGCGGAAAAGTGCGCCTGGCCCTGCCGCTGCGTGTCGGCGAAGTGGTGGTTGGTATCCCCTTGGAGAACCCCGCAGACCTCCTCGCTTAGCTCCCCCTTATCCCCAATTCCCTTGTATAATTCCATCTATCGAATTTCATTATATTTGTCACCTAACTATTGAATGGTGAATGGTGAATAGTGAATTTTCGAATGTTCAACCTTTAAACTTTTAAACCTTTAAACCTATTAACTTTCAAAGGATCCCCATGCTCCCAATCCTAATCCTCCACGGCCCAAACCTCAACCTGCTCGGAACCCGTGAACCCGAAATTTATGGGTCTCTGACCCTGGCTGAAATCGACAAGCGCCTGGCCGAATATGGCCAGCAGCTTGGGCTGGAGGTGCGCAGCTTTCAATCGAATCATGAAGGCGCTTTGATCGATGCCCTGCAAGATGCGATGAGTTGGGCAAAGGCGGTGGTGATCAATCCTGGCGGGTACACCCACACCTCGGTTGCGCTGCGCGATGCGGTGGTCGCTACAGGCTTGCCGGTGATCGAAGTCCACCTGAGTAATACCCAGGCCAGGGAAGAATTTCGCCATCGCTCGTTGATCGCCCCGGTTTGTAAAGGCAGTATCAGTGGCTTTGGCTGGCTTTCGTATCAGCTGGCGCTGTTAGCGTTGGCAGAAATGCTCAATAGATAATCAAAAACGGGCAGCAGCGCTGCCCGTTTTTGATACAGATTATTCTCTTACTCGCCAAACAGCTCGGGGTGAGCTTTCGTATACTTGTTCAGGTTTACTGCCGATACGGCGATGCAGGCAATACTGATCGGCAGCCAGCAGCAGAAGATCCCGATTCCTAAGGTAAGGACGCTGATCACAATGGCCGTTCCCGTCCAAAGTAGAAATGCGATCAGCCAGATGATCCCAGCCTGCGTGTTGCCGGCGTAAATCCAACCAAAACCAAGAAACCCGAAGAAAGCAGGTAGAATTTCAAGAATCAAGGCTACGCTGCGGTCTTTTAATGGGCGTGGATGAACATATACCGGTGGTGGTTCGGATGCCGGCGGTGCGCTTTCCACAGGGATTGGATCAGGAACGATCTCCTGCATGGTGTAGGTATCCGGCGGAACTTCCGAGCCAATTTCAGGGGCCGCTGCCGCCGTCAGTGGCGTGCTGCAGCTATTGCAAAACTTTGCGTCATCCGGATTTTCGCTTCCACAAGATGGACAGGTAACCATTTTTACTCCTTAATGAACTGCATTCAGGTCTTTGCGGGCGACCTGGCCGAACAGGTGGGCATAAACGAGCTGAATAGAAACAATCACCAAGCCCATGAGAACCCATGCAACCAGCCAACCAATGCACGGGATAATTCCAATAATTCCTGCGATCAAGCTGCCGACCAGCCCGATTCCAATCCCGAAGACCAGGGTCATAATCCAGGCAGTCAGGTACGCGCCGGTGTCGGCGCGGAAAATGCGCCAAAACTCACCGATCTGGAAGACCGCGCCGAATGTCTGCTTGCGGGCCAGGTTGATGTTCAAGGCTGGCATCAAGAGAGAAACAGCCAATCCATACAAAATCACCAGGCAGGCGACAATGAAACCGGTTCCGGCTAATAATGCACCCATGGTGTCGCTCATATTCCCATTGGACGCAAAAATTAACGGCACAGCGGTGATACTGGCCAGGATGATGATCGGCAGGGAGAACACAATCCCAGCAACCCAAATATAAAGACCCAGCATAAACTTCTGACCGAAATCATCCCATTCCGGCAGCGGCTCGGGTTGATTGCCTTCTACATTGCGAATCGTATGGGTCACATACCCGGAAAAGGCGAAATTCAAGATTGGCACCAGGGATACCAACCAGCCGATGAGCAGTTTGCTCAACCAACGTTTGTCTTCGAAAATGTAGGTTACAGCCTTGCCAAGTTCCATTGAAAATATTCTCCTTCGATGATTAAGATTGATGCGGACACACAATATATACGTTATAACACCGAAATGGTTGTTTGGTGATTTTTGTTCAAAATTTATATCATACCCGGATCAGCTCCACCTTTCCGCCGCAGTTCGGGCACTCATACAGTGCGGTCTTGACGCTGTACTCACGTCCGCAGTGGCTGCACCGGCGGATCACTTTACTTTCCTTCAGCCCTGGGAAGAGATAGATCCAGCGCTCGTCCCGAAATTCGCGCAGCGCCTGCCCTTTTTCAACCAGCAGATCCAACGCCTCTTGAGCGGCTTCGTCCGGGACTTTCAATTCAGACACCGCCTGGGAGAGCGTGATTTCGGCATGCCCACTCTGTTCGGCCAGAGCAGTAATCTGATCGCTCAGGTTTTCGGGTTCGAGCAAGCGCGCCCGGCGCAAGCGCAAACCGCTCCAGGCGGCCATTCCGCCGCCCAGCACGAGCAGCGCCGCCGCCAGGATAAGCCTTGAAGGCCGTAGGTTGGCTGCGCACAGGAAGAGCAGCCCGGCAGCCAGGAGCAGGACTGCCAGGAGGAAAGTGGCGAGAATCAGATTCTTGTTCATCTTAGTTTATGATTTCCATTTTTCAGTGGCTTGCTTTAAAGAGTTTCCCAGGCTGTCGAACATTCCTTTCAAACGAGCCACGCTGAGTTGGTTATCGATCACCGCCTGCATCGCCTGGGTAAACTCTGCCGGGTGGGCGCAAATACTTTTCTCATCGAGCACTTTCTTATATAAGTCGCCCCACTGCAGGTTGAAATTTAGCGCGGTATCCGAAACAGCGATCTGCAGTGGTTTCAAATACTGGCTGTTGGCGCGTTCCTGCTCGCTCAGCGCTTCGACGCTGGTATTGAAACGGCGCATCCCCTCCTGGATACTGCCGAGCATGCCGATCAACCCGCCAACTGCGCCTAGCCCAGCCTGGTAATCATCCGTCTGGCGATTATATTGGATCATCAGATCCAGCTCCGCCTGCAGATCAGCGACCGGGCAGGCAATCGGTTCGTTCAGGTCATCCAGGACGTGGTGGATCGCTCGCTGGCGCGCCAGCAGCTCGCGGTTGGCGGGAACGCTCAGATAGTTAAATTCAGCCTGGCGCTGCGCCAGGTCTGTCGCGACTTGCTGCCAATGGAGCTGCAGTTCGGTCTCCTCGGCCATTGTTTTCTGGAGGGTCTCCTCCCACTGCCCACGCACTTTCCCCAGCTCGCTCTGCTGTTCTTCCATGCGTCCCAATAATCGCTGGCGTTGGCGATCCAGCTCGCCGAGCCTGGAGAAGCGCAGCAGCCCGCCCAGTCCGCGTGACCCTTGCTGGATCTGGGCGTTCAAACTTTCGAGCTGGACCTGGTTCTGGCCCAGGCTAGCTTTGAGTTTTTCCTCGCGTTCGTTCAGCTCCGGGTTGCTGCGCCGCAGGTCTTCGATCCTGGCCTGTCCTGTGTGCAGCACCTGATCGAGTTCTTGCTGGTACTTCGGGATGATCAGGGTTTCGAGATCTTTGCGCCTGTCCACAATCGCTTGAAGCTCGACCGGCGTTTGGGCAGCAACCATCGCTTGCAGCTCTGTTCCCGTCTCCTCCAGCCGCTCAGCGACCACCACCGTCAGGCGCAGCAATTCGGCGTCGTGTTTGCCTTTCCACGCCACAAACGCGGATTGGAAACCCACCTGGATTTCATCGATTTCCTTGCGCACCTTTTCGATCTGCTGGATGTTTTCTTCCAGATAGGCCGATAACCCGGTTGTGCTGAATGTTTTGCTCATTTTCCATGCCCTTCCAACGCCGCCCCCACGCCCACGCCGTGAACCTGGCCCAGCCAGCGCCGTTTGCCCTGCCAGGCCCAGCGTTCTAATCTGCTCACCGGCTGCATATAGGCAGCGATCTCAGCGTGCCCGCCTTGCTCATCCCAATACAGCGGGCAGGCCCCGCAGCACAGCTCGGCCAACTCACAATCCTTACACCCTGGTGGTAAAAACTCCTTGTCACGCCAGTAGCGCGCTGCCCGGCGGTTCCAGATCTGATCGAAATCTTCGTATAACAAATTGCCGATGCCTTGTTCGAAGCTGGAGCAGGGCAGCACCTGCCCATCCGGAGCGATCGAGAGCAAACCATCAGCGGCGGCGCAGCTCTGCGACCCGAGCCCGTGAGCGGCTGGGTTGAACAAACAGTAGGGCACAGGCGAATACCACACAAACCGCATCCCGTGGGCTTCGGCGCGCGCCTTCAAAGCCAGCACCAGTTCGCCGATCTGGGTATAGCTGATATCCTGGCTGCCGACCGCCCCACCGGTACGAATGACCATGTTCATCGAAAGATATTCCTGCCCCAGTTCAGCCAGGAAATCGATCAGCTCAAAAAGCGCTGAACGGTTGCGAGAATTGATCGTCGTGTTGGTGTGGGTGTGAATCCCAGCGGCTTTCAAGTTGCGCACAGCCTGGACGGTCTGCTGAAAAGCGCCGGGATGCTCGACCACCCCATCATGAATTTCAGCCTGTCCGGCTTCAAGGCTCACCTGTGCTGAATCTAAACCGGCCTCAGCCAGGGCAGCCACAAAATCTGGATCTGCGCAGCGCAAGCCGTTGGTAATCAAGTTGGTGCGCAGCTCCTTATGCTTCGCATAGCCGATCAATTCGGGCAGGTCTGTGCGCAGGGTTGGCTCGCCGCCGGTGAAGGAAACTGTCGGCGTCCTGGCCTGGTCTACAATTTTATCGATGACCTGGGTAACCTCGGCGGTGGACATCTCCGCCACGCTGCGCCCACGCTCTGGGGAATTGGCGTAGCAGAAAAAGCAGCGGTTATTACAGCGATAGGTCAGCGCGATCTCAGCCAACACTGGAAATTTTCGCTGGTGGGAGCCAAATGGGGTGGTGCGCACAGCCGGTGCGCAGCCAGCCTTACCCTGCAGCAGCAGCGACACACTGTGCAGCAGCTTATCCAGGTCCTCAGCCAGGCGCTCTTGGGGAACGCCATAGCGCTGCGCCATATCTTCCAGCAGGGCAGGCACGTCCACCTTGGGCTGACCATACAAGGCCGACAGCATCGCCGTTGCAGTCTCATTAAGATGGTGCACCTGGTTGGGCCGCAAAATCAGCAAGTTATCTTCCACCCGGATAAATAGATACGTCCGGGTGCTCTCAACAAAGGAGGCGGCGAATTCTTGGAGGTCCATGCCTAAAAATTACTCACACATGCGCTGTGACACGCCGAATGGCAGGCGCTGTGACAGTCGCAAGCGGAATGACAGGCGCTGTGACAGGCGTCATGAACGCAAGCGCTGTGGCAGGCGTCGTGCACGCAGGCGCTGTGGCAGGCTGAGTGACACGCCGAATGGCAGGCGTCGTAACCGGCCGCGGCGTCCGCAGGGCTGCCATCGATTAAGCGGGTAGCGGCAAGCGCGGCCGTCTCCGCGCGCCGGGTGAGGCCATCGGCGGCGCCTTCCATCACCGCAGCCATCTTCCCTGCTGCGCCTACCAGCTCGGTCTGGCGCAGCCGTTCGCCCAGGCCAGGGCCAGGGTCTCGCTGCGCCTCGGAGTAGCCCTGCGACAGGAATACCCAGGCGGGCGCCGGCTGCACCGCCGGTCGCGGCCGGCTTTCATCCGGGCGGGATGAGCTCGATCTTTCGGATTGGCTGAAATCCTGCCAGGCTTGCTCCGCTTTTTGCTGGTAGGTCTGCCGGGTTTGGACTGGATCGGCGTTCCACATCTTGGTCTGCAGGTGGGCAGCGATTAATTTCATCACCTGGTCCACCGTCTGGCGCGGCACGCTGCCGTCATCGGCGATTCCATCCACCAGCGCCTTCTCGTAATCGACAAGCTCCGCGCCAGGGGTGGCGACCTCGAGCTGGAGCGGGTTGGGATTGACCAGGTTGATCACGCCGCGCTGGTCCAGCCCCAAGATGACCAGGGTTAAGGCTTTGCTCGTATCGCCAATCAGCAGGGCGGCTTCGATTGCTTCCAGGTCGGGGACCAACCCGGCCTTTTGGAAGGTCTCCAGTTCTATTTCCGGGGCGCGATATTCTTTAGGCGCCGGTTTTGGGGCGGCGCGTTTGAGCACGATCAAAACGATGAGACCTGCCAGGGCTGCACCCCCGCACAGGAAGATTGGCAGGAAAATCCAGGCGTTCAACCAGTTTGGGGATTGCTGTGGCGTTCCGGCGGCAGTTAGCCCGGCTTGTGGGCTGGCGATTGCCTGTGGAGCGGCGGTCGGTGGCGCCTCCACCGGTCCGCTGAAGAAGCTTGCCGGCAGATAAACTTTCGGGCGAAAAGCATACTGCGGTGGGACATTTTCCTTCGAGGCATACACCGACAGCCAGTTTTTACCGCTGGCGCTGTCCGGCGTGGGGTAATACACCCAGCGGTCAAACGATGCGACTACATTCTGGTCGACCCGCAGACCGCTCTGATCAACCAGGGCATCCGTGACCTGCTCGGGTTGGGTGACGTCTGCGGGCAGCTCAACCGGCAGGATCAGGGTAACCACCTGCTCACCAATCGGCAAGGCCCACTCAATCGGCGACCATTCGATAACCCGGTAATCCCCACCATCGATTTGGGTCGCATCCAGCGCATACGGGATCTGGTAGTGCAATTGAACGGTATAGGTCTCGCCGGGGGTGGTTGCAAAGCCAAAATCAGCGCTGTAATATCCATCACCCAGGCTTCTTAGCTCGATTGGGGTAATCCCGTCGGTGTGCTCAATCGCGCTGCTGAGCATCGTATGGCCGGCATCGAATTGCCCCATTTTATTAATCCCGGTGCGCGTATCGGTTTCCCTGAATGTCAGAAAATATTTTACATCCAGCGAGCCATCACTTTGGATCGTAACCTGGCTTTGAGCTTTTTCGATGATTGGAGCAGCCGCCAAGAGTGGGGCTGCCTGGGCGGCGGGAAGCAATCCAATAGCCAGCCAACCGGCTAGAAGGATAAGCACAATCAAGCGCAATGGATGCTTCATCAGGAAATCCTCCAAATTAATCTTACGCTAATAATAATTATACTCTGATTGCCTTGTCCCTTGCGAAGGAGCGCTTTTAGCAACGCCAGAAATCTTACATGGCCATCTACTATTCGTATAGATTACCTGGCTGATGAAAGCCCGGATCAGGATGGGGTATACTTAGCAGAATCATGCCACCCCAGAATGATCCCGAACAAACCAGTATTCGCGTCCTGCTGGCCGACGATCACGGCCTGGTGCGCGCCGGCATCCGCCAAATCCTGGAGCATTCCGGCGCTATTATGGTCGTTGGAGAGGCCGGTGATGGCGAGACGGCTCAGGCGATGATGGGTCGTTTCCACTCGCCTGGCGGAGGCTGCCTTTCCAGCTTTTTCTGGTTGCCCTGCTCCCCCTGACAGCCCTGCTGTTAACATTGACTTTTGGGAACTTTCCCTCCATTAACGCCCCTTGATTAGGTTGGTACCTGATCGCGACCAACGCGCTGTGCGTACTGCCGCGGGGGCGATCAGCGACCAGGTCCACCCGCGGGTAATTGTCCTCAAATTGCTCAGCGTTAGCGCCACCGCCTTGCCCCGGGTTATCCGGAGTGAACTTTGTGAACGAAGATTTTGATTATGAGCTGGCTGCGTTTGCCGCGGAGGGCAGCTTGCGTGTTTTTCAGGGGGATGGGGTGTCCGCCCAAGGCGGTATAAGGTGAACCCGTGTGGGCGCCTCGGCGAAGGCCTGGATGCCTTACTCCCCCGGCTCGATCCGAAATCCTGATACCTCGTAACCCTCGGGTCGCGATTCGGCGGGGATCGTCACCGTATTGCCGTCGCGAATCGCGGTATACGCCGGCGACATGATTTCCACCCCGGCATTATTGAAAGCATCCTGGATATTTTGATGTAAGGCAGTGTATAGGCGATACATGCGCTCTGGACGTTTCGTGTAACAGTTGATCTGATACGACACGTTATAATCGTTCAGGCTGGTTTGCAGCACAAAAGGCGCTGGATCAGGCAGGATATCCGGCGTCGCCAGGGCGGCGGCAATCAGCAGCGCGTGCACCTGCTTCCACGGGACGTCATATCCGATGGTGATTGTCGAATAAAGAATAAGCCCTTTGCGCTTCCCCATCACCGTGAAATTGGTGACATCTGTATTCAGCACGGTGGAATTCGGTATGGAGACCTCTTCGTTTTTAAATGTGCGCACCCGGGTGGCCAGTAAGCGTTTTTCGGTGACAACTCCCGTGATTAACCCAATCCGGATCACATCTCCAACTTTAAATGCGCCGGTGTAAGTCTGGATAATGCCCGCCACGATATTGCCAACCGCCGCTGTCGAGGAGAGGGTGAACAATGCGCCAAGGAAAATCGTAATCCCCCTGAAAGCTTCAGAATCCGAGCCTGGGAAGTAAGGAAAGGCGACGACGACTGCGCCGATAATTAAAAGAAACACACTAATTTTGTAGGTAAAGGACGCCCATTCACGTTCAAAGCCATTAATCTTAATCGTTCCCCGCCCAATTTCCCTGAAGATTACGCGCAAGAACCAGATAAACAGAGCCGTTATAACGATAATAATCGCAATGGTGGTGAAGTTGGCCTGGTTAACACCCAGCCAGGTCCAAAGTCTGTTGAAGGGTATTAGCATGAGCTCGACGATTTTGTCGGCGATGTGTGCCGTGCTTGGGAACAGACTCAGGGAAAGGGGTGTTACGCCGATGATAATGATGACAATGATTAGCCAGCGCAGGATATTAAAAAGAATGTTGAAAAAATGCAGGCTGGAACTATCTTTGATCCGGCTTTTCCTTGAAAATATGCCTTTCTTTTGAGCAGCGGCTTCTTCGAGCTTTCTCAATGACCAGTGAAAACCCCGGTTGTCGACGATAATGAGAATTAACAGGATCGCAATAATCAGAGTGGTCTGGCCTAATTCGATCAAGCGCGCCTTAGGGGTGTTTTGCTCGCGAATGGCTTGTACGACAGTTTGGATTTTTTCGGCAGCGATCTCGGCGGCCTCCTGGCGCGTAAGACCAACCGCCCTGGCGTCTTTATCGGTCACTGTCAGCAAGATCTCTTCGCCGACCAATAAATCTGTGCCTTCACTCGATTCAGCCAGGCTGATTTCGAGCGGAGGCGCAAAGGGATTGGTAGCCAGGTTGTTAATCCGCTGGGTGATCGTGGCGGCGCGATCCGCCGCCGTAAACGAGCCGATCCGTTCGTTAACGTAGAATAAAACCTGCCCGCCCACTTCAACCGGAGAACCCGGTTGGGCGGTCGGCGCTGCTTCCGTGGCCGGGATAGGGGTGCTTTCCTGAGCCTGACCGGAAAATACCCCGCTAACCGGCCAGATTAGGAAGATGAGCCCAAAACCGACCAGCACAATCAGGAATAATCTCAGAGATTTGCCACCTGGACGTTCCATAAAGACTCCTTACGGCTCGATAATAGTCGCTATAATTCGATTTTCTCTAACTGATTCAGCGCTTCGCTGAAATTTCTACGCCCGAGGCCAACCCGGAAATGATCTCCTGGGTAATCGAAAATACTCCCCGGTACGATCATCACCCCGTGCTGGTTTAGAGCTGCCGTGCAGAAGTCTTCAACCGTACCCGGTCCCAGGTAGCGTGGGAAGGCAACGGAGCCGGCGGAGGGGAGAAGCCAATCAAAGCGCTGCGGATGCCTGGAAAAAAATGTCTCGGCAGCCAGGAGGTTCGCCTGGATCAGACTCAGGTTGCGTTGAATGATTTTCGGACCGCTCCGCAAGGCGGTCAACCCCAAGATCTCGCTCGGGGCGCTGTGGCAGATCGTCGTGTAATCTTTGAACGCCAGGGCAGATTGGAGGATAGCGTTCTCCTGGGTTGCTAACCAACCCAAACGCAGGCCGGGAAGGGCGTACGTTTTAGAAAGCCCACTCAGCGAAATCGCCCGTTCATACTCGTCTGCAGCCGCTGCTAAGCGGGTTTCCGCGGCATATTCCAGGCCGCGATACATTTCATCACAGAAAACATACACGCCGTACCGGCGCGCCAGGGTGAGAATCGATTCAAATTCGTCCGGCGCAGGCAGGTAGCCGGTGGGATTGTGAGGGAAGTTAAGTACGAGCAGGCGCGTCCGTTGGCTGAGATGATCGCTCAGCCAGTTTAGATCGAGCCGCCAGCCCGAATCGGCTAATTCGAAACGCCACGGGGATAATTCACAGCCCATCGCTTCGGCGATCTGGTAAAGCGATTGGTACGCGGGAAAGACCGTGATTACCTGGTCTCCCGGGCGCAATAAGCTGTTCATCAGGATAAAGATGGCTTCTTCCGGAGCCGCAACAAGGACCTGGTCTGCAGATATACTTTCGTATAGGTGAGAGATCTCGGTCCGTAATTCGGGGTGGCCTTGGGACTCGGTATAGCTCAGGCTGAGGTTTTCCCACAATCCGCGGCATTCAGAATCTTGCATCGCCAGCAGCTCGGTTAAAGTCAGGCTTTCGCAGTCAGACGGGCTGAGCAGATAGCGAACCTTAAATTCGTATTCGGCGAAGTAGCGTTCGAGTTTGAAAGGGGTAATATTCATAAGAGGTATTCTTCGACTAACCCCTCAAGCACATCTAATGGCACTGCTCCGTTCCCCAGGACGACCTCGTGGAATTGGCGCAGATCAAAACTCGCCCCCTTGCTCCGTTCGACCCTGGCGCGCAATTGGCGGATTTTCAGCTCGCCGATTTTGTAGGCCAGCGCCTGTCCAGGCCAGGCAATATACCGGTCGACCTCGTTGGTGATGTTTAGCAGGGTAGACGAGGTATTTTCAGCCATGAAATCGATTGCCTGCTGGCGGCTCCAACCCAGGGCGTGCATTCCGGTATCGACCACCAGGCGGCAGGCCCGCCACATTTCGTAGCTCAAACGCCCGAAATCGCTGTAAGGATCCTGGTAGAAGCCAACCTCCAACCCAAGCCGTTCGGCGTACAGCGCCCAGCCTTCGACGTAAGCGGTAAAACCGCCAAAGCGCCGGAACATGGGCAGCTCGCCCAATTCCTGCTGCAGGGCAATCTGCAGATGGTGGCCGGGCACTGCTTCGTGCAGCGATAAGGCCTCGACTTCGTAGAGCGGGCGGCTGGGCAGGTCGTACAGATTGACATAGTATGTGCCGGCGCGGCTGCCATCTCCGGCAGGGGGGAAGTAATACGCTGTGGTATTGCCCGGGGCGCTGTGCTCGGGTATGGCGCGGATGCCATAGGGCATGCGCGGCAGGGTCTTGAACAGGCGCGGCAGCTCGCCGTCCATGCGCTTAAGGATCAGCGCCGTGAAAGCCATGAGTTCCTCGCCGGTCCTGGCATAGAAGCGGGGATCGCTGCGCAGATAATCAATGAATTGAGCGAAAGTCCCCTGAAAACCGGTTTTTTCGATAACCCCCAGCATCTCCCCGCGGATGCGGCGCACTTCATCCAGCCCGGTCTGGTGCACTTCCTCCGCAGTCAGGTTCAAAGTGGTGAACATGCGGATGCGATGGGCGTAAAACGCGGTTCCGTCCGGCAGGTTCGCTGCCCCGACGTCTTCTGCCGCGCCCGGGAGATATTCCTTTAGGGTGAATTCAAGCAGATCCTTGAAACCGGCGCTAACCGAATCCAGGATAGCCGCGCCGCCGGCCAGGCGCAGTCGTTCCTGGTCTTGACTGCCGATACCCGCCGGGAAGTGCTGGAAAGGTCCGTACAAGGGGCTGGCTTCGGCGCGCTCGACAATTTGCGATCGCAGCGAAGCGTCGATGCCTTCCAGGACCGGGCGGGCAGGGCGATAGCCCTGCTGTATTCCGGCGCGCATCAGGGCGATATACTCGTCTGCCCAGCGGCGGAAGTCTTGCAAACGGGCCAGGTAATTTTCGTAATCTTGTAACGTAAGCAGGGGTACAAACTGGAACAGCTCGGGAAAATCAAGGTGAAATCCGCCGGCCTTCGAAAGCGGAAAATAATAAGCCCCGAATTCATCTTCCCTAATTGCATCTTCCAGGGTGCGCTCAAAAATATCGTAATTGAGCTGCTCTGCCGCGGGAAGGTCTGCTCGTTTGATAACCGCCAGGCGCTCTCGAAAACGTTTCAGAGTCTGGAGATGGTCTCTCCAATCCGCCGGGGCGACGTGGGCCAGCCGGTCGTTATAGCGATTGTCGCCGGTCAGGGTGGCGAACAGTGGGTCGAACTGCAGACGGAATTCCCATTCGTCGGCGATCAGTTGTTGAAATTCTGCGAGCGTATCCA
Organism: uncultured Chloroflexia bacterium; assembly: GCA_963770655.1. Taxonomy (GTDB): domain Bacteria; phylum Chloroflexota; class Anaerolineae; order Anaerolineales; family UBA4823; genus CAZAGA01. The sequence goes on along the minus strand of CAVYQO010000001.1, from coordinate 108,083 downwards.
CGGGATCATTCTCCTGTCGATGGACGGTGAAGCGCCTGTATCCGCGGTAATGGGGTCGCGCTTACCAGCGCGCCTGGTGTTCTTCGGCAAAGCCGGTCAGGTTCTCAACTTGAACGGTTTCGCCCTGATCGGTGACCACCTGGCCGGTATACCGTCCAAACATTTGGTGGACTTCGCTAAAAATCACCCCAAGATTGGTGCGCGCCAGGCGCTCTTTGAATGGAATAAAGTCCAGGTCCAGGCGGCTTTCATTATCCTGAAACTTCCAGGGCTGCATAAAATTCCCCGGTTGGTAATCGAACTTAACCTGGTCGAGTTTGTGGAGCTTGCCGTCCAGGATGAAGCAGTTTTCAGTAGCTCGCGAGGTATCCCCAAACCCGCAGCCCAGGTTCAAGCCGAGCGCTCGCCCATCTGTGCTCCGGCCCGAAGCGCTGGCCCAGTTCCAAAAACTGCGATAATTCCATACCCCGCGACCCCAATCCAACTGGCCGAAACAGGTTTTGGGATCCAGTTCCTCGCGCTGCTCGCCGTATTGGATAAAGCCGCTGGCCGGCAGGCAGTTGATTTTATGGTTGTAATAAAAACGACTTTTGCCGATCGGGATGACAATTGCCATCGATTCGTGCCCGGCGGGCTGTTCCAGCGTGATCTCGGCCTGGATGCCGCGCCCGGCATCAAAACCAGGCCAGGAGACCGAGATTTGGCGTGCACCAGGGGTCACCTGAAAATCCAGGCTAGCCCGCTGATCGCCAAAATGGCTGGCGCCTTCCATACTGGAGCGCGGCAGGAGCACCCCCTGGCTAAGGGGGATCACCAGGCCTTCTTCATGGAGCTTCCCGCTGCCGAAATCGAGGGTGTAGACGAAGATATTCGCGGCGTAACCCAGGTCGGCGATCGTCGCCGAGAAAAACCGCTGCGGGGTAAAGATCGCATAATAATCCCAACGCTTCATCCGGTAGCGCTGAAAGGAACGCAGGCGATAAAAACGGGCTGCCTCAAGGTTTGGATCGAGGAGCGGCTGGCGCGACCAGCCGATTTGGGAAAGTTTCCCTGCAGGGTCTAACAGGGACGTCGATTGGGTCAGTTCGTTTTGCATGTGGGCAGCGGCTGGCTTAGACGGAGCGCACCGCAGCGGCGATGGCGGCGACATGTTCGGGGGTGCTGCCGCAGCAGCCGCCGACGATTTGCGCCCCGGCCTGCACCAGGCGCAGGGCGGCCTGGCCCATCTGCTCGGGGGTGGTGTCGTACTGGGCCGGGTCCGAACCGGCGATCGGCAGGCCGGCGTTTGGCTTGGCCCAAATCGGGATGCCAGCCTGGACGGCGGCCATCTCCTGGATAATCTTCTCCATAAACTCGAGCGATTTACCGCAGTTAGCCCCCAGGGCTGCCACGCCTTTGTCTTTGAAGGCCTGGATGACCTGGCTGGGTTTCACCCCCATCATCGTGCGCATCCCCGAGTCGTAGCTGAAGCTGACCACGATGGGCAGGTGACTGGCGCTGCGCGCCCCGCTGAAGGCGGCCAGGGCTTCTTCGAGGGCGAACTGGGTCTCGATCACCAGCAGATCGACCCCTGCCTCGCTCAGCGCTTTGGCTTGTTCGGCAATCGCGGCCTGCACATCTTCCGGGGTATAGGGTCCATACGGCTTAAGCAGACCGCCGACCGGGCCAATCGAACCGCCCACAAAGACTCCGAAGGGCTCAGCCGCCTGGCGCGCCAGGGCGGCCGCGCGCTGGTTGAGCTCTATCGCCCGTCCCTCGGCCTTCGAACCCTTCAGGCGCAGGCTGCTCCCGCCAAAAGAGTCAGTCAAAATGATATTGGAGCCCGCAGCGACAAAGTCGCTGTGCAGTCCCACGACTGCCTGGGGATTATCGAAAACCCATTCGTCGGGCGGCGTGCCCGCGGGGAGACCGCGCTGTTGTAAATTTGTGCCAGTGGCGCCATCGGCGACCAGGATCTTGCCGCGTTGAAGCTCTAAGATGAAAGATTTTCCCAGCATTGCATACCTCCATGAAGATAACTGCCCTTGATCATAGCAAAGAACCGCCTGCCAGTCAATCTCCTTCACCCAAACCAGCAAATCCAAACTGGCCTGGGACTTTATCTCTGTCATCGAAACTGGCTGTTTCCAGGATCATGCTCCCCCCACCGGACTTGTCGCATCCGATAACTACTTCACCAACCAGGACCTTTTCTGGCAGCAGGTCAGCGCTTTCCAATCCGAGATAGTCCCCGGCCCAAACAGAATGATCCGCTGGTCCGTCCCCGACGGGACCCGCGATCCAGTCACCAACGAGCTCATCCACGACGACCTCCTCATCAGCACCGCCATGTGCTGCCTGCTGGACGAATACCCGTGGGGCGTCGGCCAATCCACAGTCATCCCAGGCTTCAACCCCGTTTCCACCCTCAGCGATGTGTTCTAACCCTTAAATAGCTTTCGTGAAATTCCATGCCTGACGGTTTCCTTAAGTGCATAATTTCTAGATCAATATTTAATCTTTTACAGCCCTTTATTCTATGATTCCCAGATTGGAAGGATTTGTTTGCATTATCGAAATAATATTTTGAATTAACCAGTTTGGGCTTAAGAATTCTGAAAAAACGCGATTGAAATAATGATTTCCAATCTGTAAATATTCTAATAAATTTACCCTGGGTTGGATGAATTCCAATCTAAAAGCATAATCCACCTCTTCTTTGAGCGCTATCAATCTAATCCCGTTTGCTTCAAGTTTCTCTATGAATAAGCCCATATCGAGTATCACACTAATAATCAACTCCCCTGTACAAATCTTGAAGAGTGCTTCTGCGTTGTGAATTGAGAGGCTCAACGGGAAATAGGCTAAATCTGCATATGCTTTCCTTGAAATTAGCCCAGCTATCATCTCACCCTTACAATGTTTTTTGATTTGGCTTATGATTTCTGGGTCAAACTGAGTAATCGCCAGATAATAAAGCCCATCTTCAACCTCTTTATAGCAAATCGACTTTTCAATGGCCTCGTTAATAACGTCATTAATTTGATCAATATAATACTTGGGGTCTCCATGTGCGGCAATCCGCTGTACATTTGCTTCCTTACCGTAGAGGAAATTTGTGCCATCCGAACTAATATAATCTAAAATTCTTTGGGAATCTCCCATTTGTCTGATTACCCGCATCGAGATATTTTTACTAGACTTAACCTCAAATATTTGGAAAGGTCTGTTCTCGGTAAATACAAAGATATCTCCATATCTAAGGCAATTTGTTAAGTCTGTTAATATCGCGATATATCCTGATTTGAAAAGGCCCCTCAAAATTCTTCGTTCCCTTTGAGCCCCTATCTTTCCTGACAAGAAACCAGACCTTTCTTTGTGTGACAACGGTTTGATATCCCATCTATCGATAAAAGAGAAAACAATTGCGTCACCAATCCAGCGAAAGATAATTAGCAATTCTTGGTAACCTTCTATTTGATCATAGTATAGGGCAATCCTATCCTTCATCTTTTGGGAATCAACCTTATTAGGTCCGGTTTGCTTCATTCCAAGGGTCTTTTTCAACTCCTTAATAGAGGTTTTCAACCTCTTAATCCGTAGTTCTACATAAGTAATCTTTTTTATGAGAGTTTCCTGTAACTCGAGAATTTCAGTTGGACATTCGAATGGGTTAGCGTGAATCCGCTGGGCTTTCGTAAATAATCTAACTAATAATGGCTTGTAATAATTAATCATGCTCAAACTTCCAAGATTTTATTGGCTCTTTTACTTAATCCCGAGGACTCGCCTTCAGCGCAGTCCTACCTGACCTAAACCATCACATAAACTTCGATCTTTAATGGTAAAAATATCTGGATTGAATTAGTACAGACCAGAGAGTTCCCTTGACAACCCATCAAGATCTGGAAATGCTGTAGATTCATTTATGCCCAGCATCCGTAAATCCTTGAGCATCTGAGAAATCGAATTATTATTAATTATGAACTTCCGCAGTAAATCTTCAGGTACAAGATCACATAGAGGTGCTTTTTTAGCGCCATGGACGGTAAATACACTTCGTTGTGCACTCATCCGAGGATGTAAATAAGTAGGCTGAACTGCTACTGGCAGATCTATGCCATCATATCCCAGTTCCCATGCCCCTTTTATGTTTTCAATTCCAATATTCTTATAATGATCGGGCTCGATCCAAGTCAGGGGAAAACTATTTACTTTATCAGGCTGACCTCTTAATTCAACGCTTATTGATAATTCATTCAAACGAAATGGATCCAACATCCATACAACAGGTTTTTCATGCTTTAAGGCAAAATAAAGACCTACCAAGGCACTTTCAGTCCAATCAAGAAGTCGTGTTGGTAAACCAACATGTTGGGCTAAGAATAGCCACTGATCGGTATAATTTCGAGGAGGCATTGCCTCCCCTGAAAAATTCGCGGCTTTCACGCGAAACATTTGTAAGAGATTATTTTCATTGTGATATCCCCCATCTGGCAGTTTCCGAAATACTTTAGGTAATAACGGCGTGTCAACTTCTGGCTCCCCTCGAAACCAGGGAACGACATCATTCCCCCACTTAGAAACATGCTCTCTAATATTTCCTACATAATTTTCAATTGAATTTATTGCGAGTGAAATTGTCACTTTATTTATTAATTTACCCTGCTAGTAGACCATTTAGTTTTGATCGAACAAATTCATCGCTCAGGATTTCATAATGATAAAAATATATCAACTGAACGTTATTTTCTGCACATAATTTTGCCTTTATTCTATCTCGTTCCTGTAGGCGAAATAATCCCTCTCTTCCTCCCCAGTGTTCTATCGGCTCAAAGTGCTGTATACCTTGATACTCAATGCCGATTGAATGATCAGGTATGTAAATATCCAGTTCCAAACCACTTAGGAAGGATGGTCTAAAATGCCTTAAAACCTTTGTATTCGGCGAAATAGAGCTAACGATATGATATAGAATAGTTTCATTTACCCAAGCCTCACCAATTTTTTTGTGGCCAAACTTTTCACGTACTATATTTTCAATCAATTGCATTATCTGTATGTGTTGTTTTTTTGCAGGTTCTAATTGCTTTTCCAATAAGTTTCTAGCCTCGAATACATTAATCTCCTTCAGTTCTCGATACTCCGAGATAAACTGTTGTATTTCTGAATCGGGGATTTCAATTAAATCCAAAAATTCTTGTGGACATTTTTCATTCAAAAATATTCCGGAAAAAACTGTGTAATGGGGAGTAATACCAAAATCATAGGCTTGCTTATTAATATACCACCCATAATTTTGTTTAAAGGATGAACCGTAGAACTCATGGCAATATCTATAGTGAGGCAATTTATCATTACACTCATGACATAAATGATATTTAAATTGAAATATGCTCTTAAATCCAACAAAATCGCTAACATTGTGATCTTCTAATACATCAAGGACGCTCGATGAAAATTCCAATAGTCCGACTCTAACAGTTTTCTTAAAGGTCGGCTTTTTTACTAGGAAATAATTCTCTATAGCGTTTCTAAAACACCCACAGAACATCACATCAGAATCTGGTGTTGCTTGAAAGCTCAGAAACGAACCATAATGCCCAGGATAATGCACGATAGGAAACGGTAAATTTTCCCCGATTTCAACAGGACTGGTTATAGCTATTGATTTATAGGAGGTATTATTTCGCTTTCTAAGTTTGACCTTCGCCATGTTAGTATAAATTATAACCATTTACGCCAAAAAACACCCCCATTAATCTATTGCCTTCCTCGAACATTCGTGCTATAAAGCCTTAGAACCATTAAGCCCATCTGCGGTTCATCGCTATTCCGTTCAATCCGTGTTATCGCTGTACTCAGTGCCAGGATCCGTTGACAGCCCATGCTCACCTCTCTCTTCTCCCTCTTCCGCCGTCCGCCATCTAACATCTGTCTCCTCTCCCGTCGACAACTCCTCCGCCAGGACCACTCCTCACCGCCTGGCGCGAGAACCCCATCGCGAAGCGAACACCGTTCGACCGCGCCGGGTCAGCAGCAGCGCTGGTGGGTATCGGACAAGACTCTCAGTTATAATCATTAACAGACGCTCGCAATTCGACCCGTAAACCTGTTTCTAAATAAAAAGGAGCAACCAAATGACTCGCCAAAAAATCATAGCTCTGACGATCCTGGTCGTGATGGTGTTGTTCGGATCAGCCTCAGCGCCGCTCGTCCGGGCAGCGGATGGTCCGCCCAGTTACCTGCTTCAATATCTCGGTCCTGGCACACCTTCAGCGATCAACAACAGCGGGGTTGTCGTCGGGAGATTACTGATCAGCGGTACGAATAACTACCAGCCCCTGGTGAGCGCCAATGGCTCCTCATGGTCGCTGCTGCCGGTTCCCAGTGGCGCGATGAGCGTCTTCCCCACCGATATCAATGATCACGGCGTGATCGTAGGGGTGTCGTTCTCACCACAATGGAACCCGGTTGCCGTTCGTTGGACGCCCAATGGTGGTGGTTACACCCTCGAAGAATTGCCCAGGATTGCCGGTGATGTGTCGTCTTATGCCCTGGGAATTAACAACCTGGGGCAGATCGTCGGCGCCCGGCGTTCGCTTGCCTACAGCCCCACCGGCTCAGGATGGCTCTATTCAGCCTCACTCGGTGTGGTCGACCTGGCCGCGGTGTATGAGTGGTGGACCTACCCAAGCAAGATCAACGACCTGGGCCAGGTGATCGGCGGCGCGGAACGGCTCGACATCAACACCGGGGTTGTCGAATGGATCGGCCAGGGACCCAGCAACTATAACGCGATCTCGGCAGTGGATATCAACTCCAATGGAATGATGGTCGGCGCCGCTTCTTTAAGCTCGCAGTCTTTGAATATCGTCTCTGTCTTTCGTTATGAAGGCACGGCGGGATGGATGTTTATCGCCGGATCGAGCAAATACACAATCGCTTCGAGCATCAATAACCGCGGTGATATCGGTTACGGCGAATCCGGGGCAGGGCTGTACCTGGATGGGCTGGGCGCATACGCGCTATCGAGCCTTCTCGACCCATCCGTGACCGCGGCGGGCTGGACGACCAGCGGCAGCGGCGCGTTGATCAACGATCAACGGCTTGTGGCTGCTGTTGGGTCGAATTCACTCACCGGCCAATCAGGCGGCATTCTCCTGACGCCCATGGGCAGCCTGCCGCCGCCCACCGCGCCATCCAACCTGCAGGGTGTGGCCCACCCCGCCACTGCCATGGAACCTTATAACGCCATTAACCTGACCTGGACCAACACCAGCACCCTCACCCAGGGTTACGAGCTCGAACGCAGCCCGGCCGGAGCAGGTACCTGGACACGCCTGGCGCTGACCCCGCCCGGAACAGCCACCAACCACACGGATACCACCGTCGGCGTGGGGGTCGCTTATAACTACCGGGTGCGTGCCACTGGCCTGGGCGGAGCCAGCCCGTGGTCTAATATGATCACGGTGACCTCTCCAGCCACCCCACTGGATACCACTCCGCCGGTTGTGACGGTCCTGAGCCCGGCCAATGGGGCGACGGTATCCGGCACGGTCACCATCTCTGCCCAGGCAAGCGATAATGTTGCCGTGACCCATCTCGAAATTAGCTTTTGGAACCAATATACAGGCCAGCAGGTGATCCTGGGTTCGGTGGACAATGCAAACTCACTATCGGTCAACTGGAACACCAGCGGGTTGACGCCTGCCGCATACACGGTGCGGGCCTTTGCCAACGACGCCCTGGGAAACTGGAGCCAGGACGAAATAACGTTGAATGTCAGCGCTGGCTCATCCAGTCTGCTGCGCGTGACCAGCATTGTGTTGAGCGGCAGGGTGAGCAGCGGGAAAGCAACCATCACCGGGGATCTTACGGTGAAAGACAGCCTTGGCAAGGCTGTTCCGAATGCCGCCGTCTCCGTGCGGTGGACTCTGCCGAACGGCGCCACCCAAACGGCCTCGGGTCTCACCGGCTCAACCGGTCACGTAAAGTTCTCGGTGACCGGACCGCGTGGGACATATACCATCACCGTTACCAATGTGACCAAGACGGGTTATGTCTTTGACCCAGCCGGGAGTGTGCTCACCAAGAGCATCCAGAAGTGACATCGAACATGAGACTTGCCGTCGCTCTGCTCTTCGGAGCGACGGCAAGTCTCATAATAGTGGGGAATCTACCGCCCCTTATTCCTCAACGCCAGCCGGTAAAGCGCCTCGTACGCCTGGGCGCTGCGTTCCCAGGAGAAATCCTGGGCCATTCCCGTCTGGATCATCTTCTGGATATGCGCCGGCCGGTCGTAATAGGTGCTGACTGCCCAGCCAAGGCTGTAATACAGGGCAGCCGGGCTGGGTTCATAGAACTTGAAGCCCGCGCCCGAGCCATCGGCCTCGTTGTAATTCTGCACTGTATCATCCAACCCCCCCGTGGCGCGCACAATCGGCAGTGTGCCGTACTTCAGCGAGTACATCTGGTTCAATCCGCACGGCTCGAATAAGGATGGCATCACGAAAAAATCGGATCCGGCTTCGATCAGGTGGGCCAGCTCATTATTGTAGCCAATAAAGCTGCCGATCGTCCCTGGGTAGCGACCGGGCAGGTTTCCATAATACGATTCCAGGGAGTTTTCGCCGCTGCCTTGGATCGCAAATTGGACGGCCATATCCTGGATAACACCCTCGATCACCGCGGCCAGCATGCTCATCCCCTTTTGGGGGACAAATCGCCCCACCGAGCCGATGAGGGGGATGTTTGGGTTTACTTCCAGCCCGAAACGGCGCTGCAGCTCGGCTTTGCAGATTGCTTTGCCGGTCAGATCCTCCGGTGAATATTGGGCAGGGATGAGCGGGTCGATAGCCGGATTCCACTGGTCGTAGTCTGCTCCGTTCAAAATGCCCCAGTAGCTGTCGCCTTTGTTGTTCAGATAGGGCGCTAACCCCATGCCGCCCAACGGCGTGCGGGTCTCGTTGGCATAGGTAGGACTGACCGTGTTGACCGCATCGGCGTAAACAATGCCGCCTTTGAGGAAGTTTACCCGCCCAAAATCCTCGAACTTATCCGCGGTGAAGTTGCCTGCCTGCAGTCCCAGGTAAGGGTAATCCTTGGCGTCATAGACACCCTGGTAGGCAATGTTGTGGATGGTCAGGACGCTGGCGGCGTCGCCCAGGATCGGGTCGTTCCAGTGCCAGATTTTTAGATAAGCCGGCGCCAGGGCGGTCTGCCAGTCGTGGGCATGGACAATGTCCGCCTTGAAGTTGAGATCCTGGCATAACTGTAAGCCGGCGCGAGCGAGGAAACCAAAACGGCGTGGGTTGTCCAGGTAATCGTTGTGGTCAGCATCGTGGTACAGCCCCCAACGGTCGAAATATTTGTTTGATTCGATAAAGTAGAAGCGCACCCCATCGACTCGGGCAGTGTGCACAGCAGCCCATTCCTGCCCGTCACCCATCCATACGCCAATGCTGGGCATGAAAGGGCTCAACCCGCGGCGAACATAGTCGATCGAAGCGTACTTGGGCATGATGACGATTACCTCGTGTCCCAAGGCAACCAGGGCCTTGGGCAGTGCTTCAGCCACATCCGCCAGACCGCCGGTCTTGGCAAACGGCACAGCCTCTGAGGTGATGAATACAATTTTAAGTTTTGGTTCCATTGGATGACTCCTGCCTTACTCAGGGCTTGATTTGTCCCTGCAAATATTGGTTATGGTTTGCCAATTTGTTGGCAAGCGCCTATTTTACACCCACTTTTGTCTTTGGATTTGGAATTCACAAGTTTTCTTATTTACGAGGTGGCCATCCTTGATCGTCCATTTCCCAAAACGGGGATATAATGGCAAGGTTTGTGCTCGGTTTCGATTGAATATTTTTAGATCTTCTTCGGGGAGGCCATTCATGCGTGCGTGGAGACTACTGGCTTTTTTCTGTGCAATTTTACTCTTGACTGCTTGTGGGGGCATAGATCTTTCAATTCTCAATACGGTCACACCAACCCCAACGGAAACCCCCACCCCAATCCCGAACTCCGGTGCCGCCTACTGAGCCGCCGGGGGTTAGACCCTGGAATAACCTGGTGATCAAGACAATTTGCCTCGATCAGGGCTATACCGGGGATCTCGTGGCGTACTTTGAGGAGGAGACAAACGGTCCGTCGGCGCACGACAGCTCGCTCGAACCTGATTTATTACGGGCTTTAGATGGTATGAATATAAAAATCCTGCCGTCAAACTCGCAGTGTGAGGCTACGCTTTCCGTCCAGCTCGATGGCAAATCGTTAAGCCAGAATTACAGCGGTGGCGGCGATCTTTATACAGGAGGCGTCCTCAAGGGGTTCGTATCCCTGTCGGCGCCTGGCCAAAAAGAGCTGATCTTTCGAATTGAGGGCGAGGAATATCCTCCGGATCAAATAAGCCTCATAAATGATTCCGAAGGCCCTACCTCTCCAGCCGATTATTCATTCTGGAGTCTTTATCATGCCCCGGTCCTGGATGCGCTCTATCAGATTTGGGGACCCCAGGCAATTTTCTGGGCTGACGGCGATGCTCGCTCAGCAGCAAAGGATTGGCAAGACCCTGACCTGCTGCACACGATTTATCTGGAAGCGTTATCGAATGCACATAACCGTGAATTCGATGCGCTTCATGCCCTTTACGAAACCGACCTTAGAAAAAATCCGCAGACATTACCTTACCTGATCGATCTGCTTAGTGCCGATGGCAAGGATGAAGTATTCCGAGAACAAGTCGTGGAGGCAATTCTTAACCAGATCGATCTTCATGGCAAGGCGGTGGTCGTAAAGGCTTTGGTCGATTGCGCGATCCGTAACCAACATCAACACTGTCTGTGGTATATCAATCATAAATTCGGATACGGCGGTGTGGATACCCCGGATGGTTTGCAGAGGTGGTTCAACGAAAATTATCCGTAGATAACCTTTGTTGGGAGATTTTAACCCTAGTGCCCATGCCGGTGGTGAATATCCGGTAGATGATCATGCTGATGCACCAGTTCTTCGTGGAGGTGTTCGTGACTGTGGTTTTCGACATCCCCCGACCCATGAACATGATTGTGATGCTGATCAGCATGGCCGTGGGCATGCTCGTGCACCAGGCGCTCGTGGGTATGGTCATGCTCGTGCTCTTCACGCAGCAGCAAGGCTGTCCCGAAAGCCATCACCAGCAAGGCGATCCAGAAAGCCAGGGTGGGCGGCTCGCGGAAAAGAACCAGTGAGAACAGCACGCCAATCAATGGAGCCACGCCAAATAATGCGCCGGTGCGGGCGGCGCCGATGCTGCGCAGAGCGCGCACAAACAGCAGGATGCTCACCCCATAGCTTAAGCTGCCCAGCAGCAGCCCGCCCAGGATGTACGCTGGGGCTGGGAAACTGCTGCCGATTGCCGCCGCCAGGAGCAGCGAAATCCCTCCGGCTGCCAGCCCTTTCACAGCCACGATCATCGCCGGATCCTTTGCCGAAATATTCCGGGTCAGGTTGTTATCCAAACCCCAAAGACCAGTAGCGCTGAGGATGGCTAATGCCCCCAGGGATAGCCCCCAGGCGCCGCTGGTATTAAGCGAGAGCAAAATGCTGGCCAGCGTCACCAGCAGGATGGCTGCCCAGGCAGACCGGCTGATGGCCTCGCGGAAGACCAGGACGGCGATCAGCGTGGTCGCTGCTGCTTCAAAATTGAGCAGCAGCGAGGCGGTCGCCGCCGGGGTGACCCGCAGCCCATACAGGAGCAGGATCGGTGCAAGGACGCCTCCAGCCAGGATCGCCCCGCCCAGCCAGGGCAGGTCACCCTTACGCAGCGGGGCTTCATTTCTTGGTATTTTCTGGATGAAACGCCCCCAACCCAGGACCAGCGCCAAAATAATGCCGCTCCCAAGGTAGAGCAAAGCCGATAATGGCAGTGGTTCGATCTCCCCCAGGAGCAGCTTGGCCAGTGGGGCGCTGGCGCCAAACAGCGCCGCAGCGAGTAAAGCCTCGAGCATGGCGGCGGTGCGGGTCTGCATGGCCTGTAAAACGTTAGCGGATCCGAACTGTGGATCCGCTAAATGGGTTTGTCTTATTTCGGGCTGGCCAGGTCGAATTCGGCCAGGGCTCGGGCGATGGTGGGGTGTTCGACCATAAAGCGCTGGCTGAACAGGCGCACCACCGTTGTGAAATCTTTCCAGTCCTGCTGTGAGCCTTCCGTCCCGGTGATCAGCTCCCGGCCCTTCTCTGAGCGTTCTCTCTCAGGTATTCGGGGGCGTTTTTCTCGCTGATTTCATCCTCAAGCGCCTTCAGGATGATCTCGAACTCGCCGGTTTCCAGGAAAACCCCGTGCTTTTGGACGCACGCGTCCACGGTCACCCCAGTATCACCATAGGCCACCTTCGCCATCATCCTTCTGGCAGATCGGGCAGGGTCGTTTGCCCAGGCTGTACGACATGGTTTCGATGTCCTTCCACAGGTTGAAATCCAACCAATTGGAGTCCGGCAAGACATGATCCTTCATCTTAGTCAGCTCCTGGCCATCGAACCAGGTCCCGGCGCAGTTCGGACACACCTCCATGTGGATCGAATCATCGTATTTAGTCACCATACTCGCACTACAATTTGGGCAGATCATAAGTTTCTCCTCCTATTCTAAGCTATTAGTCATTATTTTAACCGATTTTAATCTGCTTGCCGGGTCATTCGCCCATACCGCGATTATTTGTGTAGCGCGCTCGAGCAGCGCCTGCCTTAAAGCCGCGGCAGCCTTGAGCGGCTGGCCGCCTAATGCATCCTTGGCCAACATTTTCTGCGGCCCCTGGCCAAAATGAAGGCCGAAATCGGTCAGGATGGAGATCCGCGTCAGTCCCGGCGCCGGTGGACCAGGCTCGGGCTTCTTCCAGGGCTGCGCCTTTTTTAGAATTGGCCGGGTGCTGGATAGCAAACCATCGATCAACCCCCCGATTGTTTCGTCTTGCTCTTCCCAGATGAGGCTCCTGCCTGAAAAATTGAAATAGCGGGCGCGGTGATCGGCGTAGGCCGCCAGGATCTCCCGCCCGTCCTTGAGCGGCGCCTCGATAATCACCCCGCGCACCTGGTGCGACTGCGCGGCCAGCGGCATCACCCCCAGGGTGCGCAGGTTGTGCCAGGCCAATAGATAAATGCGCGTCTCCAATCCTGGTATAGCCAATGCCTGGCGCAGCTCAGCGATGGCGGCGTCTTTTTTCTTGGCCTTCAGTTGTGCATAAGCGCTTGCAAAATAGGACCAGGGCGAGACTGCCAGGTTGTCCGCGGTCAAACCACCCACCAGACTCTCCAGGTCATCCATTGCAAATAGTGCTGTGCGCAGCGCCAGCAGTTCAGGCGCTCCTTCGCTCAGGGATTTTCGGCGAAATAGATTGAACATTCAGGCTCCTTAACTAAGATTATAATGAATATTCTTCAGGAATGCGCCCTGAATAAACCTTCACAGAAATGGATCCTAAAATGATGCAAGAATTTCAACCAAAAACCATTATTGAACCTTTTCGTATCCGCTCTGTCGAACCCATTCGCTTTACTAACCTGGCCGAACGCCAGAAGGCTTTGAAAAACGCCGGCTACAATCCGTTTTTATTGAGAGCCGAGCAGGTGCTGATCGATTTGCTCACCGATAGCGGCACCGGAGCGATGTCATCGCGCCAATGGGCTGGGATGATTTCCAGCGATGAATCGTATGCCGGGGCAGGATCGTTTTATCGTTTTCAAGCTGCCGTGCAAGATATCACCGGCTTCAAATATGTAATCCCGACGCACCAGGGGCGCGGCGCCGAGCACATTCTGTTCCGGGTGATTGCCAAACCCGGCGATATCATCCCCTCCAACACCCATTTCGATACCACCCGCGCCCATGTCGAAAACACAGGGGCGGAGGCGCGCGACCTGGTAATCCCTGAAGGCCGCCATCCGCGCCTGATCCATCCGTTTAAGGGCAATATGGACCTGGACGCGCTGAAGGCGCTCCTCGAAAGCACCCCACGCGAGCTCATCCCGGCCGTGATGATCACCGTCACCAATAACTCCGGCGGCGGCCAGCCCGTGAGTATGGCCAATATCCGCGCCGCCAGCCAGATCGCCCACGCTCACGATATCCCGTTTATCATCGATGCCTGCCGCTTCGCCGAAAACGCCTGGTTCATCAAGACCCGTGAGCCGGGCTATGCAGATAAAACCCCGATCGAGATTGCCCGGGAAATGTTCAGCTATGCGGATGGCTGCACGATGAGCGCCAAAAAAGACGGCATGGCCAATATCGGCGGTTTCCTGGCCATGAACGATTCCGGACTGATGGAGCGCTGCCGTACCTTGGAGATTCTCGTCGAAGGTTTCCCGACCTATGGCGGTATGGCCGGTTATGATATGGAAGCCATTGCCTTGGGCCTGTATGAAGCCTTGGATGAGCACTATCTTCAATACCGCATCCGCTCGATTGCTTACCTGGGGGAACGCCTGGTGGCTGCGGGTGTGGCGATCGTCCAGCCCACCGGCGGTCATGCTGTTTACCTGGATGCCAGGGAAATGCTGCCGCACATCCCCGCCTTGCAGTACCCGGCCTGGTCGTTGAACAATGCCCTTTACTTACTCGGCGGTGTGCGCGGGGTCGAGATTGGCAGCGTCATGTTCGGCATGCATCCGGATGGCAGCGAGCATCCTGCCGCTATGGAGCTGGTGCGTCTGGCTTTCCCCCGCCGGGTGTACACCCAAAGCCATGTCGATTACCTGGCCGAGGTCATTCTAGAGGTCTACCGCCAGCGCCAGGATCTACGCGGCTATCGCGTCGTTGCCCAAGCGCCGGTGCTGAGGCATTTTACTGCTCGTTTAGAGCCGGTGTAACAGAAAGTGATTGGGTGATCAGGCAATCAGGCAATCGGGAAAAGGATTGCCTGTTTTTTGTATGGCGATGTCAGTTAGTCTTACCTGGGTTGGGCGGATGCAGTCCGCGTGGCCGCTCTCTCAGCCCTGGACTTTAGCCTGGACATTTAGCCCTGGACTTTAGTCCAGGGCACTTGATTTGCTCAGTCCGCAAGAATCGCATCATCCGGATAACAATACACCCATCCTTCGCCGGGATTGAAAGATTGGATGACCGGATGCCCCGAAGCGTGATAATGGGCGGTGGCGTGGCGGTTGGGGGAGTCGTCGCAGCAGCCGACATGCCCGCAGGTCAGGCAGATGCGCAGGTTGACCCATTCACCGTTGATTTTAAGACAATCTTCGCAGCCGGAGGCGCTGGCGTGGACATTTTCGATCTCGCCGATATGGCTGCACGCATCTGAGCTAAGCGAACCAGCCTCGATCAATGCGTAGATCCGGTCCTTGCCATGGACGTGCGTTGTGGAATTGGTGATCATCACAGCCCTCCTGTATTAGAATGATGGAATATTATATACCTGTTCGATCAGATTTGGCTAGTTCAATCTGGCCTGGCGATTTTGCCGCCAGCGGGCAAGCATGCCAATCGTGATCATAAGGATTGCCAGCAAAGCAAGGAGAATTAAACCGATCAAGCTCAGCCTGTTGGTGTTCGCGGGCAGGCCATAATACGCGGCGGAGTCCCAGGTGGCTTCGCTCAGGATACCGAGGAGGATCACGCCGCAGAGACCGCCCAGGAGGGCAAGCACCCTGCGCAGCGGGCCGGCCAGGCGGTAATATCCCCACGCCCCCAGGCAGGTTACCAGGGTAGTAAGGCTGCATAAACACGAGCAGGTAGGGATGGTGATTTCCGTCAGCGATCAGGTAAAGGGCGCAGTAAAAGATATATAACCCGAGGGAGAGTAAGGTCCAATCCTGCCAGAACCTGCCGCCAAGCGTCTTGAGCGGCTGCCAGGATCGTCTTAAGCAGCAATGGAAGCAGGATCGCCGCCCCAAAAGACAGCCAGATTTGACCACTCCAGTGATAGCCGAAGAAGGACATATTGGTCCACCACCAGCCAAAATATAACGCCCACAACAGGTATGAAATTGTCCAACGTGGAAACCCTTTATAGACTCCCACACCCAGTCCGACAAGGATAATCCAATTGAAGACGAGATATGGACTGATTAGCAGGGTCTGCCAAAAAGGCGGTACGGTGGGCCGGTGATCGACCAGGTTCAGTTGGCTAACCAGACTGGCCAGGCCAAACGCCAGGAACGGAAACACCGCCGCCAGTGCCTGTGGGATGGATAGCGGTTCGAGTCCAGTCGCGTGATTGCGTCCGTTTGCAGTCATCTTTCTGCTCCTTCCCTGAAACATGCGCTCTCGCCACAGCCCGAGGGCCGACCAGGCGCCATCCCAAACCACAGCAAATCCCAGGCGTAGCAGCCCAATCGTCCCGCTTTTATGGTAAGTCTCCTGGCTCAACTGGTTAGGTGGATACTGTCGATTTCAGAAGACTCCGAGGTAAGCTGTCTCAAATGCCTCTCCATCGACCTTTGTAACCACCCGCACCAGGCTGCCCTCTGAATCTTCAATCACCCGACCTTGTTCCGGTCCATCTTCCAGGACGATTTTCAGCCGGCGTTCCTCAAACTGCACAATTCATCCATGGCCATATCCGTATCGATGATCAAGGGTATTTGGGTTAAGGCGATCAATCTGATTGCTCCTAGAAATAAGATATTATATCGAATCCTAAGTCAGGTGGTGTTAGCTGATAATTTTTATCTCAAATGTTTGGAATGGCTGGTAAAATTCTAGCAATATTTCTTTTACAACGAAATCATGACTCCAAATTCATCCTCAGAAATCGAAGCTTTGCGCCAGGCGATCAGCGCCTTGGAGGGCCAACGCGCTTTAATAGGCGATGCAGTCATTGAAACGGCGCTCGGCCCGCTGCGTGAGAAGCTGGCCCGGCTAGAAGCCGTCACAGCGTCCTTGGCGACTGCTAAACCCGCACCATCCGGCGAACAACGCAAGCTGGTGACGGTTTTATTTGCCGACCTGGTTGGTTTTACAGCCATGTCCGAGCGTCTTGATCCTGAAGATGTGCGCGATATCACCAATGCATATTTTAGGCGTTGGTCCATCTTGATCGAGCAGTTTGGAGGGGTTGTTGAAAAATTTATTGGCGATGCGGTCATGGCAGTTTTTGGTTTGGCCGCTGCCGGCGAACATGACCCTGAAAATGCCATCGCGGCCGCCCTGGCGATGCGCGACGGTTTGAAAGCGCTGAATGATGAGCTTGCCACGTCGGCTGAGACTTCGACGGGTTCGATTCAACTGCGAATGCGGATTGGCATTCATACCGGCCAGGTGGTGGTGAGCTGGCTGGGCGAGCGCAAGGGTCAGGACTTTGTCGTCGTCGGCGATACGGTCAACCTGGCTTCGCGGCTGCAGGCGTTGGCCCCGGTGAACGGGATATTAATAACCCACGATACTTACCGCCACGTGCGCGATCTGTTTGATGTCCAGGTCGTCGAGCCAGTGACGGTCAAGGGGAAAAGCGAACCGGTGCAAACCTATGTCAGTTATCCAGGCCAAGCCACGCAGTTTTCACCGAAAACTTGAGGGAGTTGAAGGTGTCGATACTGCCTTGGTCGGCCGGGATACTGAGATGGCATTTTTACAAACGCTATTTCAGCAGATTACCGACCAGCGCCAATGTCATGTCGCTTACCTACTTGGGGAGGCTGGGATCGGCAAATCGCGCCTGCTGCTCGAATTCGATCATTGGTTGGAAACAACAGCGGATTATTACTTCTTCAACGGTAGGGCCAGCCCATATACCCAAAACGTGCCGTTTGGTTTGCTGCGCGATGTCTTTGCCAACCGTTTTGGCATTCAGGACAGCGATGCGCCTGAAGTCCTGCGGAATAAACTGGTTGTAGGAGTGGCGGAAGCCTTCACTCCACTGGCGCAGCCCACCGAGGAAGTTCGATCATCTTGGAATCACGATCTTGAAATGGATCAGGCTGATCTGGTGGAGATGATGGCCCATTTCATCGGTCGCTTGTTGGGCTTTAGTTTCGGCGACAGCGACTACCTGAACGCAGTTGAACCGCGTCAGGTATTGGAGCGCGGCTTGAGTTACCTGAACGATTACTTTTCAGCGATCGCCGGGCTCGATCCAGCGGTAATCCTGCTCGAAGATCTGCACTGGGCGGATGATAGCACCCTCGATACCCTTGAACGACTGGAAGATTTGCTTGCCAACTTGCCGCTCCTGATCGTCTGCACCGCCAGGCCAGCGCTCCTCGAACGGCGGCCTGCGCTGCGTGAAACCCGGGTGAGTCGTTCGAATCTGTCCCTGGACCCATTAACCCCAACGGAAAGTCGCCGTCAGGTCGAGACAGTTCTGCAGAAGGTTCAAGACCTGCCCACTGAGTTAATCGATTTAATAGTGCGCAGCGCTGAAGGCAATCCATTTTACGTCGAAGAGTTGATCAAGATGCTTCTCGAGGATGGCGTCTTGATCGCTGGCGAAGAAACCTGGCAGGTTTCCTCCCGAAGGTTGGCGAGTTTGCAGGTCCCCGCGACGTTGATCGAGGTACTGCAAGCGCGCTTCGACAGTCTGAGCGCCCCCGAAAAAGCGCTTTTACAGAAGGCGGCGGTTGTTGGGCGCACTTTTTGGGATCAGACCCTGACATTCATGCTTGCTCAGGAAGTCTCACCCGGCTTGGTGTTGCCCGATCTTGTTCAAGAAGAAACCGAATTGCTCGAGCGCTTGATCCACCGCGAGCTGGTCTACAACCAGGGCGATTCCACTTTCGAGAATACTCGCGAATTTCTCTTCAAGCATGCCTTGCTGCGTGATGTGACTTATGCCAGCTTGCTTAAAAGCTACCGGCGGATCTACCATGCTTATGCTGCCCGCTGGTTGGAAGAAATCGCCGGGCGCAGCCAGCGGGGGAATGAATTCGCCGCTCTGATCGCCGAACACTATCGCCTGGCCGGTGAAATTAACCTGGCGTTGGATTGGTTTTATAAAGCAGGTCGTCAGGCCCAAGCGCGCTTTGCAAACCGCGAGGCTTTGTTTCTGTACGAACAGGCGCTTGCGCTGACCACCACGGAGCAGGTGGTGATCCAGGTGGATCTTCTCCTGGGTCAGGTGGAGATCCAGGGTCTGCTGGGCAATCGCGAGGAGCAGCTCCGCCTATTTGCGCGGTTGGATAAAGAGCTCGCTCTGATCCTGGATCCAGGCGAGGCCGCGATCCGGCGCGCCCAAGCGCTTCTGCAACGCTCGGTTTTTGCCATGCAAACCGGAGATTATAACGGAACCATCGAGGCGGCCCGGCAGGCGGTGGAATTGGCGCAGCGCACTTCAGACCTGGTCCTTGAAGCCCGGGCGCAGAGCCTCTGGGCCGCGGCGTATCGCTACCTGGCAGATTATCCGAAGGCACGCGAGCACTACGAGCTAACCCGGAAGTTAGGGCGCCAGGCCGGCTTGATCAATTTACAGGCCAGCGCCTCGCTTGGGATGGGGGTGGTATGCGAAGTTCAGGCGGAGTATCCACAGGCGAAGGCTTTTCTTGAAGACGCGCTGATTCTTTTTCGCCAATCCCACGACCAACCCGGAGAAAGCCGGGCGCTCAACAGCCTGGGCGTTATTGAGGCAAGCCTTGGGGCTGTCGATAGCGCCATCGTCCACCTGGACGCCGCGCTCCAGTTGAAACGCTTGATGGGAGATCGCTACGGTCAGGGGGTGACTTTGTGCAATTTGGGCGTTGTTATGGAGAGGCGTTACGATTTTGAAACTGCGATCCAACACTTCCGCCAATCGCTGGAAATTAGCCAGGAAATCGCCGACGATGAAGGCAAAGAAGCTGCATTAATTGGAATCGGGAATAACCAGACCGCTGTGGGCCTGTATCCGGAGGCTCGTCAGTCTCTTCAACAGGCGCTCGTCATCGGCAAGGGAATTGAAGACCTCCAGGGTGAAGCATCGATCCTGACTACTCTGGGAGAGATTGAGATTGAAAGCGGTGAGCTTGAGGTGGGGTTGGAGCGCTGCCGGAAGGCTATCGCCCTTACCCAGGAAATCGGCGCACCGAGCGAAATGGCGTATGCCTGGTTTTTCCTCGGCGTAGGATTGGAACGCAGTGGTTTATATCCACAGGCTGAAGCGGCTTACCGAAACAGCCTGGATCTTCGCCAGGCATCCGGCCAACACAGCCAGGCGATCGATGCGCAATGCGGCCTTGCCCGAATTGCGCGGTTGAATGGTGATCTTGCTGCCTCGCTGAACTTCTCCACCCAGGCGCTTCAGTCGCCAGGCTGGGATTACGGGCTGAGCTCGCCGGCATTGGCTTACCTGACCTGCTTCCAAGTGTTGCAAGCCACCAATCCGGACAAAGCTTACCCCGTACTGCAGACCGGTAAGGAATTCCTGCAGCGAGTCGCCGCTCAATTTCGCAGCCCCGAGCTGCGCAGCTCCTTCCTCGGTAACGTGACGGCTAACCGTACCCTGCTGGCCGAAGCAGCCAGGTTGGGTAATCCCCCCTTACCGGATAATTAAGAAGATTCAATCATCAGCCATGAGGAGTTTTTTGGTCAATAAAAGCGATGAGCCGTCTTTCATACTCCTTTGGAACTTGATGTAACGCGCCGTGTGCGTCACTCCTGGGACTACCCAAAGCGTTGCCCTGGGGCTGATTGTTTCGGCGAAATATTGGTTGAATTCCACCTCTGTCTCATTTTCGCCTGCCGCAATCTGGTAAAACGCGGCCATGGTCATGACATAACCGCCAACCAATAAGAAGCCGCCATAGAAGGGAAAGGTCTGAAGTGGGTGATAGTGTGCCGCCCAGGTTGCGGCGTCTGTCCAGGTGGGGTTGGGGGCAAGCAGCGTTACCAGCGCCAGACCCACCGGTCCGGAAAGGATAATTCCGATTGCAGTGGCGAGCGCGCCAAGGATGCCAAATCGGAGGGCAGCTTTTTGATGGTTGGTTTCCATGGTTAATTTCCTTTGTCACTGAAATTTTTAAAGAATACGGCCAATAACCCTACTGCGAAAGCGCCCATAATGACCCATGAACCGATCAATCCCACAAACTGTCCGGGGCTGAAACGGATCCCAGCCTGAAGCTGGAAAACCTGGTCGAATTGGTAAATGCCGCGGGCGTTGATCTGCACAATTTAACCGTGTAAGGTAGTGAAATTGTGTGGGCTGCCGCTCCCTGTCCAGAATAAACCCAAACCGGTGTAGATTGTGGTTGCCAGGGCGACAAACCAGGCAAGTGAAATGAGGGCATTTGTTTTTTTCATGGCATCTCTCCACAGCTCAAGCTATGGAAATGATGATCTGCTGTTGTGGTTCACCCCGTGCCGTTGGATAGGTCTCGCCTGTCCAGTTGGACAGGTTTTTGCGACAGGATTATCTAGAGTAATTCAATCCAATTAATTCTAGATGCTGGTAAAATCGTTCTAGCATGGAATCAATCACCATTCACCAGATCCCACTCTTTGCCTTGCTGCCTGAAACGGAGGTCTCAGCGCTGTTGGCGATCGCCCACACCCAGGAATACGCTGCTGGCGAGGTGATCTTCCTTGAAAATCAGCCCAGCGATGCATTCCTGGTGATCCTGGATGGAATGGTCGAGGTGGTCAAAGCCTTAGATACCCCCGATGAGCGCCGTTTTGGTGTGGTCAAACCGGGCGAATACCTGGGCGAAGTGGGCATGTTCTTGGCCAACCAGGTTCGCTCGGCCAGTGTGCGCGCTCTCAGCCTAACGTGTACCCTGGAGATTCCCCGCCTGGATTTTCAGGCTTTGCTTGAGCGCCAACCTGGGCTTGCATTTCACCTGATGCAGGAGATGAGCCAACGTCTGCGCAGCTCAGAAGACGCCACGATTAACGATCTGCATTTGAAAAATCGGGCATTACAGCAGGCATACGAGGAATTGCAGGCCGCTCAAGCGCAGTTGTTAGCCAAGGAGCGCCTGGAGGCGGAGCTTGCTACAGCGCGGAAGATCCAGCAGGCCTTGCTCCCCAGGGAAATGCCGGCGCTGCCGGGCTGGCAGGCTGCTGCGGTATGGCAGCCAGCGCGGGAGGTCAGCGGGGATTTCTATGATTTTCTCGAGCTGCCCGGGGGCGAATTGGGGGTCGTGATTGGCGATGTCACTGGAAAAGGCGTCCCGGCAGCCCTGGTGATGGCCACCACCCGCAGCCATCTGCGCGCGGCAGTCCACCATGCCGTCGAGGCGGAACGGGTTTCTCCAGGACGCTTACTGGCAGAAGTCAACGAGCTGCTCATCCCAGATATGCCGGCGATGATGTTTGTAACCTGCCTGGTGGTCGTCATCGACCTGGCTGACGGAAAAGCATGTCATTGCTAACGCCGGACACTGCCTGCCTTACCAGCGCACGCCAATCCAGTGTTTACGAGCTGCGTGCTGCAGGGATGCCGCTTGGTTTAATGCCCGGGATGAGCTATCCCGAATTTTCCACACAAATGCTGCCCGGTCACGGTTTACTGCTGTACAGCGACGGGCTACTCGAAGCCCATAATAACCAGGGGGAGATGTATGGCCAGGTGCGCATACGGGCATGTTTGGCTGGGAGCTGAAGGGTCGCCGCCGCTCCAGGGTGAGGCGCTGATCGCCGATCTGCTGGCCGATCTGGATAGAGTTCAGCGGCGCGGACAGCGAACCCGAGGACGATGTCACTCTGGTAACCATCCAAAGAGTTTAATTCAGCTTATTCGCCTTTCCAACCTGGACCACGCACCACTTGCCCAGGCATCGCCCCGGTGTGCTCGCCATCCTGAATCACTGGAACTCCATTGACCAACACATGCTGAACGCCTGTGGCGTACTGGTGGGGCTGGTGAAAGGTAGCATGGTCCTGGATTGTCTCCGGATCGAAGGCTACCATATCGGCTGCGTACCCTGGGGAAAGCCTGCCGCGGCCCTTCAAGCGCAAGTTGTGGGCGGGCAGGCTGGTCAGGCGGCGCACGGCTTCTTCCACTGTGATCAGGTTTTCATCGCGGACATAACGCGCCAGCAGGCGGGCAAAACTGCCGTAGGCGCGTGGGTGCGTACTGGATTTCAAAAAGACGCCCTCTGGAGCCATCGATCCGGCGTCCGAACAGAAGCTCATCCACGGTTGGCGCACCTGCTTGCGCAGATTGTCTTCGGACATGCTGAAATACACCGTGCCGATCCGGCTATCGTCCTCAATTACCAGGTCGATCATCACGTCTTCGGGGGAAGCGCCGCGCAGCGCCGCAACTTCAGCCAGCGTCTTGCCTGTCAAGGGTTTCAACGCTGGCGTCTTAAAATCGACGAACAGCACATTTTCTGGTGAACCGGCGTTCAGATAAGAGTTTTCCCACTCCAGGCTCGGGACGCGCATCTCGGCGATGACCCGCTGGCGGATAGCCGGGTCGCGCAGGCGCGCCACCCAGGCCTGGTGACCGCCCTCCTGCACCCAATGCGGCATTGCCGCATCCAGACCGGTGGCGCAGGCTGAATAGGTGTACATATCGGCGGTGATCGACAGGCCCTCCGCTCGTGCGGCTTCGATCCGTTCGAAAACGCTATCCATTTTGCCCCAGTTATGCTCTCCCGAGGCTTTCAGGTGGTAAAACTCTGCCCGGATCCCAGTCTGGCGCGCAATCCCGATCAGCTCATCTACGGCTTCTAACAACATCTCGGCTTCGTTGCGAATATGCGAGATATACATACCGCCAAACTCGGCCGCGGTGCGCGCCAGGGCGACCAATTCATCCGTGCGATAAAAACAGTCGGGGACGTAAATCAATGCAGCCGATAACCCCACCGCGCCTTCTTGCATCGCCTGGGCTAAGAGCGCCTGCATCAGCTCGAGCTCTTCAGGCGTTGCCGCGCGGTTTGCATAGCCCATTGTATAGGCGCGCAGTGTCCCACCGCCCACGAAGGAGGCCACATTCGTAGAAACGCCGCGACCTTCTAGAAATTCCAGGTATTCTCCCAGGGAAGTCCACTCGATATCGTACTGGATATCTCCTTGGGTGCGCTTTAGCTCGGCGCGCAGCTCTGGATTGAGGGGTCCAAATGAAAACCCCTCGCCCATGACTTCAAGGGTCACTCCCTGGCGCAGGTCGCCTTGTGAACGTCCATCAGCAATCAGGGTTTCACTGGCCCAACTGAGCATATTGATGAAACCCGGCGCCAATGCCAACCCATTCAGGTCGATCACCTGCCTGGCGCTCCACCCGCTTACATCCCCCAGGGCGGCGATGTTCTCGCCCTGGACGGCCAGCCCGCCGGGATAAGGCTTTCCCCCAAGCCCGTCATAGATCATGCCATTGAGGAGCAGGATGTCAGCTTGCATGGATAACTCCTTTTGAAAAAAACGAGATTTCAGAACTTTCCTAGGGCTGATTAAGATTTGCCAGCAGGGTTAACACCGATTGAGGCGGTTCTTTTATGTTCGATGTCTCCAGGCGCATGAATTCCAGCCTGCGCTGGCTGCCATCCGCCAGGGTTGCTACAGTTTGCAGCTGCCTGAGCTGCCCGCTAGCCGGATCTAAATAAGCAGTTACCTGATCGCTAACGATCGGTTGCGCATAAAAATTGGGATCGTTATTGAACAATTTTTCATCTACGACGAATTGGATCATCGCCTGGCCATCCAGTTCGCTCCGAATCGCAGAGCCATTGCCTTGTTCCAGGTTGGCTTGAAGATTGCCGAAGAAGGGCTCGTTGAAATGGAAGCGATAGGGATTTTGAAGATAGCTTTCCTGGGAAATCTTGTTCAGGTAAGTGCCACCGCTGAAGATGACAGTTTCGAGCACGTTACCGGTCAGATCTTTCAACAGACTCACCGATTGGATTACCCTGTGGTTTTCGTCCAGGCGCAGCCAGGTCTCCCGTTGGTAGCTCTTCGGCATGGTGCCGCCATTGATCTCACCCAGCAGGTGGTCCGGGTCGATATCGTGCTGCCAATTTTCCTGGAGATATACCCAGCCAGGATAGGTCACGCTGGCGTCGGCTATCTGATTTAAGGTGCGCAGCAGGGTATAAGGGTCAGCATTGGGATCGTCCACGGCGGCGGTTGGAAAGGGTGTCGCGGTCGGGATCCCCTCTGCCCGAAACTGCCAGGGTCCATCCACGCCATAATATTCCCGGCTGAAGGCAATTTGTTCAGCTTCCGCCTGGCTCATTGTCTCGGGTTTGCTGATTACTTTGGCGTCTGAGTATCCCGCCTGTTCGGTGCAGCTTAACTTGATCCCTGCCCCGTGTTGGTCCAGGATTGTCTGCACGTTGTTGAGCAGAAATTCGCAGTACTGGCCCTCGCGCGGCGGAGCAGATAGTGAGTCAATCGTCAGCACCGCATTGGAAAGCTCAGGTTGCTGGTTTACTTCGAAAAAGAGGGTATCACAACGCCGGCCAGGCTGCCCAGACTCCCCGGCTGCCTGGTATTCCAGCAGCTCGCCGCCGGCCTGGTCGAGTGTCAGCGCGCCGAGCTGCAGCCTTGCGCGATCCAGCATCCAATCCTGCTCATCCGGCAGGCTGAGGCACACGTCAACTTTCACCTGGTCTTCATCGAAGCGAAAGTTTGAGGCAGAGATCTTAAATATTTCGGCCTCGGCACGCGGGGTAATAATTGTAGCAGGGGGTTGAGTGGGTCTTGCGGTGTTCTGGGATTGCCCAGCAGTTGGCAGCGCAGTGCAGCCGGTTATGCCAGCAATCAGCAGCGTCCCAAGCAGCGCCAGAATGGGAATCGTACCTGGTTTAGCTTTCATAGAGCGCCTGGTACGCCGCTTCACTGCGCAGGCTGTCCAGGTCTGAATCCTCTTTTGACCAATCGACCAGCGCGGGAGCGGTTTGCAGCGCCAGGTGCAAGGCAGCAATTGCCTTGGCGGTCTCTCCGGCCAGGGCCAGGGTGCAAGCCAGGTCGTATTCGATCATACCCTGCCAGGTTTCGTCGCTCGAAAGTTCCTTCATCCGTTGTGCGCCGGTTTCGAACAGCGCTACTGCGGCTTTCTTTTGTCCGTGCTGAGCCATGTAGGTGGTTAGATGCGAGAAGGGGTGGACGGCGCCGGTCCCGGCGATGTTGCGCCATAACGGACGTCCGTTCAACCACGGGAAGGTCTCGCTGCTCAGCAGTTCAGTCTCGCTCAGCAGCTCGATCTGGGCGGATAATGCCAGATAGCCAGCCTCGAGCTCAGCCATAACCTGGTTCCAGCTATCGTGCTGGTGGGCCGCAAATATTCCCGCATTGGTCAAGTTGAAGTCGTCGCTGCGCTGTACATCCTCCCCGTTCCGCACCGCAGCCAAGTTTTCTGCCAGCGTCTGTTTCCAGGCGGCGATGTGCGCCAGGTTATCCTTAGCAGACCAGTGCTCCAGGCTCCCTTTTACGTTTTTATCTGCCGCGCTTAACGATGCACAGAACAGTTTTTTCCTGTGCATAGGTGAAAGATATCAGATCCAATAGCTTTTCTTTCAAATACGACATGACTTCCTCCATTGCTCACCGGAGCGTCCAACCAGCCTGCCGGTTCAACCCGGTATTGTGTTTTTCAATTATAACAGGTGGAAAAGGATGGATCTCACCGCAGCGGCTTTCCCCCTTGCCAGGCTGGCTTGCTAAAAACTAAATGCTAACTACTGAAAGTAAACCGCTCATCCTTCTAATAGGATCATCTCTGCAATTCTTTTCACCTTCTCTTCGAGCTGCTGGCGGAGTATCTCGCGCTCGTCTTCATCTGAGACAGCCAAAAAGCGGAGCGCTTCCTGCCAGGCTTCTTCGCGCCACCTTGAAATGAAGTGGGAGATTAGCCATTCATCAATGGGGCCAAGCAGGTTATCCAGGATTGCCAGGCGCGGGTCTTTTCTTTCCAGGATATTGTCCTGGACATTGTCGGTCGTTTGCCCGATTACCTGGTTGACCAGGTCAAAGTCCGCCTGGCGGGTTTGGCGCATTTCAGGCGGCAGGTCCGCCCATTCTCGATTGAGCAGATCGACCACTGCCAGCACCAAATCGTAGTTGATATGGGCGTTGACTCCCAGGAGCAGATTCTGGACGACCGAGCAGCGCGCCTGGACTGCTGCATCGAAAGCCACTCGCCACGCCCCGGGGGTTTGCGGATCCTGATGTTCGTAGGCGTCCAGGGCGATAAAATAGTAGTCTGCAAAACGCCCCAGCCAGGCGCTTACCCAAGCAGTGTCATTGAACTCGCCAGCCTGCAGCGCGCTGCCCATATTAATCGTCATCATCCGGTAGCAATTTAAAAACACGGCGCGTTGGTCATTTTCACCTTCCCAACGCTGCGCCAGTTCTTGCATCATTTCGGTAACTTCGGGTGGCTCGGCAGGCATTGGATAATTATACCCATTCCCAGTCTATACAATTAACCGATTTTTAGAGAACCTTCCGCTATAATGAAGCAATGTCCGACAAGGATCCCCAAACCAGCCACCGTAGTCGCGGTCGCTTTCAATTGGCATTGATGGCGACCTGGAAGCGGATGGGTCGCGACCAGTACCGCGCCAGCCAATTTGAGCTTGTTCCCTTGGAAATTCCTGTGGGTGGACTATCACCGGCTTTTGCCGGCTATCGTATCGCCCAGATCACCGACATCCACATGGGCCATTGGATCACCGCACCGCGCTTGAATGGCGTTGTGGAGCTGATCAATGCACAGCAGCCCGATCTGGTGGTCTTGACCGGTGATTTTGTTTCTTACGTGGTGGATGAGATTGCGGCAGACCTGGAACAGGGACTCCGCCGGCTGCAGGCGCCGGACGGCGTTTTGGCGATCCTGGGCAATCACGATCACTGGATGGGCCCCGAGCGCATCAGCGAGATCTTGACTCGCGGCGGCGCCAGGGTATTACGGAATGAAGTGGTCACGCTGACTCGCCCTGCACCCTCCGCAGAGAATCCTGGAGGAGAACCGCTAGCCCGCCTGCACATCGCCGGGCTGGACGATATTATGGTCGAGCAGCACGACTTGACTGCTGTCATTGCCCAGATTCCCCAGGACGAACCGGCTGTCTTGCTCGCCCATGAGCCGGATTTTGCGGACGAAGCCGCAGCGACAGGGCGGTTTTTCCTGATGCTTTCTGGCCATTCGCACGGCGGGCAGGTTGTCATTCCTGGGTTGGGTCCGCTATTGCGCGGTCCGGGGTTCTGGAAATATCCCCTCGGTCGCTACCAGGTGGGGGATATGGTGCAGTACACGAACCGCGGGATTGGCACGCACGTCATGCGCGTGCGCATCAACTGCCGCCCGGAAATCACCCTGATCACCCTGCAGCCAGCCCAGGCGAAGATCGGTTAACCTTCGAGAAGCAGCCCGCTCCAGCGCTTCCAGCAGTGCGCTGGGCTGCTCCTGCTGCAGATTGTGCCCCGCCCCGTGGATAATCGTCAAGCGCGCCGCCGGCTGCAGCTCGGCTAACAAGCGCCCATTCTCAAGCGAATTGATCTTGTCTTTTTCGCCCCACACAATCAACGTGGGAATGTTGAGCCTTGCCAACCGTTCACTCAGGTTTTTTTGTTGGGCAGGCAGCCAGCGCGCCAGGCTGCGTACGGTCGCCAGGAATGCCCGCCGCTGCGCATCATCCCAGACCCGTTCATTGACGCGCTGCATGAGGAATTGGGCTTGCTCAGCAGGCAGGTTTGCCAGGTCTGTGTAGTACGGCGCCAGCGATTGATAGGCTGCCCGGGGATCCTTGCGCAGGCGGTTGTACTGCCACTCACCAACGCCCGGTACCAGAAAAGCCAGGATCGCCATGTCGATTTTTTGGTAGCGGGCCGCCAGCCCACCGCTGACCAATCCCAGGTGGGCGACGCGATCGGGGCGCGCAGGGCTGTCGATTGGGCGAGGACTGCTCCCAACGAATGGCCAACCAGGTCAGCCTGGGGAAGTTCCAGTCGTATCCATCAATTCAAGCAGGCTATCCTGGAAAAAAGGAACCGAATAGGCGGCGTCGGGTTTGTCGCTGCGCCCGAACCCGGGTAAATCCAGGGCGATCACGCGCCGGCGTTCAGCAATCCCAGCCAGGACATACCGCCAGGTGTCGGCTTCGTCGCCAAGCCCGTGCAGTAAGACGAGCGCTGGAGCATTTGGGTCGCCAAGCTGGTAAGTGAACAGGTTCAGCCCACTGCGTGGCAGCCTGACGTTTTGCACATAGCCAGCCAATTCCGGGCAGGGCTGCATGCGGCCCTGGTAAAGATTCATTTCATTGCCGAGACGAATTGAAGTCGTCTGCTGCTCAGCAGTATGAGGTGCTCAGAAGGACGCCAGGGCGGCGGCTTCGTCGTCAAATATCTCGAAGAATCGATCCATTCCGGACATCTCCAGCGTATTGGCGATCTTTGCTTGTAAGTTGAGCAGCTTGATAGTTCTTTTGTTTTCCGCTGGCATCCCGGTCGATGTTATTCAGGGCGTCCCAGCCATCTTGCCCGGTCGTTGGTTTCTCGCCGCGGAAGAGCAGGATGATGCTGTGCAGCGCTACCAGTCCGGCGCTGCTTAGAAAACTGACGTCTTTCATATCGACCAGTAAGTATTTTGCCCCGCCGGCTACCAATTGACTGGTTTTATCCACAAGTTCCTGATAGTTTGAACCATCGATCCGGCCGTGCGGGCGTAGGATTGTAACCGGAACACGGCCCTGGGCTGTTTCAACCTGCATATCCATTGTATTCCTCCTGATTATTTCCCTGGTCAAAATCGAGTCATCACAGTTTGCCAGCCGTCCCCGCTGGATGCGGGAAGGTCAGGCGTATTTCATTACCGCCACCGGGACGAACCTGGTGCTTGATTTCGATAACCATCTGGCGGATCAGGTGGATGCCCATCCCGCCAAAACGGCGTTTCTCAAGCGGAGCGCTAAAATCTGGAGCCTGAGCCTGGTTTGGGTCAAAAACTGGGGCCTGGTCGCGTACCCAAACCTCAATACCTCTCGTAGAACGGTCGAATTCGACCTCTACCCAGCCCCTTCCTTCGGGATATCCATGGACCAACGAATTGGTCACAAGCTCAGTCACTGCTAAATCGATGTCATAATTGGTTGATTTATCGATGTTCAAGAGGAGGCAGCGCGCTTTTATGTAATCGTGCAGCGCCGCCAAATCAGCCAGGCTGGCAACCCGCTGGAAAGGATGGGATGGATCAGGAGGTGCAGAGGCTTCCATGGAGGACTAATTATAACGAAAAACAAGGATTATCGGCTGATGATCCAGGTCGATTTTCAATCGACAGCAATCATTCTGAACAGGGGATCCATACCCATTTTGCCCGGTTCACTGGATCCATTTACCAATCCCCGGCATATTCTCCACTGTATGGCGTGGACAAGCGCAGCACCCAGGAATGGTGCAGTTCAACGAGCTGACGCATATGGAGCGTGTCGTGGGTTGCCCAGGCGGCGAGCATGTCGCCAGCGCTGATCGAACCCCAAGGTGTGGGTGTGCTCGTGCTCCAATCAGGGTCAGGTAATCCCCGCACCCAGGCTAATGAACGCTGCCGTTCTTCTAGAAAGGATTTAAGGGTTTCATCTGGATCGTGTTGGTTGTACTGTCGGGATGTTACCCAACCCTGGGGATCGATTGGCGGCCAATCCTCTCCCGGCCGGTACAGGATATACTCCAGGCGCACCCGAAAATCCTGGCGTTCTTCGTCCAGTAAATGATTCACCACCTCCAGGATCGACCAGGCTTCAGCGTCTGGTTTCCAACGGGCTTGCTCATCCGTAAGTCCGGTGGCCAGGCTGGAAATCCTGTGGGCATTGTTCTCAAGCTGTTCAAAGATCGTCTGTGCGTTCATCGGTTCCTCCAACTAGCGTTCATACCTTTTCCAATCAAATATCCGCTCGGCTCCCGCCAACAAGTCATCCGGGATCATGCTTCCCTCCCAGCCGGCCTGGCGAGCGTAAGCATAGGCGAATTCGAGAAAAGTCACGACCACATTCTGACCGCTGCGGTAGCTGGCCAGGCAGCCGCGCGCAAACGGGCCGCCTTCTTCGAGCAGACCGCTTTCCTGGTATGCTTTTTCGATGAGTTCGAGCGAATATCCGGTGGTGCGCAGCTCTGCCCGCCAGCGAAGTCCATCCCAGGTAAGCAAGGCGTATTGAGCGCCTAATTCGCCGTTCAATCCGCCGCTCACTGCGCCAGGGTTGAGCGCTAGTTTCCCGTCCTGTTCGATCACCCAGGGTAAGTGTGTATGCCCACAGATGAAAACCGGTTCAGCGACGGCTTCCAGTACACGCCTAAGTGATTGTGGATCCCTGTCTGGGAAAAGCAGCTCATGGTTACTGTGCGGGGTAGCATGCACGATTCGCAGCGGCGCACAGCCGGCGAATTCCAGGCGGAGTTGTTCAGGCAAGCGGCGGATATCTTTCCAAAGCCCCTGGGCTGAGCAGGCGGTAGGAATGGCGCACGAAACCGCACTGGCGGGTGGTCCACCATTCGTCAGCGACGGTATTGTTCGCATAGTCGAGCATATAGGCTTCGTTGTTGCCCAGGACCATATCCGCCCCCAACCCCTCCAGGCGGGCCAGGACTTCGTTTCCCAATGGCCCGGTAACCATATCCCCCGCCGAGATATAACCATCCACTCCAAGGGTGGTTGTCTCAGCCAGGACTGCTTCCAGGGCGGGGAGGTTGCCGTGGATATCGGCGAGTAGGGCAAGTTTCATGGTCAAATCCCGTCCTCACACCGATACAATGCGAACGTTTTGCAGGGCCTCAAGTGCGGCCTGGCGCAGCTCAGGAAAGTAATCCCGCCCAGCCCAGCGTGCTCCGCAGCAGTACAGCAGCGCCCAATGCCCTCGATGACCGATTTGCACGAATAAACCCATAAAATCCAGGGCGAGCTGGTGATAAGAAGCCAGCGGCCAGATCGGCGGCAAGGTGCACAGCGCCGGCAAATGCACTCCGCCAATGCGTTGAAACATTAATCGATACCTCCGGTAGGCAATATAGCTCGCCGATGACCGGTTTCCTGCCCCGATGTCGCTGTTCGATAGGATCACTCCTTCAACCAGCCAGGCTGAATGATCCTGATGGCGGATCTCTTCCATTACGTGAAAGCTGTCCGGGATGAGTGTGACCTGAGGTTCTGGACAACCATAATTCTTCAACCAGGTAATTTGGTCGCTCACCACGGTTTGGGTGAGCAAATTGGTCGATGGCTCGCCCTGCACGACCAACCCGTCGCTCGTTGGGCTGTGGACGAGGTAACCACCGAGCCTGGCCTGATAAAACGGGGATGTCGGCCAGAATCGCGCTGAGGTGCTGCTGCCGGGGATCAGTGCGCCGATCGTCGAATAGCCCACGCCGGTAAATTCCCCATGAGCAGGCTGGATGGCTGGGGTAATATCCGCAGGCTGCACGGCCGAGATCCAGCCCGATGGCAGCCGGCTGAAAAGCAGGCGCAGCCCGAGCTCATCCAGGCGCTGCAGCGCCTGGCGTTTTGCCGCCAGGGATAAGCCCTGGCCGATTGCAGTATAAGCACCTAAGGCGATCTGATTCACGCAGCTAATTTTACTCGTTTCCGAAGCAAGTCGCACAGCTTGCTTCGCCTTTCCGGGCATGCTATAATTTTTTCAAATGGAAACCTACCACAGCATTGAATGGCGCAGTGGGGTCTTGCGGATGCTCGACCAGCGCCGGCTGCCGCATGAAACCGATCTACCTGGATTTCACCACTGCCGAAGAAGTCGCCCAGGCTATCCAAAGTATGGTCATTCGCGGCGCCCCGGCTCTCGGCCGTTGCTGCAGCTTACGGCCTGGCTTTGACCGCGGTTCACAGCCTGGCGAGAGACGCCGGAAGAATTTGAACAGGATCTGGCCCGCGCCGCCTCCCTGCTTCGCTCTGCCCGCCCGACCGCTGTTAATTTATTCTTTGCCATCGAACGCGTCATGGAATTGGTGGATACCTGTATAGGTGCCTCTCGTCAGGAACTGGCCGGTCTGATCCTTGTCGAAGCCCAGGCAATCGAGGCCGAGGATGAGCGTGCCAACCGCGCGATTGGCCATAACGCCCTTGCCATTCTGCCCGCCAAGCCGGATGTGGTGTTTATTCATCACTGCAACACCGGCGCCCTGGCGACTGCGGCGTATGGCACCGCACTGGGGGTTATCCGCGCCGCCCACGAAAACGGGCGGAAGGTTTTTGTCTATGTCGATGAAACCCGCCCGCGCCTGCAAGGCGCCCGGCTGACTTCCTGGGAGCTGCTCCAGCTTGGCATTCCGCACGCAGTGATCGTCGATGGCGCGGCGGGCTTCGTGATGAAAACAAAAGGCGTCGACCTGGCCGTGGTCGGTTGTGATCGGATTGCTGCCAATGGCGATACGGCAAATAAAATCGGCACGTACAACCTGGCCCTGGTCGCCCGCGCTCACGGTGTGCCATTCTACGTGGCTGGCCCAACGAGCACAATCGATCTAAACCTCACGAATGGCGAACAGATACCCGATCGAAGAACGCTCCCCCGATGAAATCGCCTGGATTGGCGGCGAACGCATCCTACCCCAGGGCGCCGCTGCGCTGAACCCCGCCTTCGATGTCACCCCGGCCGCCTATATCACCGCGATTCTCCACCGAAGAAGGCGTGGCCCTGCCGCCTTACGAAGAAAGTCTTCCCAGGATCGTCGCCCTGGCTGAAGCTCGTCGCACCGCGGCTCGTTCGCTTGCCCCGTAGTAACGATGCCGGGTGCTCTCCCCTTTCAAAGTTAGATTTCTGATGAAATAAGTATGTTATGATTTATTTTTTAGCGGATCAAACCCATTGCGAGGTTATATTGGTATGGATGAGTTATCTCAAAAATATAAATTATTGTGTGAAATTCTGAGCGAGATGGGCAGCGCAGTGATCGCCTTCTCCGGCGGCGTCGACAGTGTGCTCTTAGCCCAGGCGGCTTACACCGCCCTCGGTGAGCATTCCGTCGCTATGACCGCCGATTTGCCCTCGCTCAAGCGCCGTGAGCTGGCCGAAGCCCGCCAGCTTGCCAGCCAGATTGGCATCCGCCACATTGTCTTCCAAACAGATGAAGTCGACGATCCGCAGTATGCCGCGAACCCGCTTGAGCGCTGCTACTTCTGCAAAACCGAAACCTTCAGCGAAATTGCTCAAAGAGCGCGCCAGCTCGGCTATGCCATCATTTGTTATGGTGAAAACCTGGATGACCAGGGCGATTACCGCCCAGGCGCCCAGGCAGCCCTGGAGTTTGGCGTGCGTGCTCCCCTCAAAGAAGCCGGGTTGAGTAAGGTGGAAATCCGCCAGCTTTGCCAGCGTCTGGGACTGCCGGTTTGGGATAAGCCCGCCGCAGCCTGCCTGTCATCCCGTTTCCCCTATGGCACGCAGATTACCCGGGAGCGCCTGGCTCAGGTCGAAAACGCTGAAGACCTGCTGTTAAGCCTCGGGTTGCGTTCAAGTCGGGTGCGCTACCATGGCGAAATTGCCCGCATCGAAGTACCCGTTGAAGAAATGCCTGTGGTCATCGAACACGCCGAGGCGATTGTGGCCGGCCTGCGCCAGGCCGGTTTTAAGTACGTTACCCTGGATCTGGCCGGATACCGCCGCGGGAGTCTCAATGAGGGGTTGATTGCGGTCGATGAGGATTTATTCGTTATCCGTAATGGGTGAACCAACGATCCACCATGCGCATCGCCTACCTTGACTGTTTTGCTGGAATTAGTGGGGACATGCTGATCGGCGCCCTGCTGGACCTGGGCCTGGATTTTGCCGCGTTGCAGGCAGAATTGAGCAGGTTGAGCCTACCTGGCTACCGGCTGCAGGCGGAAAGGGTCCAGAAAGGCTCAATCTCTGCCACATCTTTCAAGGTGATCTTAGAAGATGTGCATGGGGCGCGCCTGGCTGATTCAGAATTCAGCGAGGTCAAGGGTCCAGGCGAGCTCGGGCAGCCGGGGAAGGGGGAGCAGATCCATGCTCACAGCCGCGGCCTGGCAGAGATCCTGGCTCTGATCCAGGCCAGCGATTTATCGGCGGCGGTCAAACAGCGCGCTGCCCAGGTTTTCACCCGCCTGGGTGAGGCGGAGGGGCGGGTGCATGGCCTGCCGCCCGAGCAAGTCCATTTTCACGAAGTCGGCGCCGTCGATGCGCTGGTCGATATCGTCGGGGCGTGCATCGGGCTGGAGCTGCTCGGCGTCGAGCAGGTTTACGCCTCCGCCCTGCATCTCGGCGGGGGTTTTGTGCGCAGCGCCCATGGGTTGCTGCCAGTTCCCGCGCCGGCCACCGCCGAGCTGCTGGCTGGCGTCCCGGTGTACACCACCCAGATGAGCGGTGAACTGGTCACCCCGACCGGCGCAGCCATCTTAACCACAATCGCCTCAGCTTTTGGCCCCCTTCCGGTGATGACCGTCGGGGGCATCGGCTATGGCGCTGGCAGCCGGGATCGTGAATTTCCAAATGTTTTACGGGTGATGTTGGGTGATATGCAGCCATCGCCAAGGCAGGCGCAGCCCGCTGAGCAGATGCAATTCGCCTCGACCGGACTATCCTCAACCATCCCACCGGTAAACCGCGATCCGTTTCCTGAGCAGCACGACGTTCCCGTGGGAAATTCCGGCTGGCACGACGGCGCTGCGGTTGTGATCGAAGCCAATTTAGACGATATGTCCCCCCAGCTCTTTGAAAACCTGCTCGACCGCCTCCTGGCTGAAGGCGCTTTGGATGTGCTTCTCATCCCGGCTCAGATGAAAAAAGGTCGTCCGGGGATGCTCCTGCAGGTCTTAGCCCATCCGGATTCTAGCAGACGAGCTGCTGAGGGTGATCTTCCGCGAATCGACAACGATTGGGGCGCGCACCTATCCAGCCGTCAAACACATGCTCCAACGCGAAATTCGTACAGTCCAGACGCGCTATGGGGAGGTTCGCGTTAAAGTTGCCTATCTTGGGGATGAGCTGGTCAATATTTCTCCGGAGTATGAAGATTGCAAACGGTTGGCCATACAGCTTGGCCAACCGCTTAAAGAAATCTTGAGTGCAGCCATGGCTGCCGCACGGAGTTAAACCTTTTTCAAAGTTTTACGGGTAAATCCAACCAGGAGGCGTGCAAGCTGTTGCGCAAGACTTGCCAGCGCACATCTCCAGCACCAGGGAGGCGTGGGAAAGTGCCTTCATCATGCCCGGCCAGCCCAAGCCGCAGCCGGTGGCCGGCTTCGATCCAGGCTGAAATGGTGAGCAGGCTGAAAATCAGCTCACTCGGTTCCCCGGGGATCAGCGGCAGCGCATCCTCCTGGCGAAAACTGTGATACGGTCCTAAAACGGGATAAGGCGGCGAGGCGCTGATCCGGCGATGAATGGTGCGCAGCAAGCCTTCCGTAAGATAGTATACGTCTCCATTCGGAGCAACATCCTCCAGGTACACGAAAAATGCACAATCCGGTACGCTGCAGGCGACCTCGAGGTGGATGAGGGGTGTGCCGCAAATTTCAAAGCCCTCTTCGAAAACCGGGGTCAGGTAGGTGAGCAAGCGCTCAGCCTGGGCGGCCCGGTTGGGGTAGTACACGGTCTCATTCGTGGCTGCACCGAGCTCCCACCAGCGATTGCTGAGCCCGCTGCTGGCCTGGAAATCCACCTGATATTCATCCTTGCCGCCGTCGTCCTCTGGGGCTGCCTGGTTTAGCGCTCCATTTGCAGCCAGGTACCAGCGCTGGTTTTTTACCTCAGCCGGCGGCCAGGTCGGGCTGGATTGCCATTTCTCAGCCCCCAGGGTGTAATAACGAACCTTGCGGCTCCCATTGCTTTCATCCACCCCGCCGCGGAAATGCCTGTCAAAAAAGCGGAGTATATCCCCCCACTGCTGTTCGATGGGCGGTGAAATTGGATCTTTAACTCCCCGGTACGGGCTTGCCTGGTATGGACCCCCATGACACCAGGCGCCAATCGTTACCTCGTCGGCCCCCGGATAGTCCAGGAAGCGGCGCAGCGCGCCTTCGGCGGTTGCCGCGTCTAGCCAGCTAGCCCAGCCATAACTGGGAACGTGGCTGTCCAGGATGGCCTGGCGGTGATGGTGCATGGCCAACTGATCCACGCTCACCCCCACTTCGGGTTGGTATTCATCCCGATAGGTGACGTCATTGGCAATCTGATAGGCATTGCCATTATCACGATGCTCATTCACCACCTCGGCCAGGATTGCCCGGTCTCCTTGAACGGGGCGGACGCTGCGGATCACTACCCGCGCCAGGGTACCCAGTTGGGGTGGGATTTCATTCTGGTCCAGATGGTGGTCCATCTGGCTCCATTGGTAAACGAAACGCTGGTTGAACAACCCACCTGGAAAAGCGATATCGACGTAGGGATCGGGATGGTTGTACATCGGCACGACCGCCTTGACAGCCGGGTGGCGCGTGGCCAGTAATAACTCAGCAGTGGTGCCCAGGTAGGAAATACCCATCCCGGCTACATTTCCATCGCTCCATGGTTGGGCGATGATCCATTCCAGGATATCCCAGGCGTCCTGCAGGCAGATAGGGTCCCAGGGATAGCGCAGTTTTCCAAAAGAAGCGCCAGTACCGCGGAGATCGATATTTACCAGGGCGTAACCGTGGCGCACAAAGAAAGCCTTCATTCCGCCGATCACCGGCATCAGCCGCTCGACGTCATCAATAAACCAACTGATCGGCGGCCTGGGCTCCATCGTCCGCCAGTAGCGGCTCTGGATCAGAACCGTTGGCAGGCGCAGATTGGTTGGGCGTCCTTTGGGGAGATAGACATCCACCGCCAGGCGGACGCCATCGCGGATGCTGACATATTGTGAACTCCAGCCCATTCCGGGATAAAGCGGTCGGGTATCGAGATATTCTGGGAATGAATCAGACATGATTTCCTCCATGATTTCCCCAAACCTCTCAAGCTTTTAAATTTGGGGAGATCTTACTTTATGCCCCCAGGGTCTCCAGAAAAAAATCTCGGAGGCGTTCTTCAAGATACACCCGGTCGGCAAGGCGCCGCGGCCCATGGCGCTCATCCGGGAAGAGCATCAGTTCGTACGATTTCCGCGCTTCGATGAGCGCATTAATCAACCGCGCCGTGTGGCGGAAGTGGACATTTTCATCGATAAGTCCATGCACCAGCAGCAATCGCCCGCGCAACCCCGCGACGTGGGTTAGCGCTGAGCTTTGCTGATAACCCATCGGGTTCTCCGCTGGCAGACCCATATAGCGTTCGGTGTAATGAGTATCATAGCCATCCCAGGCTGTCACCGGTGCGCCGGCAACCGCCGCCTGAAAAGTATCCGGCGCGCAGCACAGGCACATCAACGCCATATAGCCGCCATAACTCCACCCATAGACGCCAACCCGCTTTGGATCGGTCAGCCCCTGGGCGACGAGCCAATTCACCCCGTCGATCTGATCCTTTAGTTCAAAATCGCCAAGGTTGTGCCGGATGGCGCCTTCGAAGGCCAGCCCGCGCCGCGGACTGCCGCGATTATCGAGCACAAACACCAGAAACCCCTGGCTGCTCAGATACTGCGCGCGAAGGTAAATCGTGGAACGCCAGCCGCGCGTGACCAACTGCGCATGCGGGCCGCCGTAAACCTGCACCAACGTTGGAAACGGCCCGGAGCCATATTCTACGGGTGGGTGAAAGATCAGCCCAAACAATTGCGCCCCATCTCGGCTGGTTATCGAGACCACCTCCGGCGTCTGCAAACCCAGATCGGCAATGCGTGGGTCGCTCGGTAAGTAAATGGTCTGCAGCAGGCTGTCATCGGCGAGTGAGCGCAAGGTAAGCGTGGGAGGCTGTTCGAGCGAATCAAAGGTGTCGATGTAGCGTCCCCCGGCGGCATCCACAACCACATTATGAACGCCAGCAGCCTGGGTCACCCGGCGTAAGTCGCCATCCGCCAGATGGAGCACATACAGGTGACACTCGAGGGGGCTGTCTTTGGTCGCCTTGAAATAGACCAATTCCTCGTTTTCATCCACGCCTTCCAGGCTGTCCACCATCCACTCCCCCTGGGTGAGCTGGCGGATCAGCGTTCCGCTATTATCGTATAGATAAAGATGGCGGTAGCCATCGCGCTCGGAACCCCACAAGAACCGCCCATCTTTCAGCGGTTTAAATAAATCATTCAGGTTTATCCAGGTCGAGGAGGTTTCTTCCAACACCAGCTCGCCAATTCCAACTCGCGGATCAAATCTCACCAGGCTCAGTTGTGTTTGCCGCCGGTTTTCGATCTGGGCAGATAAGAAACCATCGGGCAGCCAATCGACCCGCGCCAGGTAAATATCCTCATCGTCGCCCAGGTTCATCCAGATGGTTTCGCCAGATTCAAGCGAGACGACGCCCAGACGCACCCTGGCATTCGCCGCGCCGGCGAATGGATAGCGGTGCTGCTCCTCAGCCTCTGCCCCAGTCTTCGCCTTGCCCTGGTGGACAATGTGGAAGACCGGGATATGCGTTTCGTCTGCTTCGATGAAAGCAATCTGGCGGCTGTCGGGCGACCACCAATAGCCACGGCAGCGGCCCATCTCTTCTTGGGCGATATATTCAGCCAATCCATGGGTTATCCCACGCTCGGCAGCGCCTTGGGTGAGCTGCCGCTCTGCTCCGCCGCTGGTGGGGGTGATAAAGATCTCCGCGGCGCGGATGTAAGCCAGCCATTGGCCATCCGGCGAAAATTGTGGGTCTTGCAAGGGCTCGCCGCGCGCTTTCACCAGGCAGATCGGCTCGCCGTCGTCAAG
Source organism: uncultured Chloroflexia bacterium (assembly GCA_963770655.1). Taxonomy (GTDB): domain Bacteria; phylum Chloroflexota; class Anaerolineae; order Anaerolineales; family UBA4823; genus CAZAGA01. Next base: position 68,523 of record CAVYQO010000001.1, on the reverse strand, counting down.
CGATTGGAGGTACAAGCCGTCCGGGCGGGAGATGAGCACTCTTTCGCCAATTGGCGACCAGGCGTAGCATGTCACCCCAAGTTCGTATTGGCGCTGGCGTTCCCGGCGCAGGCGTTCCTCGGCGCTTAATTCTTCCTCGCTGGCCTCTGGCGAGGCTGCCAGCAGTGCGGCCGCGCCGCTTTGCGGATCGAAGCGGTAAAGCCGCCGCACCAGGTCGCCTTCAGCGCTGTACAGATAGCTGATCCAGCGCCCATCAGGGCTGAACGCCAGGTCGCCAGGGATCGCCATACCAGGCAGCGGCAAACGCGCAACTTCTTCGATCGGAAAGGATGGATTCATAGATTTTGTTTTAAAAGCTCAAGGGCTGTGCTGCAATCCACCACCTGAGCATAAGCGGCAGAAAGCGCGGCCAGGAAAGCCGCATGCACCTGGACTGCCGGGATAACCTGTCCGCCAAAGGCCAGATCTTTCGTCGCGCAGGCGTCTCCGACGACAAGGCACTCGTAACCCAGGTCAACCGCGGCGCGCACGCCTGCATCCAGGCACATATGGGTCATCATTCCACTGACGACCAGGCGCTCAATATGCAGCTCCTGCAGATGTGCATGGAGCAGCGTTCCCCGAAAGCTATTGGGGAAGTGTTTTTCGATAACGGTTTCACCCGGCAGGGGTTGAACGGCAGGGTATATTTCTGCTCCGGGTGTGCCAGGTAAGAAAAAGCTTGCCCCTGGCCGCTGGGAAATGTGCTGAATGTGCACCACAGGCCAGCGATTCTGGCGGAAAAATTCCAGGAGGAGAGCCGCCTGGCCAGCCGCTAACGGGCTGTCTACGAGGGGGTTTTTTCCACCTGGAAAATAATCGTTTTGCAGGTCGATAATCAGCAGAGCGGTGTTCAAAGGATGAATAGAAAATTTTCTAAAAGATTCCCAGCCAGGCCTCTAAAATGCGTTCAATGCCTGCATTGGTCAGGACCCATACCAAGATTTCCCGGAGAAGCAGGGAGAAAAAAACGACGATTAGAATACTGGCTGCGAATATTCCCACGATTTTAAAGATGGAGGCAATCATACCCTTCAGCAGGCGCATGATGAATCGCCAGCGAGGTCAGGGCAACCAGCCCCAGAACTAAAACTGCCAGGCTGATGCTGGTAAAGGAAACCGTGGCAAGGTTGGGATAACTGCTCGGATAATACAGGAGAAAGAATGGCTGCACCAGAACCACGCCTACACCGAAAAGCAGGCTGGCGACGAACATCACCGCCGCAAAAGCAGTAATCAGGCCAGGCCAGCGGTGGCGCGGACCAGGGACAGCCATTAAGAGCTGCCCCCATTCGTCCGGACTCAGCGCCGGTAATTCACGCCGGGCCGGTACGATCCAGGCTGGCTGGCGGCGAGGTGGTTGCGGTGAAATCCGAATTATCGCCATAACACGTCCTTGTGCTGCAGCAAGATACCCCTATTATAGTGCAAAACCATCCACGCAGGAGCGAATCTTAGGTCCTTGTACAAGGGTTTCACAAGGTAGCTTGACAAATGACTCCCTATATGCGCCCGTCATTGCGAATCGCCGATGCTCTCCCGGCGGCGAAGCAATCTCCTGGCTGCGAGTGCCCTACCCCTTCCCTCCCCAACCCACTTCAGTGGGTTTTCGTCCCCCTAGCCTGCGAATTCATTCGCAGCGCTGCCTCGATCTGCGGTAAAAAATAGCATCCGTTAAGGCGTGCGCAGCTCGATGTTATCGAATTCCACGATTGTCGCTTTCTCTCCCGGAGCGGTAAAAAGATGAATACCCGGATGGCCATCCGCCCAAAGGTTGCTGTCGAAGCTGCCGACGAACACCCCGTTGATGAACAGGTCATAGCGATCCCCCCGACCCGAAACGGTCAGGCGGTTATCCTCCCCTTTGCGCATCGCCGTTGACTGCGTCCAGGGAATGATATCCACCCAATTTGCTGGTTCAGATTGGATGGTTGAAACTCGATAAGCGCCATCGTTTCGCACCGAAAATAAATAGCGTCCGATTTCGCTTGCTCGAAAGATCAGCCCGGCGTTGGCATCTCCCAGGCCTTGAGGCCGCGCCGGCCCAGGCCACACGTCAGCGCTTAAGACAAATTCCGGCGGGAGGTCAACCTGATCGAGCCATTGAAAGTGGTTGGCGGCCTGGCCTTTTTCAGCCTGGCAGGTATACCGTCCACCAGCAATCCAGCACGCCAGGCTGTCCTGGATGCCCGTTAACCAACCATAGCGGTTGCTAATGTCTTTGAAAGGCTCGAACAGCCGCCGGGTGAAGGCCGGGATCGTCGGCGTTGGGGCAGGGGTAGATGGTGGGCTGGTTTCAGCCAATTGGGCGGCGGAGGTTTGCGTGGCGGCGCCTTTCGCCACAAGCGAATCAATTGGGCTGGTGGCGGTTGCCCTGGGTTGGGTCGGACTGGGGCTAGGCATGAATGGTTCTGCCAGGTTAGTGCGGCTGCGCAGCAGCAAGCCAAGCGCGACAGCCGCAAAGATCACGATCACGCCGCCTACCAGCAAAAGCGGCCAGTTATTTGCCAAAAAGCCTTTCGGAGCGGGAGGCGCGGTCGTGGTCCGTCGAGGCAGCGGCTCGACTGGGATTGGCGCAGGGCGCGGCTTAGCCGGGCTATTGGCGCTGCCTGAATTGGCTGTCGCCTGGTTGAAAACTGCGGCTCCGGCCCCCGCTGAGTTCCGCGCCGTTTGTCCATCGAGAAGCAGTAAGGCTGATTTGAACTCGCTTGCGCTCTGATAGCGGCGATCCATTGGGATTGCCATCGCCCGCAGGATCACCTGTTCGAGAGCTGGATGTATCCCTGGGTTAAGCTGGCGCAGGTCAAGCTCTGCCGCGTTGCCCGCCACTCGCTGAACGCTTTCCGGAGGCTGCTGGCCCGTAAAAATATGGTACAGGGTTGCGCCCAAAGCGTAGAGATCTGAGCGAGCATCGGTTGGCGCGCCCCCATACTGTTCCGGGGGGCTGTAACCGGGGGTGACTGCCCGTGCTCCGGCGAGGGTGGTATGGGTCGGGTCGAAGCGTTTGGCAATCCCGAAATCCACCAGAACCGCCCGGCCTTCGGGGGTGATCTTGATATTCGCTGGTTTAATGTCGCGGTGGATCACTGGCGGGCTCTGGTTATGTAAATAGTTCAACGCATCGCACACCTGCAGAATCCATGGCAGCGCGAGTTGTGGACTTAAATGGCCGGTTGAGTTAACCTGAGCGGTAGCCCTGGCCAGAGTCTCTTCCAGGTCTTCACCCTCCACATAATCCATGACCAGGTATTCCCCCTGGCCGGGTAGGGTGAAATAATCCGAAACTCGGGGCAGGTTTAGGTGGGATAGCCGGGCAAGCAGGCGCGCCTCCTCGCCAAACTGCGCCTGCGCTTCTGGCGAGGCGTCCAGGTTTTCCTTTATTGCCACCTGAATTTTTAGGCTGACATCCCAGGCGCGGTAAACATTTCCCATGCCTCCCTGGCTGAGCAGAGCGGCGATACGATAGCGGTTGTTGAGAACTTGACCCGCGACCAGAGGCATTGGGCGTACGCCTTAGGGTCCCCACTCGTCGTGGACGATGCCCACCAAAGCCCAACCCTCTCCATGCGGGGCAAATACCAGGCGCAAACTGCGCCAATCCATACCGCCATATTGTGGGTCAAACCCCGAGAAATAATATTCCACCTGCACCGCGTCGGGGTAGATTTCGCTGAGGTTGTTGATTCTGCTGCCTCCGCTCAAGGAGGCGTCGAAACCGATTGCTTCAGGGCGGGAAAAATCGACATCGAATATATAGCGCTGGTAGTAATCCGGAAAGCTCAGCTCGATAGCCTCTCCCGATCCGTCCTGGGTCCCCCAGGAAAACAGCCTCGAATCCGCCAGGATGTAATAAATCTCATTGGCATTGAAAGACCTGGTCTTCCGGGCGAACATAAGCATAAGGCGAGAAGCGCAGCCCTCGTTCAGGATGTACCAGGGCTGCAAGCTTTGGGAAATCTTGACTTTTGAGATCCTGGATCGCCAGCATTGCTGCTTTCGCCAGGCCTGGCTGCGGGACGCCGGTTTGCCTGGCCAGATTGGAGCGCTCCACCCAGCCGGTCTGCTTTTGATATTCGACCGGGGCCCAAGTATTTCCAGCCGGATCGACCTGAACCTCGCCGGTCAGCTCCAGATTGACAGCGTCAGGTGGGATCGCCGCAAGAATTGGGCTGTCCGCGCTAGGGGCGCTGTGTAGATCGAGATGATCCGCCGCGCCAACGCCAACCACAGCAAAAATCCCCTCGCTTTCAATCCCAGTTTTTTCGGGGCTTTGGGGATCGTCTGCCGGCGGGAGGGCCGGTTCCGGCGGCGACGGGGTCTCGGAAGGGGTCGTTGGGCTGGTAGTGACCATTCCCCTCGTCGGGCTGGGTATGATTTCTAAGGTTTTTTCACTGGTGGCCAGGATCTCCGACCCGCACCCAGCCAGGATCATGGCTATCAGGATCAATCCAAGAATAGTAAAACGGGTCATCTTTCCGGTTGAGATCAGAATTCTTGGTCGGCGCATCGATTTCGAGGATTGTTTCATTTGGATTTTGCAAAACTCCATCGGGAGGAAAAATAAAAAAGAATTGTGCTAATTATATCAAACCGGACTGCGGCTGCCTTTCTTTGTCTGATTATTCATTTCATTGGGATGCATATTATTCATAGGGGTTCAAGGTCCTACTTCTACGTCGAAATCCTTTGGGAATCAACCCCGCTATTTCTAACAAAATCGTATAATGAGAAGAATCGGTGACGGCGCCCGTCCTTCTTTATTGCGCTTGCTCATTCGCTCACGACCGCACCACCTTGGAGACCTTTTGACCCGTTTGAACCGCATGTTGAATTATCGCAGCGCCTCGATTGTCCTGTTCGGGGTTTTGCTGGTCTTGCTCCTGCTCAATTTTCGCTCGTATGGGATTGCCTGGGATGAGCCGTTGCGCTTATCTTATGGACGATATTTGATCAGCCAATTCAATGGCAAGCCTGCTGATCCTGAAGATATTAAAGCGGTCGAAACCACCAATTTATATCTGTATGGCGGGGCGTTCGACATTTTTGCTACCTCAACGAGCAATCTATTAGCCAGGCATACCACCCTTGGCGAAGTGGAGCGATGGCATCTGCTCAACGGCCTGGTTGGGCTGCTTGGTCTATTGGGCTGTTGGGTTGCGGCGCGCTGGCTGGCAGGCGACGCTGCCGCCTTTTGGGCCGCGCTGCTGTTGGTCTCCATCCCAGGGTATTCGGGGCAAATGTTCATCAACCCCAAGGATATTCCCCTGGCGGTTGGGTACATCTGGTCACTTGCCTTCTTAATAGCCTTGATCAAGGGTCTGCCTCGCCTGCGCATAGGCGCTCTAACTGGTTTTGCCCTGTCCAGTGGGCTGGCGATGGGTGTGCGAGCCGGGGGAATATTTCTCCTGGCCTACCTGCTCCTGGTCTTGTTGCTGAATTATGTCTTGACCTTATCGGATAATTCTGGTCCGGCGCCTGCCATCTGGGGCGCTGAATCGCCTCCGAGCGTTCCTGGTTACAGTTCTGCTACCATTTGCTCTGACCTCCCTGGCCGCCTTTGCCATTATGTTGGCATCCTGGCCCTGGGCTGCAGCGGATCCTTTACGGCGCACTTTCCAGGCCCTGGCCGCTCAAAGCAAGTTCGATTGGGCAAACACAACTTTGTTTCGCGGCCAGTTCATCTCCCCCGAGCACCTTCCCTGGAACTATATTTTTGAATACCTGCTGATCACCTTGCCAGAGCTAGTCCTGGTCCTGGTGGGGGTTGGGTTGTACCTGGGATTTGGGGAAATGAAGCGCGGCAAGCTGCGTGAGCTGGCTCGCCTGCCCGTTTTTCAAAGTTATATCCTTCTGCTCCTTGCGATTATGATCCCAATCCTGGCGGTACTTTTTGGCGGGGCTGTCATCTACGATGGCATCCGCCACTTGACTTTTATTCTGCCCCCGTTAGCCTGCCTGGTCGGCGCCAGTCTTGCCGCCTTGCTCAGCAGGTTGCAGGGCCGGTCGCCCCTGGCCTATTGGCTCGCCCTCGGCGGAATAGGGTTGTATCTGATCTTTCATGCCAGCCTTTTAGCCCGCTTGCATCCCTACGAGTATGTCTACTACAATCGCCTGAGCGGGGGACTACCAGCGGCGGCGCGGCGCTATGAAACCGAATACTGGGGGACCGCTTTCAGCGAAACTTCGCGCTGGCTGGTCGACCAGCTTCAAGCCAGCGGCAGCCTGGGTGGGGATCGCTATCGTGTCTACCTGGCTTGCGCCAATGACTTTTCAGCCAATTATTTCTTCCCAAAGGGCGTAAAGATTACCCACGATCCCACAACAGCGGATTTTTACCTGGGCGGGATTCGCTGGTTCTGCCAGGAAGACTTGCCCGGAAAGATCCTTTACACAGTTGAGCGCATGGGAATCCCCCTGGCGGTGGTTAAGGAGCCCTGATTGAAGAAGCTGTTTTCCTACCGCGCCGCTTCGCTCTTGTTGTTTATGCTTATTACTGGCGGTGATCCTGGTCACCTTTGGCGATTATGGGGTCGCCTGGGATGAGCAGTGGCACCTGAATTATGGCCACCTGTTGATCGATTATTACCGTGGGTTGGCGGCTGGGCATCCAAATCTGGACGCGGTCAGCTATCGCAACCTGTATCTGTACGGTGGGGCATTCGACCTGAGCGCCGCTGTGCTGACCCGCCTGTTGGCAATGATCTTGCCTTTCGGCGAGGTCGAGCTGCACCACCTGGTCACTGCATTAATCGGCCTGCTCGGCCTGGCCGGTACCTGGGCGGCTGCCCGCCTGCTGGCTGGCGAAAGAGCTGCCTTTTGGGCGGCGGCAGTCCTGGCCGCGACGCCGCTCTATCTCGGGCATATTTTCTTTAATCCCAAGGATATCCCTTTTGCCGCCGGCAGCATCTGGGCGCTCTACTTTTTGTTAACGATCCTCCAGGCATTCCCCAAAATCGATTGGCGGCGCATAGCCCTGTTTGGGGGGGCAGCCGGGCTGACCATGGGGGTGCGCGTTGGCGGTGTGCTGCTGCTCGGCTACCTTGGGCTGGCGCTGCTGGTCAACCTTTACTCGGTATACCGCAGCCACAACACTTATTTTTGGCGAAAATTGCTGAATTTGGTCATCCTGCCCGGTCTGGCTGCGGGCAGCCTGGCCTGGATGGTGATGGTCCTGTTCTGGCCCTATGCCCAATTAAACCCGATTCGCTACCCGCTGCGCGCCTTGCTGCGTGCTGGGGAATTCGACTTCCCCTATGATGTGCTGTTCAAGGGGCGTTTCATTCCTGCGACTCAGGCGCCGCTGGATTATATACCCACCTACCTGGGCATCTTACTGCCGGAGCTCTTCCTTCTCTTGCTCCTGGTCGCCTTCATCCTGGGAATCCGGCGGGCGATCCAGCTTGCCCATGCGCGCCAGGGTTTATCCTTTCCCTTCAGCGGGGCGCTCCTGGTAGCCCTCGCCGCCGGGACGCCAGTCGCCATCGCTATCCTGGCCAGCTCGACTTTGTACGATGGGCTGCGTCATTTCATTTTCATCTTACCGCCCTTGGCATGCCTGGCTGGTTGGGCGCTGCACAGTCTGTTAGCGCGCATCGAGCGCCGATCCAGCAAGCTGGCTATCATGACAACTGTCTTCGCCGTCCTCTGGCTCGCCCTACAATTTTTTCAGATGTACCGGCTGCATCCGTATGAATATGTCTATTACAATCAAATCGTAGGCGGGTTTCCAGGTGCAGTGCCACGTTACGAAACGGATTTCTGGGGCACGGCTGCCAGCGAAGCAGCCAGGAAGCTGGTCGAAAATCTGGAACAGAGCGGGGCGACGGGCGATCAGCAAATCAAATTGCTCGTCAGCGGCGCCAATCCCTTTTCAATCGAGGCTTTCTTGCCAGATAACTTCGTAGTTACAGGCGATATCACCCAGGCGGACTTCCTGATCGGGGGGATGCGCGGCTTTGCCTTGGACGATCTCCCTGGCCGGCAGCTCTTCACGATTGCCCGCCTCGGCGTACCCCTGGCGGTGGTCAAGGCAGCTCGCTGATTTTAGTTATCAGCTATCAGGTTTCAGCTATCAGCTTTCAGTGTCAAGTGTCAAGTCCTGAAATATGTTTACTGGAAATATTGGCTTTCAGAGCAAATTATCCTCAGCCGGGATAATCGCCAGTAGCAAGGTTTTCACAAGGTAGCTTGACAAATGACTCCCTTCCCCTCCCCTCCCCAACCCACTTCAGTGGGTTTTCGTCCCCCTAGACTGCGAATTCATTCGCAGCTACTGATATAATTGGATATAATCAGGTGTATTTTAGCAAGCGAAATTGGTGTAGCGACGTCAGTCGCTGAAATATAGGAGGTTTTAGCATGCCGCAGTTCAAGAAAGTAAATGTTGTATATTGCTATGTCCGCGATTGGGAAGGCGCTAAAAAGTTCTACCGCGAGCTGCTTGAATGGCCGGTTGTTTTTACAGACGATCAAGTTGGCTGGGAAGAATATGGAATGGAAAACGAAACTCATATTGCCATAAACCGCTGGGACAGCCCAGACGTTATGCCAGTGCTCAGCGGCACAACCGTGCTTACAGTCGAAAACGCTCATCAGGTCACCGAAAACTTGCGCGGCCGCGGGGTGAAATGCGCCGATGTGGTTACAATACCTGGTATGGTCACGTATGGGACCTTCTATGACCCGGAGGGAAACCGTATTCAATTCGCCAGCAATGAGGTATAAATAAACCTGGCAAGGGAGGCTTATCACGCTGAAAATTGGTCTCCCAACTGCGAGGTGAACGATGGTCACTCAATTTGAAGAGAAAAAAAAGCCGCCTTTCATGCTGACGGTGCTGCAATTCACCCTAATTGTCGCTGCAGTCGTAGTGGTCGTTGGGGTTATCCTTGGTTGGCGCTCCAGGTTCGAAATCAGCAATGGTTTTTTCTGGGCGGCGGCAATCTGCGCCGCAGTTGCCCTGGGAAGCTCGATGGCGTTCAGCGGGGCGGTGATTCATTCGGTATACCACAAGCATGGCAAGGAAGAGAAATTGATGGATAACGTCCGCCAGGATTTTAAAAGGACTCGCCCAACCCGCCGCTTTGCCTTACAAATGCTCGTGACTGCAGCCTTCTGCTTCATCATCAGCGTGCTTGTGGGTTGGTAAAATAGTCGGATGAGCATTACCAGCCGGTACACGTTTATCCAGGGTCTGCGCACTCATTTTTATGCCGCCGGTGGTCATGGCGGCTATGTTTTGCTGCTGCATGGCGGCGGAACGGATTCCGCGGCCCTTTCTTGGGATATGACCGCGCCGGTCCTTGCCCAAAGTCAGCGGGTGATTGCTCTGGATTGGCCCGGATATGGCAGCAGCGATCGTCCTAAAATCGCATATACTCAAGAATTTTATGAACAATTTTTGATTGATTTCATGGATTCGATGGCGATTCAAAAAGCCAGCCTGGTGGGGCTTTCGATGGGCGGAGCGATTGCGCTTGGCTGCACCCTGCGCTGGCCTGAACGTGTCGAAAAGCTGGTTTTGGTCGATAGTTATGGGCTGCAGAGTAAAACCCCCGCACATCGTCTTGCTTACCTTTATATGAAAACACCAGGCTTAAGTGAGATAACCTGGTCGATGATGGCCCACAGCCGGGCCATGGTTCGCTCCAGCCTGGGCAGTTTGTTTTCCAGCGCGGCGGCGGTGCCGGACAGCCTGGTCGATCAGGTATACTCTGAAGTCTGCAAACCGCACGCCGGACGGGCGTTTATGTCGTTCCAGCGCAGTGAAGCAAACTGGCGAGGGTTGCGCACAGTGTATATGGATAAACTTGAGCAAATCCAAGCGCCCACCTTGCTCATCCACGGTGAACAGGATACCCTCGTTCCTCTCGCCTGCAGCCAGGCTGCCCAGGCGCGTATTCCGAACAGCGAGCTGCGCATGATTAACCCTGCTGGACACTGGCCGCAGCGCGAACAGCCCGAAGCTTTCAATCAGTTTCTTTCCGATTTCCTGGCCTGCACACCTCAATCTGCCGAAAATCCGAAATTGGCAGGCTAAAGCGAACTTCTCCGACATATTCTTGCCGTTTCAAAGCATCCTGTGTTTTTACCGGGATGCTTTTTTTCAAATATGTAAAGAATTGCTAAAAATTAAGGTTTCAACCTTGCAACTTAACCAATTTCCATATTCCATTAATCCAATTATTTGTTAAAATAAGATAGGGATTAATTGCCTATGTTTTCTGTCAGGAAGGCCCAACTCCGCGAAAGGGGGTGGTTAATGTAGCAAGTCAAAAAACGCAGCACCCTATCTTTTGTCCAAGCCAGGTCTTGGATGATCCTCTTTTTCTATGCCACGATCAAGGAGGTTCCCATATGGCAAAACAGAATGGACACCATAAATATCGAACGGACCAGCGCGTTTACCGGTGGGTAACGCTGTTGGTTGCCCTGGCGCTTCTGCTGTCGGTCGCCTGGGTACAGCCGGTCAGCGCCGGAAGCAGCACCATTATCATGGGCGACGGGCTTCCAGCTAGCCCGGCTAATCCCCTGCAATCCCTCAATGTTCGTACCTATACTGTCTCCTTGCCGCAAAACGCAGACGGACAGATTTATCAGCCCCCAGTTCCGAACCAGGGCGGTACCTGCATTGATGGATATATCATCGACAGCTATCACGTCAAGTTTCAAAGCGGTTGGTCGATTACAGTGACCACGCCGAGCGGCACTGTGCTCAATCAGCAGCTCGAAGACTTTAGTTTTAAATTCAGTGACCTACCCGCTGGCACATACCTGGTTGAATTGAAGATGAACGAAGGCTACCGGCCTTTCACCCCGACTAGCTTCCCGGTGACCCTCAGCGGTGTTGGCGATACCTGTGCAACCGTTCGTTTCAAGGTCGAAACTTTGCCTTGCCTGGAGGTGAATAAGGTAGATGCGAACGGCGGCGTAGATGGCAAGCAGCTCGGGTTACCCGACTGGGAGTTCATCGCTACCAACGGCAGCGATACGCTGGAAGAAACAACCGATGGCGTCGGTCGCCTCACTTTCAAAAACCTGACTCCAGGAACCTGGACGGTAACCGAGACGATGAAGGTAGGTTGGATGCCCGCCTCTGGTCAGACAGACCACCCGGGAGGTAACGCTTTACCCGCCCGAGACACCCGACCAGTGCATCGTCATTTTGTTCGTCAACCAGCAGGTCCATGACGCGGCGATCATCGTCGAAAAATACGATGTCGCCGGCAACCCGGTCGAGGATTGGGAGATTAATCTTACTCGCGATGACGGTACACAGCCGCCGCAGCAGGGTTTCACCAATTCCGCCGGTCAGGTCGTCTTTAACGGGCTGGCCTTGGGTAAATGGACGGTTAGCGAAGTTGTCCCGCACCAATGGCGGCCAGTAGGTCCGACCTCGCAAGGTGTGGTGCTTGAGCAACCTGGTTTTGCGACGGTGGTTAAATTTATCAATGAGCCGCTCGGTTGTATCGATGGCTACAAGATTAATCACCTGGATCAAGGCCTACCCAACTGGACGATCAACGCCGTAAATCAGGAAACTGGCCAGGAAGCTCAGACAGTTACAGATGCCAATGGCTACTTCATCTTCGATACGCTGTCTCTCGGCACCTGGGTTCTTTCTGAAGAGCTGCAAGAGGGTTGGGAGCCAGTGACATCGCCCAAATTCGAGGTGCAAATTACGAAGCCGTTCGAGTGCACCACCGTGCGCTTCAAGAACCGCACCAACTATGCCTGCATCGACATCTGGAAGAAGGATAAAATCGATGGCGCAGGTCTGCCTGGCTGGCAGTTCACAGTCACCCCAGCCTATGGCGGCACCCCGGTTATCGGTATCACAGATGGCACCGGCTACGTCCGCTTCAATGGTCTGACGCCAGGAGATTACATCGTCGAAGAGGCGGTGGCTCCAGGATGGACTTCGATCACTGATCCGGTGGTACACCTGGATGACCTGGAAGCGACCGGATTATGTACAGAGCTGGAATTTATCAATATCCAGACTCACATGATCGATGAGGATAAGACCTATCCTGACAAGCCGAAGAAGCCCAAGCATACTTCAAGCTGCCCATTATGGTACACCGTGAAGCGCGGCGATACCCTTTGGGCAATCGGCATGAGCTACAATGTCCCGGCTAGCGCGATCGCGCGGGTCAATCACTTGAAAAACCCAAGCCTGATTTACAGCGGTCAAACCCTGTGCATCCCGCTTGGCGATCCGTGAGTTAGACGATGACGAGCTGGGCAAAGCTTCTAATAGCCTTGCCCAGCTCGTCTGCTAGTGAATTTAGACTGCTGGTAGAAGCTGTAACAACCTGTTTTTTGAGCAGGTTGGTTTTACCGTGGCTGCCGGCAGTCTATATTTTCGAAACGTCGTGCACCCCTGATTCGCTCTGACCAGCCCCGGTGATGCGGATAAACTCGGCAGATTCCCACAGTTCGGCAATCGTGCGCACCCCGGCGTAGCTCAATCCGGAGCGCAGACCGCCAACCAACTGGTGAATGATATCGCTGGCAGAGCCGCGGTAAGGGACGATTGCCTCCACCCCTTCAGCGACAATCTCGCCCCAATCTTCTTCAGCCACCAGGCTGCCCTTATCTAAGGCTTTCCGCTCAACGTTGGCAGTCAGGGAGGCCATACCGCGCACAATTTTGTAGCGGCGTCCCTCACGGATCACCGGCGCCCCAGGGCTCTCGTCCGTGCCGGCCAGCATGCTGCCCATCATCACCGTGCTGGCGCCCGCAGCAATTGCTTTGACGATATCTCCAGAAGTTTGGATCCCGCCGTCAGCGATAATTGGAACATTTAATTGCCGCCCGGCCTCGGCGCAGTCTGAAATCGCTGTCAATTGTGGCACGCCAAAACCGGTGACCACCCGCGTAATGCAGATCGAGCCTGAACCGACCCCAACTTTAACCGCTTCAGCCCCGGCTTGAGCCAGGTCGGCCACACCCTGGGCGGTGGCGACATTACCAGCGATCACTGGGGTGCGCGGAAATTGTCCTTTGAGTTCGCGCACCATTTGCAGGGTGTGCTCTGAATGGCCATGGGCAATATCGATCACCAACACATCCGCCCCCGCTTTCACACACGCCGCAGCCCTTTCCAGATCATCGGCGCGGGTGCCGATCGCTGCCCCCACCCGCAGCCGGCCGCGTTTATCCTTGGTGGCGTTGGGATGTTCCAGGATCTTGATAATATCCTGGGCAGTTATCAAACCTGCCAGGCGGCCATCCCCATCTACCAGGGGCAATTTTTCGATGCGGTAGGCAAACAACTTTTGGCGGGCAGCCTCCGGGGTCTCATCCCTCCCCGCAGTTACCAGGCGCTCGCGAGGCGTCATTACCGTGCTCACCGGCGCCGCGCCATCGTTTGCCAGTAAAATGTCACGGGTGGTTACCAGCCCGACCAGCACGCCGTCCGCATCGGTCACCATCAGCCCACCCACATCGGCATCGCTCATCCGCTGGCGCGCTTCGGCAATACTGACCTCTGGTGAGATGCTGATTGGGTTATCGACCACCAGGCTCTCGGCCCGTTTGACCTTCTGCACCATTTCGGCTTGCTGCTCAATGCTCATAAAGCGGTGCAGGATTCCGACCCCTCCCTGCCGAGCCATGGCGATTGCCATCCGCGCTTCGGTCACAGTATCCATGTTTGCGGATACGATCGGTATCGCCATGCGAATGCTCGGGGTAAGCCAGGTGCTGGTATCGGCATCCTGGCGGCTGCGCACATTGGAGCGGTGCGGCACTAATAACACGTCATCGAAAGTCAAGCCGGTATCGGGGCGAATGTGCATTTTGGGCCTCCTGAGGGATCTCGATAGATATTATAATCAAAACTTCAGCGATCTTCTGCTGGGTGTTGCTTTTTGCTATAATAATGAAGCGACCCAATAGCAGTATTTTACAGAGGAGGCAAAGGGATGTCTGAAGGTCCTCGTAATTCTCGTTCCAAATCGGATAACTCCTTAGCGATGATCGTACGCCTGGGCTTGATGATCTTAACCGGCGTTTTTTTGATCATCTTTATTGCTAAATTCTTACGCCGCTTTCTTCGTCGCCCCAGGCCCACAGCGCCCGCACCCCTAGAGGTCGTTCCAGGCGAAGCCGGTCCTGGTGAAGCGATGGAGGCTGGCGCAGCCGTCGCCGAAGCCGCTCCGGTCGCTGCCCCGGCGATCCCCGATATCTACCTGACCGTTCCCCCCGAGTTGTTGTTCGAAAGCGATGAGCCTTTCCTGACTGCCGATGGCAAGACGATCCGCTACAATTTCAACTGGCAGAACCCGGTGCTTTTGAAAAAAATTTATCCCTTTCGCCTCGAAAAACTGCGTGATTTCCTGCTCTATTACACCGAAATCGACCTCGTTCAGCAGTACCGCGCCCTGGGTAAATCCGATCCAGCCCTCTTGGCCCGCCTGGAACAGGCTCGTGAGGCGATGAAATCCCAACGCGTCATCGTCCAGCAGAAGTTGGACGCGGCAATTGAAGCGAAGAAAATAGCCGAACCAAACACCTTTGGAAAGATCAAAGTCACCACACCGGAGGCAACCCGCTTCAAGCAGACTTATTATGTCGACCAGCAGATCCGGCGCGCTCAGGAGAAGCTCGACGACCTGATCGAGCAGCAGGAAGTGGTGCTCAAGAAAAAGGCCTGGCCATCCAACTCCACCGAAAGACAGAATTTTTTCCAGGCGCAAGCCGATCTCATCGAGGTGGATATCGTCGAGGCCAGGCAGGTCGTGGCGGATCTGCAAGCATTTCGTGATCTGTTCCGCCAGGAAGCCGAGCTTCCCGGGGAGAATGTCACCGATAAAGATATTCTCCGCTGGGAAATGAACCAGAAAAAAGCACGTTGGGATGCGCTCAGCACCGACACGCTCGCCGCACAAGCCCAGCTCTTGAAAGAAATCATCGAATGGGTCAATCGTGAGCCAGATCGCTTTCCAGAATGGGTGTTGTACATGGTGTTTCATTTTTCAGGAATGCGCTACATGAGCTCACACAGCTCGTTTGCCGAACCGCGAGCCTTGCTCGAAAACCTCAAGCGCGAAGATGTGGACGATGATGTCAAAACCTTGGCCGGCGATCCACTGCTCCAGGCCTGCCGTGCGGCTGCCCAGCGCCTGTCCAGCCGCCCGGTCCCACCTGATCCGCAAGGAAAAGCAGCTCCGCGAACGACAGCTAGCCTTACTGAACCAATCCGATAAACGCACCCTGCTAGAAGTGTGCACCACTGAAACCCTGGACGGGATCGAAGCTCTTCCGGACGACAACGCCTGCCTGAAAGAGCTGGTTCGCTATCGCCAGGAATCGCTGGCTGAGGCCCAACGCGACCCGACAAAACAACCTATGCCGAATTGGGTCTGGGCAGAAATCTGCAAATTCACCCCGCTGCGCTTGCAGGTCGCCGACCCAGATTGGGAAGCCGCTTCGCCGGATCGCTGGAAATGGCAGAATAATCGCTGGCGGGAAATTTTGGCCACCTGGGAGCAAAAGGATATCACCTCCTGGCGCCAGAAACACCGCGAGAGCCTGGATCTGGTCGTCACCCGGGCAGTCTGCAACGAGATCGCCGAACACATCCAGCACTTGCGCGGTCTGACCCCTGCCGCCGGCCTGACTTCCAAGCCGGTCTGGTACATGCGCCAGCCAGCAGATGATCCACGCGCTTACTTCGTTCAAGCCCCAGCCGAGACCGATTTTCGCAGCGGAGCGAGCATTTTGTGGTTGGAATGGGTCGATACCCAACCCAACGCCTGGCAAGTTGCCCATCCGCTGAAGGGTTTTAAACTCGCCCCCACGGATTTCCAGGCTCAGCAGGATGGTCAGAAAAAAGGTGAGGTTAGCAAAAAAGCGCTGGAGAAAGAGGAAGCCGAAAGTGATGGTTGGGATTATCAAGCCGTTGGCACAACGTACACCCGCACCCGCCAGCTTCCAACCCAACAAGACTTGAAAAAACAAGGCAAGTCGGAGAAGGAAATCAAGGCGATCATGGCCGAACGCAAGGTCACCGGCGACACCGACCTGCAGTATCTGCGTTGGCGTCACGAGGCGGTTGTTGTTGGCGTTTTCGATATGATCGATGGGCGTTTTGTGATGACTTTCGAAACCGGCCCTATCGGTTTGCGGCTGCGCCGCTTGAGCGACCTGGCTGGCAACCCCCTAATCTTCGTAGGATTCGTACCTGCCCATGATCTGGTCCAGGATCCCGATCCAAAGAAGAACATGGACCTGAAGCTTTTCAATATGCTCCGTTGGGATCGCATCCTACCCGGCGTTCCACTGCCGCAGCGGGTTCGCCCGAAAAAAGTGGTCGAAGCCCCGCCTACCCCCAAGGCTGAGGACGAAAAACCAATTGTCCAGGTTGTTGAACCTGGCAAACCCTACCTGGTCATTCGCAGCGATGTGCGTCTCTTTCGCTTCACCCTGCGCGATAACATGGGCCGGCCCAAAATGGAGCCGGTCGTCCCGCCGGTGCGCCTGCCGCTGGGCACTCACCTGGCAGTTTCCAAAACCCAAAAGCTCAGCCTGCATGACTTTGGGAATGGAGTCATTAATGCTCCCAATGGTCTATTCTTGCAGGTTGTCGAATGTGCCGCGAATGCGGCGGCGGTCGGGAATTACATCCGCCAGGAAGAGACCGCCGATGCCAGTGTAAGCAAATGGGTAACACTGCATCCCGCGGTGACCAAGAGTCTTTGTAATGTGTTCAAAGGCGTCGATTTAAAAGGCAAACCCATCATCCAACCCCTCGAAGATATTAATCGCCGGATCCACCTGCTGCCTGGGATGAAATTCCGCGTCTCGCTCACCCATCGCGAAAGCGATAAGGACGCCGGCGATGGAGTCATCCTCGGCACCGGACGAGATGAGTTCTATCTGGTGGTAGAAAGCCCGAGCCTTCTGGCAGCAGAGGGTCTTTATGTTCCTAAAGTTGAAGTAGTCGATACGACTTTTCCTTGATTTCTGGATACAATAAACCCATGAACAATCTTGCCCAGTCCCGCGCCGCGGATTCGCCGTGGGCTGGCCGTTGAGGAGACTGAATGGCCAAGTCACAGAATAACACCGCAGAATGGGGCGCTTTGTCCAGCGACCTTGTCCTATCCCCTGATGAAATCGACGCCAAGGCTCAGGGTCTCTTAGATCAGATGACTTTCCAGGAAAAAATAAGCCAGATGTCGGGGAATCACGGGGTATTCCCGGCTATCTTTGGGCTGGCGATCAGCTATAACAACAAACCTTTCTTGTCCGGCGAAAACAAGCGGCTCAACCTGCCGGGAATCCGTTTCACCGATGGCCCACGCGGGGTGGTGATGAAGCAGGGGACCACTTTCCCGGTTACCGCGGCGCGCGGCGCCACCTGGGATCCTGCCCTGGAAGAGCGCATTGGGGAAGCCATGGGGATGGAGGCGCGTGCCCTGGGAGCCAACCTGGTCGCCGCGGTGTGTATTAACCTGCTGCGCCACCCGGCCTGGGGGCGCGCTCAAGAGACCTACGGGGAGGATCCTTACCACCTCGGCGAAATGGGCGCGGCTTTGGTGCGCGGCCTGCAGCGTCATGTCATGGCTTGTGTCAAGCATTTTGCCTGCAATTCCATCGAAGATACCCGTATGAAAGTAGATGTTCGCCTCAGCGAGCGTACCCTCCGCGAAATTTACCTGCCGCACTTCAAGCGCTGCGTCGACGAAGGCGCAGCCTGTGTGATGAGCGCTTACAACCAGGTCAATGGTGAGTATTGTGCAGAAAATCCGCATCTGCTGAGAGAGATTCTCAAGGACGAGTGGGGATTCCAGGGCTTTGTGATGAGCGATTTTGTCCTGGGCGTCCACGATGGCAAGGCAGCCGCGTTAGCCGGCTTGGACCTTGAAATGCCATTTCGCCAACACTTCACCCGCCGGCTTAAGCGCCAGGTGGAGAATGGCCAGGTTCCCGAGAAAGTGATTGATGAGGCAGTGCTCCGTTTGCTGCGTCAAAAGATCCGTTTTGCTCAGGTGGGAAGGAATGTAGGGGCGCACACCCAGGAGTCCCCTTACCCGGCAGAGCTAGCTGCCAGCCCCGAGCATCGCGCTCTGGCCCGCCAGGCTGCGGTAGAGTCGATTGTCTTGCTGAAAAACGAACCGCCAGCCGGCCAAAGACTTTTTCCAGAACAAAAACGCGATTTCTCTAACATGTTTTCGCTCTCCCGCGCCGCCAGTCCGGTGCAGTACAACCTGCGCGTCAGCGACGCCATGCGTTTTGGCTCGTTTGCCGATCGCGATTTGAATGAGCCCGTCTTGCCGCTGCCAGCCTATAAGCTGACCCGCCTATCGGTGATCGGTCGCCTGGCAAAGCAAGCGAATATCGGCGACCAGGGCAGCAGCCGGACCCGCCCCTCCGCAGTGGTAACCCCTCTTGAAGGAATCCAGGCTTTTGCCCAAGATCGCTTTGAAGTCTTGTATAACCTGGGTTTAGCGCCGGCTGAGGCAGCTTCCGACGCCCGCCGTTCTGACGCGGCTTTGATATTTGTCGGTTTCACGGATAAGGATGAGGGTGAAAATATGATCACCCGCGGCGGTGATCGCCGCACTCTGCATTTGCCTGAAAGCGACATGGCCTTGATCCTGACAATCGTCTCGGTTAACCCGCGCACCGTGGTCGTGATCATGGGCAGCGGGGTGGTCATTATCGAAAATTGGAAAGATTATATTCCGGCAATATTGCACATCTGGTATCCCGGGATGGAAGGCGGGCATGCCCTGGCTGATATCCTGTTTGGGCAGGCCAATCCCAGCGGGCGCTTACCGGTGGCCTTCCCCAAGGATGAAAGCCAGCTCCCACCTTTCGATAATCACTCGCCCAGTGTAGAATACGGCTATTATCACGGCTATCGCTTGATGGAGCGCAAAGGCCAGGAACCGGCATTTCCATTTGGCTTTGGGTTGAGCTATACCACTTTTGCTTACACCGAGCTGACGATTGCTGAGAAGGAAATCCCCGTCGATGGCGTCCTGCAGGCTAACGTCCAGGTTACCAATACCGGAACTCGCCCCGGCGATGAAGTTGTCCAGTTTTACGTTGGCGCTCCGGGTCAAGCCGTCGAGCGCCCGCTTAAAGAGCTCAAGGGTTTTCAACGCATCCATTTGAAACCTGGGGAGACTCTACCGGTTAACCTGAAAATTCCCGTCATGAACCTGGCTTATTACGCCGAAGACCAGGCTGGCTGGCAAGTGGAGCCTGGGGTCTATGCTTTGTATGCAGGACCTTCTTCCGCCGAGGCAGCCTTGCTCAAGAAAACCTTTAAAATAACCGCACAGGAAGTCTGAAAATGTCCATTTGGGTCAACACGGTCACCCCCGAACAGCTAAATCTAACCCGCAAAGAGACGATGGTTTCGAATCTTGGGATCGAATTCACCGAAATTGGCGAAGACAGCGTCACCGCGCGCATGCCGGTGGATTCTCGCACCATCCAACCGTTTGGAATCTTGCACGGTGGCGCCTCGGTCGCCCTGGCAGAAACCCTCGCCAGTGTAGCGGCGAGCCTGACCCTGGACATCAGCCAGAAAATTCCGGTCGGGATGGAGATCAACGCCAATCATTTGCGTTCGGTCACCTCCGGTTGGGTGATTGGCCTGGCTCGACCAGTGCATCTCGGCGGGTCGACCCAGGTGTGGGAGATTCGCATTAGTGATGAGCAGGGCCGCCTGGTATGTATCTCGCGCATGACCCTGGCGATTATCAATCGTGAGGCGAAGGAAAAATAAACGCCGGTTTTTTCCACCACCGGCCAGGAGCAAATAAATATGACACTCGAACAAGGTCAAATTCTTAATGATCGCTACCGCATAGCGGCGCTGATCCATCAAACCCAGTCTGGGTCGGTCTATCGAGCCTGGGATCTGTACAATCAAAATGTTTGCGTGCTTAAGGAACGCCGCTACACCGCTGGCGAAGAGAATCAGGACCTCGCCGGGTCATTTCGCAGCGAGGCAGAGCGTCTGCTCAAATTGGACCATCCAAACCTGGCGCACTTTTACGATTTCTTCTCGATTACCGGCCAAGGTGATTACCTGGTGATCGAGTATATCGAAGGTAATGATTTAAGCATTTTCCTCAAACCTGCCGACGCCGGTCTGCCCGGCGGAGCGGGTGGAGCGCCTTCATTTAAAGGATTGGCCGAGACGCAGGTGATCCCCTGGATGATGCAGGTCAGCTCTGCGCTGACCTACCTGCACAGCCAGGTTCCGCCCGTTATTCATGGCGACATTAAGCCAGAAAATATCAAAATTGCCCCAGACGGCAGAGCTGTCCTGGTGGATCTGGGCTTTACGGCACAAAATGGGCGCGGCGTGCCGCCGACCCCCGGATACGCTGCCCCAGAGCTGTATGGATCCAGCGTCCTGGATCCGCGCAGCGACGTGTATTCCTTCGGGGCGACTCTTTACACCCTGCTCACTGGCGTGGTTCCTCCGAGCAGCGTCGACCTGGCCACGGGCGCGGCCAGCCTGATTCCTGCCCGCCAGCTTAACCCGCAGATTTCTGCTGAAACCGATCGCTTGATCCAGCAATCTCTGCAGACAAACCGCAACGCCCGCCTGCCGGGTATGAATGCCGTCAACGCTGCCCTGACGGCGGCTTACACCCGCCTGGGTGGAGGAGTTGGCATCCCAGGCGTAACCGTTGCCACTGCAGTAGGGGTTGGACTTACCCAGGCTGCTCAGCCGAGCCCGGCTGCTGCCGCTTCCAGCGCCAGGCCGCCAACGCCGCCGGCGTCAACCGGTTCCGGCGCGCCTCCGGGTGGTCAGCCAGCGCCGGTTTCGCTTGGAGATTCGAGATTGCCCCGCCGCGATCTCACCCAAATGATCATCCTGGCGATCGCTTTGGTCGTTGTGGTGTGTGTGATCCTGGTCAGCCTGTGGTTTTTGTTCTCCCGCCGGGGGAACGGGGGCCAAAGCCAGGTCGATCCTACCCAGGCAGCCAGCACCTTGATGGCTCAAGTCACCGAGTATGCATTTCAAACCGAAATGGCGGCAGCCACCCAAACTGTCCAGGCAACCCTCCAGGTGGGGACGCCAACCGTCCCCCAGGCGTCAGCCACCGCCATGCCTCCATCTGCCACCCCGACCAAAGCGGTTTGTGAGAAAGCCACGTTTGTTTCCGATGTCACCATCCCCGATAACACGGTAATGACCCCCGGGACGGCTTTCACCAAGACCTGGAAAGTGCGCAATGATAGCACCTGCACCTGGGATTCAAATTATGCCCTTGTTTTTGCCGGGGGAACCTTGCTGAGCAGGCAAAACACCGTGAACTTCCCCGGCCAGGTCCCGCCCGGCGGGACAACCGATTTATCGATAGACATGACCGCCCCCCTGGCTGGCGGCTCCTACCAGAGCAACTGGCTGCTGCGCTCGCCAGGCGGGACTACTTTTGGGGTCGGCCCTGCCGGCGACAACCCGCTTTTCGTCCGCATTCTGGTGACCACTCCTGTCCAGCCCAACCCGGCTTATGCTTTTGATTTCACAGCCAGGTCGTGCGACGCCCAGTGGCGCACTGCGGCTGGGGTGATTAGCTGTAACAATATCAGCTCCGATCCGCGCGGTTCGGCAATTGCCTTAGCCGCCTCCCCCTCGAACGCGGTCAGGAGAATGAGCCCGGTTTGTGGGTGCGTCCGGATCAAAATCCAAATGGTTTCATCCTTGGCGAATATCCCAACTACACGATCCAGGCTGGCGACCATTTTGTCACCGAAGTGGGCTGCCCCCAGGGGCTGAACGGTTGCGATGTGTCTTTCCAGGTCGAATTACTCGCCGACAGCGGCTCGATCAACCTGGGGGTGTGGAATGAAATTTACGATGGCAAAACGCAGGTGATCGATATCGATCTGAGTCCCTATGCGGGGCAAACCGTGCGCTTTATCCTGCGCATGATTGCCAATGGCCCGGTAGCCCAGGCGAATGGGATCTGGTTTGTGCCCTCGATCCGCAACCAGCCGCCAGCCCCTACCCCTGGAAGTTACGCCCATTCCGTGATCGGTCCAGAGATAGATGAAATCCTTCGTCGAGATCTACGCCAGAGTTCCCGAAGAGCAGGTTGAACACCTGCTCGAGTTCCGCATTGCCCATCCTTTTCTGCACATCCGCCTCGACGATGTGGAATGGGATTATCTATCCTGCGGGAGCGGCGAGGGGGCGCTCTTAATTCTTGGCGGCGGTGGCTCGCGCGGCGATAGCCCAATCCAACTCATCAGCCGCCTGGAAGGACACCTGCGCTTGCTCTCTCCGTCTTACCCTCAGGTTCAGCGGGTGGAGGCTGTGGTAGATGGCCTGGCGGAGCTGCTCCAGGCGGAGGGCATCGCCAAAACGCATGTATACGGCCACTCGCTCGGCAGCGGGGTTGCGCATGTCCTGGTTCGCCGCTATCCCGAATTGGTGGATAAGCTCATCCTGGGCAGTTTCGGTTTGTACACCCCCAAAAATGCGCGCCAAAGCGGCGCGGGCGGTGCGCTGGATGTCCCGTTTGCCCTATGGCTTGATCCGAGCGATTTACCAATCGCGCATGTCGCGCTCGGTGCAGGGGCTCGATCCGGCTGAGGAGGCCTATCTGCAGGCAGCGTTCGAAGAACTTTTCACCCTGCAGCATAATAAAGAAAGCTTTATCGGCCAGATGAGCCTGCTGGTTGATCTGATGGACCGGGCGGATGGATTATCGCCTCAGTGCACCCGGTCGACAAACCCGGCAAAGTGCTGCTGCTCTTTGCTGACGACGACCGTGGTTTCACCCGAGAAGAACAGGATGCCCTGCTGGCGACCTATCCAGGCGCCCAGGTGAGGCGTTTTTCAAGCGGCGGGCATCTGATCCCATTCACCCGGAAGGAAGAATATGCGCGGGTGATGGATGAATTTTTGGATAGACCTTCCTGAACTGGGGTCTTTCCATTGCGCCGCAAGGTTTTCACAAGGTAGCTTGACAAACGACTCCCTATATGCGCCCGTCATTGCGAATCGCCGGTGCCCTCCCGGCGGCGAAGCAATCTCCTGGCTGCGAGCGCCCCACCCCTTCCCTCCCCAACCCACTTCAGTGGGTTTTCGTCCCCCTAGTCTGCGAATTCATTCGCAGCCCGTCATTGCGAATCGCCGATGCTCTCCCGGCGGCGAAGCAATCTCCGAGCCGGCGATACAGGCAGCCATGCCGCCACAAAACGACAGCTCGCAACGACAGCTCGCAGCAACAGTTCGCTTCTTGTGAAAACCGTGCATTGCACCGGCGGTTAGGTGGACATTTGCCTCGGAATGGCAAGGATCTTGCACGGAATAGGATGAGTGCGCATTCGAAGAGATCCATCTTAGGAGGGAACATGCATCGTAAGGGAACACAGCTTTTTTTCATCCTGGCTTCCGTAATCCTCATTGCGATCCTCGCTGCCGGCAGCTACCAGCAAGTTTTTGCCCAGGGCAATCCCTGCCCACCGGGCCAGGAGGAGCAGAACGGCTGTAAATGGGTGCAGCATCGGATAACCGGCAGGTGCATGTGGCTGCCCGCCCAGGCAGTGAGTGATCCTTGGGTCATTGTTCCTGTAGGCACATGCCCATCGCTTGACGAGCAGCCGACCGCCACGAACACCAGCATACCCCAGCCCACGGCCACGAACACCACCGTACCCCAACCCACTGCCACAAACACCGCTATCCCGCAGCCGACCGCCACGAACACCAGCATAGCCGACCCGACGGCGACGAGCGGTGGAGAAGGGGATCCCGATGTCACCAATACGCCGCCGCTGCCCACCGCGGCACCGAACCCACCGCGGCAGCAGCCTGGCGGTCCGGGCAACCTGGGTTACCTGGTGGCCGGCTCCCTGCTTATCCTGGGCGGGCTGCTAGGCGGCGCGTTCTGGCTGCGCCGTTCTCACCCATAAGCGCGCATCGATCCTCCGCGCCATTACCTGTCCAATGATCGCTTCCCGGCGTTATCTCTTCTGGTTCCTGATTAGCCTGGTGGGAAGTTTATTCCTCGTCGGCTGCAGCGCACGCCATCCAGCCCGCGGTCCCTATCCAGCACCCAACACCTGGGTCGCTTGCTTCACAAGAGCCGCCCGCCAGGCTGGCCCATTTTCTCGAACCTGGAACGCCCACCCCCTTCCGTCCACTCCTGCCCACCCAGCCCGGCCTGGCAATTTTCTCGTATGCTCCAGCGAGCGATCCCGGGCTAAGTCAATTGCCTGCTGCTCAGCCCTATCTGCCGCCGCAAGCCATTCAACCCACCGCGCTGTCAATGATCCCGGTAGATTCGACCGGTATCCCAGTTCCCAAGGATTTGCCTTGGGCAGCGGAGTCGCTAGAGCCGGTGCTCAATTATCATGGCATCGACCTGGACAGCCGCCAGCGTGTGGAAATCATTATCAAACCGCCGAACCGTCAGGTGAACCGGGGGAAACCGATCAAAATATCGTTCGTGCCTGGCCGCCGCTGCGAATTTGGGGATCATAAAGGCTGCGTGTATGCTTATAAACCCAGTTATACCGGTAATGTCATCATCGTTACCATTCATTCTGGGGTCGGGGGTGAAGGGCAGCGGCTGCGCGGCGCCCTGGAGGGCACAGGCATCAACCGCGCCGGGTTAAGCCTTAAACAAGTGCAGAACAACTTGCAGGCGCTTAACGGGGCCGAGGTGACCATCCGCCAGGGCGAGCAGGTTGTGGAGGGGCTGCAGATCGGCGGCCTGGCGCGCATCCCTGCGCGGGCCCTCAAGCGCTACTTTCGCGCCAATCTGTCCGAAATCCTGGGCATCGCCGCGGACATCGACGATGGGCTGGCGTATTGGGTTGGCGCCCCTGAGCCGATCCTGGTCCTGGAAACCTGCGGCTGGAAGATGCCTGGCGAGCCCGGTTCGGCGGACGTCTCGGACACCACCGGATCCGTCTATTTGAGCATCATCCACTAATCCATCTTCTCCTCTCGTTATTGCGAGCGCTGCCTCCAAGTTGTGTTAAAATTCATTTAGGAAATCAGCATTGAAGCAATAGCCATTCCCTTGGCATGATTGGAGCCCAGAATGGATAAAATCCGCCCATACGATATGCCTATGCAGCTCCTGATCGACTTCGCCAGCGGCGAATTTGCCCCCTTCGCCGATTTCTACGAGCGCCGCTTGAGCCATCTTGCCCCCTTGTTCGGTGATCAAGAAGCTGTCCGCCAAATTCTGGCAACCTCCGACCCGCTGCTTTTCGACGTGCGCACCCGCCCCTTTGTCACCAGTGTTTCCGACCTGACGTTTACAGTCACGCGTATTTATCCCGGTACGATCGGCGGCGAATATTATATGACCAAAGGGCATTTTCACATCCTGCTCGAACAGCCCGAGATCCAGTTTTGTTTGCGCGGCCAGGGCTGCCTGCTGCTCGAGTCGGCGGAAGGCGATTTTCAAGCCCATTGGTGGGCGCCGGGCTCGCTCAGCCACATCGCCCCCGGCTACGCCCATCGAATTGCCAACACCGGCTCGGAGCCTTTGATCTTTGCCACGATTTACCATCTGAGCACAGGCCATGATTACAGCGACATCGCCAAGCATGGCTTCTCGCGCCGGGTGGTTGAACAAGACGGCAAACCCAGCCTGAAACGCTAACTGGAGCGGTCAACCCAAGAAAGGCGACCGGTTTTTTTACTCAGAAAGCCTGGTTCAAAAATCGCTGCCTGGCATTTTCCCAGGCAGCGATTTTCACAGCACCGCAAAATCAAAAATCTAGCAAAATCTTATGGGCGATTGACCACGATCGCCGTGCCGGTTGAAGTCGCCGTCGGGGTCGTGATTGGCAGCCGCGCTGTACGTGTAACCCGTCTTGGTCGCATTGCTGACCGTAAAGGTCACGCTTGCCACCGTCCGCTTCGCCAGGTTGGTCTTCGTAACCGTGCATTTCCCTGCGCTGTCCGTGGTGCAGGAAGAAGAACCGCTGGATCCATTACTCCAGCTCCCTGTCACCGAGACGCCGGTGACCGGCGCATGGTTTGCATCGTGGACGAAGATAGTCACCGTGGCGTTCCAACGATTGGCATTGGCACTCGCCCCCGAGCCATCCAGATCGCCGATATGCAGTACAGTCGAAACGTTGTTGGCCACGCTCACCGTGTTGATATCCTGTCCGGTCTGGCTGATCGTGTCTGTCGCCACAGCTTTCACCTGGTGCGAGCCGTCAGCAACGCTGGTAGTGTTCCACGAGGCCTGGTAGGGGGCAGTCGTATCCGTCGACAGCAGGGCGCCGTCGATATAAAAGTCCACCATCGTCACCCCGTGGTCATCGCTGGCGTTGGCCGTGACATTGACCGTGCCTGCAACGGATGTGCCGTCGCCCGGGTTGGTGATCGTCACCGTGGGGGGTTGGTCCACCGGGGCGCCGCAGGCGCCGAGCTGGAATGAACCAACCCGGGTCTGCCAGGAGGCGTTGCCGGCGACCTGGGAGGTGTAATATTCGCTGGTAAACCAGAAAGTGCAGTCGTCCAGCGGATCCACGGAGGTGGTGGCGTAATCGCCCCAGCGCCCGGCGCTGTGGCCCTGGAAGCCAGACCCATTGACAATCGTGCCTTCGCCCTGGGTCATCTGGCCGAGCGGGTCGCCGGGCAGGCGCCCGGTGAAGCGCAGCGATGGGTAAATCGTTGTACTGGAGACCGAATAGCCTAAGGCAATCACCCCCTGGCTGTTCATCGCCGCCGAGCCCACCCAGCGGTGCGCGGCGTCAGGGGCGTAGGTGCCCTGTTGGTAGACGCTCCAACCGCCGCCAGTATTGCGCAGTTCATACCAGCGCAAGCCAGCGTGGTCGGTGCCATCGACATCGACGGTGTGGTTGACCACCAGGGTTTTGTAGCTGCCGAAGTTGCGGTACTGCAGCCGGTACATCAGCCGGTCAGCAAGCGAATCGACATTCGTCCCGCCGGGCTGTGGGATGCAGTTGCGCGACCCACCGCACAGGTTCGTGTCGAAAGACGCCACGGGCAGGGTCCCGATTTTGGTCAAGCTCGAATTGCCCGTGTTCACCCAATCCGCATGGAATTTCCAGAGCTGGAGCTGATCGGGGGAATAGCCCCAGGCATCATCGTCGATTTCAGCGAAGACCGGGTCTTCGCCCGCTGCCGGGGCTGGGCCTTCGAAGTGAGCTGGCAGCATCCCGCCCAGGTTGGGGTCGGTGCCGAACAGATCGAAACGGATCGATCGGGCTGCCTGGCCGAGCAGCATTTTATCGCGCTCGTAGACCACCGCGCCCTGGCCGGCCCAATTCGTAGCGCCGCCGCTGTACTGGAACTGGTTGGCGGACATGTAATACCCGTTGGGCCACACCCCGAAGTGCGGGTAGTCGTTCATCTTTTTCTGGTCGTACAGGAAGGCGTAGCGGTAATAACCGCCGGTTGGGTCGGGGGTCTGCGAAATTGCGATGCACTGGTAAAACGGGCCGATTGGGTAGCGCGGCAGGGCGAACTGGCTGATAAACCAGCGGTCAGCCTGGCGGTCATACAGCACAATCGGGTCGCCGTCATTGGTGGTTTCGCAGTAGCCGCCGAAGCCAGCCCACAGGGTGTTAACGTTGACCGGGCCATACAGTTTTGTGCCCTGGCGGTTATACACAGCCAGGGACAGGTTGACGATCTGGACATAATGATTTGGGCCGATATCGCCGTTGGTATCGGGCGGCAGAACGCCGTTTACATTGTTAATCCCCTCAAAGCTCGTCAGTAAAGTTCCCGCGGAAGGCGCCGGGATTTCACCCTGCACCAGTTCAGATGCCGCCTCCGGGAACCGCGTCCTGGCGGTTTGGCAGCCATTTGCGATCCCTGGGGAGGTTCGATGGCCATTGCGGATCGAGCTCGGGCATATTGCGCAGCGAGGCAATCGCGTCGTAGTTGAGGTTCCAGCGCACTTCGGGCGTGGGAGCCTCGCCCGGTGTTTGAGCCTGGGGAGCTGCCAGGCCGACCTGGGTGATGACCAGGACTGCAAACATCACCAGGCTGAAAACTAGATAAGCTTTCTTCTGCATCGAATGTTTCTCCTTTGTTGATTAGGAACGAATTGGAAAGAGGCGGTGCACGGAGTATTTTACTCCGCTTTGATCGAATTAGATATTAATTTAACCGAAATTTTCCCTGCCAGCCTCGAAACTTTCTTCTCACTTTTGGGTTTATCCAGCATGAAACCAACATTTTGCGTATAATAGCCATTCAACGATGCCAGAAATCACCATCCATTCGCTTGACTTAACCGATCGTAAACAGGTTAACGCCTTCATCCGCCTGCCCTTCCGCCTGTATCGCGGCTGTCCGCAGTGGGTTCCGCCGCTGCTCTCCGAGGCGCGCCAGGCTCTCGACCCAGGCAAGCACCCGTTCTACCAGCATTCGCAAGCGGATTTCTTCCTTGCTGAGCGGGCTGGAAGGGTTGTCGGGCGCCTGGCGGTAATGCACAACCAGCGCCACAGCCAATACACTGGGCGTAAGGCTGCCTTCTTCGGATTTTTTGATTGTGAGGACGATCGCCAAGCCGCGCAGGCTCTATTCGAGGCTGCTTTTCGCTGGGCAAAAGACCGGGGTCTGAATGAAATGATCGGTCCGCGCGGCCTGCTGGGCAGCGATGCCGGTGGGGTGCTGGTGAACGGTTTCGAACACCGCGCCGCCCTGAATATTCCCTATAACTACGCTTATTATGATCCACTGGTCACCGCCGCCGGCTTTGAGCGCGATAGCGACAGCCTGTCTGGCTATCTATCCGGGGAATCGCACCTGGATGAGCGCGTCGAGCGCATTGCTGCCCGGGTCAAACAGCGCCGGGGGCTTTCTGTGCGCTCCTTCACCACCAAAGAAGAAATGAAATCCTGGATCCCGCGCGTTGCCGCAGTTTACAACGATTCATTCATCGATAATCACGAATTCTTTCCGTTGACCGAGGCAGAGATCGCGATGATGGGCGAATCCTTAATCGCCATCGCCGATCCGCAATTAATCAAGCTGGTGATGCATGGTGAGCAGGTGGTGGGCTTTGTCTTTGCCTATCACGATTTGAGCCCGGCTTTGCAGAAATCTGGCGGGCGCTTATTTCCCGTGGGTTGGATTTACATTTTGCAGGAACGCCGCCGGGCTGAATGGGTTAATATTAATGGAATCGGCTTGCTGCCCGAATTTCAGCGCCTGGGCGGGGACGCCCTGCTCTTCAGCGAGCTGGCCCACACCCTGATTGATTTCGGTTTTAAAAACGCCGATATCGTCATGGTCAACGATAAAAACATCGCCAGCCGCTCCGATTTAGAAGCGATTGGCATCCAGTGGTATAAAACCCATCGCAATTACCAGCGCTGGCTGTAAGCTCAATCCTATTCTGTCAGGTGGAGGCAAGATGTCAACAACCGCTGCCGAGAAACTCCCGCTCCGCACCAAGATCGTGTATGGCGCCGGCGATTTTGGTTTTGCCCTCACCGATACCACCCTGGGGGTGCTCTTCGCAATCTACCTGACCGATGTCGTCGGCCTAGCTCCGGCTCTGGCTGCCGCGGCGGTCTTTATCGGGCGCAGTTGGGATTATATTAACGATCCGATCATCGGCCACCTGAGCGACCGCACCCGCACCCGCTGGGGCAGGCGCCGCCCCTACCTGCTCTTCGGCTGGCTGCCTTTTGCCCTGACCTTTGCCGCGCTGCTCTACCGCCCGCCATTCGATTCCCAGCTTGCCCTGGCTGCCTACTACGCCGCTGCTTATTTCTTCTTCGACCTTGCCGCCACCCTGGTCTATATGCCTTATTACACCCTGACCCCCGAGCTCACCCTGGATTATGACGAGCGCACCAGCCTGACCACATACCGCATGACTTTCTCGCTCTTGGCCAGCATGATCGCCTTTACTGTGCCATTGGCAATCATCGGTACCATGCGCCCAGAAAACGCGTCGAAGATATTCATCATCGGCCTGGCTTTTGGGCTGGCGGCCGGTCTGCCCTTGCTGATAACCGGGCTGGGCGTGCGCGAGCGCCCCGAGTTCCAGACCCAGGCCCTGCCAAAGTTCGTCGATTCGGTAAAATCGGCAACTCGCAACCGCCCGTTCGTCTTCGCTATGGGTATTTTTCTGTTCACCTGGATCGGTCTGGAAATCGTCCAGGTGATGCTGTTGTATTTCCTGAAATACCGTATGAATCTCGAGGCTCAAAGCGATATTGTCGCCGGGACTGTGTTCATCGCTGCGCTGCTGACCCTGCCATTTTGGTCCTGGGCAGCCCGGCACTGGGACAAGCGGGTTGCTTATATTATCGGGATGATCTTTTTGTCGATCGTGATGATTGTCTTAATTGCCATCGATCCATCCTGGGGGTTCCCCGCCGCGATCTTCCTGGCCGCCCTGGCTGGCGCTGGCATCGGCGCGGTGCACGTTCTCCCCTGGTCGATGATCCCCGATGCCGTCGAATGGGGTCAAAAGCAGACCGGCCAGCGCAACGAAGGCATGCTGTACAGCCTGGTCACCTTGCTGCGCAAAGTGGGTTCGTCGATCTCGCTGCCCTTGGTGCTGCTGTTCCTGGGGTGGAGCGGCTATAATGGTCAATTGGCTGTCCAACCCCCCCAGGCAGTCCGCGCCATTCAAATCTTAATGGGACCGGTGCCTGTCGCTTTCTTGCTGGCTGGGATTGCCTTCGCCGCCTTGTATCCGCTGGGCCGCGCCCAACACCACCAGCTCGTCGCCGAGATCGAAGCCGAGCCAGCCCTGGACTGATCCGCAGGAATCAAAAAAATCTCCCACGCAGTGGGAGATTTTTTAGTTTCTGTGTTACTGATTATTTCTTTATCCTCGGCAAACGGAACGTGGAGCCGCCCGAAAACAGGTTCAAGGTAATGAAGACGTTATTCTTCAAGCCGTCAACCTCTTCATCTTCCTCTTCTTCAGGAGCCTCGTCCGCCGCCTCTTCCATTTCCGGCACATCGACGGTCTCGACCCGAACATCCTCGGCGTTCTCTGCGACAGCTTCTTCGTCTGCCACATCGTCAAGCGCCTCTTCTGCTTCGGCTGCGGCCGCTTCTTTGCGCCGCCGGCCTGGAATGCTTGGCATGCTGGGGAGCTGCATCTTGGCTTTCTTGCTCATCTCTGCGACGAGCTTGGCGCCTTCTTTTTGGGTGAGCTCGCCGCGCTCCACCAATTTGCCGATGACAAAGATCGATTCTTCGATGGCATAGGAGGCTAAGCCCAAACCTGCCAGCAAGATGGAGCGCATCGGCTTGAATAATGGACTGGCGGCTTTTCCGACCTCATCCTCTGCCGGCACGGGGATATCCTGGACTTCGAAGGTTTCGACGACGGTTCCGGCGATGCCGCTGGCTGTGTTTTCGATCACCTCGACGATGTTGATATCCTCGATCCGCAATCCTTCGGGCGAGGTCTCGACCACTTCGGCCTGGGTAACCTCCATCATTTCCCCGGTGGCTTCATCGACCACCTGAGTCACGGTTTCTTTGACGAGCTCGGGTTCCGGAGTTAACTCGAGGACGGCTTCTGGGCTGGTTTCTTCCCCTGCTGGGGTTTCATCTAATATGGTTGGGGTGGGTTTTCTGGGCATGGCAGCTCCTATTGCGCGGTGAATAAAACGGATTTTACAAAATTATAACGCGATGTGTCAATTCTGTCAAATTTTGGTCTCTAACTCGAGCCAGGTCAACGCAATCCGAGAAATCCGTTCCGTTGCAGCTCTTTGCCGCATGCTAATTCCTTGGCAATTCGGGTCTGCCTTTTTTATCTCGGAAAGTTATTTTACTTCCACCAGCTCCCCGTCCTGCAGCCGGTACTCGACCTGCGCCTCGACGCTCGGGCAGCACTGCGGATCCTGCGCGCCGTGGGTGATCATGTTTATCTTAATCCTGCCATCTAGAATCGATACAGATTTGATCTGCACCCGGTCGCCCAGGAAGGACGTCGCCTTTTGCACCGGTTCCCCAGCTTCATTCATCACCGCGGCCAGTTGAACGAACCGTCCCGTCCCGCCGGTGTTGATTGCCAACAGCACTGCAGCATCGGCGATGCCATCGCCGTTCAAGTCGCCTTCAGCGCTGTCCAGGTAATTGACCTCCACACCGCTGGCGGCGCCTGGGAAGTTCTGCTTCCATTCCCCGTCTTTCAACGTCACCTCGCCGCCGGTTTCGGGCAGCGCCTCAGCTACAGCCTCGAAATGATAAGCCAGGTTTTTCAAGAGTTTCGGCGGTGAAGAGCCGCAGGCGCATGCCGCGCCTGGTCCACTGCGGTTGGCTGAGAGGCTTCGGCATGTTGGGTTGCTTCCGGCATCGCCTGATCTGACTGTGCCGGCGCCGGCGCGGTTGGGTTGGGTGTTGGGCTGGCGCAGGCTGCCAGGGCGACCAGCAGGAGAATAGCAGGAAGGAAAGCACGCAGATATTTCATTTTCACCTCGGTGCGGGATTGTACCTCTTTTGCACTGCGCCGGCAACGGCCGAATGACGTAGATCCCTTCGCTACTTGGCTGCTTAGCGTTTTATGTGTTTTGGAATAATCTCTTGGAGATAAATGATCTGGAGTTCAGTGAGATCTTAAACGCCAGGCGTTCATCTGCTGGCGTGATAAAACACTTCGGTGCAGGTTTCCGCTATCAGAGCGACGGGTCAGGCCTTGCGGGCGATCAGAACCAGGTTTCCGCTGCCAGCGGGGTCGAATGGCGACCCATCCAGCCCGCCATAGCTTTCGATCTGCTCGAACCCGGCCTGGGCCAGCGCGGCCTGCAGCTCAGCCTGGCGCTGCGGGTAGAGTCGGGTTGAAAGGACGCGCTGTTCCCAGCCTCCCCCATCCGCTCGTTTCAAGCTCAGAATATTGAAATCAATCAGACCGTCGGGCCGGAAATCGTAAAAGCGCACGAACAGCCACTCGTGCTCGCCCTCCCGCTGCGCCTGTGGCTCCATCCACCGCTGCTGATCCAGCATGACCGCCTCGAAATTGCGGCTTTGGATCAGGAGCAGACCGCCGGTGCGCAGGCAGGCCGCGAAGTCTGCCAGGGCGCCGGCCAGGTCGGCGGAGGTGAGCAGGTGGGGCAGGGAGTTGCCCAGGCAGAGCAGGGCGTCGAAGGGGGGAGGGGAGGATGGGGGCGCGTCCGACTGCGCATAGCCGCTCTTTCCTGTGATCCCAAACGCCGCAGCCAGCTCGCCAAATCCGGCTGGCAGAAATTCCACTTCAACCCCGGCCGCGGCGGCGTTTTGACGCGCCCTGGCGACCATCCCGCGGCTCAGATCGGCCCCGCTGGCCTGGTAGCCGCGCTGGGCCAGGGCGATGGCGTGCATTCCCGTCCCGGCGGCGGCGTCGAGCACCTTCTTTGCGCCGCTCGCCTGGAGCTGCGCTTCCAGGAAGGGCAGCTCGAATGCCAGCCGTCCCTTCCAATTCACAAACCGATCATAATCGTCGCTGAATGCGTCGTACATGGTTCACCTTCCCGGAATCTATTATATCTCATAGAGTAGTTTCACCTTCAATCACTCCGCTTGAGAGTGGCTAAACATTGGGGCAGACGAATTGAAATAGGATAATTCTGGTAAAATATAGTCAGTTGGAATATTTCGACATTCTCCCAGTCTGGGGAACATTGCATGAATTCATTTCCCTCTGGCACCGTTACCTTTCTCTTCACAGATATCGAAGGCTCGACCAAACTGGCGCAGGAACATCCTGATGAAATGCCTGCTCTCTTGACACGCCACAACGAAATATTGCATCAATTCATTCAAAACCAGAATGGTTATATCTTTCAGGTTGTAGGAGATTCGTTCTCTGCTGCGTTTCACTCCGCCAGCGACGCGTTGAACGCCGCATTGGAAACACAACGGGCTCTACAAAGCGAAGCATGGAAGCCCGCTCCTATCAAGGTTCGGATGGGGATTCATACCGGCACAGCGCAAATAACGGATGAAAAACAATATTCGGGATATACCACCCTCGCCTCATCCCAGCGCATTATGTCCGCCGGGCATGGTGGACAGGTATTGCTTTCAAGAGCAACCTACGAACTAATTCGCGATTCACTCCCACCCAATATCGAACTAATCGACCTGGGCGAGAAGCAATTAAAAGACTTGCTTCATCCTCAGCATTTGTATCAGTTGAATATCGCTGGATTGCAAACGAACTTTCCACCTTTGAGAACGCTGGATGAATATCGGTCCAACCTGCCCGTTCAGTTGACCAGTTTCATCGGGCGTGAAAAGGAAGTCAGGCAAATCAAGAAGCAGTTGGGGGAGAATCGCCTCGTCACCCTGATCGGTTCGGGTGGAGTCGGAAAAACACGGCTTGCGATTCAAGCAGCATCCGAATTGCTAAATGAATATCCCAATGGCGTTTGGCTGGTGGAGCTCGCCCCGATTACCGATCAGGAATTCGTGTCACAGGCAATTTGTGGTGTATTGGAAATCATTCTACCAGGCAACGCCTCCCCATTGACCGTGTTGACGGAATATTTGCATTCGAAGAAGCTCTTGCTGGTGCTGGATAACTGCGAACATCTCATCGAAACCTGCGCACGGGTTTGTGACTCGCTGTTACATGCCTGCCCCAATCTCCATATCCTCGCCAGCAGTCGCGAAGCGTTGGGCATCGACGGGGAGATTAACTATCCCGTACCTTCGCTCTCGTTGCCAGATCCCGAAAGCGGATTGACTGCCATCCAAGGAACCGAGTCTGTGCAGTTGTTCATGGATCGGGCAATTGCAGTCCTTCCCGAATTTGAATTGAATGAATTAAACGCCTCATCTGTCTCTCAAATTTGCAAACGCCTCGATGGCATTCCTCTGGCGATCGAACTTGCAGCTTCGCGTGTGAAGTTGTTGAAAGTGGAGCAGATCGCTTCACGCCTCGATGATGCCTTCCGCTTGCTCACTGGTGGCAGTCGCACGGCGCTGCCTCGCCAGCAAACCTTACGAGCCCTGATCGATTGGAGCTATAACCTGCTCTCAGAACAGGAGAAGATTTTATTTCGTAGATTGGCCGTCTTTGCCGGAGGGTGGACGATGGAAGCTGCAGAGGCTGTTTGCAGCGGTGATGGCATCGATTCGGGAGATGTTCTGGATCTGATGGCGACTCTTGTGGACAAGTCCCTGATCGGCGTTACAAGACAGGGAACAGAAGCCCGTTACCGCAGGCTTGAAACCATTCGTCAATATGCGCATGAGAAGTTCCAGGAAGCAGGTGGTAGTGAGATCATTCGGGATCGGCATCTGGCTTATTATGTGAAGTTGGTGGAACAAGCCGAACCTGAACTCTATCGTTCCAATCAAATAAGATGGCTGAATCGCTTGGACGATGAAATCGACAATCTACGCATGGCGTTGGAGTGGGCGCTTGCTGCTAACATTGAAGCGGGTTTGCGGATCGCCACTCTTCCTTGGCGATTTTGGGATGGGCAGGGTCATTGTCAAGAGGTGGCGAAATGGCTGACAGTTTTCTTAGATCGCTACCATAAAACTGACAAGCTGCATGTTCATGCCCTGGTCGTTTCGGCTTTATGTTTTTATAGGCAAAGTAATTTTCCCGAGATGATCAGGCTTGCTGAACAAGGATTGCAGATGGCACGCGCCATATCAGATAAACAACTTGAGGCGTTTAGCCTGTCTTTACTAGGCGTCGTTACTCACTTGCAAGGAAATGTAGGAGAAGGTGTTTCTCTTTTAGAAGAAAGCATTGCCATATCCCGCACCCTGGGTGACAAAATTAGTCAAGCAGATACGATGGGGTGGCTATCTCTTATTCACCATGATCACGAAGCGATGGATTTATCTCGGGAAAGTCTGAAACTCTATCGCGAGTTTGGTCATTTGTCTGGCATTAAGAATAGCTTGATAACATTAGCTCGACAAACCATTTGGATGGGAGATTTTTCCTCGCCCGTTGCCTGGTTAGATGAAGCGCTCTCCATTTCCCGTCAACTTGGTGACAAGACAGACGAAGCGATGACTCTGACTGGTATTGGGATACTTGCTTATTGGAAAGGTGATTACGGCAGGGCAATGGCATTTTATGAAGAAGCAATTCTATTGTGCGAGAAAATCGGGTTTCGGATTTGGAATCTTTTTATTCACGTTCATTTGGCTTACGCGATATTACGGCAGGGTGAAATTCAACGCGCGTTTTCTCTGCTTGAAGATAGCATTCAAAATACTCAAAAGGCGGGCTTTATGATCGCTTTGATTTATGCCATGGAGGGATTAGCCAGTCTCAATGTCAATCAAGAACAACCCGGACTCGCCGCACAACTTTTCGCTTGGGCTGATACGATGCGTATAAAAATTAATAACCCTCGTCCGCCCGTTGAACAGAATTCGGTTGAAAAAGATTTGGAGATCATCCACTCCCAAATGGAAGATGCAAGCATTTGAAAAGTTGTGGGATGAAGGAAGTAAACTGACAACCGAAGAAGCCATTGATCTTGCGCTGAAGGAAACGACACTTTCAACTTCGGGGGGGAAGCCCACAATGGGTGATTAGTCAATCAGTGATTAGGTGATGAGTGAACAGAGGGGAGTGGTGGACGGCGGCGCTGGGACAGGGGAATTTATCATTTCTCATAGAGTAGTTTCACCTTCTATTAATCCGTTTGAGCTAAAATACACAATAGAGATGGGTAAATCCAGCCCTGCCGGCTGGATTTTTTTGGACAATGACTGATTTCAGCTCAGGGAAGAGCACCTTCCTGGGCTCTTGGTAAAAGATAAAAATCATGGCGTTACAACCTGCTTCTATGACCGTTTCAAAACCTGCTTCGGCGCAAATTCAACTGCGTGAGGTGGTCAAGGTTTACCGCAGCGCGGCCGGGGATTTCCGGGCGTTGAACGGGATTAACCTGGATATCTACCGCGGCGAATTTCTGGGCGTGATCGGAAAATCGGGGGCGGGCAAATCCACTCTGCTGAATATGATCACCGGCGTCGATGGGCTGACCTCCGGCGAAGTGCTCGCCGAGGGGGTCAACGTCCATCAGATCAGTGAGAACCAGCGCGCGAGCTGGCGTGGCCGCAACCTTGGGGTGATCTACCAATCCTTCCAGCTCCTGCCGATGCTCACCCTGGTGGACAATATCGTTCTGCCGATGGATTTTGGCAGCAGCTATCGCGGCCGGGCCAGCCGCCAACGCGCCCTGGAGCTGCTGCGCCTGGTGGAGCTGGAAGAACACGCCCGCAAGCTGCCTGCCTACATCTCCGGCGGACAGCAGCAGCGCGTGGCGATCGCCCGCGCCCTGGCCGCCGACCCGCCGATTATCGTCGCCGACGAGCCCACCGGCAGCCTGGATACCACGACCGCCGAGGCGATTTTTGAGCTCTTCGAGCGCCTGGTGGAGGGGGGCAAGACCATTATCATGGCCACCCATGACAACAGCCTGGCGCCGCGCTTTCGCGCCGGATCCACCTCGCCGATGGCGAGATCGACTCCATTCAATAATTCATGCCATCCAAAGCCGCCTAACCGTGACCGCAATCATCACCCTTCCTCAAGAACCTCAGAGCAGCCTGGCCGCGCAGCCCGCGCCGGATGGCTCGATCCACCTGCACCGCCTGGTCAAGCAGTTCAAAAACGCCGCCGGCGAATTCACCGTGCTCAAAGGCATCGACCTTTCCATTCGCTCGGGCGAGTTTGTGGCGATCATCGGCAAATCGGGCAGCGGCAAATCAACCCTGCTCAATATGATGACCGGCATCGACCGGCCGACCTCCGGCGATGTGCTGGTGGGCGGCACAGATCTGCACCATCTCAGCGAAAGCCAGCGCGCCCTGTGGCGGGGTAAAAATATGGGCATCGTCTTTCAATTCTTCCAGCTTTTACCCATGCTCAGCCTGTTGGAAAACACCATGCTGCCCATGGATTACACCAATACCTACGCTCCGGCCGAGCGACCTAAGATCGCCATGGATCTGCTGCACCTGGTCGGTCTCGAAAACCAGGCCGAAAAGCTGCCCGCCGCGGTTTCGAGCGGCCAGCAGCAGAGCGCGGCCATCGCCCGCGCCCTGGCAACCAACCCGCCGATTATCGTCGCCGATGAGCCGACCGGCAACCTGGATTCCGCGGTCGGCGGATCGCATTATCGCCGTCTTCGACCGCTTGATCGACACCGGAAAAACGATCCTGATCGTCACCCATGACCCGACGATCACCACGCGCACCCAGCGCACGATCATCATCTCGGATGGCGAGCTGGTTAATGAAACCGTCGGTCGGGCTTTACCGCTGCTTAATCACAACCAGATGCTCAACGTCACCCGCCTGATCGAGCGCCGCATCATCCAGCCGGGCGCGGATATCCTACACGCCGGCGGCAAGGTGGCCAATTTCTATATGATCGCCAGCGGCGAAGTTGAGGTGCTGATCCAGGCCCGTAATCGAGCCGAACAAACCGCGGCCATGCTCGGCCCCGGCCAGTTCTTCGGCGAAGTCGAGCTGCTCCGCGGCGGCAATTCCCTGGCCACGATCCGCGCCGCTCAGGACGGGCCGGTCGAGCTGCTCGTCTTGCCTCACGATGAATTTATGAAAATGATCTCCGGTTCACCGCTGACCGCTGAAGCCCTGGGCAAGATTGTCCAGCACCGCCTCGCAGAGAACCAGATGATTTCCAAAGGGCGAAGGGTATTGAGGAACGATGCGTCCTAGATGGCGAAAAGTACTTTCTGATTTATGGGATAACAAAATGCGCACCCTGCTGGTGGTGCTGTCCATCGCCGTAGGTGTGTTTGCCGTGGGCATGATCGCCGGGGCGTTCGTGATTATTTCTCACGATCTCGGCGCCAGTTATGCTCCGGCAACCCGGCCAATATCCAGATGGCCACCACCGATTTCGAAGACGACCTGGTGTCGACGGTCAAGAATATCCCCGGCGTCCAGAAGGCTGAAGGGCGACGCGAGGTCAGCGTGCGCATCCGCAAACCTGGCGCGCGAGTGGACGACCATCGATCTGCTGGCCAACGCCGACTTCGCCGGCAGCCAGATCAACCTGGGGCGGACACTGCAGGGCGTACCCTTCCCCGCCGATCGCCCGTTGGTGCTCGAAAAGAAAGCCCTTAACGATCTCGACGTGGCCGTCGGCGACCTGGTCGAGGTCGAGCTCTCCGATGGCACGATCCGCCAGCTTCCGGTGGTGGGCATCATCCTGGACCAAACCACCTCCGCGGGCGATTTCCTGGCCAACCCGATCGGCTATGTCACCTTCGACAGCCTGCCCTGGCTGCGCCAGGCGGACGCCTACAACCGCCTGTATGTCACCGTTTCGGATCAGCCCAACGATAATGCAGCCATCCGCGGCGTCTCGGCCCTGGTGAGCGACAAGCTCGAAGCCGCCGGTCAGACCGTGGTGCGCACCCGCTTTTCCAAAGCGAACGAACACCCGATGACCTCGATCGTCCAGGCAGTCCTGGGCATCTTAATGGCGCTGGGCGTTTTGATTGTATTTCTGAGCAGCTCTTTAATCGCCAACACCCTGGCCGCGTTGCTTAACGCCCACCAGCGCTACATCGGGGTGATGAAGCTGGTCGGGGCGCGCAGCAGCCAGATCGTCTCCATGTACCTGACCCTGATCGTCGCTTTCGGCGCGCTGGCCTTGCTCATTTCGATCCCCTTGGGCGCCCAGGCTGCCTTCGGGCTGTCCAGTTTTGTCAGCGAAATGCTCAACTTCAACGTCCAGGGCTACCGCGTCGTCCCGCTGGCGATCTTGCTGCAGGTCGTGATTGCCTTGTTAATCCCCCTGGTCGCCGGGTTGGCCCCGGTGATCCGCGGCTCACACGTCTCGGTCCAGCGGGCGATCAGCGGCGTCGACTCGAACCAGGTTCCCAAGCGCAAGGGTCTCATCGACCGGACGCTGGAGCGGATCAAGTTCCTGTCCCGACCGTACCTGATTTCGCTGCGCAACACCTTCCGGCGCAAAGGCCGCCTGGCTCTGACCCTGTTCACCCTGACCATGGGCGGGGCGATCTTTATCGCTGTGTTCAACGTCCAGGCTGGGCTGGACAATTACATCGGGCAGATTGGCCATTATTTCCTGGCCGACGTCAGCATCAACTTCGACCAGCCCTACCGCATCAATGAAGTCAAAGCCAAGGCTTTACAGATTCCCGGCGTCCAGGACCTGGAAGGCTGGGCGTTTGTCAGCGGCGAAGCCCAGGGCGCGGATGGCAGCGTGGCTGAAAATATCCAGGTGCTCGCCCCGCCAGCCGGCAGCAAGCTCGTCGACCCGCTGCTCGTTTCTGGGCGCTGGCTGCAGCCTGGCGATGATCGCGTGGTAACGGTCAGCGAGACCCTGCTGGATGCCTTCCCCGATCTGAAGGTCGGCGATAC
The DNA here is from genome assembly GCA_963770655.1 of uncultured Chloroflexia bacterium. Classification (GTDB taxonomy): domain Bacteria; phylum Chloroflexota; class Anaerolineae; order Anaerolineales; family UBA4823; genus CAZAGA01. The sequence continues at coordinate 28,186 of CAVYQO010000001.1, read as the reverse complement.
GCTGCGTCTGAAGCTCAACGGAAAGGAAGATGACTGGCAGGTGGCGGGCATCTTTAAATTCGTCGGCGGCGGGGTGGGGGCAGGCGCCCTGGCGTATGCCAATTACGAAACCATCGCCGAGTTCACCGGCTTGACCAACCGCGCCTTCAGCTATCGCATCGTCGCCGGCTGTAACGAAGATCCGGCTTGCCAAAAAGAGATGGTGACGCGGGTGGATCAAGCCTTTCGAGACGGCGGCTACCAGGTGGGCCGGGTTGAGTCGGGGACATCGACCCTGGATACCGCATCGGAAAGCCTGGGGATCTTGATTACATTTCTGTTAATCATGGCAGTCCTCACCGCCCTGGTGGGCAGCATCGGCCTGACGGGTACGATGGGGATGAACGTCCTCGAGCGCACGCGTGAAATCGGGGTGATGCGCTCGATTGGCGCCGTCGACAGCCAGATTATGAAATCGGTCATTTTCGAAGGAATGTTCATCGGCCTGATCAGCTTTATCCTGGCGGTGATCTTCTCCTTCCCGATCACCTACCTGCTCTCGACCATTATCAGCCTGGCGATCTTCCAAACCCCGATCGCCCTGGCCTTCAACTGGCTTGGATTTGTGATCTGGCTGGGCCTGGTGCTGTTCCTGGCAGTCATCGCCAGCCTGCTGCCCGCTCGGAATGCCACGCGGTTGACGATACGTGAGGTATTGGCGTATGAATAGGTTGTTAGAGGTTAGAAATCAGATATTAGAAATTAGTTATTAGAGATTAGTTATTAGAAATTAGATGTTAGATATTTGGTTTATATCACTTTGTGAGGTTCGTGTTTAGAAATCCAGCGGAATTATTAAACCGCATTTGAAAATTGAAGGAAAGAAGATGAGACACAAAACACTATTGATATTTGCAATATTCGTCCTGCTGGCGCTGTCTGCCTGCAGCAGCCTGGGGATCGGCAAGGCCGCAGATCCGACCAGCGTCCCAACCGCCGCGGCTCAGGGATCGAGCAGCAGCGGTTCGAACGGCGTCATCGCCGAAGGGCACGTCGAGCCTGTGGAGCATAAAACCCTGAGCTTCGCTTCCCCCGGCCGGGTCGCTGAGCTCCTCGTCCAAAAAGGGGATACGGTCAGCGCAGGCCAGGTGGTGGCCCGCCTGGAGAACTCCGAAGAGGCCCAGGCCGCCCTGCAGGCTGCCCAGGTGGAAGTCGAAGCCGCCCAGCAGGCCCTCGACGATCTGAACAGGACCTCCGGCCTGGTGAATTCACAGGCCAACGTGGCGCTGATCAAAGCCAACCTGGCTTTAGTGGTCGCCGAAAAGAACTGGTCTGAAATCGATACCCAGCAGACCAAGGATGACATTGAAACCGCCAGCACCGAAGTGGCCGACGCTGAAAAAGAGCTTAACAATGCTCGCGATGATTTCGACCCTTACAAAGACCTGCCCGAAGACAATGCCCAGCGCAAATCAGCCCAGCAGACCCTGGATGACGCCGAGAAAAAGTACTCCGACGCCGTGCTCAAGCGCGACGACCTGATCAACGCGCGTGAGCTTGCCTACGCGGAGTTGGGACTGGCTAAGAACAATCAAATCGAAGCGCAGCATACCTTTGACCAGACCGCCAGCGGTGCAGACGCCCAGGCGCTCAAGCTGGCCGAGCTGCGCCTGCAAGCCGCCCAGGCGCAGGCAGCCGCGGCCCAGGCCGCCCTCGACAACCTGGAGCTTAAGGCGCCCTTCGCCGGCGAGATCTTCGACGTGAACGTCGTCCCCGGCGAGCTGAGCGGCCCGAGTGGTTGGGCAGTGCTCCTGGCGGACACCGCCGGCTGGGTTGTGCGCACCAGCGACCTGACCGAGCTGGAAGTCGTCCAGATCGAAGAAGGCCAGAGTGTCACAGTCGTCCCCGACGCCCTTCCCGAGCTTAAACTGGACGGGGTGGTTGAAGAAATCAGCCGTACCTTTACTACCAAAACCGGCGACATCCTGTACGAGACGGTGATCCGCCTGAAGGATACCGATCCGCTCCTGCGCTGGGGGATGACGGTGGAAGCGGCGTTCCAGGAGAAGTAAGGGAAGAGATTAGTAATTAGTAATCAGTAATTAGTAATTCGTGATCAGGTATGAGCCCTCGTCGATGAAGATGAGGGCTTTTTTCATCTAGAAGCGACTTACGTCGCTGCTGCGGTGCTGCGCTTCGCTACATTAATAAGATCTCATCCTTGACATTTTTAATTTTTATTCTATGCTAGGAGGTGAGCCCGCGAATAAATTGCGGGTTGGGATTCCCACCAAGTGGGTGGGGAAAATAAACCGCAGATCAACGCGGATGGACGTGGATTGGTACGTAAAACATGCTCAACGCCCGCGAATAAATTGCGGGTTGGGATTCCCACCAAGTGGGTTGTCAAGATCAACTTAAAATGTCCGCAAATCATCGGTTTAAAAAGTCCACTTTTCATCAGTCAAAATGTCCAGTGGCCTCCTCTCTGGATTCTTTAACATTCCTCGCACACCACAACTAAATTGATGCAGCCTGGCAGGGTGGTACAATGCCCATGCTGGTGCGGAGGATAGGGCTCCGCTGGAGAGCGACCTGAGCGCCGTACCAGCGCCGTTGCCAGGGCAGAGGAGTGAACAGGGAACTGTCATCCTCTGCTCTTTGGTTACCGCCCTGGCAATGGCGGGAATGCGAAAAACTCACTGTTGGCATACCCAGTCGCCGAGATTGGTCAGAGCTGGTCATGCTCTTCCTGGTCCTGTCCAAGATCGAGACTGGGACGACTGAGCAGGCCTGCGCGCCGTTTCTCCTTGAGCCGGTAACTCTCGCCCTTGATGTTCAGGGTGGTGGAGTAGTGCAGCAAGCGATCCAGGATAGCGGTGGCCAGGATCGGATCATTGAACACTTCGCCCCAATCCAGGAAACTCTTGTTGCTGGTGACGATCAGGCTGGCGCGCTCATAACGGCGGACAACCAGGCGGAAGAACAGGCTGGCTTCGATGCGGGAAAGCGGCAGGTAGCCGACCTCGTCGATGATCAGCACTTTTGGGTAGACCAGCTGCTGCAAGGAACGCTCCAGACGGTTTTCGTTGAGCGCCTTGACCAGGCGGTTCATGAGCATCTCCAGGGTCAAAAACAGGACAGAATAACCGGCTTCGGCAGCCTTGACGCCCAGGGCGATGGCCAGGTGGGTTTTTCCAACCCCTGGCGGGCCCAGGATGATGACATTATGGGCGCGCTCGACGAAGCTGAGCCCGGCCAGCTCGCGCATCTGGCGGCGATCCAGGCTGGGCTGGAAGTCGAAGTCGAACTGTTCCAGGGTTTTGATCCAGGGCAAGCGCGCCTGCCTGAGCCGGGCCTCGGTGCCCTGACGGTAACGTCCCTGCCACTCGGTTTGCAACGCCTGGGCCAGGAAGGTCTTGTAATCTTCGCTTCGCTGGGCGGCCTGCTCGCAGACTGCATCGAGCTGTGCTTCAAGGTGGCTCATCTTGAGCCGGTCAAGCAGTGTGTTTAGCTCCATTGGGCAGCCTCCTCATAGACCTGCAAGGGACGGCTCTCGACGTTCAAGGTGCTCTGCCACAGAGCGGCATGGTGTTCTGGAACCGTACTCCAGCCTGCTTGTGCATCTTTGAGCCAGTGAAAGGCCAATGGGGGTGCATCCGGGTCTGGATTGGCCGGATCATAAATCCTCAGGCTGCCATCCAGACCAATTCGCACCGTCACCATCTTCCCGGACCAGCCGCTCGGCAGGCTATAGCGATTGCCATCGACATCGATATAGCCATCCCAGGCAGCTTGGCGAGTTTGCCGGTAAGCAGTATCATAGCGTTTGTGGGGCAGCGGTCCAAGCAGCGGCTGCTCTCGAGTAAAACGCTCGGCCACGATTTCACCGACCGTGCCATGCACCCGCTGGTCAGCTTCTTCGCTCAGCCAGTGCTCAGCCAACTGGTTCAGGTGCGCCCAGCTTTCGAAGGAGCGGTAACGGACGAAGAAATGCTGCTTGATGTAACCCACCATGCGTTCATCTTTGCCTTTCGTGCGCGCCCGGTAAGGTCGGCAAGCACGTGGGTTGAAGCCATACCAGCCTGCCAGGTCGAGAAAACGCTCGTTGAAATGCGGCTGGCCCTGGTTACTGGCCTGCGCCACGGCGCTCTTTTGGTTATCTACCAGCACCTCTTCGGTGACGCCGCCAATGTATTCGAAGCCGCGGATCAATCCTTCGTAAGTATGCTCGGCATCCTGGCTATCTGTGCACCAAAAGTGGAAGCGCCGCGAATAACCCAGCAGATTCACGATAAAGTGCACCCGGGTTGGTTGACCGGCGATTTGGGTGACGATCTCTCCCCAATCGGTCTGTAATTGCTCTCCCGGTCGGGTCTCAAAACGAACCGTCGCCCGGCTTTGGCGCAGCGCCCGCTTGGGCTGAATGTATTGCCGCAGGATCGTACTCCCGCCGTCGTAACCATCCGCCTGGATCTCGCGCAGGATCACCACCGTGTTCCACACCCCTTCAGACAACAGGTGATCGATTTTTGGTTTGTAAGGTTCGAGCTTGCTGACTTTTCGCTTGCGCTCTCGTTTGGGGGCGCTGCCCCGCTGGAGTGCTCGTTTGACAGTTTTTGGATGGACGCCCAGCTCAGCAGCAATATCCTTGAGATAGGCGCCATGTTGATTTAGTGCTTTGATCACGGCAAAGTCCTCCTTGTTGAGCATGTGTACCTCCTGGTTGAGGTACATTGTATGCGTTGTTTAGTGGACTTTTTAAACCGTTGCTTTTGTTACTTTTACCACCGATCCTGATCGTCAGCCTCCACCTGCTCGAATCGCCTCAGCTCGCTCACCTCATCACCCGCTACCCCGTCCCCGGCGGCAACCTGGTCGACAAGGGCTATCCCAGGTATGTCGAAACCCAGCAGCGTGTTTACATCACCAAAGACCAATACTTCGAAGGCGTTCCCCCCGAAGTCTGGGACTTCCACGTCGGCGGCTACCAGGTCTGCGAAAAATGGCTCAAAGACCGCCGCGGCCGCCAGCTCACCTACGACGACCTCACCCACTACCAAAAAGTCGTCGTCGCTCTCAACGAAACCATCCGCCTCATGACTGAAATCGACCAGGCCATCGACTCCCACGGCGGCTGGCCGATCCAGTGATCATTAAAAATCCTATGTAAATTAGAGAGATTTAAATAAAATTAACAAACTCTATTTTAGGAGAGAATTACATGTCTAATCCTGTAAATTGCTTTTTTGCCTATTCGGCTATGCCGGATGCTTTATCAGAAACGCTCGAAAATTCTATTAACGAAATCAATAGGCGAGGAACAGGCTTAGTACATATTCAAGGATGGAAAACGTTAGGGGTGACAGGTCAGATAATAATAAATAAAATATGCGAAGCGATTGAACTTTCTGCGCTCTTTATTTGTGACCTTACAAACCTAAGTCCTAATGTACTGTTTGAACTTGGCTATGCTATTGCAAGGAATAAGCGCATCTGGATAACCCTGGATACAAGCTATGAAGATGCAAAGCAAAATTTCGAAAGGTTTTATCTGATCAGTGATATTGGGTATGCGTCATACCATAATAGCTATCACTTGACTAATGTGTTTTTCCAAGAGCGACCATTTGATAATCTTGAGGAAACCATTTATCGAAATGTTATCAAGTCTTCAAATCCGATTGTTGCACAACAAACTTCGATACTTTACCTGAAGAGTAGGGTTGACACTGAGGCGTCTAATGCCCTATCGAGGCTATTAGATAAATACCATCTAGATTTGATCCTGGACGATCCTTTTGAAAATAATAGTCAAACGCTTAGTTGGTATATACAAAATATCCGCAAGTCTTTCGCATCAATTGTTCATTTAATAGACGAAAAACGAGATAGTAAATTATCCCAAAACCAAAAATACTCTTTTGTGTCAGGGATGATTTATGGCTTCGATAAACCACTCTTAATGCTCGCGCACGCCCCATTCTATCCACCAGTTGATTATACCGATCTTTTATTCGTGCATGATACCGCACACAAATGTCTTTCCGCCGCTACAAGATGGTTAGAAACTTTTGAAGGACAGCTTTCAATCGAACGTCAAATAATAAAGGACCAAAGGCAGACAATTGAACATAAGATAGCGTTACACAATTTGTACCTTGGTGAGGATGTTGCAGAAAATGAACAACGCGAACTCTCAGACTACTTTGTCGAAACCGCGCTTTTCCTAGAAGCGCTGCGTTCTAATCAGTCGGTTATTTATGTCGGGCGTAAAGGTAGCGGTAAGACAGCCAATCTATATTCGATTGCTGATTACCTGAAAAATGATCCACGTAACCATGTCTGCATCATTAAACCAGTAGCTTATGAGCTTGAAAGTGTTCTGAAATTATTGCGACTGAGTATTTCAAAAGCTGAACACGGGTTTATGATCGAAAGTTTATGGAAATTCCTGATTTACACTGAGCTCAGTTTAAGCGTGTATACAGAACTAATTGATAAACCTGTACATTATGTTCGAACCCCAGATGAGGAGGAATTTATCACTTATATTGAGGAGAATAATAATCTTATAAAAACAGAATTTGCTGTTAGGTTAGAGCGTGCTATTAATAATCTCTGTCAAATAGATATCTCAGGATCTATCGAACAGCAAAGAACAAAAGTAAGTGAAATCCTTCATAACAACGTCCTCAGTCGTTTACACAAGCTTCTTGGTAAAGTCTTGATTTCAAAAGAAAAAGCGTGTGTATTAATCGATAATCTAGATAAATCTTGGATTAGAGGAAGCGAAATAAATCTTTTGTCCGATTTCCTTTTCGGGTTGTTAAGTGTAAGCAGGAGCATTTCCGATCAATTTCATAAGCAGGGAATTACATGGAAACCGGTTAAAGTTTCCCTCATAATTTTCCTTCGAAGTGATATCTTTTCTTACATCATGAAAGGTGCCCGAGAGCGTGACAAACTTTCATACAAACGATTAGAATGGATTGATCCAGCCTTGCTACAGCAGGTAATTGAGTCACGTTTCAGAACCTCATCGGATGAGCGCCTAACATCAGAAAAAGTTTGGCAAATATATTTTATCGACAAAGTAAAGGGAATCCCCACGAAAGACTATCTTACAAGTCGAATTATCCCTCGACCACGAGACATGATTTATCTTTGTAGATCTGCACTAAATCTAGCCATCAATCGTAATCATTCGAAAATTGAATCAACAGACATTCTTGATGCTGAAGAAGAATATTCGCTTTATGCCTTCAATTCGCTTGAAGCAGAGACAAGCGCTCAACTTCCATATATAGAAGAATTACTTTATGAGTTCGCTGGCGTATACAAAATTGTCACTCGACAACAAATTGAAACATTTATAAGAAAGACATCCATCGATCCGAATTCATCTCAGGACGTTATAGACCTTCTCACCGAATCAAGTTTCTTAGGATTTGAAATAGATAGAAATAATAATTTCGATTTCATTTATAACGAGGATAAAGAAGAGGTTATTAAAGCTCTTGCGCGAAAGGTATCTGATGAAAGTGGAGGAGAGCGGTACCTAATAAATTATCCATTTCATTCTTTCCTGGAAATTAAAGATATTCTCTATCTTAAATACCTCATCAATAAATCTTCATTTCGCATTAACGCTTTCTTCGACCATGCGTTCTGTGGAATATTTCAATCCCGAAATCACCCCTCACCAATCACTTGGCGATCCGCTACAAACCTTACTCCTCTCCCTCCAGATTCAAATCCCTCATCAACCGGTCAAACGCCTTCTTGTATGCATCATGGTCTTTCCAGTTCGAGAAATCCGGAATGTAAATACTCCCGGATCTCCGCCCCATATCCTTTCCCAAATCAGCATCGAACGCCTCCCACTCCTTGATCTTTTCAAATCCCACAAGGCTGATTGGGAACAGCTTCCGTCTATTTTCCTTTTTTTCATCCATCCAGGCATGGTGGATTTCCGTCTTCACCCACTCGCTCTGCATACTATCCTCCGACAACACCAATAGCAGCTTATCATACAACCGAATAGCCTCCGGAATCTGCTCGTGCAGCTTTTTCCCGCCCTTAAGTGTCTTCCGGCGCGAACCAGCAGCGCACGCCTCTGCTTAGTAAGTCCGCATGCAACCGCTCGGCGAATTCCTGGTCCTTGGTCGAATAACTGATAAAGCAAGAGTAGAACTGGATCGCCTTGCCGGTGATCAGATGGGGCAGATACGTCGATGAACTCGTCCGGGACGCCAGCCCCACGCAAGAATATATCTGGGATTTTTCCCTGGGATCGATATAACGTATCGATCCCGATCGTTGACGGACCCAAATGAACAACGCTTTCAAGCCCTATGACTCTGGATAAATCGACATTTGCGAATAATGTACTCCCCAGAAATGTCCCGCTGAGATCCGCCTCTCCGAGAGCTGCCCTGCTGAGGTCTGCCCTGCTGAGATCCGCCCCGCGGAGGTCCGCCCTACTGAGGATCACGTCGCTGAGTTTCCCATTGTAGAGATTTGACCAGCTGAGGTTCGCCCCACTAACATCCGCCATGGTGAGATCAGCCTCCTCTAGGTACGCGTCGCCGATGTTTGCCTCACTGAGATCCGCCCCGCTGAGATCCGCCTTTAGGAGTTTCGCCCCGCTAAGTTTTGCCCTACTGAGGTTTGCCTTATTGAGTTTTGCCCTATTGAGTTCCGCCTGGCTCAGGTCCGCCCCAGTGAGATCCACATTGCTGAGGTCTGCGTCGGTGAGTTTCGCCTGGATGAGTTCTGCCCCATTGAGTTTTGCCCCGCACAGCGTCGCCCCGCTGAGCTTTGCCCCATTGAGTTCGGCCCAGTTGAGGTCCGCATTAGTTAAGTCAGGAATTGTTCCTGCATTTTCTTCTCTCCATTGATTCCATACCTCTGCACCCTGCTTCAAAATTGCCAGCTGCTCTTCATTCGCCATAACTAATCCTCCTTAGTGGCTTCACTAAAATATCGCTAGCTACAATCACGCTCAATCATCTGCTTCTGTCGCTCCCAATGCTCTGCACGGGCGGCATCTTTCAGAATATCAATCATTCGATCGATCTCAAGGATATCTTCTCTAGCCTCCTGGCAGCGCCTCAATCTTGCCAGCGCAACCGCCCGGTAAGCGAGTACATCAATATATGAGTGAATGTGGATATCTCCAGCCTGGCCAATTGTCGAACGGGCGATGTCGAAAGGAACGATAATCCAGTTTGCCAAAACCGGGATTGCAGACTCCTAACCACCCAAAATTTTTAAAACGCAGCCTGCCACGGTACAAATGGTATAGCGACTCATGCAGCGCCACCGATTTTTGATCCGTTGTCTCTGCGCGCAATCTCTCGATGCTCTGTCGATAGCACCGGAATAGGCCTGGGAGCTTCACCAGCTGCCAGGGCCGGTACTGCAACCCAACCACCGTCATAGAAAGGATCCCGAAATCCAGATTGGATTGAAGCCAAGGGTCTGATTTTTCATGGTTCGAACTCGACGCTTGTTCTAATAACACCCGCGATGCATCGGTCCTTCTTCCTGCTTTCTGTTGTAAAAGAAGAGAGCTTTCCTGAATCAGCCGCGGAACGTTCTTCGGAGGTCTGAGCTAACCTCAGAGAAATCTCAAATACTTGTTTAGCCAAATCGCTATCTTTACCTCGCCGAGCGACAATACCGACAAAGCGAGCAACCCCCGTCGCTGTGCATTCGTTCATTGCTCCACTAAAATTCAGTACTGCATCTGATGAAAATGTCGTAGGTGTGCTTTCTATGGCCGATTTCTCTAGTATTTCTTGAAAAGCCCGGTTAGCTTCCGTCAAGATTGGATAATCGCTGGCATATTCTCTTACTAGATAGCTGGTATTTTTTATCGCATCTTTCAGTAAAATAGGTTTTGACTTGCTTTCCTCATAATGGATCCAAAAGATCGGTACTGCTGGATTTCTTGTTTGGTATAGATCGAAAAGTAACGGCGGTATGTCTGGATCGATGCCTTGCCAGCCGACAAAACAGATCGGTCTGTTTTGTATGATCTCGGTTAAGAGATTGGCTCGTTTGCCGGCTAAACGTCTTGTCACCTGTTCAAGAGCGCCCAGGCAGCTATCAGGAGCATCCAATGATCCATGGAGCTTAAATAAGCAGCCGCCTCGCTTCAAATCTTCTGGCCAAGTTTCAAAGGAATTAGGACCTTCTTCTGCAAATCGAACGTCAATATCCGATTGGAGCTTTATCCATTCCCTTTCGATAAGCCGGTCGTAATTGGTGGTAAGTACGACGCCGCCTGTCGAAAGCCAGTAAGCTAAAAATGTATGTACTGAATTAGGAGTACAGCTCTCCTCAAAGTCGGCCAAAGACTCGAATAAACGTGTCGTCGCTTTCCGGCAAATCTGCCAAAAATCGTTCAGCGTAATTTCAAAACCAATCTGTTTGCTGATATTTTTGACAGCATCATTGAGATAATCGCTTTCGATGTCCAACGTTCCCGAGCGTGTCAGACCATCCAGCAATATCTTCTGGAGAAGTGCTCTGGTTGTGGGCATATTTGTATTCCCGGCCGACGACGCCCCTGCCCCGACGAAGAACACAAGCGACCGCTCTTTACAACAGATATACTTGCTTAATTCTTGAAAGCTACGTGATGAAGTACCTGCGTCCTGTTCAGAAATATTCGGAGAATGAATTCCATCGCCCATTCAATCGCCTCAATCATTTAGAAAATTAAACCCTCTATGTCCCGTCTTCAATAATATTAGCCTCTGGGTAATGTTCACGCCGCCAATTGACGCAATAATCTCCAAACTCACATGCTGCTTTGTAATAATCGCTTTCATTCCTTCTCTTTTGTTCATCTTGTATATAGAGTGATAGACGCTCCCATACCTTGGCGACCGACGGGCTCATCCATTCTGCCAGTTCATTATCCATATTCCAGTAATGGCTTGTCACAAAACCAATAAAATCGAAAGTATTGAGAACCCGCTTAACATATTCTTTCCCAGCCTGCCGATCGATTATCGTCAACCTTGGGTGAAGAGTTGATAATTTCTTTCACTTTTTCAAGCCAAACGATTGGATCATTTCCCATTTGATTCAAGGTTGGTATGTTTATGATTATCCATCTTCTTGCGATGATGTCTTCTTTAGACATCAGGCGATCAAATATTTCTTTATAGATATTAAATTCGGCCGCTGCGAATTGAACTTCAGCTTGGATCGTATTCCGGCTGTGCTCCAGAAAAACGAAAACCAGCCCGCCTATCACCAGCGAAACCGTGATTGCCGCTGCAATTCCGCTAACAAAATTCCAGTTCGCCGTTTCGATAAGTTTGCTGATTAACACATTCGCTGGCAAACGCGTAGTCAGCGGATAAAACAACAAAATGCCAAAAAAAACTAAAATAGCAATAACAAAAGACCAAATCCCTGTTTTTATGATTTTGACTCTAATGTTGTGTTCGCTCTTGGCCGGATCGAATTTGTGCGATTTATTTTGATTTTGCATATTTAGTCTCCTTCCAAATAATTTACTCTGCCCTGCCTTTATACGATAAAGCTGTTATTAAAATTAACCAGCGTGGATCACTGTACTTATGAATAATTGCATCATTCTCCCTCCCCCTCCAAATTCAAATCCCTCATCAACCGGTCGAACGCCTTCTTGTATGCATCATGGTCTTTCCAATTGGAGAAATCCGGGATGAAATACTCCCGGATCTCCCGAGCCATATCCTTCCCCACGTCCGCATCGAAAGCCTCCCATTCCCTGATCTTCCCAAACTCAACCAGACTAATAGGGAACAATTTCCGACGATTATCTCTTATCTCATCCTGGCGTGCGTGGTAAATTTCGGTCTTTACCCATTCACTCTGCATACTGTTCTCGGATAGCACAAGTAGCAGCTTGTCATATAGCCGGATGGCTTCTGGAATTTGCTCGTGAAGCTTTTTTCCACCTTTGATATCTTCAGGTGCAAACCAGCAGCGTACACCTTTGCTTTGTAAATCGGCATGAAGTCGTTCTGCAAATTCCTGGTCTTTGGTGGAATAGCTGATGAAGCAGGAGTAAAACTGGATAGCTTTGCCGGTGATCAGATGGGGCAGGAAGGGGAGACCAGCTTTAGGCAGCCCGGCTCGATTAACGCGAGCTGTTGAGTTTGCCAGGGAATCGACCAGGGCGGGGAGGGCGCTTTCGGGGGAGGTGGAATCCTGGAGACGGGCGAATTCGGCGAGGAGGGGGTGGAGGAGGGGGCCGAGATCGGAGAGATCGAGCAGGCCGAGGCTGGAGAGGCGGTTCAGAGCTCCCTCGAAGAGGGAGCGGTCGTTTTCGGGCAGGTCCAGGACGGTTTCGAGGATTTCAAACGGAACCGGTGTATTCGGGGCGCAGTAGCCGCAGGCGCAGAACAGGCGGCGAGCGGTGGTTTCCAGTTGGCCCTCCCCTGCCAGGCGCTGCCAGCTCAGCAGGAAGGTGTGCGCCAGGTTCGTGTCGTGTTTGGTGGGGTTATGGACCGTCCAGTCTTTGAGCGAGGAGTGCTGCAGGGCAATGCCGGCCTGGTCAAGCTCGGCGAGGTAGCTGGCGACGGCCAGGCGGGGGCGGTCGGCGAGGTAGCGGCCGGCCAGGTCGAGGGCGAGGGGCAGATCGCCGAGGCGGTCCGCCAAGGAATCGAGCTCTGAGTCTGACGTCCTGGCGAGACGCGGGGCGAGCTTGCGCAGCAGGGCCAGGCTTTCGGGGCGGGGCAGGGTGGGGAGGGGCAGGATGAACAGGCCCAGGTCGGGCGGCCAGACGGTGCAGCGCGAGGTGACCAGGAGGGGCAGGTCGGTCAGGTGGGGGAGCCAGTCCTGGAGGACGTCGGGGTCGGCGAGGTTGTCGAAGATGAGCAGGCGCAGGGGCTGGCGCCGCCAGGCCTGCAGGGTCAGGCTGAGCTGCTCGGGCAGTTTATCGGACCAGGGGGAGAGGTTCATGGCCGCGCCGCAGGCGGCGATTTCGGCGGCAATATTCTGATCAGCGGCGATCCAATGGACGCCGTGGAGGCAGCGGCCGTAGCGGTAGGCAAGCTCGACGGCGAGCTGGGTTTTGCCGAGGCCGCCCATGCCGGTGAGGCCGGCGGGCTGGGAGATGGCGGCGGGGTTGTGATCGTAGAAGAGGGTTTTTGCCAGGGAGCGCAGGTCGGTTTCACGGCCGGTGAAGAGGGCATTGCGCGGGAAGGGCAGGCGCGAGCCGGGAGGCAGGGGGCCGGGGTGCGGGGAGGGTCGAGGGGGAGGGAGGGGGAGAGGGGAGTACTGCTTTGGGAGGAGAAGTCTCAGCGCTTCGGGGGTGAGGGTGACAACGAAATTGCGATCGCCGATGACGATATTGCCCTGGACGCTGCCGCCGACGGCAACGCGGTCGACGGGAATGTTAAACTGACCGGTTTGCAGGGCCTGGCGCAGCAAGGCCAGGTCTTGTTCGCTGAAGCGACCTTGCTGGAGGTTTTCGAGAGATTCGAGGATCTGGTCGCTTTTCGTCTGCAGGCTGGCCAGCTCTTTGAGCTCACGGCGGTGGTAGGCGCTGGTCAGGTGCGGGGCGAGGGGGCTGTCTTTTTGCCTGGCCTGTTCTTCCAGGGCGGGGAGGACGGAATCGCTGAGCAGGCGGATGGCCTGGTTGAAATCGAAATTCGAGCTGCAAATCAGGAAACAGGCGCTGGAAGCGTTCCCTGAGCAAATAAGGATCCAAGGGTTCGAATTCCAGGGTTTGTTCGAGGAGAAGCTCGGCCGTGCCTTCATCCTGGGTAAATGCGTCCAAGGCAGCGGCGATTTTTTGCAGGGCGGCGTTGTCGTGGGTTTCGGCCAGGATTTCGAGCATGGAGATGAAGGCGGTGTACCAGACGTCCTGGAGGGCGCGCTGTTCTTGGGTACCGATTAATTTGCTGGAGAGGTAAGCGTAGCCGGATTTGAGGAGGTCGTAGGTCAGGCTGGTAGCGAGGTCGGTGAGCGGGGGCATAGGGATATTATATTATTAAGGGGAGATTAAGGTGTATTCAATATTGAGAGGTTCTGGTTTTGGCGCTGGAGCGCCCAGAGTGATTTCAAGCGCTTCTGGATGCGTTCTTGTGTTTCTACCGACACATCATTCGGTACAAATAAGAGAATCCCGGCTTACGGGATTGAACCGTACCCTCCTCATGAAATAGCCTGTGGCTAAAGATTCAGGCGACTATTGTATTTCTTCGCGTTCTTTGCGTCCTTAGCGGTTCAAATTTCCCCAGCCCACGCCATCGTACTCGAACGCCGGGCTTGCTCTTCCGCCAGGAGGAGTTGCGAGATCAAGTTTCAAGGTCTGATGTCTTCCGTGGGCTGTTCTATCTGATCGCGGATAATTTGGCGAAGATCGTCGATTGGCAGCAGTTTACCATGATCACTTTCGTAATACCAATGATCCCAACCATTGCAGGGACTACCACCCATCAGTTGACGCCCTACCTGGTGGATAGAACCTTCAAATCCATTGATAACCAGATTGCCATCAGGTTTTACATGAGCAACCTTGGAGCGATCATGCTGGAAGTACAAAGCCTGGCCTGGATTGAGCAGGCCATTTTCGAGCAAAGTGGCAAAGGGGATGCGCGGCTCCAGACGTTTCTTGTCGCGCACATCAAAGATATTATCGACAAACATTTCTGGAATGATGCTGTCCAGGCGGTTTTTGGCAATTTCGATGTAATCCGGCTCCAGTTCTATACCAATCCAATTTCGATGTAGTTTTTTAGCAACTGCCCCCGTTGTTCCACTTCCAAAAAATGGATCGAGAACTACATCGCCGGGGTTGCTTGACGCCAGGATCACCCGGTAAAGCAGCGGCCTCAGGTTTTTGAGTGGAGTGCGCTTTTTTGCCATCGATTTTTATCCGCTCAGAACCTGAGCAAATAGGAAGTAGCCAATCGCTTCGCATTTGCAGGTCATCATTAAGTGCCTTCATGCATGGTGATTACAGGTATCGCGAGCGCCGCTAAATTTACTCGCCCAGAGTAGCGTTTCGTGGGCATTTGTGAAGCGAACACCGCGAAAATTGGGCATTCGAGTGGTCTTGAGCCAAATAACGTCATTTACGAACCAATAGCCCAAGTCTTGCATGATGGTACCGACCCGAAAAATATTGTGATAAGAGCCGATAACCCAGATTGTGCCATTATCTTTTAAGACACGCTGGCAGGCGGCCAACCAGCGGCGGCTGAAATTGTCATAATCCTGGAAACTGCCGAACTGGTCCCACTCGTCGTTGACAGCATCAACTTTTGTCATATTGGGACGAAAGAGTTCTTGTTGGAGCTGAAGATTATAGGGCGGATCAGCGAAGATTAAATCTATCGATTTTTCAGGCAAGGAATTAAGCACCTCGACACAATCGCCCTGAATAATTTGGTTGAGACGTAGCTTGTCAATCATAACGAAAGGAACTCCCAATCAGTGATCTGATAAAACGTTAATCGATAGATGATTTTATCGCAATCCAAACAGAAATGGCTTTATCCCGAATAATAGGTGTCAAGCCGGATAGCCAGGAGGTCACCCAGGGTACGGAATGGCAGCGTCTGTTTACGCTTGAATTCAGCTAAGATCAGCTTGAGTGTAGCGCCATCTTTGAATAAAACATGAGCGATGCCCCTCTTCCCAAAGCCAATCGTTGGTGATAAAACATCGCCAGGTGCCAACCGGCAGCGATTTGACTTCATCAAAACTCTCTTGAGGAGTCAGATCAAGATTAACATCAGGAAGGTCGGGCAACTCTGATTTCCATCGAGTTAGCCATGAAACCAGGTCGTTCCATAATTCCGGGTGACCGATATGGCTAAAAAATTCGGGACCATAGAAAAGATAGAGAGGGACCTGGTAAAAGCCGGAAAGATTATTAAGTTCCTGGCGGTAATAATTCTTGTTCTTTTCTAAATCGGGATCGACAAAATACATCATTCCAACCAATTTTCCAGAATGTAAGCTGTTTAGAATTTCCAGTTTTGATTCAAAATTACGGATTTGACCGCGTTTTTTTGTTGAGTCGTGATCATCTCTAACTTTTTGTTCGACAAAGTAAAAAATCTTTCCATCCGTGAAATATTGGTCCAAAGAAAGTCGTTCTTCGACAGCGTTTTCCAAATGACCCGATAAGATTGTGAAATCCTACCTCGCGGAGCATATCTTTAAGAAGCTCCTCGATGGCATCGCCAAAACGAATTTCATGAGATTGGAGGAGGTTTTGAAGGATTTTGGCTTTCGGTTTCGTGGGACGAAAGAGACCAATGAAACGCTCAGGGTAATTGGCAACGTTTGTGAGAAGTGACGACTTATCACCTTGAAAGATGTGGCGATTGAGAATGGAGGCGGCTTGAGTGTATTCCAATCTTATACTCCAAACACTGGGGGTGGTTAGTCCATATCGGATGACGAGAATACGATGAATATATCATAAAACAGGACAGAGAATTGAAAAATTACATCGTCCTCACTTTGCCCCTTGCCTGAAGCTGAAATGGCTAAAAAGGTTGTGGTATTATCTAACGCAACCGTGCCACGACAGGCGCCGCCGCCGAGACCTCCGACCTCCGCCTCGATCTTGAATAAGAATGGAGTATCCCATGAGCCTCATCACCGATCTCTTCGACCAATACCACGTTCATTGCCTCACCATCTTCGCCGGTTCCATCCGCGAATCCCACCGCCTCGGCGCCGGTAAATGGGGCATCACCGTGGATAGCCCCAGCCACATCAAATTATGTCTCGGCAGCCTCATCGTTGCCACAATCGAAGAAGGCTGCACCTTGGTTCGCCATCGACGTCCCCACCGCCTCTGAACAAGCCCGCCTGGCGGAATTGCCAAACTGGTCCCCTACCCGATGGGGGTATAAAAATCCTCCCTCCTTCAGCGGCTATTACTGGCCCATGAAAAATCACCCTGACCTCTGGCCCTTCCTCCAGCACCTCCACTTCCGCTACCTCGCCCAGGTCGCCGATACCTACCGCCACCTGCGCGCCACCAGCCAGCGCAGCCATTCGGACGAAACCCTTGCCGCCCTCGAAACCACCCTCGGCCTCACCCTCCCCCGCCCCGATTATCACATCCCATCCTGACCGATAACTCATTGCCCGATAACTCATTGACCAACCAATCACCTAATCCCTAATTGACCAATCACTAAGGTATCCCAGCCCGCAATTTATTCGCGGGCTGGGCAATTCGCGGGCGATTTGCGGGCAATTTATTCGCTGTGTTGTAGGGCGAGCTGTTAGCTCGCCTAATCGGGACAAGCTGACAGCTTGTCCTACATGGCGGCCTCCCCAACCTTCAACCTTCCAACTTTCAACCTTCAACCGTCAATCCCCCGATCCCTCACGTACTTCATCCACTCGCGGATGATCATCCGCACCGCGGCGCTGAACCCTTTCTGGCCCAGCCCTTTTTCCTCGGCCAGCTCCCACACCGCGTCGATCTCCTTCGCTGTCAAATTCACAATCTTGGGGGAAAAGTTCTTTTTATCAAACGGCATCTTTCACGTCCTCCTTGGGCTCTATTGGTATTTCCTGGTTTTCTGCCCCCCATTAAACAAGAACATGCGTTCTAAATCAATCCCCTCATAAGATGATTAAGAGATGAAAAAGGAGATGATTTTTGGTTTAAGCCCCATTTTCCCAGCCTCCATCCCCCGGCGGGATCACGACGCTCTCCGCCCGCCCCCATTTTTCCTCGTCGAGCAGCGCCGTGAACGCCGCCGAGATGATCAGGTCGTCGTGGAGGATCTCGCCGCTCCGCGGGTCGCGCCGCCCATCGGGCACCCCCCAGCGGATCAGCCTCCCCGGCCCGGGCAGCGCCTCGAGCTGGCAGTTTTCCAGTTGGCGCTGGAACAGCGCCCCCAGTTCGTCCGGCGGCGTGTAATCTTTGAAGCGCCCGGTCTCGATCAGAGCGATAAACTCCCAGCCCAGGTCGGATTTGGATTTGGCGGTGAAGATGAAAGGGCGCACCAGCCCGCCGAAGGCGTGGATCAGAAAGCCGGCCAGCCCGCCGCCCACCCCCGTGGCGTCGATGATCACCCGCCGCGGCGCCCACAGCTCGATCAGCGCCTTGAGCTCCCCATACAGCCGGGCGTGCCCGACCCCCACCCACTGCCGCCGCCCGACCACCCGGTACACCGGCCCGGCTGCCAGCGGATCTGCCAGCCCGCTCAGATCCACCTGCACCATGGTCAGCGCCGTCGCATCCCGCCTCCCCTCCTCCATCGCCCCCCCAACCGCGGTCTCCTCTGCCCCGCCCACATCGATCAGAAAGGCATAACCGCCATTTTCGATTTCCGATCGCGGGCTGCTGACCAGCTGCGATGCTCCCCCTTCATCAGCGCCCGCCTCGCCTCCGGGAACATGCCTCCTTCGCCGCCCAGCTCCTCGCAGAAGTACTGGGTGCGCACCAGCGGATGATTGCGCCCCAGCCGGGCGATCTCGCCATCGACGAACGCCCCGTACGCTTCCACTTCGGCGCGCACGTCCTCCGCAGTCAGGGTGAAGACCCGCCGCACCCCGTCTTGCTCCTCCAATTTCCGGGCGATGCGCAGCTCACGCCCCAACAGCGTCTCCCCTGTCCACGCCGTCCCCCAGAATACCCGCGTCGCGTTGCGTGCTCGCCGCCATCGGGTTGATCTCCTTGTCCCACTTCAGCGGGCTCACCTCCTGGGCTTCGTCGCACTCGAGCAGCAGCGACGCCGTCGCCCCCACGACGTTGCTCGTCGCCGAACCCGATAGAAAATAGATCCGCATTCGCCCCACCCGGTAGATATAGCCCTGCTCCTTGCGCCAGGCATCCTTCAGCAGCCGGTTCCCCGCCAGCGCTCGCTCCAGCCGGCGCATGGCGTTCAGCGACTGCGGCTTCCACGTCGGGCTGATCTTGACGATCTCCCCCTGCGTGCCCTGGAACATCGCCAGCAGGTAGGCTTCGATCTGCGCCTGGAGCTCGTTCTTGCCGCTCTGGCGCGGGAACATGACCACGAAGGTCAGCCCGCGGCGCTTGATCACCGAGCTGGTGATCGCCCGCGCCGCCCCTTCCTGGTACGAGCGCAGGCGGATGGATGAGAATGCCGCAGTGAACAGGGCCGCGTCGCGGAAAATGTGCCCGACCTGCGCAGTCTGCGGGCTGGGTTTCTTACCGGGCGTTTCGAGATCAAAAGCGAGCTTGAGCTGGGTCATGTAGAGATCAGAGATTAGAAATTAGAAATTAGTGATTGGTAATGAGTGATTAGAAATTAGTGATTGGTAATTAGTAATGGGTGATTGGTAATTAGTAATGTGTGATTAGTAATGAGTGATTTGTAATTGGTAATCGTCAATCGTCAATCGCAAATCGTCAATCGCAAATCGTCAATCGCAAATCGCCAATCTAAAATCTAAGTTCTAAAATCTAAGATCGTCAATCGCAAATCACCATTCACAATTCACCATTCACCAATCCCTAATCGTCAAATCTAAAATCTAATATCTAAGATCTAATATCTAAGATCTAAGATCACCAATCACCGATCACCAATCCCAAATCCCCTCCCTCCTGAATATACTCGTTCACATCCTTATATTCCTCCGGCAGATACACATCCACCAGGCCGGGCCGAGGGTTTCGCGGAGTGCTTTGCGGCCTTGCTCCCCGGCCGGGTCGTTGTCGTACAGCGCGTAGAGCGCGCCGCCCTTCAGGATGGCCCCAGCCCAGGTCATCAGATCCAGCCGCCCGCTGGCCGATCCCAGGGTCACCACCGCAATCTGATCGCGCACCTGCTGCCAGGCCGCCATGCAGTCGAATTCCCCCTCCACGAACAAGACCGGTTGAAGGTTGGACGGTGAACGCTGCACGTTCAGCTCCTGCGCATTGAACAGCCCCGCTCGATTCCCCTTCACCCCGGCATACTTGGCCACCCGAGCGCAGTGCGGGCAGGGCTTGCGCGCCAGGGCTTGCTTCCCGCAGCCGCAGCGCACCCGCTGGCCGGGGAGCAGGGCGATCTTCAGATAATAGACCTGCTCGTCATCCAGGCACGGTATCACCACCCCCTCTGGCACGTACACGTCGCCAACCCTGAACCCCGCCGACCAGCCAATCAGAAAGTAGCGCAGGGTGGATTCGCTCAGCCCGCGCCCTTCCAGCCATTCCAGGGCTGCCTCGCCGCCGCTGCTGTTCCAAAGCCCGCGAATCGCCAGCTCGACCGCCTCGAAGGGTTGAAAGTTGAAGGTTGAAGGTTTAAGGTTAGGCGGTGTAGGATGAATGTCAGGCGGTGAAGGCTCGACATCCCTGGTGAACCGTTGAACGTGAAACGGCAGACGGTGAACAGCCTTCAGCAGATCGACAGCCGAGCGCCACGCCCCGCCGGTGCAGTGGCGGCACAGCCAGCGCGGTTCGGGCTTGTGCTGCGGTTGGACGTGGAAACGGTCCTCCCCGCCGCACACCGGGCACGGCCCCGCCCATTCCCCGCCCGCACTGCTGGCAACCTTGATCAGCTCCCCGCCGGCCAGGGCGAGCAAATCGGTGCTCTGCGTTAATCTCACGGAAGTCGAGTCGAGTCAAAGCGGTCAGCTCTCAGCAATCAGCAGTCAGCAATCAGCACACAGCTCTCAGCGGTCAGCATCAGCACATCAGCCCTCAGCAATCAGCCCTCACCAATCACCCATCACCCATCACCCATCCCCCCCTCTGTTTTTTCGTTTTCCGATCCTATTAAAGATAGAAAAAACGAAAAAACAGGCTCGGTCAGGGCAGGGTGTAGAAACAGGCATTTTTTGCTCCACGACCGACAACGAGCTGGCCATCCTCCGCCAATGCTTCCAGGCGGGTGCGGATTTGCGGGATAGGCGCTTTCGGCGTCAGATCCTTGACCTTCTGGATCAGCTTCTGCTGGTTCAGGCTGCCGCTGACCAGCGCTTTCAAGATCGCCTCGTCTATAGCGTCGCGCCTGGCTTGCTCCTTGGCGATCTCCTTGGACTGCGCTTCGGTCTGGGTTAGACCGCTGAACCAGGCTTTGTACATATCGTCCGAGTTCGCGAAGGACTCGTACGTGGAACAGCGCTCCGAACGGGTCGATCGGCTTGCGCCGCACTTTTCCGACCGTGATCGTCACATCGGGGTCCAGGTCCTTGCGCTCGGTGCCGAGCGAGATATCCACCGCCGCCGTGATGCTGGTGTGCGCCGCGCGAGCTTTCACCGTAGCGCGCTTTGTAACCGTTTTCCTTGCGGGCGTGGTGCAGGAGCACGATGACTGTCTTGGTGGTATCGGCCAGCATGCGCAGGTTGTACATCACCGGTATCATCTGGTCCGAGTTTTCATCGGCGTTGCCTTTAGCCACACCCAGGTTATCGATGCACACCATCTGCAGCCCCCAGATCCTTCAATCCGCAGCGACATCTCGCCCACGTGGGCCGGGTTGGTCAGGTCAAATCCTTCTTCGGGCAGCGATTTGAACGGAAGCTGCAGTTCTCGCCGCGGCGCCCAAACCGCGGCTGAGCGCACCCAGGCGCTGGAGCATGATCGCCTCGCCCTGGTCCAGGTCGAGCCAGAACACCGGCGATTGTACCGTCTTGAAGGGCGGCAGATCCCCGCCCTGCAGCCAGGGACGCCCGATCGCCACGCACACCGCCAGGTCCATCAGCAGCATCGATTTGAGCGTCCCCGGCGGGCCGTAGATCTTGGCCAGGCAGGGGATCGGTAAGATGCGCTCGACCATGTACGGCGTAGGCGGGCGGATCACCAGGGATTCGTCGCACGCTCAGGTAGGGTTTCCAGGAATCCTGAAGCCTCCTTCGGCCGCCGGGCTGCGCAGGATTAGACCCGCTGCACCAGTTTGGTCATCAGCGCCGGGTCCTGCGCCCCTAGCGCCCGGTATTCGGACTCGGTAATGTTGAGTGGATCCTGTATTCATAGCTTTTCAGCGACTTCACTACTGCAGTAGCTCGCTCACTGCTAACTGCCTCTGATAGCTGCACTGCTTCCTCCCATCCTTCCTCCTTCAGCACCTCCTGGGTGATCTCAGTCCAAGAGAGCCCGATCCAGCGCCGGCTTACCATCGAGCTGGGTCTGGGTCTTGAGCGCATTGGCCATCCGCTGGGTAGCGCTGCTGTAGGTATCGATCAGGCGCAGGATCTCGCCCGGGTCGTGATTTTCCATGGCGTGTTTGAGGCTGTGGTAAAGCAGCACGCGCAGCGCATCGATCTCGCCAGCGACGCCGCTGGGCTTGGATTCTTCGAGACGGGCCAGGTCGGTCGGGGGGATTGCCGGGGCGTAAAAGCCATGCGCACTTTGCTCCTTGGTAGAAGGGTTCCCAGAATTTGCTTCGTTCGGCGGGATGGATTTCCAGGACACTTTTTTCCCGAAGCCGCAGCAGGCTGTTGATCAAGCTTGTCGTTTGCACCAATCGAGTGCTGCCTCGGGCGGCGAAGCCGAAGTACTCCTGGATTTCAGCGTTGCTGTCGCCCGCATCGACCCGCAGCAGAACGGCGCTGTTGCGCAGCACGTGCCAGTTCACCTGGCTTTCGTCGAGACCCGCCAGGCGGGCATATTTACGCAGGCAGTCGAAGCGGGTGTTTGCGCTGATCGCTTTGCTCCCATCCCAGGCCGCAGGCCCCTGCAGCGCAGTTGCGTTCAAGAGCGGCGCCGGATGTGGGGTGAAGATGTAATCCTCCGCCGCGATCGCCGCCAGCCGCCCGGAAGCCCTCAGCCAATCGAGGATCGCCTCGACCACCTGCCCCCGCAGCGTCGCGGTTATCCAGCCGCCTGCCTCCGCCTTTGCCTCGCCTTCCCCGCGGCATCGTTGGGCTCAGGTCGTCTTTCAACCGCTCGTGCACTGCCCGAATCCACCATCTGCCCAACCGGAGCTGCGCCGGGATGCGCACCCGCGCCGTCTCCCCGCCGAGCTCGAGCTGTCCCCAGTGCAGCAGGCGCAGCTCGTCCGGGCGCAGCGGGCTGGTGACCTGGCCCAGGATCAGCGCATAATCACGGCGTCCCAACGGGCTATCCTGCGGGTTAATCGCCGCCAGCAGCGCCTCGATCTGCGCCAGGTCCAGGTACCTCGCCCTTTCATAATGCTTTTGTTTCGGCCACGGGATCTGCGCTGTGGGGTTCGATCGCAGCTTCCCCATGCCGCGCGGCATACTCGTAGAAGGAAGACAGCTCGATCAGCGTTCTGCGGATGCAGTCTTCTGTTTTGCCTTGGCCGCGCAGCCAATTGAGGTAAGCGCTGCACGTCGCTCTCGCTCGGCCTCCCAGGGAGGTTTGCGCAGCAGCGGCAGGAATTCGCTCCACACTTTCAGGGAGTGCCACTGCCCTCGCGGCTGGGCGTTCCCGTGCTCCTCCAGCCAATCCTCGAACAGCCCCGCCCAGCGCGTCAGCGTCTCCGAAGCGTTATCGCGGGCGGTGAGCGCCTGTTCGCCAAACATCAGGTGAAACAGGGTAACCTGAGAATCCATGCTTCAATTTATAGCACAGACGTTCTATGAATGCAATATCGTATTTATAGTTAATTGCAAGGTTGAAGGTTTGAAGGTTTGAAGGTTGAAGGTTTGAAGGTTTGAAGGTTTAGATGGTGACAAACACCGCTGAATGCTGACCGCTGAAGCTAGCTGACCGCTACTAATGCGTCGCGCACGCAATGCACGGATCGAACGCCCGCACCACCCGCCCCACGGCCCGTTCTAATTCCAAATTCACCCGGGAAGTGTTGATGTACCGGTTCGCGGCCACTTTCAAGGCCCGCTCGATCGCCAGCACGTTATGCACCGTCGGGATGATGAATTCGGCCTGCGCGATTACAGCCGTTTTCGATCGTGTAGTGGTGGATCAACGGCCCGCGCGGCGCTTCCACCAGGCCAAAGCCCTCGCCATCACGAGGGGTGTGCCCGACCGCCGCCCAGCCCGTATCGAGCGGTTGGGCCAGGATTTCGATCGCCCGCTCGATCGCATAGACCAGCTCGATCCCGCGGCACAAGTCGAAGAGCAGGATCGCCTGGGCGGGGAACCCGAAAGACTCACGGAAGCGGTTCAGGTAAGCGTCGGCATGGGGTGTGCCCATTACCCGGGCCATGTTGACCCGCGCCAGGCTGTTGCAGCGCAGCACTTCATCTTTATAGCTGGACTGGCCAGCGTAGCTGTATTCAGTCTCCTTGAAAGTCGAGATACTGGCGGAAATTGCGCGCCGGGAAGCTGTGCTCGGTGACGCCGTTGGGGGCCATCAAACGCAGAATGTCGCCGTCGAAAGTGGGAAAGGAGGTGCCGGTGGCGGTCAGGTAGTAAGCGGGACCGTCGTCGCCCCAGGTGCCGATGCGCTCACGCAGCTCGAAGGACATCTGCCAGTAGATGTCGAATAGATCGCAGGCCACCGGCAGTGCCCTGATCAGCTCCTGGCGCACCGTCTCGGCGGCTTCAGCGCTGATCCCGCCGGACATCCCGCCGACCACAGCCTTGACCGGGTGGATGAACTGGCCGCCGGCTGCGGTAATCAGGTTCGTGCCCGATCGGCGCACCCGTAAGGCATGTGTAGCGATCTTGCCGCGGGCGATTTCGTCGGCCTCGACCTGCAGGATGCTGTCCACCCCCATCCGGTCCGGCATGGTGAAAATGAACAGCGAAGTAGCCTGGTTCTGGATGAGCTGGCCGAGCAGGAGCAGCTCGCGGATTTTGAGCGCCAGCGGCGGCGGGGTGACGCCGTAAGCATCTTCCAGGGCTTTGACCGCCGCGACGTGATGGGCCGTGGCGCACACCCCGCAGATCCGCGGCACAATCACCGGCATTTCTTCGGCCGGTACCCCCTGGCAGAAATGTTCGAAGCCACGCATCTCGGTGGCCTGGAAATGGGCCGAGAGCACTTCCCCGGCGATTTCTTCGATGACCACCTGGGCGTGGCCTTCGATCCGGCTGAGCGGGAAGATTAACAAGGTCATTTTAGAGTACCTTTTCCTTGGGCGCGGCGAGCGGTTGTATTCGTCGTAATCGGAGAATTGGAAGACGAACATGGCGTACTGCGGAGAGCGCAGGGCGGCTTCGATCTCGCCGGCAGGAATGTTGGTCATATTGGTGAAGACCTTGATAATGCTGGTCAGCCAGGCGGCCGATTCTTTTTCGATAAAGGCGTTGGATGGGCCGCGACAGCCGACGCAAGGGTGGCCTGGTTTGGTGCACAGCGCCCGGCAGCCGCCGCGGGTCGATGTGCCGATGCACAGGTAGCCCTGGTTGATCAGGCAGATTTCCGCCTCGACCTCGCCCTTCAGGAAGCCAGTCAGGTGGGCCGGGCGCAGTTCCCGCTCCTTGCGCCGCCCGCATTCCTGGCAGACCGTCCCGGCTGGCTTGAAGCTGGATTCTTCGTCCAGGGCAGCCATGAACAGCTCAGGGGTGGGCGGGCAGCCAGGCAGGTAGCGGTCCACCGCCACCAGGGCGTCGACCGGGTGCGACTTGGGCAGCATGCGCGGCACGTGCCTGCGCTGGGCTTGGGCCAGGAACTCGGCGCGGATATCATCGCGATCGCCCAGGTGGGCCACACCGCCTGAGATGGCGCAGGTGCCCACCGCGATCACTTCCTTGGCCTTCTTGACCGATTTGCGCAGGTTGTGCAAGTCTTCGTCGGTGTGGACGCTGCCGCTGACGAAG
The DNA here is from genome assembly GCA_963770655.1 of uncultured Chloroflexia bacterium. Classification (GTDB taxonomy): domain Bacteria; phylum Chloroflexota; class Anaerolineae; order Anaerolineales; family UBA4823; genus CAZAGA01. Next base: position 2,570 of record CAVYQO010000001.1, on the reverse strand, counting down.
AGCACGTCGACTTCGGGCATCGTATGCGTGGAGGCCACCAGCGGCATAAAAGTCAGCCGGTACTGATCGATCCATGCGTCAGCATTTAGGAGGGCCACTTCACAGCCCGCACAGCTCGATAACTGTAAGACAGCAAATGTTTTCATACGGCCGCCTGTCCTGCCTGCGAGTGATAAATTCTGATAATTTATTATAGCGGAATTTTCAATCATTGATCGGCGTTTTGGTATTCACCATCGCACAGTATCACTGTAAGTGAAAGCTAGTGCGGCGCAAGGTTGTAGGTTGGAAGGTTGAAGGTTTGAAGGTTCCACGTCGATGGGGAGGCGTGGAACCTTTTTTATGTTGGGGTGTGTCTAATACCCACCCCCTTAGTTGTCCCTGTCAGCACGTCCCCGTTACCTCCCCCCAAACCGTCATCTGCATTCATCCGCGTTCATCTGCGTCCATCCGCGGTTAAGTCCCTCCTCCACCCGAATCCCATCCGGCGCCAGGATGCTGATCCGATCGCCATCGAATTGGATCTTGTATTCCAGCCCGCCGACGTCGAATATTTTCAGGATGAAAGTCTGCGGTATGAAATGGACGTAAAAATGTAACTCAATGGAGGTAAATGATGCTAAAATTAAGTGAGTTCCGCCATAACCATCATTCGTCTGGGGTGAAATGTTGGCAATATTTATTCGACGTGGAATCCGGGGGCAAAAGATTTCGATACAGGAATAACAGGGCAAGGAGAAAGGCATGAAAATTAGAAATTGGGTTGCTCTCACTGTACTTTTATTCGTCACGGTTGCTTGTGGCATAGGCCCGACTCCCCAAGCAAACGAAGATAATATAGTAGAAGAAATACGGAGTGAAGAAGGCGGGTATGCCTTGAAAACAATCCCGGGTTATGATGCTATGCCTGGGCTACTTACTGGGTCATATAGCCTGGATTCCAAGGGCATGTACGACGATCCCAACGTCGTCATTGGACAGGGACCCCAAATCCTACTTAATGGGGTTGTTCCTGATTCTGGAATTACTTTTGAAAAGTATGTAAAAAATGGTAACAACGACATGAAAAATAGATCAAACGCAACCATTTCAGGTGAGCCGCAGATTACTGTAGCGGGATTAGCGGGGGCAGCGTTTGATTATGATTACGAGTTAGCTGGTGCTGGAAAGATGAAAGCTCGTGATATCAGCGTGGAGGTCAACCCCGGCCAGTGGTTTTCGATACACTGTCGTTCCACCATCGAGAAGTGGGACAAAACGCTGGCTGACTGTGATGCAGTCATCAATTCGATAACATTTTTTAATCCAGTACCCTCTCCGACCCAAATACCTTAGGCTTCTTGATTTAATAATAGACCAAACATTGTCCACGCCGGTGGTGGAGAAGTGAAAGGTTGCAGGTTAAAAGATTGCAGGTTCCACGTCGCTGGGGAGGCGTGGAACCTGCTTTTTTTGTAAGCAATCGTAGTAACGACGTCAGTCGTTTATCGAGGGCAGGGTGAGGGTCTGGCCGTCAGCTCGTCCCCGTTACCTCCCCCCAAACCGCCATCTGCATTCATCCGCGTTCATCTGCGTCCATCCGCGGTTAATCCGCCTCCTCCCCCCAAACCGCCATCTGCATTCATCCGCGTTCATCTGCGTCCATCTGCGGTTAAATCCCTCCCCCCTCCCCCCAAACCGCCATCTGCATTCATCCGCGTTCATCTGCGTCCATCTGCGGTTAATTTTCCCCACCCACTTGGTGGATCCAGCCCGCAATTTATTCGCGGGCGTTGAGCATGTTTTACGTACCAATCCGCGTCCATCCGCGTCCATCTGCGGTTTATTTTCCCCACCCACTTGGTGGGAATCCCAGCCCGCAATTTATTCGCGGCCACACCTCATAGCATAGAACAAAAAATAAAAATGTCAAGTATGAGTTTTTATTAATGTGGCGAAGCGCAGCGCCGCAGCAGCGACGTAAGTCGCATCTTGATGAAAAAAGCCCTCATCTTCATCGACGAGGGCTCATACCTGATCACTAATTACGAATTACTGATTACTAATTACTAATCTCTTCCCTTACTTCTCCTGGAACGCCGCTTCCACCGTCATCCCCCAGCGCAGGAGCGGATCGGTATCCTTCAGGCGGATCACCGTCTCGTACAGGATGTCGCCGGTCTTGGTAGTAAAGGTGCGGCTGATTTCTTCAACCACCCCGTCCAGTTTAAGCTCGGGAAGGGCGTCGGGGACGACTGTGACACTCTGGCCTTCTTCGATCTGGACGACTTCCAGCTCGGTCAGGTCGCTGGTGCGCACAACCCAGCCGGCGGTGTCCGCCAGGAGCACTGCCCAACCACTCGGGCCGCTCAGCTCGCCGGGGACGACGTTCACGTCGAAGATCTCGCCGGCGAAGGGCGCCTTGAGCTCCAGGTTGTCGAGGGCGGCCTGGGCCACGGTCTGCCTGGCCTGGGCGGCCTGCAGCGCAGCTCGGCCAGCTTGAGCGCCTGGGCGTCTGCACCGCTGGCGGTCTGGTCAAAGGTATGCTGCGCTTCGATTTGATTGTTCCTGGCCTGACTCCGCACCGTGAG